>NZ_JAXEBZ010000022.1:0-23065 GCF_034093755.1 Dysosmobacter sp. | reverse complement strand
GGAAGGCGACGACCTGCGCCCGGTGTACTCCGATACAGTGGTCATCGGCACCGGTCGCCGGGGCGCAGACTGGCTGGAAAAGCTCTGCGCCGAACACCACATTGCCCACAAGCCCGGTACCGTGGACATCGGCGTCCGGGTGGAGTGCCGCAACGAGGTGATGGAAAAGGTGAACAAGGTGCTGTATGAATCCAAGCTCATCGGCTACCCCAAGCCCTGGAAGAACAAGGTGCGGACCTTCTGCCAGAATCCCGGCGGTTTTGTGGCGCAGGAAAACTACGACAACGATCTGGCGGTGGTCAACGGACACAGCTTTAAAGAGAAAAAGAGCGCCAACACCAATCTGGCGATCCTGGTGTCCCATAACTTTACCGAGCCCTTCAACCAGCCCATTGCCTACGCCCAGAAGGTGGGCGAGCTGACCAATATGCTGGCCAACGGCCAGATTCTGGTGCAGCGGTTCGGCGACATTCTGGACGGCAAGCGGACGTGGCAGAAGGAGCTGGCCCAGTCCAACCTGCGGCCCACACTGCCGGACGCCGTGGCCGGTGACATCACCGCCGCCATGCCCTACCGGGCCATGGTGAACATCATCAATTTCATCCAGGCCATGGATCACGTGGTGCCGGGCTTCGCCTCCTATGAGACGCTGCTCTACTCCCCGGAGCTGAAGTTCTACTCCAACCGGGTGAAGATGGACACGGACTTCAACACCAGCCTCCGGGGCCTCCACTGCCTGGGCGACAGCTCCGGCTGGACCCGGGGCCTCATGATGGCCTCCGTCATGGGTGTCCTCATGGGCCGCAGGATCGCCGAAGAGGGCTGACAGACCATCAAACGGCCTCCGGTTTTGAACCGGAGGCCGTTTTGCCCGTTTTGCCGGCAGATCCGCGGCCCGCAACCGGTGGTTGACGAAGTTCCACCCGCCCTTTTCTTGCTTTTTCCGCCGGCGGCGCGTACCATGAGGCTATCCAACGAAGGGAGGACGGAAGAATGGAACTTTCGGAAAAGCTGACGGTCCTGCGCCGCCGGGCGGGCCTGTCCCAGGAGCAGCTGGCGGACCGGCTGGGGGTCACCCGGCAGTCGGTGAGCAAGTGGGAGGGCGGAGCCGCCATGCCGGAGCTGGGAAAGCTGGTGGCGCTGGCGGACCTGTTCGGCGTCACGCTGGATGACCTGGTGCGGGAGGAGCGGGCGCTTCCGGAGCCGGGCGCTGCGGAGTCCCTGTCCCCGGAGCTGGCGGACCGGCTGGAGCAGAAGCTGGACGCCCTGACGGGGGACTGCCGGAGAAGCTGGGGGCCTTATTTCCAATACACCAGCAAGACCCGTATTCTTGGCCTTCCCCTGGTGTCCGTCCGGTTCGGCCGGGACCGTCATCCCAGCGAAAACACCCTGGCGGTGGGCGTCATCGCCGTGGGGAATTTCTCCGTGGGCGTGGTCAGTGTGGGACTCATCTCCGCCGGGGTGTTTTCCCTGGGGATGATCGCCTTCGGCCTGCTGGCCCTGGGCACGGTGTCCATAGGGTACGCGGCCCTGGGCGTCAGTGCCGTGGGGGTCTGCGCCGCCGGGGTGGCAGCGGCGAAAATCATTTGACTTGCAAGTCAAAAACTGCTACAATTCATACAGAATCATGAAAAGTGAGGTGAGAACATGGACGGCAGTAGCTGCAGTAGACGGGGAGACAATGGAACCATCCGGCGTCTGACGCGGGGCTGCGCCGCCTCCGTGTTCTGACGGCTTTTTTCGGTCTGCGCCGGATACCATTGTCTTCTGTGAAACTGCGCTGCATCGGCAAACTGGCAGGTGCGGAGTGAGGAAAACAGGCGGCAGTGGTATTTTTGCGCCCATTTTGCCGCTGCCTCTCCGCGCCCTCCTGCGCGGGACCCCGGAAAGGTCCCGTCGCAGAGTCTGATGAACGGAGGACAGAGACATGAATGGCAGGAAGAATTTGGAGCAGCAGGCGGTCCTGACCCGTCAGCCGGATTACCGGGAGGAGATCGCTGCGGTGATCCGCAGCAATCTGACGCCCCGGCTGATGCGGGAGAAGCTGCTGGGCTACCACGCCAACGATATTGCCGCGGTACTGGACCTGCTGAAGCGGGAGGAGCGGTTCAAGGTCTACCGGGTGCTGGGCCCGGAGACGCTGGCGGAGGTGCTGGAGTATTCGGAGTGCCGCCGGGAGTACCTGGGCGAGCTGGATTTCAAAAAGCAGGCGGAAATTCTCTCCCTGCTGGAGACGCCCACCGCCGTGGAGTACCTGCGGCAGGTGGAAAAGCCTGCCCGCAGCGCCCTGATCTCCCTGATGGCGGACGATGTGAAGCGGGAGATCTCCCTTCTCAGCTCCTTCGACGAGGAGGAGATCGGCAGCCGCATGACCACCAACTATATCGCCGTCCGGGCCGGCATCGGCGTGAGCCAGGCCATGCGGGAGCTGGTGGAGCAGGCGGCGGACAATGACAATATCTCCACCATTTACGTGGTGGACGAGGATGAGACGCTGCTGGGCGCCATCGACCTGAAGGACCTGATCATCGCCCGGGAGACAACGCCCCTCAGCGAGATCACCATGACCTCCTACCCCTATGTGTACGCCACGGAGCAGACGGAGGACTGTCTGGAGCGCATCCGGGACTACTCCGAGGACTCCGTGCCGGTGCTGGACTCCGAGAACCGGCTGAAGGGCGTGCTGACGGCCCAGGACATCACCCGGCTCATCGGCGAGGAGCTGGGGGAGGACTACGCCTTGCTGGCGGGCCTGTCGGCGGAGGAGGACCTGCGGGAGCCGGTGCGCCGGAGCGTGGGCAAGCGGCTGCCGTGGCTGATGGTGCTGCTGGGTCTGGGAATTCTGGTGTCCGGCGTGGTGGGCCTTTTTGAGCATGTGGTGGCCCATCTGGCGCTGGTGGTGTGCTTCCAGTCCCTGGTGCTGGACATGGCGGGCAACGTGGGCACCCAGTCCCTGGCCGTGACTATCCGGGTGTTGATGGACGAGCAGGTCAGCAGCCGGGAAAAGCTGTATCTGGTGGGAAAGGAGGCCCGGGTGGGCCTGACCAACGGCCTGGTGCTGGGGGTGCTGTCCTTCGGCGTCATCGGCCTCTATCTGATGGTGCTGCAGGGGAATCCGGCGGTGCTGTCCTTCTCTGTGTCCTTCTGCACCGGCGCGGCGCTGGCGGTGTCCATGCTGCTGTCCAGCGTGGCGGGCACGGTGGTCCCCATCCTGTTCAAGAAGATGAACGTGGACCCGGCGGTGGCCTCCGGCCCGCTGATCACCACCGTCAACGATCTGGTGGCCGTGGTGACGTATTACGGGCTGGCCTGGATGCTGCTGATCAACGTGATGGGCTTCTGAACCGCGCAAAAGTTGCGGATGCCACAGACAGAACGCCTTCTTTCTGGTAAATTAAAGGAGAAAAGGAGGCGGTCTTTGTGACGATATTCCGTTTGCTGGCTGTGCTGCTGGCACTGGCGGTTCCCACGGTGGTCTGGATGCTTCTGAACCGGAGCAGCAATGTGACCTCCTGCATCCACTGCGGCGAGTGCCTGCGGACAGGTGAGTGTACTCAGGTGAAAAAGCGGCGGCAGCGTCAGATGAAAAATGCGGCTGCCTGTCTTGACAAAAAGAACAAAAAGGATATAATAATTTCGGTAAAAGAGCAAAATCGCTGTGACAAAGACAGCTTTGCGAGACCGGCCAAGCGAGAGGGGGAACGGTGAAAGCCCCTTGCCTACGCCGCAAAGCAGCCACTTTGGAGCGGCCCGCGAGGAGCGGGACGGGTCATCTCCGTTACCGGATGGCTAAGATGCCCCTGCAAGGGGGATAATTAGGGTGGTACCGTGAAGCAAGCCTTCGCCCCTAACCGACAGGGGCGGAGGCTTTTTTAATGAAATGATTGCAAATTAATTTTAGGAGGAAACAACACTATGGCACATCCCTATTACGGGCTGAACGAACTCCGGGAGATGTTCCTCAGCTACTTCGAGAGCAAGGGCCACCTGCGTCTGCCCAGCTTCTCTCTGATCCCTCCCGCCAATGACAAGAGCCTGCTGCTGATCAACTCCGGCATGGCCCCCATGAAGACCTGGTTCACCCGGGAGGAGGAGCCTCCCCGGAACCGCGTCACTACCTGCCAGAAGTGCATCCGCACCGGCGATATTGAGAACATCGGCAAGACCGATCGCCACGGCACCTACTTTGAGATGCTGGGCAACTTCTCCTTCGGCGATTACTTCAAGAAGGAGGCCATTCCCTTCTGCTGGGAGTTTCTGACCGAAGTGGTGGGTCTGGAGAAGGACCGTCTGTATCCCACCATCTACCTGGATGATGACGAGGCCTTCGAGATCTGGAACAAGGTCATCGGCATCCCTGCCGACCACATCTTCCGCTTCGGCAAGGAGGACAACTTCTGGGAGCACGGCGCCGGCCCCTGCGGCCCCTGCTCCGAGGTGTACTATGACCGCGGCATTGAGCACGGCTGCGGCAAGCCCGGCTGCACCGTAGGCTGTGACTGCGACCGCTACATCGAGGTGTGGAACAACGTGTTCTCCCAGTTCGTCAATGACGGCGAGGGCAACTACTCCGAGATGAAGAACAAGAACATCGACACCGGCATGGGCCTGGAGCGTCTGGCCTGCGTGGTTCAGAACGTGAACTCCCTGTTCGATGTGGACACCGTCATGAACATCACCAACAAGGTCAGCGAGATCACCCACGCCCACTACGGCGAGAGCCACAAGACCGACGTGTCCCTCCGGGTGATCACCGACCATATCCGCTCCTCCGTCATGATGATCTGCGACGGCATCCTGCCCTCCAACGAGGGCCGGGGCTACGTGCTGCGCCGCCTGCTGCGCCGGGCCGCCCGCCACGGCAAGCTGCTGGGTGTGGACAAGCCCTTCCTCCACGAGGTGGTGGATACCGTGGTGCGGGAGAACGAGTTCGCCTATCCCGACCTGCGGGACAAGCAGACCTATATCACCAAGGTCATCCGCACCGAGGAGGAGAACTTCGCCAAGACCATCGACGGCGGCATGAAGATCTACAACGAGCTGCTGGCGGCCCACAAGGCCAGCGGCGAGACCGTGTTCTCCGGCGCCGACGCCTTCAAGCTGTATGACACCTTCGGCTTCCCCATCGACCTGACGGTGGAGATGGTGGAAGAAGAGGGCATGACCGTGGATCGCGCCGGCTTTGACCAGCTGATGGAGGAACAGCGGATCCGCGCCCGGAAGGCCCGGGAAGCCCTGGGTGACCTGGGCTGGGCCGGCATTGAGTTCGGCAGTGAGATGCCCGCCACCGAGTTCATCGGCTATGACCACACCGAGGCCGAGGGCAAGGTGCTGGCCATTGTGGCGGAGGAAGAGCTGCGGGACGAGGTAGCCGCCGGCGCTGAGGCCATCCTGGTGCTGGACCAGACCCCCTTCTACGCGGAAATGGGCGGCCAGGTGGCCGACCACGGCGTCATCACCGCCGCTTCCGGCGCGAAGTTTGAGGTGACCAACGTCCAGAAGAACAAGGGCGGCAAGTTCATGCACTCCGGCAAGGTGGTCAGCGGCCAGTTCGCGGTGGGCGAGACGGTCACCGCCTCCATCGACGTGACCCGCCGCAAGGCCATCATGCGTGCCCACACCGCTACTCATCTGCTGGACGCCGCCCTGAAGAAGGTTCTGGGCGATCATGTCCATCAGGCCGGCTCTCTGGTGGAGCCGGACCGCCTCCGCTTCGACTTCACCCACTTTGAGGCCATCACCCCCGCCCAGCTCAGCGAGATTGACCGCCTGGTCAATGACGCCATCCTGGAGGGCTACTCCGTGGTGACGGAGGTTCTGCCCATTGAGGAGGCCAGGAAGAAGGGCGCCGTTGCCATGTTCGGCGAGAAGTACGGCGACGTGGTCCGCGTGGTGGAGATGGGCGACTTCTCCATGGAATTCTGCGGCGGCACCCACCTGGACAACACCGCCAAGGCCGGTCCCTTCCGCATCAAGTCCGAGGCCTCCGTGGCCTCCGGCGTCCGCCGCATCGAGGCCACCGTGGGCAAGCAGACCCTGGAGACGGTGAACCGGAACCAGCAGGTGCTGTTCCACGCCGCCCAGATGCTGAAAACCACCCCCGGCGAGCTGGAGAGCAAGATTGACCAGCAGGTCAACGAGATGAAGGAGCTGCGCCATACGCTGGACAAGTTCAAGGCGGAGGCATCCCTGGGTGAGGCCCGCCAGTTCCTGACCGCTGCCAAGGACGTGAAGGGCCTGAAGGTCCTGACTGCCATCCGCAACGGCATGGACGCCAACGCCCTGCGCCAGATGGGCGACTTCCTGCGGGACAAGGAGCCCGGCGTGGTGGCGGTGCTGGCGTCTGCCAACGGCGAGAAGATCACCTTCCTGGCCGTCTGCGGCAAGGACGCCGTGAAGCAGGGCATCAAGGCCGGCGATCTGGTGAAGAGCGTCTGCGCCATCTGCGGCGGCAAGGGCGGCGGCAAGCCCGACAGCGCCATGGGCGGCGGCAGTGATCTGCTGAAGCTGGATGACGCCCTGGCCTCTGTGGACGATTTCGTGGCAGCCAGGCTGGGCTGAGATGCACGCTGCTGTCCGGGACCGCGTTCTATTTGCGGTCCTCGGGGTTCTCTGCCTGGCGCTGTCCTGTCATGACGGACAGCGCCGGGGGGAGTGCGTCCTGCCGGGTCCGGAAGCGGCGTATGACGCGCTGCTTCGCGGGGATACGTCCCTGCTGGCTGATGGGGCCGCGGAAAACTGGCGGTTCTGCCGGGAAGCCGGTGGACTGGAATATGGCTTTCAGGATCTGGACGGCGACGGCGGCGACGAGTTGCTGGTCCAGATGGAGGACTGTCCCGCCGGGATGAACGCGGTGTTCCATTACAACGGTGAGAGCATCGACTGCTGGGAACTGGACGCCGTGGAGATGACCGGCTGGTCGGAGCCGCTGGCGGACGGTACCATGGCCCGCATGTATTTTTACGGCGGCTGCCGGAATTACCGGATGTTCCGCTATGGACCGGACGGCAGCGAAATGGAAACCCATGTTTTCTTCGCCCGGGACGAGCTGATTTACCCGGAGGACCGTTCTCCCTGCCCGTACCATGAGATCGACGGCAGGGAGGTTACAGCTGACGAGTTTGACCGCTTTTTGCGGCAGGAATTTTTGGAAAAGCGGTGGCACCGGGAGGACTGGACTCCGGTCCCGGAGGCCGCTTCATAAAGTCCGCTATGGGCGAATGGCCCTGAAAATCGGAAAAGAAGGAGGTTTGCATCATGTCTGATTGTTTGTTCTGCAAGATCATTGCCGGGGAAATCCCCAGCAGCAAGGTGTATGAGGATGACCTGTGCCTGGCGTTCAACGACATCGCCCCCCAGGCGCCCACCCACTTTCTGGTGATCCCCAAGGCCCACATCGGCTCCGTGTCTGAGGTGAACGGCACCAACAGCGCCGTGGTGGCCCACATTTTTGAGGTCATCGCCAGGCTGGCCGCCGACATGGGCATGGACAGCTACCGCGTGGTCTCCAACATCGGCGACCAGGCGGGCCAGAGCGTCCATCACCTGCACTTCCATGTGCTGTCCGGCCGGGATATGACCTGGCCTCCCGGCTGAGCGCAGAAACCGCCTGTCAGAACGAGCCGCCCCTGCGTAAAGAGGGGCGGCTCTTATCTTCGTCAGTGTTTTCTGCGCTTTCCGACGGCAAACGCTGCGCTGGTTTGCCGTCGGAAGGGACGGGAATACGATTGGCAAAGTCCGCTTGATTCCGTTTCCGCCTGCGGCGAAAACTGCATCCGCTCCCTTGCTCCTCCTTTTCCATCAGCAAACGCTTCGCTGGTTTGCTGATGGAGGGGACGGGGATACGCCTTATAGAACGAGCCGCCCCTGCGTAAAGAGGGGCGGCTCTTATCTTCGTCGGTGTTTTCTGCGCTTTCCGACGGCAAACGCTGCGCTGGTTTGCCGTCGGAAGGGACGGGAATACGATTAGCAAAGTCCGCTTGATTACGTTTCCGCCTGCGGCGAAAACTGCATCCGCTTCCTTGCTCCTCCTTTTCCATCAGCAAACGCTTCGCTGGTTTGCTGATGGAGGGGACGGGGGATACGCCTTACAGAACGAGCCGCCCCTGCGTAAAGAGGGGCGGCTCGTTATTATCGTATGGTGCTCAGAGCTCCGGGGAGCCTGTGGAGCCAATCTCCTCCAGGGAGAGCTCCGGGAACGTGGAAAGGACGCTGGGATAGGTGATCTTCACCTTGCTGCCGGTGGCCTTGATGCTGACGGCCACATCGTAGTCATAGGCCACTTCGATCACCATCCCCTCGGATTCCATCTGCAGGGTGATGCCGAACACCATGGTCATGGCTTTCAGGTTTCCGGCGCGGTCGGTGGTGACGGTCATGACGATGTCGCTGATCTCCGCGTCGGCGGTAATCTCCTCGTCGGCCAGGGCGGAGAGGGCGTTGTCCATGTAGCCTGCCATGGCCTTGCCGATAACCACCGTGTAAACGCCGTTATTCTCCGTGATGGAGTCGATCATGGCCAGCCCGCTGACGTCCATGGCGCTGACGTCCACGGCCCTGGCCGATTCCAGCGCCTCCGTCTGATCAGGCGCCGCGTACTTGTAGCCCGTTTTCTCGCCGCCGCTGCCCATGCGGACATAGACGTAGCCGTCCTTGATCCACTCACTGATTTCCAGGGTTTCCCCCAGCAGATCGTAGCGCATGACAGAGGCCAGCCGGATCTTTTCCGGATTGGTGGTGTCCATCTGAATGCTGCTGGTGACGCCGGTGAACATGGTCTGGCTTTCCCCGGCGACGGTCATGGTCATATCCATCTTCGTGGTAGTGTCCATGTCGATGGCGGGGGAGTTCCTTTTGCTGGCGGCGGCGTTCATGGCCCGGTACAGCTCAATCTTCTCCGTCATGGGAGCGGCTGCGGCGGCGTCAATGGCGCCGCTTCTGATGAGGCTGTCCAGCAGGTAGGTGCTGCCGTCAGCCGTGTCGGCCGCCAGGGCCTGATAGGTGAGGGCAGCCAGATCATCCCGCAGGAAGGCGCCGGGGAACATGGAGGGGTCATAGAAGCCCTTCTCCCGGGCGAAGGTCAGGGCGTCGGCGTACTGGAAGTCCTGCCCGTCCTGATACCCCAAAGCCCGCAGGAGGAACACCACGTAGTTCTGGGTGCTGCAGGGCCGCTGGGAGGCGTAGGTGGTGGCGGTGTAGCCGTTGGTGATGCCGTTGGTGTACAGCCAGGCCACGTAGGGGGAGGTGAACTGGCTGACGTCGGTAAAGGGATGGCTGATTTTTCCGGCGGCGTAGTCGGCGTTGGCCTCCTCCTCCGCACCGTAGAGCCGCACCAGCATGATGGCGGCCTCGGAACGGGTGGGAGCCCGGTCCAGCTCAAATCCGCTGGCGGTGCCCCGGAACATGCCGATGGAGGACAGGTCCTCCGCCACGGCGTCAAAATCGGAAGCGGAAGCGGATGCGCACAGCGCCGCCGCCAGCAGCGCGGCGGTGAACAGGGTCGCCATAAAGCGCTTCATGAGATTGTCTCCTCTCAAATTGAAATGGTACTACTATAATAACTTCCGCGTTCTGGCTGGTCAAGTATTTGCGCTGGCTTTTTCCCAAAAGGTGCTGTAGAATTGAGTGAAGCCGTTTGGGTGAAAATACACAAGAGAATGCAACCGATTGGTAGCATTCAATCGAGGTGGTTTCATGTATTTTCAGCGTTTGGAAGATCTGCGCGTTGACCATGACAAGTCTCAGATCGAAATTGCAGAGTACCTGAACATGAACCGGAACGTCTATTGGCGCTACGAAAAGGGTCTGCGGGAGATCCCGGTGTGGGCGGTGATCAAGCTGGCGGAGTATTACCGCGTCAGCACCGATTACCTGCTGGGACTGACGGATGACCCGTCGCCCACAGAGCCATGAGAAAGCTGGCGGCGTTTTCTGCCGCCTTCTCCGCCGGAGTGTTTGCGGCCCGTTACCTGCTGCCCTGGGAATGGCAGCCGGCGGGCTGCGCCGCGATGCTGCTTCTGGCGCTGACCGGCTTTCTGCTCCGGGGACATGGGCGGCTGCGGATGGTGCTCATCTGCGGCGGCGCGGCCGCGGCGCTGTGCTGGAACTGGACCTATGAGTCGCTGGCGCGGTTTCCGGCGGAGCAGCTGGCCGGCACGGTCCGGACAGCGGTGCTGGTGACGGAGGATTACCCGGAGGAAACCACCGCCGGCGTGCGGGTTCCGGTGCGTCTGAAAGGGGAGGGCGTCCGCGTCCTGTACTACGGCGACAGCTCCCTGATGGGATTGCCGCCGGGCAGCGCGGTTTCCGGCCCTCTGGAATTCCGGCCCCTTCCTCAGACGGAAGACAAAAGCGCGGAACGGAGCTTTGCGGCACGGGGCATTTTCCTCCTGGCGGTTTCCGGCGGAGAGACGGTAACCGGCCGGGACAGCGTAGGCAGTCCCCGCTGGTGGCCGGTGGAGCTGAAGCAGGCCCTCAGCCGCCGGATTGCCCTGCTGTTCCCGGGAGACGAGGGCGCGTTTCTGACGGCGCTGTTCACCGGGGAAAAGGGGGCGCTGCCGGAAAAGCGCTGCACGGACCTGACCCAGGCGGGGATGCTGCATCTGCTGGCGGTGTCCGGGCTGCACTGCGGCTTTTTGCTGGCCCTGCTGCAGGGAATCGTGGGAAAGCACCGCAGGCGGCTGCTGGCGGCTCTGGGCGTCCCTCTGCTGGCGTTTTACGCCCTGATGACCGGCGGCACGCCGTCGGTGGTCCGGGCGGCTGTTGTGCTGACGTTTTTGCTGCTGGCGCCGGTGTTCGGCCGGGACAGCGACCCGCCTACGGCGCTGCTGACAGCTCTGATGCTGCTGTTGCTGTGGAACCCCTGCGCCGCATGGTCGGTCAGCCTGCAGCTCTCCTTCGCGGCGGCGGCAGGCATTCTGTGGCTGGCGCCGGGGCTGCTCCGGCTTCTGACGCGGGGGAGCGCCAACCGGCTGCGGCAGGCGGTGGCTTCCGGTCTCAGCGTCACCTTCGGGGCGCTGGCGTTTACCGCGCCGCTGTCGGCCTTCTGGTTCGGCATGCTTCCGCTGGTGTCGCCGCTGAGCAATCTGCTGTGCCTGCCGGTGATGGGCGTGATTTTCGCCTCGGGACTGCTGGCCCTGGGGCTGAGCGTGGTGTGGTTCCCGCTGGGGGCGCTGGCAGGCGCGGTTCCGGCGGCTCTCATCCGGTACGTGCTGTGGGCGGCGGAGATGCTGGCGGGGCTGCGGTATCACGCGGTGTATTTCACGAATCCGTATCTGAAATACTGGCTGGCGGGAACCTACGTCCTGCTGGGACTGGCGTGGGCGCTGAAAAAGCTGCCTGCCGTCAAATACCCGGCGGCAGCGGCGGTGAGCCTGGCGGCCCTGACGGCGGCGGTGCGGCTGGGCACGGTCCGGAGCGCCGCCGGAATGCTGGAGTTCACCGCCCTGGACGTGGGACAGGGGCAGTGCCTGATGGTGGCGTCGGCGGGGGAGTTCGCCCTCATCGACTGCGGCAGCGGCAACGCCTGGTATGACCCGGGCAACCTGGCGGCGGACGCCCTGCAGAGCGCCGGCTGCTTCCGGCTGGACAAGCTGTTTCTCACCCACTATGACACGGACCACATATCCGGCGTGACAGGGCTGCTGGACCGGATGGAGGTGGCCTGCATCGTGGCCCCGGAGGAGAAAGATGACGACGGCCTGCAGGCGGCTCTCCTGCAGGCGGCGGCGGACCACGGCACCGCCGTGGAGACCACCCGGATGAGGGTACTGCAGTACACTCTGGGAGAGGCGGAGATCACCGTTTACCCGCCCCTGGGAGAGCGGGATGACAACGAGCGGGGACTGACGGTTCTGGTGAGCGCCGGCGGGCAGGACATTCTGGTCACCGGCGACATGGACCGGGAGACGGAGCGGCTGCTTCTGCAGCATGTGGAGCTGCCGGACCTGGAGGTGCTGGTGGCGGGCCATCACGGCGCGGAGAATTCCACCTCTCCGGAGCTGCTGTACGTCACCATGCCGGAGCGGGTGGTCATCAGCGTGGGCAGCAACGCCTACGGCCATCCGGCGGCGGAGACGCTGGAACGCATTGAGCGCTGCGGCGGGGAGGTCCTGCGGACGGACCTGCTGGGCGATATCCATATTTCATTGAATTGAGGGAATCCACTATGGCATACGGCAAGAAAACCACAAACTCCAAAGGCGTGGAGGCCTACCGCCGGCTGAAAGCGGACCTGTCCGGCGGGGAGCCGGGCTGCGCCTACATTTTCTACGGCGAGGAGAGCTTCCTGCGGGAGCACTACCTGGGGGAGCTGCGGAAAAAACTGGTTCCGGCGGGCTTCGAGGAGTTCAACTACCACGCTCTGGAGGGGAAGGACACCGACGTGGAGACGGTGGCGGAAATGGCGGAGGCCATGCCCATGATGGCGGAGCGGACGCTGATCACCGTCACGGACATGGACCTGTTCAGGCTGAACGAGGACCAGCGGGAGAAGCTCATCGCCATGCTGGAGGACCTGCCGCCCTACTGCTGCATTGTGTTCGTCTACGATACGCTGGAGTACAAGCCCAACCGGACCATGAAGAGGCTCTGCGCCGCCATCGACAAGTATGTCAGCGCTGTGGAGTTCTGCCCCCAGGACAACAGCGACCTGGTGCCGTGGATTATCCGGCGGTTCCACAAAATGGACAAGGACATTGACCGCCAGACGGCGGAGTATCTCATCTTCATTTGCGGCGGCCTCATGACGGGCCTGGTGCCGGAGATTGCCAAAATCGGCACCTACGCCAGGGGGAAGACCATCACCCAGCGGGACATTGACGCCGTGGCGGACCCGGTGCTGTCGGCGGAGGTGTTCAAAATGTCCGACGCGGTGCTGAAGGGGGACTACAACGAGGCGGCCCGGCTGCTGGGGGACCTGCTGAAAATGCAGACGGAGCCCATTCAAATCACGGCGGCTCTGGGCAGCCAGCTGCGGCGCATCTACACCGCCCGGCTGGCCATCGACAGCGGCAAGGACAAGTACTGGCTCATGGAGCTGTGGGGCATGAAATCCGATTACCCGGTGAAGCTGTGGCTGGCCGCCGCCAAACGGGCGGACCGGGACTGGTGCGCCGACGCGGTGAAGCAGTGCCAGACACTGGACCTGCGGCTGAAAAGCGAGCGGGGCATTGACGCGGTGGGCGAGCTGAAGCTACTGCTGGTGCGTCTGGGGGCGAAGCGGAAATGAGACGGATCCGGGAGGTCATCGTGGTGGAGGGGCGGTATGACAAAAACACCCTCTCCCAGGTGGTGGACGCCACCATCGTCACTCTGGGGGGCTTTTCCGTGTTCAATGACCGGGAAAAGGTGGCGCTGCTGCGCCGCCTGGGCAGCCGGCGGGGGCTGATTCTGCTGACGGACAGCGACGGCGCCGGCTTCCAGATCCGCGGATACCTGAAAAGCGTTCTCCCCGGCCAGCAGCTGAAGCAGGCCTATATCCCGGATGTGTACGGCAAGGAGCGCCGCAAGCGCGCCCCCGGCAAGGAGGGAAAGCTGGGGGTGGAGGGCATGCGGCCGGAGGTGCTGCTGGAGGCCCTGCGCCGGGCCGGCGCCACCTTCGAGGACGAAGAAACCCCGGCGCCCTCCGCCGGCGGAACCGTCACCAAGGCGGACCTGTTTGCCTGGGGCCTCTCCGGCGGCCCGGGGGCGGCGGAACGGCGGCAGGCGCTGCTGCGCCGCCTGGAGCTGCCGGAGCGCCTGTCCGCCAACGGCATGCTGGAGGCGCTGAACCTGCTCTATACAAAAGAAGAACTGCGGGCTGTTGTGGAGCAGCTGCCCTGAACCCATCCCCGGACACGGCTCCGGGGATGGGTTTTTTCGGATTCGACGACGATTGACAGATCATAACCCGGGTTGATGCTATGATAGTGACACGAGGTTCCATAACACGATAACACGACGATCTGAGATCTGGAAAGGGGGAACCGTCTTGCGGGAGATTTTCATCGGCGAGAGGTACATCAGGAACCGGTGGTACGAATACTACCTGCTGGTTGAGACAGGGGAACGCGGCCGGAAACAGTACGGGGTGAAAATTGCCTCCGACGGAGATGAGGCCGCTCTGCGGGACGTAACCGTCTCCCGGCAGGATATCCAGACCCTGGGAGAGCTGCTGATGGAGTTTCTGGTGACGCCGGTCTCCCTGCGGGACGTGGTGGAGGACTGGCTTGCGCGGGATTGAGGCTTCCGCCGCTTTTGTGCGGGATTCCCCTTGCAATTTCGGACAGGCTTCGGTATAATGGTGCCTAATTCATTACCGGAAGAGAAGGGAATGACGGCTTATGGCAGAAGAGATCAGAACCACGCAGGAGGAAGCGTCCGAGAGCAAGAACTTCATCCATGCGTTTATCGACGAGGACATCGCCCCCGGCGGCCAGTTTGAGGGCATGACGGTCCATACCCGGTTCCCGCCGGAGCCCAACGGCTACCTCCACATCGGCCACTGCAAGGCCCTGACCATCGACTTCGGCACCGCCGAAAAGTACGGCGGCCTGTGCAACCTGCGGATGGACGACACCAACCCCACCAAGGAGGACGAGGAGTTTGTGGAGGCCATCAAGGAGGACATCCACTGGCTGGGCTTTGACTGGGACGACCGCTTTTTCTACGGCTCCGACTATTTTGAGGAGGATTACCGCCAGGCGGTGGGCCTGATCAAAAAGGGCCTGGCCTACGTCTGCGAGCTGACGCCGGAGCAGTTCAGGGAGTACCGCGGCAGCATCGGCGTGCCTGCCAGAAGCCCCTACCGGGACCGCCCCGTGGAGGAGAGCCTGGACCTGTTTGCCCGGATGCGGGCAGGGGAGTTCCCCAATGGCGCCATGACGCTGCGGGCCAAGATCGACCTGGCCTCCGGCAACTTCAACATGCGGGACCCGGTGCTCTACCGCATCAACCACATGCACCATCACCGCCAGGGCGACAAGTGGTGCATCTATCCCATGTATGACTTCGCCCACCCCATCCAGGACGCACTGGAGGGCATTACCCACAGCCTCTGCTCGCTGGAGTTTGAGGCCCACCGTCCCCTGTACAACTGGGTGGTGGAGAACTGCGACCTGCCCAGCAAGCCCCGGCAGATTGAGTTTGCCCGCCTGGGCATTGACCATACCGTCATGAGTAAGCGGAAGCTGCGGGCCCTGGTGGAGGGCGGCAAGGTCTCCGGCTGGGACGATCCCCGGATGCCCACCCTGTGCGGCCTGCGCCGCCGGGGCTATACCCCCCGGTCCATCCGCAACTTCTGCGACCGCATCGGCGTGGCCAAGTCCGCCAACGTGGTGGAGTACAGCTTCCTGGAGCACTGCCTGCGGGAGGACCTGAATGAGACGGCCCGGCGGGTCATGGCCGTTACCCACCCCGTCAGACTGACCATTACCAACTACCCCGAGGGGGAGAGTGAGACCGTCACCGTGGAGAACAACCCCGTGGACCCCGCTGCCGGCACCCGTCAGGTGTCCTTCTCCCGCCATCTGTGGGTGGAGGCCGACGATTTCCTGGAGACTCCCGTGCCCAAGTACAAGCGCCTGTTCCCCGGCGGCCCCGAGTGCCGTCTGAAGGGCGCCTACCTCATCACCTGCACCGGCTGCGTCAAGGACGCGGAGGGCAACGTGACGGAGGTGCTGTGCGAGTATGACCCGGAGAGCCGGGGCGGCGATCCCGCCGACGGCCGCAAGGTGAAGGGCGCCACCATCCACTGGGTGGACGCCGCCACCGCCGTGGACGCCGAGGTCCGTCTGTATGACAACCTGTTCACCGACGCGGACCCGGACGGCGCGGACAAGAACTTCCTGGACTGCCTGAATCCCGACTCCCTGCAGGTTCTCACCGGCTGCAAGGTGGAGGCCAGCCTGGCTGACGCCGCGGCGCCTGCCAGCTTCCAGTTCATGCGTCTGGGCTATTTCTGCCTGGACAACAAGGACTCCCGGCCCGGCCATCTGGTGTTCAACCGCAGCGTGTCCCTGAAGGACGGCTTCAAAAAGTAAATCAAAAAGCCTGTCCCGAAAGGGACAGGCTTTTTGCGCCTTTTTCGGGAGCCTGTCACAGGTCCAGCGGCTCCTTGAGACAGTAGAACGTCATGGTGGCGGTGCCCACCAGCGTTCCGTTCTGGTCCGTGAGGGTGACGTCATACACGCTGACGGTGCTGCCGTATTTCACTTCCCGGGCCTCGGCGGTAATGGTGTCGCCCACCATGCCGCCCCGGAGGAAGTTGTACGCGGCGTTCAGCGTCACGCATTTGTAGCCCCGGGACACGGCGGCGGAGCCGCAGGCGGTGTCCGCCAGGGCGAACAGAACCGCGCCGTGGGCGCGGCCCACCGGGTTGGTGTCATCCTCCTCAATGGTTTTGACGGCTTTTGCGTAGCCCTCCCGGATCTCCTCCACAAAGATGCCCATCTTTTGGGCGAAGCGGGAGCGGTTGTTGCGGTATCTGGCGATCTCTCCGTAATCCATGGTGCGGCCTCCTTCGTATTTCTGAGGCCATCATACGCCGAAACGGAGAGAAGGTCAAACCTTTTCCGCCTCAGAGGTTTTTGCGGATGGTGTTGATGGCGCCTTTCTCCAGCCGGGAGACCTGGGCCTGGGAGATGCCCACCTCGGCGGAGACCTCCATCTGGGTCTTGCCCTCGTAAAACCGCAGGGAGAGGATGCGCCGCTCCCGCTCATCCAGCTTCCGCACCGCCTCCTTCAGGGCGATGCGGTCAATCCAGTTCTCGTCGGTGTTGCGGTTGTCCCGCACCTGGTCCATGACGCACAGGGAATCGCCGCCGTCGGAGTAGACCGGCTCGTAGAGCGACACCGGGTCCACCACCGCGTCCATGGCGAATACCACGTCCTCCCGGGGAATCCCCAGCTCCCGGGCGATCTGCTCCACGGTCGGCTCCCGCTGGTTCTGGGCCACCAGCCGCTCCCGGGCCTGCAGCACCCGGTAGGCCGTGTCCCGCATGCTGCGGGAGACCCGGATGGCGCTGTTGTCCCGCAGATACCGGCGGATCTCCCCGATGATCATGGGCACGCCGTAGGTGGAAAAGCGCACCGGCTGGGAGATGTCGAAATTGTCAATGGCTTTGATGAGCCCCACGCAGCCCACCTGAAAGAGATCGTCCACATTCTCGCCCCGGCCGGTGAACTTCTGGATCACAGACAGCACCAGCCGCAGATTTCCCTCAATGAGCTGCTGCCGGGCGTTCTGATCGCCTGCCTGATACTGCCGCAGCAGCGCCATGGTCTCCTCGTTTTTCAGCACCTTCAGCCGCGATGTGTTCACGCCACAGATCTCCACTTTTCCCTGCATGATAACCGCCCCCTTGCGCCGGATAAGCCGGCGGAAACAGTATGGGCGGCGGGGGGAGTTTCTATACTGTCGCGGCGTGACGAAAAAGGTCCGGCCTGCCGGCGGGAATAGGACATTCCGCCGGGCGCATAGGCTTCTGACAGGGGGTGGAGGTCATGCAGTGCAGGATGCGGGATATGCAGTGCAAGGAAGTGATCAACGTCTGCGACGGCTGCCGGCTGGGCTACGTGGGAGACGTGGAGATCAAGCTGCCGGAGGGGCAGGTCTGCGCCATCATCGTTTACGGGCGGTGCCGCTTTTTCGGCCTGTTCGGCAGGGGGGAGGAGTTCTACATTCCCTGGGAGTGCATCCAGCGGATCGGGGATGACATCATCCTCATCGACAAGCCCTTCCAACGGCGGGACCCGCAGCTGGAGCGGAAGCGGCGGAGAAGATTTTAAAACGGGCCGGAAGCGAAAATTTCGGAGAAATGCCGGAATTTTCGCTTGTTTTTTGGCAAATAGCACTTGCATCCGGCCAAGTCTTATGGTATTATATTTCAGCATTCCGCATAGCCGCGGACTTTCTGTCTGTGCCGGAAACGGTTGGCAGGGAGAATGAGGCGGTTAGAGGTACAAACTAAATTTGATTTGGAGGAACAGAACACAATGGCAAATTCTAACGTCGTTTCCATGAAGGCCCTGCTGGAGGCGGGCGTCCACTTCGGTCACCAGACCCGTCGCTGGAACCCCAAGATGGCTCCCTATATCTACACCGAGCGCAACGGCATCTATATCGTGGACCTGCAGAAGACCGTCCGCAAGCTGGAAGAGGCTTACAGCTTCGTCCGTGAGCTGTCCGCCAGCGGCAAGTCCCTGCTGTTCGTGGGCACCAAGAAGCAGGCTCAGGAGGCCATCCGCGAGGAGGCTACCCGCTGCGGCCAGTACTATGTCAACGCCCGTTGGCTGGGCGGCATGATGACCAACTTCAAGACCATGCGCACCCGTGTGGACCGTCTGAACCAGCTGAAGACCATGCAGGAGGACGGCACCTTTGATATGCTGCCCAAGAAGGAAGTCATGAAGCACCTGGGCGAGATCGCCAAGCTGGAGAAGTATCTGGGCGGCGTGAAGGAAATGCGCACTCTGCCCGGCGCCCTGTTCATCGTGGACACCCGCAAGGAGCGCAACGCCATCGCCGAGGCCCACAAGCTGGGCATCCCCGTTGTGGCCATCGCCGACACCAACTGCGATCCCGACGAGATCGACTATGTCATCCCCGGCAACGACGACGCCATCCGCGCCATCAAGCTGATCTCCTCTGTCATGGCCAACGCCGTGCTGGAGGGCAAGCAGGGCGAGCAGATGGAAGAGGCCGCCGAGGAGAAGGCTGAGTAATCCAGCCCGGATTTCTGACAACACCGGAGAGAAGGCTCTCCCATTCTGATATTGGAGGAATTGAAAATGGCATTTACCGCTATGGATGTGAAGACCCTGCGCGAGATGACCGGCGCCGGCATGATGGACTGCAAGAAGGCCCTGACCGCCTCCGACGGTGACATGGACAAGGCTGTGGAGTGGCTGCGCGAGAAGGGCATTGCCGCTTCCGCCAAGAAGGCCTCCCGCATTGCCGCCGAGGGCATGGCTTACGCCGCCGTGATCGACGGTGTGGGCGTTGTGGTTGAGGTCAACGCCGAGACCGACTTCGTGGGCAAGAACGAGAAGTTTGTGGACTTTGTCAAGGGCGTGGCCGCCACCGTGGCCAAGGAGGCTCCCGCCGACCTGGACGCCCTGATGGCCTGCAAGTATGACGGCACCGACCTGACCGTCACCCAGCAGCAGCAGGAGATGGTTCTGGTCATCGGCGAGAACATCAAGGTCCGCCGCTTTGCCCGTTTTGCTGACGGCGTGTCCGTTCCCTATATCCACGCCGGCGGCAAGATCGGCGTGCTGGTGAACCTGGAGGTCGAGGGCGGCGTTGACGCCACCGAGATCGGCAAGGACGTTGCCATGCAGATCGCCGCTCTGAATCCCCGTTTCTGGGACAAGTCCCAGGTGACCCAGGAGGTGCTGGATCAGGAGAAGCACATCATGATGGTCCAGATGGCCAACGATCCCAAGATGGCCGGCAAGCCCGAGCAGGTCCGCGAGAAGATCGTCATGGGCAAGCTGAACAAGTTCTACGCCGAGAACTGCCTGCTGCAGCAGGAGTTCGTGAAGGACGGCAGCATGAGCGTCGAGAAGTATATCGCCTCCGCTGCCAAGGCTCTGGGCGGCAAGGTGTCCTTCAAGGACGCCGTCCGCTTCGAGAAGGGCGAGGGCATCGAGAAGAAGCAGGAGAACTTCGCTGCCGAGATCGCTTCCATGGTGAAGTAAGCGCTCCCCGCAAAAGAGCAACGAGAGAGCCGGGACATTTGTCCCGGCTCTCTTTGCGTCCGGCGGGGGACTGTAAAATTTGATAAAGCGATTTCCATATGCCAAAAGGTATGCTATAGTAAGGGTATCACAAAACAAAGGAGAGGATTGAGTATGGGAAACGTGATCGGGTTTTACGCGGGCGGCGCTGTGATGTCGGTGATCTCGTCCGCGGTGATGACGCTGCTGTTTGCCGCCATTGTCTTTGTGGTGGGCAGATTCATCATCCGCAAGCTCCTGGAACTGCTGGAGAAGAGCAAGGCTCTGGGGCGGCTGGAGGGCGAGGTCCGGACCTTCACCCTCAGCTTCGTGAAGATCGCACTGTATGTGCTGCTGCTGATCTGCGTCATCGGCATTCTGGGCGTTCCCATGGCCTCCGTGGTGACGGTGCTCGCCTCCGCCGGCGTGGCCATCGGCCTTGCGCTGCAGGGCGCCCTGTCCAACCTGGCAGGCGGCATCATGCTGATGGTGTTCAAGCCCTTCAAGCTGGGTGACTATGTGGACGCCGCCGGCGTCTCCGGCGTGGTGAAGGAAGTGACGCTGTTCTACACCGTCATCATGACGCTGGACAACAAGCGGATTACCGTGCCCAACGGCAGCCTGATGAATACCAACGTGGTGGATTATTCCTCCGCGGAGCTGCGCCGGGTGGACCTGACCTTCGCCTGCGCCAAGTCTGAGGCGCCGGCCAGAATTCAGGAGATCATGCAGCAGGTCATGGCGGAGCAGGAGAAGGTGCTGTCCCAGCCGGACGCCCCCTTTGCCCGCCTCAGCGGCGGCACCAACGAGGCCATGGAGTTCACCGTCCGGGCCTGGTGCAAAAACGAGGACTACTGGGCGGTGTACTTTGACCTGACCCAGAAGATCACCGAGGCGCTGGCCGCCGCCGGCGTGCAGGCGCCTGCCGTCCGCGTGGTGTCTGAGGGAAAGTAATGGGGCGGTGCCCCGTACGCCCCTGACCCGGCCGAGCCGGAAGCACTGTAAAAAATGCCCCACCGTGCGGGAGAACCGCACGGTGGGGCATTTTGTCACCGGTCGAAGCTGGGGTTGATATAGTAGATGTTTTTTTCGTCCAGCCGGTCCTTGACCAGCCGCAGTCCCTCGCCGAAGCGCTGGAAGTGGACGATCTCCCGAGCCCGCAGGAACCGGATGACGTCGTTGACGTCCGGGTCATCGGACAGCCGCAGAATATTGTCGTAGGTCACGCGGGCCTTCTGCTCTGCTGCGACCGTGTAAGAACAACCTGCCGTTATTTGCCGCCGCCGGAAACCTCCAAATCGGCGCTGGAAAAGTCCGTGGGGCCGATGTGCTCCCGGATGAAGCCGTCCCGCTGCCATTCGGGGCCGGCCTCCAGCAGCTGAAGAAGCAGCTCCTGGGCCTCCTGCTTTTTGAGACTATGGACGTACCGGATCAGCTTGTTGGACAGCTCCTCCTGATGGCGTCTCCATTTTTCCTCCAGTTTCCCAACATCCGCAAAGTATTTCTCGGCCTCCTCCGGGTATGCGGCAAAGAACACAGCCACCATATGCTTGCAGACGGTCCGTTTGCCGGCGGCGTGGGGACAGGTGCAGGAGGACCGGCGCAGATGCTCCAGATCGATGGTGACGCTGTACGGCGCATCTCCGTTTCCGTCCACAGTGGCCTGGAAACGCTTGTCTCCGAGCCGTTCCAGGTTCGACACTTTTCCACTCTCGAAATACTCATATCCGCGCCAGCGGGATTCCATACTGGATGCAGTCATCAGGCTCATAGTATCGCTCCTTTTCTGTTTGATGGGTTCTGCTTCGCAGCGGGGAGAAAGCTGTTCCCTACAGGGGTCAGACGGCGGTTTTCTGCCGTGGGGTCCTCAGTTTTCAACGATTATAGCATTCCGCCCGTCAGATAGCAACATCCATTGCTTTACAATGCCTCGCTTTTTTGCCTGCTGCGCAGTCCAAAAAGCTGCCGCTGCGCAGGCTTTTTGCAGGCATTCGATTCCACACGAGGGGGCTCCCGCCCCCTCGTACTCCCCCTGCGAAACAACCCCCTTTATCCCCAAAAGGAGGTTCTTTGACAAGCTGCACGCCCCCCGATTCCGCGAATCGGGGGGCGCTGCTGATGAGGTGGGGGCTGTGGGGTTATTCCAGACAGCTGTTGAAGATGCTGACGATATCGTCCCGGTTCAGCAGGCAGAAGGACCGCTTGGCGATGCCGCTGACGCGGACCGCCTCCTCCGCCATCACTTCAAAGTGCTCCGGGCCGATGCCCACCTCTTTCAGGGTGGCGGGCATGCCCAGCTCCCGGAAGAAGGCGGCGGTTCTGTCGATGCCCTCCAGGGCTGCCTTCCGGGGGTCCGGCTCCTCCACGGCCCAGACGTTCCGGGCGAACATCACGAACCGGTCCAGGGTCTTGTCATTCAGCACGTAGCGCATCCACGCGGGGGTGACAATGGCCAGTCCGACGCCGTGGGTGATGTCGTAATAGGCGCTCAGCTCGTGCTCCATGGGGTGGCAGGACCAGGCGCCGCCCTTGCCTACGGTGAGCAGGTGGTTGAGGGCAATGGAGCTGGCCCACATCAGGTTGGAGCGGGCCTCGTAGTCGTCCGGCGTTTTCAGGGCGATGGGGCCGTATTTGATGCAGGTTTTCAGCACGCTCTCGGAAAAGCGGTCGGTGAGGAAGGCCTCGTTGTTGGGCTGGAAATACTGCTCCATCACGTGGGACATGATGTCCACCGTGCCGGCGGCGGTCTGCTTCGGCGGCAGCGTGAACAGGTAGGTGGGGTCGCAGATGGAGAGGGTGGGGTAGAGGTTGGGGGCGTTCAGCTCCAGCTTCTCGTTGGTCTCGGGATTGCTGATCACCGCCGCGTTGTCCATCTCCGAGCCGGTGGCGGCGATGGTGAGTACCACGGCGATGGGCAGCACCTTCGTGACCTTGCTGTGGCCGATGACCAGATCCCAGGGATCGCCGTCGTAGAAGGCGCCGCAGGCGATGTTCTTGGAGGCATCAATGCAGCTGCCGCCGCCTACGGAGAGCACCATGTCGATCTGATGCTCCTTGCACAGGGCCACGCCTTTGCGGACGGAGTCGATCTTGGGGTTGGGTTCGATTCCCGGCAGTTCATAAACCGTAAAGTCCTTCAGCAGGGAGCAGACCTTGTCATAAATGCCGTTTTTCTTGATGCTGCCGCCGCCGTAAACCAGCAGAACCCGGGATAAAGTACAATAAAGGACCTGTTGACAAAAACGAAAATTCTGCCGAAACCCGCGGCGGGTCTGGCAGAACAGGAGATTTGGAGATAGAAAAAGACGGCATTTACCATCCTCTTAAGGTTTAGGGCCATGGCAGCAAGGAGGCATTCTTCCGTCGC
>NZ_JAXEBZ010000021.1:0-116389 GCF_034093755.1 Dysosmobacter sp. | reverse complement strand
GGCTTCCATGCGGGAAAGGATGGTGTTGTAGTGCTGCCACGCCAGCAATGTGGTGGGAGCCAGAATGGCGCACTGCTTGCCGCCCATCACGCACTTGAAGGCGGCGCGCAGGGCCACTTCGGTCTTGCCCACGCCCACGTCGCCGCACAGCAGCCGGTCCATGGGCCGGGGCCGCTCCATATCCGTCTTGATCTCCCGGATGGCCCGCATCTGATCGTCGGTTTCCTCGTATCCGAAGGCCTCCTCAAACTCCTGCTGCCAGGCGGAGTCCGGGGAGAAGGCGAAGCCCGGCTGCCGGGACCGCTGGGCGTACAGCTGGATCAGGCCCTTGGCCAGGTCCCGGACGGCGGCCTTGGCCCTGGATTTCTGCTTAGCCCACTCGGTGCCTCCCAGCCGGTTCAGCCGGGTGTGCTCCTGGGCCTCCTCCCCGCCGCCGATATACTTGCTCACCAGGTCCAGCTGGGTGACGGGGACATACAGGCAGTCGCCGCCGGCGTATTCGATTTTGATATAGTCCTTTTCCACCCCGTCCACCGGCATTTTCTGGATACCGGTGAACCGGCCCACGCCGTGGTGGACGTGAACCACCAGATCCCCGGGGGACAGGTCCGTGTAGGACTGGAGCTTCTGGCGGTTGGACTCCTTTTTCAGCCGCTGCCGCCTCCGGGGCACCGCCAGCAGCTGGCCCTCCGTGAGAATGGCCAGCTTCAGCTGGGGATACTCGCTGCCGGCGGACAGGGCGCCGATGGTGATGCGCACTTCCCCGGGGACGGGCATGGCCCGTCCCTCAAGGTCCAGCGTGGCCGTGATGCCCTTGTCCTCCAGAATGTGGTACAGGTTCTTCGCCCGGGTCTCGCCGCCGCACAGCACCAGAATGGCGGTGCCGGTGTTCCGGTAGTGCTCCATGTCGGACACCGCCGTCTCCAGGCTGCCGCCGTAGGAGGACAGCTGCCGGGCGCTGAGGCCCAGCAGTCCCCGGGGCCGCAGCGGCAGCCGGGAGGTGGGCAGGGAGTCCATCATGATGACGGGGAACTCCTCCAGCTTTTCGTACAGCTCCGGCTCCGTCAGGGTCAGGGCCGCGAAATCCCCCGCCAGCAGCCCCGCCTCCATCAGCGCCTCCGTGTCCTGCCGGACCTGCAGCACGGTGTGCTTCACCCGCTCGTCCACCCGGCCGCTTTCGCACAGGAACACCACCGCGTCGGCGGGCAGGTAGTCCAGGGCCGTGGTCATGTCCGGATGGATGGCCGCCAGATACCGGTCCGGTCCGCCGGGAACCGCGCCGGAGCGCAGCCGCTCCGCGTCGCCCCGGAGGGTGGTCACCAGCGATGCCGCCTTGGGCCGCCTGGCCAGCTTCCCCGCCAGGGTCTCCAGCTTGGCCGCCAGGCCCTCCAGCCCCCCCTCCGCCAGATGGGGCAGCACCTCCGCTGCCGGCAGGATCAGGGCCTCCTCCGCGTTTTTCGTCCGCCGCTGGGTACCGGGGTCGAAGCAGCCCAGGGAGTCGATCTCGTCGTCAAACAGCTCGCAGCGCACCGGCTGGTCCATCAGAGGGGAGAACACGTCCAGAATGCCGCCCCGCAGGGCGAACTGGCCCACGCCCTCCACCTGGTCGCAGCGGGTATAGCCGCCGGAGACCAGCCGGTCCGCCATGGCCTTCAGATCCAGCCGCTCCCCCACCCGCAGCGTCACGGCGGAGGCCAGCAGCAGCTCCTCCGGCAGCGTCCGGGCCATGAGGCCGTCGATGGTGGCCGTCACCAGGGGCGCCTCCCCCCGGGCCAGGGCGTACAGCGCCGCCAGCCGGTCCTGCTCCCAGGAGCGGCTGGACACGGCGTTGGGGTGGAACTGCCACTCCCGGGCCAGCAGCTTCACCGGCGCGGTGCCGGTCAGGGCCTGCAGGTCCGCCGCCAGAGCCTGCAGCTCCCGCTCGTCGCCGCAGACAAACACCGCCGGGCGATGCGCGCCGTAAGCCACCGCCGCGCCGATCTCCGCCCGGTGGACCGGCTGCAGACCCGACACCGCCGCCGGGCAGCCACCCTCCTCCACCCGGCGGACCAGCTCCGCCGCCTCGGGAATGGTATTCAGTTTTTTCAGCAGCTGTTCCATAGGCATGACACCTTCTGTTAAAATTTGGCAATCTAACGCAGAACGGGGCGCATCCCGCCGCCGGAGAGGGGGGATGTGCCGTTTCTTTCTTATGCGGCGCCGGGGACAGACTTGCGCCGTTTTTTACGCCCCGCCGCCGGAGAGCAGGCCCTCCAGCGTCCGGCAAAGGGCTTCCATGTCCACGCCCTCCAGCCGGAAGCGGGTATAACCCACATTGTACCACACGTTGTAAAGGGTGCCGTCGCTGAGCAGCTCGAACCGGGCATCCTGCACGCAGGTGCCGTTTTCCGTGTGGCTCAGAGTAAAGGAGTACAGGGTCTCCCCGCCGGAATACACGATGTTCCGGCAGAAGCCCCGCCAGCGGAGCCGTCCGTTCTCCAGCAGCGGCAGCACCTGTCCCAGCTCCTCCGGCGTCAGATCCGACCGGGAGCGGGACGTGCCGCTCTCCCGGGACAGCAGGATCATGTACTCTGCCTCCGCCGTGTTGGCGTACCGGGCAAAGGGTACCGGCCACGCCAGCACCGCGGCGCACAGGACCATCACGGCCGCAAGGGCCAGCCAGCGTTTGCGGATTTTTCGTTTCATTCCCACGCCCCCTTTTCTGAACAGACGGCCGGAGCGCGGAAAACGTTACGGCAGTTCTGCCAAGGCCTGTTGGGCTTCCCGGCGGAGATACAGCTTGTTCCCCTGCTCCGCCGCGAATTCCAGATGGGGCCGGGCTTCCTCCCGGCGGCCCATGGACAGCAGGCACCGGGCGATGTTCATGTGGCCGCACACCCGGTCCAGCCGGGAAGCCGCCGTTTCCATCGCCTTTTGGAAGGCCTCCAGCAGCTCCTGAGAGCCGCCCTCCGTCACCAGACGGTACCAGAGGAAGCGGTTTTCCACTGACGCCGCCATGAAAGGCGGGAGGCCCTCCATCCTGTGAACCTTTTTCTCCGCCTCCCGGAGGTAGGAGAGGGCGTCGGCGGGCTTTCCCGCCCGCAGCTTCACCTCGCTGGCCTCCATCTCAATCAGCAGCTGGGTGCTTTTGTCGTACTGCTCATAGCCGAACAGCACCCGGTCCAGCTCCCGCTCCGCCTCGTCAAACCGGCCCAGACAGGACACCGCGTCGGCATAGAGCAGCTGCACCTCCACCAGCAGGACAGTCTTTCGACCGCCCTTCCGGCTTTCGGCAATCTCCCGGCAGGTCCGCTCCAGCGGCTCCGGATCGCACTCCTCCGTCAGCGCCCGGCCGGACTCTCCCAGCTCCCGCAGCAGCAATCGCCCCGGCAGCTTCCGCAGGCACCAGCAGACCGCCGGAACCGCCGCCAGCAGCAAGGGAGAGGCTCCCGCCGTCACAGCCAGTACGGCGGCAGCTGCCAGCAGGCAGACTGCCGCACTGTACGCAAGTGGATGCCGGTTCAGCCAGCGCATAAGGCCGCCTCCCTTCAGTTGAAGCGGTTCATGGCCTTCTGGCAGTCGCCGCCGTTTTCGATGACGCACTCCGCCGCGTCGATGGCCCGTTTGAAGGACTCCAGCAGCACCTTCCTGTCCGCCTGGGACGGCTCACCGATGACCCAGTCGATCATGTCGCCGTCCTGGCCCGGGGCGCCGGTGCCGATCTTCACCCGGGGGAATTGGTCGGTGCCCAGGTGGGCGATGATATTCTTGATGCCGTTGTGGCCGCCGGCGCTGCCGGAGGGCCGCACCCGGATCTTCCCCACCGGCAGCGACACGTCATCGTAGATCACCAGCACGTGGTCGGCGGGGATTTTATAGAACTGGGCCGCCTCCCGCACCGCCTCGCCGGACAGGTTCATATAGGTCTGGGGCTTGAGCAGCAGGCAGCGGGCGCCGCCCACGGTGGCCTGGGCGGTGGTGGCCTTGAACTTGATGCGGTCGATTTTCACATGCTCCCGTTCCGCCAGCAGGTCCAGCGTCAGAAAGCCCATGTTGTGGCGGGTTCTGGCGTACTTCTCGCCGGGGTTTCCCAGACCCACCACCAGCCATTCCACGCCGGAGGGTTTTTTGCCGAACAGCATTGTGTTTGCTCCTTTTGCATAAACTTGTTTGATACAGCCCGCAAAGGCGGGAAAGTCGCCTTTCCCGCCTTTGATGGTTCTTATTGTGATGGGACGCTCCCGCTCCGCCTTACCGGAACAGCTTGGAGATGGAGACCTCCTGATAGATACGCTCGATGGCCTCGGCGAACATGGGGGCCACAGTCAGGTACTTGATGCGGTCGCTCTTGCCGGCTTCGATGGGGGGAATGGTGTCCAGCAGGGCCAGCTCGGTGATGACGCTGTTGTTGATGCGCTCAATGGCGGGGCCGGACAGCACGCCGTGGGAGGCGCAGGCGTGGACGCTCTTGGCGCCGCCCACTTCCATAACGGCCTTGGCGGCGTTGCACAGGGATCCGCCGGTGTCCACCATGTCGTCAAACAGGATGCAGTCCTTGCCCCGGACGTCGCCGATGACGTTCATGACCTCGCACTGGTTGGCCTTCTGACGGCGCTTGTCCACGATGGCCAGGTTCATGTGCAGCTTCTGGGCGAAGGCGCGGGCACGGGCCACGGAGCCCACGTCGGGGGACACCACCACCATGTCCTCGCAGGCGCCGCCGAACTTCTTGGCGTAGTAGTCCACGAAGATGGGGTTGCCGGCCAGGTTATCCACGGGGATGTCGAAGAAGCCCTGGATCTGGGAGGCGTGGAGGTCCATGGTCAGCACCCGGTCGGCGCCGGCGGCCACCAGCATGTTGGCCACCAGCTTGGCGGTGATGGGGTCACGGGCCTTGGCCTTGCGGTCCTGACGGGCGTAGCCGTAGTAGGGCATGACGGCGGTGATGCGGCCGGCGGAGGCGCGCTTCAGGGCGTCGGTCATGATCAGCAGCTCCATCAGATTCTTGTTGGTGGGGTTGCAGGTGGGCTGGATGACGAACACGTCGCTGCCGCGGACGGTCTCATACAGGGACACGAAGATCTCGCCGTCGGAGAAGGTTCCGACCTCCGCCTCGCCCAGCTTGGTGCCCATCAGCTTGCAGATGTCGTCCGCCAGTTGGGGATTGGCGTTGCCGGTGAAAATCTTGATGTCTTTGCCGTGAGAAATCATGTTTGTTCTCCCTCTTTCTTTCTGATCGTATTTGAATGATTTTGAAAGACTTATTTATGGTTCTCGTGCATCCGGCGGCGGCGCTCGGCCCAGCCCTCCAGGTTCTTCTGGCGACTTCTGGCCACGGCCAGCGCGTCGGCGGGGACCTCCTCGGTGATGGTGCTGCCGGCGGCGGTATACGCCCCCTCGCCCACCGTCACCGGCGCCACCAGGTTGGTGTTGCAGCCGATGAAGGCCCGGTCCCCGATGGTGCAGCGGTATTTTCTGAATCCGTCGTAGTTGGTGGTGACGGTGCCGCAGCCGAAGTTCACCTTCCGGCCCACGTCGCTGTCGCCCACATAGGTGAGATGGGAAATCTTGGTGCCGTCACCGATGGAGGAGTTTTTCACCTCCACAAAGTCCCCCACCTTGATGTCATCCCCGATGCGGCAGTTGGGGCGGACATAGGCAAAGGGTCCGATATTGGTGCGGCTGCCCACGGTGCTCTCGTTGAGCTGGGAGGCGTTGACAGTGGTGTCATCGCCGATGACACAGTCCCGGATCATGGTGTTGGGGCCGATCTCACAGTTCCGGCCGATTTTCACGGCGCCCCGGAGAATGGTCCCCGGCAGCACCACGGTGTTCTCTCCCAGCTCCACCCGGGGCCCGATATACACCGCGTCCGGGTCCAGGATCTCCGCCCCCGCGTCCAGCAGGCGGTCCACCACGTCATCCCGGCACAGCAGGCTCAGCTCCCGGGCCTCCCGCGGGGTTGCAATATCCGCGAAGCCCTCCAGGGGAACGGTGCCCGTCACCCCGGCGATTCCGCCGTTTTCCCAGCCCCGCCGCAGCGCCGCGGCCTCCGCGGTGCAGGCGCAGCTGTCCAGATGTCTGGTTCCCTCCGGCACCGGCAGCACCGGTCCCGGCAGCACCGCCACAGGTCCGTCCTCCGCCAGGAAGGCCAGCAGGTCCTCCCGGCTGCCGGACACCGTCACGTTGTCCTCCGTCCGGAAGCAGTTCCGGACCTCTTCCGTAAATTCCGGAGCGCAGGCGACAAAAAACCGCCTCACACCACCGGCCTTCAGTTTTTCGCTGACCCAGGTCAGGATCGGTTCAAACATAAGGGCTGTCAGCATCAGCGGTTTGCCATGCGCACTGGGGGAAATTGGATCATTCAGCAGGATGATTGCACGCATTTGATCCAATGGGGTCCCCTCCTTTCCATACGCTTCTATGCCTATTATAGCAAGCTTCCGGTAAAAATCCAGTGTGCGTGCGGAAATCATTTGGAGAATTTTCAGAGGTCTTTTTGGCAGTTTGACCGGATTTTCCGTTGATTTCCCCGTTTTTGAAAAACCGGGGGCCTCCGGCGGCCGCCCCATTTTCGGCGTTTTGCAGAATCTTGTCCGCATTTGTGGTGATTTCTTATGAAAATGCGAATAAATCTCCATTTTACAGTTGAATTTGTCCGTACAATGGATTACAATAGCTTGCACTGGACAAAGGGAGGGGACCGCCCATGCTGAATATCGTTCTGGTGGAGCCGGAGATCCCGCAGAACTGCGGCAACATCGCCCGCACCTGCGCCGCCACCGGCAGCCGCCTGCATCTGGTCCGCCCCCTGGGGTTCGACATTTCCGACAAGGCCGTCAAGCGGGCCGGGCTGGACTACTGGCATCTGGTGGAAGTCTTCGACTACGAGAATTTAGAGGATTTCTTCACCCGCCGTCCCGAGGCCCGGCAGGACCTGTGGCTCACCACCACCAAGGCCCCCCGTTCCTATCAGCAGGCCCGGTTCACGCCGGACAGCTGGCTGTTTTTCGGCAAGGAGACCGCCGGATTGCCCCAGGCTTTCCGGGAACAATACGCCCAGCGGTGCATCCGCCTGCCCATGATTTCGGAGGCCCGGAGCCTGAACCTGTCCAACACGGTGGCCGTCTGCGTGTACGAGGCCCTGCGGCAGAACGGGTTTCCCGGATTGCTGGACGTGGGCGAGATGGCCGACCGCTGATCTTCCGGATCCCCTCACATTCTATATAGGAGGAATTTTCCATGAACTACCGGAAAAAGACTGTTCTGGACGTGGACGTCCGGGGCAAGAAGGTCCTGCTGCGCTGCGACTTCAACGTGCCGCAGGATAAAGCCACCGGTGAGATCACCAGTGACAAGCGCATTGTCGCCGCGCTGCCCACCATCCGCTATCTGCTGGAAAACGGCGCCGCCGTCATCGCCTGCTCCCACCTGGGCAAGCCCAAGGGCGAGGTGAAGCCGGAGCTGTCCCTGAAGCCCGTGGCCAAACGGCTCAGCGAGCTGCTGGGCCAGGAGGTCATCATGGCCGACGACGTGGTGGGTCCCGACGCCCGGGCCAAGGCCGCCGCGCTGCAGCCCGGCCAGATTCTGCTGCTGGAGAACACCCGCTTCGAGCCGGGTGAGACGAAGAACGACCCGGAGCTGTCCAAGGCTCTGGCGTCCCTGGCGGAGCTGTACGTGTCCGACGCCTTCGGCGCCGTCCACCGGGCCCACGCCTCCACCGCCGGCGTGGCCGCGTATCTGCCCGCCGTGTCCGGCTTCCTGATTCAGAAGGAGCTGGACGTCATGGGCAGCGCCCTGTCCGCCCCCAAGCGGCCCCTGGTGGCCATTCTGGGCGGCTCCAAGGTATCCAGCAAGATCGGCGTCATCAACAACCTGCTGGAGATCGCCGACACCATCATCATCGGCGGCGGCATGTCCTACACCTTCTCCGCCGCCAAGGGCGGAAAGATCGGCGACAGCCTGCTGGAGGCCGACTGGGAGGACTACGCCAACCAGATGGTGGAAAAGGCCGCCGAAAAGGGCGTGAAGCTGCTGCTGCCGGTGGACTCCGTCTGCGGCGACAGGTTCGCCCCCGACGCGGAACGCAAGGTGGTCCCCGCCGGCCAGATCCCCGACGGCTGGCAGGGTCTGGACATCGGCCCCGAAACCGTGAAGCTCTACTGCGGCGCCGTGGCCGGCGCCGGCACCGTCATCTGGAACGGCCCCATGGGCGTGTTTGAGTTCCCCGCCTTCGCCGTGGGCACCCAGGCCATCGCCGAGGCCCTCAGCAAAACCGGCGCCGTCACCATCATCGGCGGCGGCGACAGCGCGGCTGCCGTGGACCAGCTGGGTTACGCCGACAAGATGACCCACATCTCCACCGGCGGCGGCGCCTCCCTGGAGTTCCTGGAAGGCAAGGAACTCCCCGGCGTGGCCTGCCTGCTGGACAAATAAGTATTTCCGGATACCTCCGGCGGGCACTCCCCGCCGGAGAATTCCCCCGCAGAAACATTCACCCGCACCGCCTCCGGGCGGTCCGTCAGAACAAAATCGAAGGAGAAATAGAGAACATGAATCGCAGATACCGTAAAACCGTCATCGCCGGCAACTGGAAGATGAACATGACCGCCACCGAGACCAAGAAGTTCGCCGAGGACATCAAGAAGATCATGCCCCGCGCCAAGTGGTGCGAGACGCTGATCTGTGTCCCCGCCTGCAATATCTCCACCGCCATGAAGGCCTTCAAGGACCTGCGGATCTCCGTGGGCGCCGAGAATGTCTACTTCGAGGAGAAGGGCGCCTACACCGGTGAGGTCTCCGCCGACATGCTGAAGGACCTGGGCGTGAAGTACGTCATCGTGGGCCACTCCGAGCGCCGGCAGTACTTCTGCGAGACCGACCAGACCGTCAACAAGAAGGTGCTGGCCGTGCTGAACGCCGGCATGAGTCCCATCATCTGCGTGGGCGAGAGCCTGGAGCAGCGGGAGTCCGGCGTCACCGCCGACTGGATCTCCCTGCAGGTGAAGAGCGCCCTGTACGGCGTGCCCGCCGACAAGCTGCGCCGCTGCATCATCGCCTATGAGCCCATCTGGGCCATCGGCACCGGCAAGACCGCCACCGCCCAGCAGGCCGGCGAGGTCTGCTCCGCCATCCGCGCCACCATCCGCGGCCTGTACGGCGCCCGGGTGGCCCGCAGCGTCACCATTCAGTACGGCGGCTCCATGAACCCCAAGAACGCCGCGGAGCTGCTGGCCCAGCCCGACATCGACGGCGGCCTCATCGGCGGCGCCGCCCTGAAGCCCGACCAGTTCGTGGACATCATCAACGCCGCCAATCAGGACTGAGCACCCCATTTGGGACAAAGTGAGGTTTTCTCCATGAGCAAAACACCGACCACTCTCATCATCATGGACGGCTTCGGCCTGACCTCCGACCGGGAGGGCAACGCCGTGGCTGCCGCCGCCACCCCCCATCTGGACAGGCTGTTTGCCGAGTACGCCCACACGGAGCTGGACGCCTCCGGCCTCAGCGTGGGTCTGCCCCAGGGGCAGATGGGCAACAGCGAGGTAGGGCACACCAACATCGGCGGCGGCCGGGTGGTGTTTCAGGACCTGCCCCGCATCACCAACGCCATTGCCGACGGCAGCTTCTTTGAAAACGCCGCCTACAACCACGCCATGGACGAGTGCCTGAAAAACGGCACCTCCCTGCACCTGATGGGTCTGCTGAGCGACGGCGGCGTCCACTCCCACCTGGAGCACCTGTTCGCCCTGCTGCGCATGGCCCGGGACAAGGCGCTGGAAAAGGTCTACATCCACGCCTTTCTGGACGGGCGGGACGTGTCCCCCACCTCCGGTGCGGACTTTGTGGCCCGCACGGTGGAGCAGTGCCGGGAGATCGGCGTGGGCAAAATCGCCACTGTCATGGGCCGCTACTACGCCATGGACCGGGACAAGCGCTGGGACCGGCTGGAGCAGGCCTATGACGCCATGGTCTACGGTGAGGGCGCCGCCTTCAACCCCGTGCCCGTGGCCGCCGTGAAGGACTCCTACGCCAGGGGCGTCACCGACGAGTTCGTGGAGCCGGTGGTCTGCGATCTGGACGGCACCATCTCCGACAACGACAGCGTCATCTTCTTCAACTTCCGCCCCGACCGTGCCCGGGAGATCACCCGGGCGCTGGTGGACCCGGACTTCACCGGCTTCACCCGCCAGTCCTTCCCCCTGACCTTCGTGTGCAACACGGAGTATGACGCCTCCATGCCCAACGTGGAGGTGGCCTTCCCCCGGGTATCCGTCCGCAACGGGCTGGGGGAGTACCTCAGCTCCCTGGGCATGACCCAGCTGCGCATCGCCGAGACGGAGAAGTACGCCCACGTGACCTTCTTCTTCAACGGCGGCTCCGAGACCGTGTTCCCCGGCGAGGACCGGGTGCTGGTGCCCTCCCCCAAGGTAGCCACCTATGACCTCCAGCCGGAGATGAGCGCCTACGAGGTCTGCTCCAAATGCGTGGAGCGCATTGAGAGCGGCGCCTATGACGTGATCATCCTGAACTTCGCCAACTGCGACATGGTGGGCCACACCGGCGTGTTCAGCGCCGCCGTGAAGGCCGTGGAAACCGTGGACGCCTGCGTGGGCGAGGTGGTGGAGGCCACGTTGAAAATGGGCGGCATCGCCATGGTCACCGCCGACCACGGCAACGCCGAGCAGATGACCCAGCCCGACGGCTCCCCCATGACCGCCCACACCACCAACCTGGTGCCCTTCATTCTTTGCGGCGCCGGCACGGAGCTGCGCAAGGGCGGCAAGCTGGCGGACATCGCCCCCACCATTCTGGACGTGATGGGTCTGCAGAAGCCGGAGGAAATGACCGGCAGCACCCTGATCATCAAATAAACCGTTAAACCGCCTTTTGAAAAGGGCTGCCGGAAAGGCAGTCCTTTTTCCGTATTTTTCCGGAATTTGGGGTATAATCTCTCCTTTTCCTGTCCATACTGGGGTAGAAAAGGAGGGATTTGCGAATGCACAAATTCAATGAGCTGTTCCGCAGCAGAGGATTCTACGCCGTTCTGGCCCTGTGCCTGGCAGCCGTTGGGCTGTGGGGCTATCTCCTGCTGTTCCGGGGCGGCGGAGAAGCGGAAACCCCCGCCGCCTCCGCCGAAACGGAGCAGACCGTCCGCCAGGCGGCGGTGTCCGCTCCCCAGGAGGCGGTGGAGACCGCGCTGCCGGCGGAGATTCCGGAGACGGTACCGGACCCGGAGCCGGAGCCTCAGCCGGAACCCCAGCCGGAGGAGACCGCCCCCGTGTCCAAGCCGGTGACGGCGGTGACGCCCCAGCCCCCGGCGCTGGTGGTGTCGCCCCTCAGCGGGCAGATGGTGGCCGCCTTCTCCGTGGACCGGCTGACCTACAACGCCACCCTCAACGACTGGCGGACCCATGACGGCATCGACATCGCCGCCGCGCCGGGCACCGACGTGCTGGCCGCCAGCGCCGGGACAGTGCTGTCCGTGGCCGACGACGATCTGCTGGGCACCACGGTGATCATCGGCCACTCCGGCGGCTACCAGACCACCTACGCCAGCCTCCAGGGCAGTCCCACCGTCAGGGCGGGGGACCACGTGTCCGCCGGGCAGATCATCGGCGCCGTGGGCACCACCTCCCTCATCGAAGGGTCCTCCGGCCCCCACCTCCATTTCTCCGTCTCCAAAGACGGGGACCTGGTGGACCCGGAGGAATACCTGAAAAAGTGAGAAAGGGGACGCGCTTTGCGCGTCCCCTTTCTCTTGCGGTTTTGCCGGCTTTCTGGTATCATGCGGAGGAAAGGAGGTCTGCCCATGATCCGCACCATTCTCATTGACATCGACAACACCCTGCTGGATTTCCACAAGTGCGCCGACGCGTGCATCCGCCAGGGCTTCCGGGAGCTGGATCTGCCCTACACGGACCGGACCTTTCCCACCTTCATCACCATCAACGACGATCTGTGGCGGGACATTGAACAGGGCCGCCTGACCCGGGAGGGGCTGCGGCAGGTCCGCTGGAACCGCATTTTCCGGGAGCTGGGCCTCTCCGCCGAGGGGACGTCCTTCGAGGACCGGTTCGGGGAGCTGCTGTTTGAAAGCCACGAGCCGGTGGAGGGCGCGCCGGAGGCCCTGCGGTACCTGGCCGGCAAATACACCGTCTACGCCGCCAGCAACGCCTCCTATGCCCAGCAGCACCACCGGCTGGAGCTGGCGGGGATGCTGCCCTTTATCCGGGAGATTTTCGCCTCCCGGGAGATCGGCGCCACCAAGCCCACCGCCGCCTTTTTCGCCGCCTGCCTGGAGCGAATCGGAAACCCGCCCAAAGACGAGGTGCTGCTGCTGGGGGACTCCCTCACCGCCGACATGGAGGGCGGCATCGCCTTCGGTCTCCACACCGGCTGGTACAACCACGCCGGAGCGCCCCATGACATCGCCCTGCCGGTGGACTTCATTGTGGACCACCTGTCCCAGATTCCCCAATACTTATAAAAAACGGACCGCTGGGCGGTCCGTTTTTTTGATTAGTTCAGCCGGGCCCGGACTGCCTCCTCCGCCTGACGCAGGGTGCGTCTCATGAAAATCAGGCTCAGCAACAGGGAGAATACCTCCGCGATGAGGAAGGAGAGCCACACCAGCTCCAGCCGCCCGGTTTTGGCCAGCAGCCACGCCGCCGGCAGCAGCACCACCAGCTGGCGGCACACGGAGGCAATCAGGCTGTAGATGGGGTTGCCGATGGCCTGGAACACGGAGCCGGCGATGATGCAGAACCCCGCCACCGGGAAGGTGCAGCTGATGATCCGCAGGGCCGTGACGCCGATGGTCAGCATCTCCTCCGAGGGGGTGAAGATGGACAGCAGCGCCGCCGGGAACAGCTGGAACACGGCGAAGCCCACGGTCATGATGGAGATGGAGGTGCAGATGGTCAGCCGGATGGTCTTCCGCACCCGGTCCATCCGGGCGGCGCCGAAGTTATAGGCGATAATGGGCACCATGCCGTTGTTCAGGCCGAACACCGGCATGAAGATGAAGCTCTGGACCTTGTAATAAGCGCCGAACACGGCGGTGGCCGCCTCGGTGAAGGAGATGAGAATCTGGTTCATGCCGAAGGTCATGACGGAGCCGATGGACTGCATGATGATGGAGGGCACGCCCACCCGGTAAATCTCCGCCGCGGTGTCCCCGTGCCAGCGGATGTGGCGGAGGCGGAGATGGACGTCCGGATTGCATTTCAGGTTCAGCGCCAGCGCCAGTGCGGCCGCCGCCAGCTGTCCCGCCACCGTGGCTGTCGCCGCGCCGGCCACCTCCATCCGGGGCGCGCCCAGCAATCCGAAAATCAGGATGGGGTCCAGCACGATGTTGATGACGGCGCCGGTGAGCTGGGTGCACATGGCCAGCGCCGTGCGGCCGGTGGACTGCAGCAGCCGCTCAAAGCAGAACTGGCAGAACAGGCCCACCGACAGCCCCAGGCAGATCCGGGCGTAGGCCGCGCCGTAGCGGACGATGGCCTCGTTGGCGGTCTGGGCGGCGAAGAACACCCGGCCCAGCGCCAGCCCCAGCACGGCGAACACCGCCGCGCTGCACAGGGCCAGAAACACGCCGGTGTTGGCGGCCCGGTCCGCCGTCTCCTGCCGCCGCTCCCCCAGGGAGCGGGACAGCAGGGCGTTGATGCCCACGGCGGTGCCGCTGCCCACGGCGATCATCAGCGTCTGGAGGGGGAAGGCCAGGGACACGGCGTTGAAGGCGTCCTGGCTGATCCGCGCCACGAACACGCTGTCCACCACGTTGTACAGCGCCTGCACCAGCATGGAGATCATCATGGGGATGGCCATGCCCGCCAGCAGCCTGCCCACCGGCAGAACGCCCATTTTGTTTTCCCGGACCTCCCGGCCCTGTTCGTCTCTCTTGTTTTCCATGGACATGGGATTCCTTTCCTCTGTCATCCGGATAAACGGCTTTCCCCGTCAGACAGGGAAAGCCGTCTTCACTCGTCCGCAGCCCGCGGACAGAATCATTTACTTCTTCAGCTCGCCGGTGGCCATCTGGGTCAGGTAGGCGTTGATGAAGCCGTCTAAGTCGCCGTCCATCACATTGTCGATGTTGCCGGTTTCGTAGGCGGTGCGGGTGTCCTTCACCAGCTGGTAGGGCATGAACACGTAGGAGCGGATCTGGCTGCCCCACTCGATCTTCATCTGGACGCCCTTGATGTCGGAGATTTTCTCCGCATGCTGCTGGATCTTCATCTCCACCAGCTTGGCCCGCAGCATCTTCATGGCGTTGTCCCGGTTCTGGAACTGGCTCCGCTCCGTCTGGCAGAACACCACGATGCCGGTGGGCAGGTGGGTCAGGCGGACGGCGGAGGAGGTCTTGTTGATGTGCTGGCCGCCGGCGCCGGAGGAGCGGCAGGCCTGCATCTCAATGTCCTCGGGGCGGATCTCCACCTCCACGTCATCCGGCAGCTCCGGCATCACCTCCACCGCGGCAAAGGAGGTCTGGCGGCGGGCCTGGGCGTCAAAGGGAGACACCCGCACCAGCCGGTGGACGCCGTTTTCGCTGCGGAGGAAGCCGTAGGCGTTCTCGCCCTCGATGGAGATGGTGGCGGACTTGATGCCCGCCTCGTCGCCGTCTTCGTAGTTCAGGGTGGTGCACTTGAAGTCATGGCGCTCCGCCCAGCGGGTGTACATGCGGAACAGCATCTGGGCCCAGTCCTGGGCCTCGGTGCCGCCGGCGCCGGGGTGGATGGTGAGGATGGCGTTGTTGGCGTCATACTCGCCGGTGAGCAGTGTGGTAAGCCGGGTCTCCTCCACCCGCTGCTCCAGGGCCGCGAAGCCGTCCTTCAGCTCCTGCAGCAGATCGGGATCGTCGGCCTCCTGGCCCATCTCGCACAGCACCGTCAGGTCCTCCCACTCGCCCAGCAGCTTCTCCTGCCGGGCGATCTTGTTCTGCAGCTGGCGCATCCGCTGGTGGACCTTCTGGGACCGCTCCAGGTCGTTCCAGAAGCCCTCCTGGGCGGACTCGTCCTCCAGGCGGCGGACCTCGGCCCGGGCGGCCTCCAGGTCCAGCGCGGCAGACAGCTTCTCCAGCTCCGGCTCCAGGGCCGTCAGCTTCTGCTTGTACTCGTCATATTCAATCAAAGCCATGGCAAATTCTCCATTTCCAGAAAATCTTTTTAGCCATAGTATTATACAAGAGCAGCCCATTTTTGTAAAGGAAAATGTAGGTTTCCCGTACTATTTTAATGCTTTTCCAATTTCAGGATATTTTGGGCAGCTCTCCGGGGCAGTTGTTCATAATTTGTTCATGATTGTGAGGTGCTTTTCCGCTATGCTGGTGGCAAGTATCAGACTGCCACTTTCAGCCATCAGAACGGAGGTTGCTTATGAAAGGATTTTGGAGCAGAAAACTGCCCGCGCTGGTGTTGGCGATGACCCTGATGACGGGCCTGACCGCCCCCGCGCTGGCCACCGACCACAACTACAGCAGCAAGTGGAGCACCGACGCCACCTACCACTGGCACGCCTGCGCCGACGCCGGCTGCACCGCCAAGAGCGACTATGAAGAGCATGACTTCGGCGGCATCGAGGTCACCACCGAGCCCACCTGCTACCAGACGGGCAAGGGCGTGCGCACCTGCCAGGTCTGCGGCTACAAAAAGACCGAATCCATCGCCGCCACCGGCAAGCACACCGCCGCCACCGGCTGGACCAGCAGCGAGACCACCCACTGGCACGCCTGCACTGCCGCCAGCGGCTGCACCGCACGGCTCAGCGAGGTCAAGCACACCTTCACCGCCGGCGAGTATGTCACCAACGGCTCCTACCACTGGCAGGTCTGCACCGTCTGCGGCGGCGCCTCCGCCAAAACCGCCCACGCGGACAAGGACCTCAACGGCGCCTGCGACGCCTGCGGCAGGGATATGCCGGTCTCCTCGGTGACGGTGACCTTCATGAACGGCACCAGCACCTTCGCCACCCAGACGGTGTCCAAGGGCGGCACCCCCTCCAACCCCGGCACCCCCTCCAAGACCGCCAGCGGCAAGACCTACACCTTCAAGGGCTGGACCACTACCAACCCCGGCAGCTCCGCCCTCTACAACGGGCAGACGGTGCTGACCTCCGCCAAGGTGGCCTCCACCGCCGTCTCCGCCAACACCACCTACTACGCGGTGTACACCGTGTCCTACTCCGGCAGCAGCAGCGACATCACCTACTCCGTGGCCACCGGCAAGTCCGTGGCCTTTGACCGCACCGACTTCCTGGACGTCTTCCAGGACGAGTATTCCGGCTACGATCTGCGGTGGGTGGAATTCGAGACGGATGACACCCTCAGCTCCTCCAAGGGCGCCGTGTACTACGATCATGACGGCGACGACGAGAAGATGTTCTCCAGCTCCACCATCGACGATTACAAGTTCTATTACTCTTCCTCCAGCTACGGCGACTATTCCCTGCGGAACCTGTCCTTCGTGGCTCCCAGCGGCATTTCCAGCCGCACCGTGGAACTGGACTTCACCGCCTGCTACTCCAGCACCCGGTACGTCACCGGCACCCTCACCATCGAGGTGAAGGGCAGCAGCTCCTCCTCTTCCTCCGACGGTGAAATCACCTACACCGTGAAGGCCGGCAAGTCCGTGGACTTCGACCTTTCCGACTTCAAGAAGGTCTATCAGGAGGAGTACTCCGGCACGCCCCGCTGGGTGGAGTTTGAGACGGAGGATACCCTGTCCTCCGCCAAGGGCGCCGTGTACTACGACTATGACGGCGACGACGAGAAGATGTTCACCGGCTCCTCCATTGAGAGCTACAAGTTCTATTACTCCTCCGACAGCTACGGTGACTACGCCCTGGAGGACCTGTCCTTCGCGGCTCCCGAGGACGCCGCCAGCCGCACCGTGGAGCTGGAGTGCACCGTTTACTACTCTTCCAGCAAGTACGTCACCGCCACTCTCACCATCGAGGTCACCGGCAGCGATGACGCCGAGGGCATCACCTACGAGCTGGACCCCGGCGAGGAGGTCTCCTTCCGGCTGTCCGACTTCAAGAGCGCCTACCAGGAGGAGTACTCCGGCACCCCCCGCTGGGTGGAGTTCGAGACGGACGATACCCTCAGCAAGTCCAAGGGCGCCGTCTACTTCGACTATGACGGCGACGATGAGAAGATGTTCTCCGCCTCCACCATCGATGACAGCAAATTCTATTACAGCGACGAGTCCTACGGCGACTACGCCCTGGAGGACCTGTCCTTCGTAGCTCCCGAGGACGCCGACGAGCGCACCGTCACCCTGGAGTGCACCATCTACTACTCCTCCAGCAGGTACGTGGAGACCACCGTCACCATCACCGTCGGCGACGCCAAGAAGACCGACAAGCCCGACATCACCTACGAGGTGAACCCCGGCAGTCAGGTGGACTTCGACCCCGCCGACTTCAAGAAGCTCTATCAGGAGGAGTATTCCGGCACCCCCCGCTGGGTGGAGTTCGACACCGATGACACCCTCAGCGCCACCAGAGGCGCCGTCTACTTCGACTATGACGGCAGCAAGGAGAAGATGTTCTCCGCCTCCACCATTGACGACGAGAAGTTCTATTACGACGACGAGTCCTACGGCGACTACGCCCTGGAGAAGCTGTCCTTCGTGGCTCCCGAGCTGGCCATGGAGCGCACCGTCACCCTGAAGTGCAAGGTGTCCTATTCTACCAGCAAATACGTGGAGGGCACCGTGTCCATCGTCATCGGCGCCTCCACCAGCGCCGGCAGCAGCTTCGGCGCCGACATCCGCTACAACACCACCTACAACACCAACCTGCAGATCAACGCCAACGACATCGCCCGGTTCTTCCGCAAGGCCTATCCCACCTCCACCCTGGAGTACGTGCGGCTGGGCGGCGTCCCGGAGAACGGCAGCCTGTACTACAACTACTACGGCGCCAGCCAGTACGGGCCCAAAAAGACCCTGCTGACCTCCTCCAACCGCACCGCCATCTCCTTCTACTTCAGCCCCACCTCCACCAGCCAGTACGCCCTCACCGAGCTGACCTACGTGCCCGGCAAGACCAACGTCTGTGACCTGATTCCCTTCACCGCCTACGGCAGCGGCTCCAAGACCCTCAGCGGCACCATTCTCATCAGCGCCACCCTGGCCTCCGTGGCGGACGTGTACGGCGTCACCCCCAAGAACACCGCCGTCACCTTCCCCGCCTCCGCCATCTCCAACGCCATCCTGGCGGGCACCGGCACCTCCCTGGGCAGCATCCGGCTGCTGCGCCTGCCGGAGACGTCCGTGGGCAAGGTTTACGTGGGCAGCGGCACCTCCGTCAAGGCGGACACCGAGACCCTCTACACCTACGCCAGCGGCTCCAAATCCATCAGCGAGCTGCGGTTCGTTCCCGCCAGCGGCTTCACCGGCTCTGTGGAGATCCCCTACGTGGCCTACAACAAGAACGGCACGGCCATCGCCAGCGGCAAGTTCTGCCTGGGCATCGTCACCAGCCTGAAGAAGTTCAGCGACATCAACTCCTCCACCTGGTGCTACAAGTACGTGGCGGAGCTCAGCGACGCCGGCGTCATCTCCGGCTACAGCGACGGCAGCTTCCGGCCCGACAACACCGTCACCTACGGCGCGGCCCTGAAGCTCATCATGCTGGCCGCCGGCTATGACGAGCAGAAGCCCACCGGCGCCAACGTGTTCAGCGGCTATCTGGACAAAGCCCGGGCCGACGGCATCATCACCCGCAGCAATGTGAACCTGTCTGCCCCCATCACCCGGCAGCAGGCCGCTCAGCTGGCCGCCGGCGCCCTGAAGCTGGACACCGACAACCTCACCAGCATCCAGCCCTTTACCGACACCACGGACGCCAGCGTCCGGGCCCTGAACGCCGCCGGCGTTGTGGAGGGCTACTTCTCCAACGGCAAGAGCAGCTACAAGCCCGACAACACCCTGACCCGCGGTCAGGTCTCCGCCATCGTGTGGCGGATGAAGCAGCTGGACAAGTAAATCCGCGCAGCTATGCAAAAGGAGCGGGACATCTGTCCCGCTCCTTTTCATTCTGTCCGGGAAACTCCTCCGGGCTTTTTCGACAGCCTCACGGGGCGGCAGGCATCGGCCTGCCGCCCCGTTGTCTCTGGGGATAGCTCTGTTTTACTCCGCGAAGGCCCGCCACAGGAAGGTGACGATCTGGGCCCGGGTGCAGGTGGTGCCGGGGGCAAAGGTGGCGGCGGTGGTGCCGTTGGTGACGCCCTGGTTCACCGCCCAGTTGACGGCGTCAGAGGTCACGTCGGTGAAGGCGGCGGCGGGGGCCTTGGGGCAGCCCGCCTGCTTCCACATGAACTCCACCGCCATCAGGCGGGTGCAGGGGTCATAGGGGCCGAATTTGGTGCCGCCGGCCATACCCTGCTCCGCCGCCCAGGCGGTGGCCTTTTCAAAGTAGGCGCCGGCGGGGATGTCGGTGAAGGGGCAGGCGCCCTTGGGCTCCGGGCAGCCGTTGGCCCGCCACAGGAAGGTGATGATCTGGGCCCGGGTGCAGGTGTTGTGGGGGCTGAAGGTGGCGGCGGTGGTGCCGTTGGTGATGCCCAGGTCCACGGCCCACTCCACGGGGTAGAAGAAGTAGGCACCCACCGGCACGTCGATGAAGGTGGGGGTGGGCGTCACCACCGTCTCGGAGACGGTGAGGCCGGCCTTGTTGGAGGTGACCTCCCCGGCCTTGTTGCTGACCACGCAGTAATATTTGGTGCCGTCATCGTCCGCCGCGTTGACGGCCTTGATGGTGTAGCTGGGGCCGTTGGTGCCCACCTTGGCGGCGGCACCGTTCTTACCCACCATCCACCACTGATAATTCAGGGCCTCGCCGGCGGCGGCGACGGTGAAGGTCACGTCCTCGCCGGGTCTGGCGGTGACAGCCTTGGGCTGCCTGGTGATCACCGGCGCGCCGAGGGTCAGCGCCGGGAAGGTATAGCTGATTTTCATCTCCTGGCTGCCCGCCCCGGAGATGACCTTTGCGGTCTGGCCGTTGACGGTGACGGCGGGGCTGGCGGCGAAGCGGAAGCCGTCCTTGGCCTCCAGGGACACCGTGACGGCGTAGGCCTTTCCGGCGGCAAAGGTGCCGTCTGCCGGCTCCCAGTTCACGGCGGCCACGGTGTAATTGCCGCTGCCCGCCAGGGCGGTGGTGTCCGGCCTGGCGCCGATCACCGGCACGTCGATGCCGGTGACGGAAACGGCCGCAATGTCGCTGACCGCCGCCGTCAGTGCCGGGAAGGTGAAGCTGACGGTATAGGTGACGAATTTGCCCTTGACGGAGGAAGTCAGGGCGGCCTTCTGTCCGTTGACCGTGACAGAGCCGGCCGTGGCGAAGTCATCGGCCAGCACGTGGGCGGCGTCCGCCTTCAGTGTAAAGGAGACAGTGTATGCCTTCCCCGCCTGGAACGTGGCGTCGGCGGGGGACCATTTGACGCTGCTGGCCTCAACACCGCTGCCGGTCACAGCCGTGGAGGGGGCCTTGCCGATCTCCGGCGGGGTGACGGTCATGGCGGCGGATCTGACGATCTGGGACTCGTCCGCGCCCACCTTGATGTAGAACGCGTAGCGCTTCTCATTGGCGTTCAGGCCAGCCGCCGTGTCGTCCGAGGTCAGGCCGTTCCAGGTTGCGGTGCTGCCGGAGGCGAAGGCGTAACCGTCCGCCGCGGATACCGTCACCACCACCGCCACATTGTCCCCGTCGGAGGGAACGTAATCGGTCAGGATTTTCCGGAACATCTGGTACTCCACCTTCTCGACGGTGCAGCCGGGAGTGGAGGTGGAGGCGTTGTAGTCGGCCGCCTGGCCGTGGACGAGGGCGTCCAGGTCGGTGATGGTGACGTTGGATACGTAGGTGGTATTGTCGCTGATGGCGATTACGCCGGAACAGCTGATATCTGTAGTGCCGCGGACGGCCGGACCCTCGAAGGTGTCCGCGATAACCGTGACGTCCTTCGCACCTTCCACGCTCAGTGAGCCTGTCACAGCCATGCTGGTGCCGCCGTTTTTGATGACAACATTCCCCGTGCAGTCGATGGTGACGTCACCGGTGACGGTGGGGCTGCCGCTGATGGCGGTCACCGTGACATCCTTCGCGCCGCTGGCGGTCAGCGAGCCGGCCAGCGCAAAACCCGTGCCTTCATTTGTAATGGCCACATTGCCGGAGCAGGTGATTTTCGCACTGCCGATGACGATGGGGCCGGTGGTGTTTCCGGTGACGGTGACGTCCTTCGCACCGCTGACGGTCAGTGAGCCCCCCACAGCATACCCACTGCTGTTTGTGATGGACACATTGCCGGAGCAGGTGATTTTGGCTGCGCCGTTTATGCCCGGGGCGCTGCAGTCGGCAGCCACAGTGACGTCCTTCGCGCCGCTGATGGTCAGGTTGCGGGCGACAGGGCCGTCACTGCCATCAATCTGAACGTTGGTGGCACCGCTGCCCTGGATGACGGTGGATGTCATTTCCCCGTCCGCGTCCACCAGGCTGCCGCTGATGATGAGAGTGTCGGTGGAGGAGAAATACTTGACTTTGCCGGAATTGCCGCCCGGCAGCACATTCCCGGCGTTCTCAGAAGTGACGACGGTACCGTTGACGGTAATCCCGTCACTCAACGGGGCTGCCACGGCCGGGATGCTCATGGTAGGGACCAGTCCCAGCACCATCACCAGCGTCAGCAGGACGCTCAGCAGTTTTGCGCGCTTTTTCATGTGTGGGTCCCTCCTTTACCGCCGGTCAGTCTCCGAAGGCCCGCCACAGGAAGGTGACGATCTGGCCCCGGGTACAGGTGTTGTTGGGAGAGAAGGTGGTGTCGGTGGTGCCCTTGGTGACGCCCGCGTCCACCGCCCAGTTGACGGCCTCAGAGGTCACGTCGGTGAAGGCGGCGGCAGGGGCCTTGGGGCTGCCGGCCTGCTTCCACATGAACTCCACGGCCATCTCCCGGGTGCAGGGATCGTAGGGGGCGAACCTGCCGCCGGCGGCCATGCCCTGCTGGGCGGCCCAGGCGGTGGCCTTCTCGAAGTAGGCGCCGGAGGGCACGTCGGTGAAGGGGCAGCCGCCCGCGGGCTCCGGGGACCCAGCGGCACGCCACAGGAAGGTGATGATCTGGGCCCGGGTGCAGGTGTTGTTGGGGCTGAACGCGGTGTCCGAGGTGCCGTTGGTGATGCCCTTGTCCACCGCCCAGGCCACGGGGTCCTTGTAGTAGGCGGTCTCCGCCACGTCGGCGAACTTGATCTCCCGCTTGATGATGGGCTTCTGGATGACCGCCGGCGTTTCCTCCTTCAGCACCAGCTGGACGGTGTCGGACCGCTCCTCGCCGTAGTCGTTGGACACCACGCAGTAGAACACGGCCTTGTCATAATTGCTGAAGGCGTTGGTGACAAGCAGCGCGGGGGCGTCGGTGCCCACCTTCCTGGGGGCTCTGGAGATGGCGCTGGAGGCGTCGCTGATTCCGTACCACTGGTAGTGCAGCGGCCCGGTGCCGTCGGCCTCCAGGGTGAAGCTGGCGGTGCCGCCCTTGGCGACGGCGGCGTCCACCGGCTGCCTGGTGATGGAGGGCGCGTAGGTGACCGTGGCCCAGTTATCATTTTTGGTGTTCTCCGGGATCAGGGTCAACTTCGCCTCGTCGGAGGTTTTGGACGCGCCGGTGACGGACACCTCGCAGTAGACGCTGCCCGCCTCATAACGGTCCAGGGTCAGGGTGGGGCTGTCCTCGCCCACCTTCTCGGCGGTGCCGTTCTCGGGCCGGAAATACCACTGGTAGTGGAGCTCCGCGGTGTGCTGGGCGGCCACGGTGAAGGTGGCGGTGCCGCCCTTGGCGATCTCAGCGTCCTGGGGCTGCTGGGTGATGGTGGGCATCTGGACCACCACCGCGGTGCTGCCGTTATCCATGTAGTAGCCGGAAATGGCAGCGTCCTTCCACCAGTCAATGTTGATGGTGCCGTCGCTGGCCACGTAGACGGCGTCGGTCACGGCGCTGAGGTTCATGGTGATGGTGCCGGTGTACTTGTTCAGGATGGTGCCCCGTCTGCCCAGGACCTGGGTGGTGGGGAAGGTGTAGCCGCCGTCGGGGGCCAGGATGATGCGCAGGTAGTACTTGCCGCCCTCTTTGAACTCGGTGCAGCGGCTTTCGTCGGCAGCGCCGTTGCCGTCGCTGTCCCACCACCAGTAGCAATCCTTCACGGTGACGCCGTCGGAGACGGTGATGTCGGTGCTGGGGGTGTCATCCACCCAGGGCTTCACCAGGCCCTTGACAGCGATGGTGTCCACGTCCGTCAGATTCACAGCGCTGGCGGCAGGGACCAGGGACAGGGCCATCGCCAGCGTCAGCATCAGGCCCAGCAGTTTTTTCATGGTTTTCATGATCATTCCTCCTTGTGGAAATAGGGGGCAGCCCTGTGCGGCCCCGGAAGGGGGACCGCACAGGGCGAAAATGGTGTGTTTGCTCAGCCCAGGCAGCGATACAGGAAGGTCACAATCTGGGCGCGGGTGCAGTTGTTGGCGGGGCTAAAGGTGGTGGCGGTGGTGCCGCCGGTGATGCCGTTGGCCACGGCCCACAGCACCGCATTGGAGTAGTAAGTGCCCTCGGCCACGTCGGTGAAGGGATTCGCACTGTCAGCGGCGGGAGACTTCTGCGCGCGCCACAGGAAGGTGACGATCTGGGCGCGGGTGCAGGTGGCATTGGGGCTGAAGGTAGTGGCGGTGGTACCGCCGGTGATGCCGTTCTCCGCGGCCCACAGCACCGCCTGGTAGTAGTACGCGCCCTCGGCCACGTCGGTGAAGGGATTCTCGCCGGACTTGGGCGCGGGGCTGCCGGCGGCGCGCCACAGGAAGGTGACGGCCTGGGCGCGGGTGCAGGTGGCGTTGGGGGCGAAGTGGGTTTCGTCCACGCCGCCGGTGATGCCCTTCTCGGCAGCCCACAGCACCGCGTCATAGTAGTAGGCGTCGGCGGGGACATCCACGAAGAAGTTCAGCATGGAGTTATCCTCCATGAAGGTGGCCCGGACCGTGACCTTGGAGGCGGGCATGGTGAAGGTGTACTTGCCGCTCTTCTCGGTGAGCTTCACGTTGTCGCCGCTGCCGTTGGTGACGGTGATGGTCTCCAGGGTGTAGCCCTTGTCGGCCTTCACGGTCAGGGTGACGGTGTCGCCCTTGGCGGCGGTCTTGACATCGGAGGTCACAGAGCCGTTCTTGGCGGATTCCACGGTGATGGCGTAGGTGGTGATGCCGGAACCGCCGGAAGAACCGGAGCCGGAACCGCTGCCGGAGCCGCTGCCGCCGGTGGCGGGGATGGTCTCGGTGGCCAGAATCTTACCGCAGACGGTGCACTTCTTGTACTGGGAGCCGTCGTCGGTGGAAGTGGCCGGCTTGTCGATGATCCAGATGCCGGCGGTGTGGGCGGCCTGGTCGGCCTTTTCGCCGCAGGCGCACTCATGCCAGTGATTGTTGGCGTCGGACTTCCACGCGGTGCCGTAGCTGTGGGTGTGGCCGGCGGAAGGCTCCCACTCGGCATACAGGGTCAGGTTGGCGGTCACCGGGGTGGAGAAGTTGTAAGCCTTGGTGAGGGCCTTGTTGGTGTGCCAGTCCACAAAGGCATTGTCGCTCTTGGACGGGGACGCCGGCTTGGCGGCGGCGGAGCCGGGGGCCACGCTCTGGGCCGCCACTTCGGTGCCGCCGTTGGAGTTGAACTTCACGGTGTAGGCGCCGGTGGCGGGGATGGTGCGGGTCTCCGTCTTGCCGCACAGGGAGCAGGTACGGGTCTCCTTGCCGGTCTTGTCAAAGGTGGGGGCGGTGGTCTCGGTCCACTCGCTGAAGCTGTGGGCGGTCTTGTCGATCTTGTCGCCCTTGCTCACGATGGCGCCGCAGTCGGTGCAAACGGTGGTGCCGGTGTAGCCCGCCACGGTGCAGGTGGGTTCCTTGGCGCCGGTGGTTTCGGTGTTGGCATGGTATCTGCCGGTGCGGGTACCGGACTCGCCCTTCTCGCCGCAGACCGTGCACACATAGTCGCCGGTGTAGCCGGTGTGGGTGCAGTCGCCGGTCTTCACGGTCTTGGGATCAATCTGGAAGTCATGCTCGCCGGTGGCGGCGATGGGGTCGCCCTCAACCATCACCTTGCCGCACTCGTCGCAGATGGTGTCATCCGTCTTGCCGTTGGCGCCGCAGGTGGGGGCGATGGCGCCGCCGGTGTGGGTGGAGGTGTGGGGGCAGGCGATAAACGCGCCGTAGATGTTGATGGTATAGTCATTGAGCAGCGCGGGGTCATGGGCGGGGGTGATGTTCTTCACCACGAAGGTGGTCTCGCTGGCGTTGGCATTGGCCAGGGTCACGCCGCCGCTCATCACTTCCCAGTGATCGAACTTCTTGCCCTCGATCTGGCTGGCCTTGATGGTGATGGTCTGGTCCACGGTGCCGCCGGCCACCGGATTGCCGGCAGCGTCAAAGCTTTCGCCGTTCTGCACGCCGATGGGATAGCCGCCGGCGGGGATGGACCTGGTGCTCCAGAAGCCGCAGTCCAGGCACTCGCCGTAGGCGGCGCCCTCCTCGGTGGCGGTGGGAACTGCCACCACGTTCCAGGCGGACATTCTGTGGGGGTGGAGGTAGCCCTTCTGCTCGCACATCTCGCCCTTGCAGTAGAACCAGTGGCCCGTTCCGTCGCCGCCCATGACCTTTTCGCCGGCGTAATAGAAGTCACCGGAGGCGGGATTGCCCTTGGCGTCATTCGTTACATTCCACCCGGCGACGGCCTCCACAAAGGCATACTGGAAGTATTCATCGTAGGTGTAGAACGCATGGGTGTGGGCCAGCTTGTCAACGTCCCGATAGATTTCGTAGCCGCAGACCTTGCAGGTGGCCGTATCCTCGCCCATCGCGTCCTCGGTGGGTTCCGTGGTCCGGACCCAGTCGCCGTAGACGTGGGAGCTCTGATAGACGCTGTTCGCCGGCTCCATGCCCTCGGGGAAGATCACGGGGCTGCCGTCCTTGTCCAGCACCTGCTTGGCGCCGCAGCCGGAGCACTCCTGCCAGTGAACCGTGTCATTGTACTTGTAGACGAAGTGATGGACATGGGTGGCGTCCAGCTTGGGAGTCACCGTGTAGTCCTTGTAGCCGCAGTCCTTGCAGGCCCGGTACTTCAGGCCGGTGTGGTCGGTGGTGGCGCCGTACACCCACTGCCAGCCGTTGTAGTTGTGGTCGGCCGCGGCGCCCAGGGCCTCCCCGCAGCCCTCGCCCACGCAGATCTTCTGGTGCTGGGCGGAGGTGAAATGGGTGGTGCTGCTGCCGCCGGGCGTCAGCTGGATACTCTTGCTGCCGCCGTCAGGCAGGTCCTGATACTTGAAGCTGTGCTTACCGATGAGGTCGGCCGTGTCGGAATACATGAAGTAGTCGTAATCGCCGGTTTCCTCGTTGTACAGGCCGGCCCAGCAGCGCACCCGGATATTGCCGCAGCAGATGTCGGTGGGCACGCTGAGGATCAGGGTGGACTGCTGGAAGAAATCGGGGTTGCTGTTCCGGATCTCCTGGGGGACCAGGTTGGCATACGTGTCCTCCACGTCCTGGAAGCTGCAGGTGCCGTCCGGCTTCACATAACCCGCTTCCCAATAGTAGCCGAAATCCTCTTCCGTGTGGCCCTTGGCGTCCCGCGGCTTCACGGTGAAGGCGACGGTCATGCCCAGCTGCTCCTCCAGACCCACGTCGGGCACGGTGACGGTGACGTTCTTGGGCTGGCGGGCGAACCACATGGTGTCGCACCGCTTGCCGCAGACGGTGCACAGGCCGCTGGCGCTGTACACATGGTCATGGGCGGGCACCTCATAGGGGATCACCACGCCGGTCTCCATGACATAGCCGCAGTCTTCGCAGACGTACTTGCCCTCGCCGTTGGTCTTGGTTGCCGCGTTGGGGGCGGTGACGGTCACCAACTGGGGAGCGTGGTCCTCCGTGGAGCCGTGCTTGCCGCACTCCGAACAGACGGTCCAGTGGCCGTGGGAGTTGCTGCCGTAGGGCGTGGTGAACACGCAGGTGTGGCTTGCGCACTCATCACAGCCGGTGGGATCGTCCAGGCAGACGCCGTGGGCGCAGTGGTAGTTCTCGCTCTCCACGCAGGTCTCGCACATGCCGCAGTACTCGCAGCGCTCGTCGTTGCCGGGGCACTCCTCGCAGTTGACGCAGAAGTGCTCCTCCCAGTCGAGGCTCTCCACGCAGATATCGTGCTCGCAGTGGGTCTCGCCCTCGGCGCAGTCGGCGCACAGGCCGCAGTCATCGCACAGGTCATGGCCTTCGCAGACCAGATTCACGCCGCAGCCGGGGCACAGGTGGCTCTCGTCCTCATAGTCCGGGTCGCCCTCGGAGCAGAAGCCGCAGCTGCAGTGCAGTTCCATGATCTCCGCGCAGTCGAAGCAGAAATTGCAGAACTCGCAGATCTCGTCAAAGTCGTAGCACTCGCCGCACTCCTCGCAGTAGTGGCCCTCGTCATAGAAGTCGGCGCTATCGCGGCACAGATCGTGGTCGCAGTGGTAGTCCTCGGCGCACTCCTCGCAGCGGCCGCAGTCCTCGCAGACGTCCCCGTAGCCCGGGCAGTTGCCGCACTCGGCGCACAGGTGGTCCTCAAACTCGCTGCTCTCGGTGCAAATCTCGTGGACGCAGTCGAACATCTCCGTGACGCTCCGGCAGCAGTCCTCGCACCAGCCGCACTCGTCACAGAATTCCACGCCCTTGCCCAGGATGCACTCATCGCACTGGGGGCAGATGAATTCCTCGGCGCACTCCTTGCAGTGGGTCCCCTCGCCGCACCACTCGCACCATTCGCCACTCTTAGTGAATTCGTCGCACTCCTCGCAGATCCACTCAGCTTCCTTCAGGCAGTCATAGCAGAAGGTGTAGCCGAATTCATCATAGGCGCCGTCCACCTCGCCGCCCTCGCTGGCCACGCACTTGGCGCAGTGCAAACAGTGGGCGCCGCCCGCCTGGCACTCCAGGCAGTTGCCGCAGTCCTCGCAGAACATATCCTGGTCGCAGATGAAGCATTTGCCGCAGTTGCCGCAGACCCAGTCCTCGGCACAGCCGGTGCAGTGGACGTGGGCGCCGCCGGGGTGGTCCTTGTCGCACATAGAGAGGCCGCCCAAACCGCACTCATAGCAGTCGATGCAGTGGATTTCCATCTCTTCAATGCAGTCTTCGCACAGGCCGCATTCGGAACAAATATCAAAGTCCTCTTTATGGCAGGAAACGCAGTGCGTTCCATCCTGTTCCGCGCAGGTCCAGCAGGTGAGGCAGGACTCGCAGTATTCGTCATCCTCCCAGAGGCACTTGCCGCAGTCCTGGCAGTGGTGCTCCTCATAGCAGGATGTACGGCCGCTGTCCGCGGAGCAGCCGCCGCAGCCGTCGCACTTCCAGTCGCCCCAGTTGTACGCGCCGCAGTAGGGACAGTTCTCGCCGTCCTCATAGTCGCTGGCAAAGGCCGGGATGCTCATGGCCGGGAGCATCCCCAGCACCATGGACAGCGTCAGCAGCCAGCTGAGCAGTTTGTGGGTTCGTTTCTTCATGATCTTCCTCCTTATTCTGAAAAGTGGTTGTCTCCGGCCCGTTCCCCGGGCCTGTTGGTTGACCGTGTGGGGGTTCCCCCGTCAGAGGGTGTCCATCAGCGCCGCAAGGTAGCTGGCACTGACGGAGCCGTAAATGAACTGGTCGATGAGGCCCTGCTTCTTGACCTGCCGGACCCGCTCCGCCACCTCCTCCTCCGAGTTTTCGTCCACAATGAAGACTACCTTGCACTGCGGGTCAGCCGCTTTCACGGCGTCGCGGATTTTCAGCCGCTCCTCCAGCACATAGGGCGGGTAGCCCGTGACTTCCAGCAGCACGGCGTACGGCTCGCACAGCCGGGCGTACTGCATGGTCTCACCGGGCGTGGCCGCCCGCTGGACAAGGAAATCGCTGTGTTTGTCCGCCTGAAGGGACTGGGCAATGGCATCTGCGAAGACATAGTTCTTCATGTTGACAATGACCCTGCGCACCTTCTGATCACCAGCTTTCCGTTGAAGATTGGGTATCCTCCGATTCTATTGTACCGGAATCCGCCCCGCCTTTCCCTACCCGGTCGGGTAGTCTTTCGCCCCGGGACAAAAAAAATCCGCGCCCGGCACACGCCGGACGCGGATCGGTTTACAGGCCGGGGACGATGAAGTCCTTTTTGATGACGGCCCCCACCAGGGTGACCCGGCTGTTGTAGCCGGTTTTGTCGTACAGGCCCTTGATGTGCCACTTCACATCGTCCACGCTGATGTGCAGCTCCTTCGCGATGGCAGGGTTGCTGCAGCCCTGCACCATCAGCCGCAGCACGCTCAGCTGCATGGGGGTCAGGTCCGTGGACCGGGCGGTGCCGATGCGGATCACCGGGGTGGTGTCCGGGTAGACGGACCGGCCCTCCATAGTGCGGTCCATCACCGCCAGCAGCTCCTGGTCCCCCGTCTCCTTGTACCAGAAGCTGTCCGCCCCCGCCGCTCTGGCCCGGTCGATGAGGTCCGTGGAGGCCATGCCGGTGATGATGATGATTTTGATGTGGGGCATCCGCCGCTTGATGACGGCGGCGGCGGCAATGCCGTCTTCGTCGTTTTCCGTGCAGTAGTCCATGAGAATCAGGTCAATGGGGGTGTGGAGGCAGACGGTCTCCGCCATGGCGGCGTTGGTGATGGCCGCGGAAAGCACATAGCGGTCGCTGTCCCGCAGGTAGCCGGCGATGCAGTCCCGGCCCATTTTGGTGTCCTCCACCAGCAGTACGTTGATCATCCTTGTTCCTCCTTCCCCGGCAGAACGATGGTCAGCCGGAAGGCCGGTTTGCCCTCCACCGTCATGGTCCCCTGCCGGTGCTCCACCCGGCGGCGCAGGCCGGACAGCCCGCCGCCTTCCACAATCTCGCCCTCCGGCGGTGTTCCGTTGTTGGTGATGACCGCAATGTCCGATTCCGCCCTCCGGGCCAGCTCCACGGTCATCTCGCTGCCGCCGGCGTGGCGGACGGTGTTGGTGGCGCACTCCCGCATGGCGGCGATCATCAGCCGGGCGTTTTCCGCCGACTGCGGCAGCTTGCCCGTCACCCGCACCCGGACGCCGATCTCCGCCGCGGAGGCCAGCAGCGCCGGCAGGGTGTCAGGCCCGCTGTCCCGGCCGCCCCCGGCGGCGGTGATGCGCCCCAGGGTCTCCGCCCAGCGCCGGCCCCCGGTGCGATAGTCCTCCAGGGCGGCGTCCCCCGTCAGCAGCAGCTTCCGGGTGGCCAGCAGGCACTGGCCCATATCGTCATGGACCCGGATTTTCATGGCCAGCGTCTCCTTTTCCCGGACGATGCGGTCCAGCTCCGCGTAAAGCTGTCTGGCCCGCCGGTTGGCCTCCGCCAGGGCCGCGTTGTCCCGCTCCAGCTCCGCCTGCTTTTCCCGCAGCTCCGTCACGTCGATGGCCTGCACCTGGGTGTAATCCTCCCCCTCCGCGTCGGTGACGGAGGTCTCCGAAAACTGCCAGCAGGTGCCGTCGGGGAAGCGGTAGAGCCGCGCCGCCCGGTCCAGCACCTCCACGCCGGGCCGGGGCTGGTCCAGCGCCCGCCGCAGCTCGCCCATGTGCTGCAGGTCCATCCCCATGAGGATGTGGCACAGGTGATACATCTGCCGGTTGCACAGCAGAATGGTGCCGCCGGCGCCGGCAAAGCAGATGGCGGAGGGCAGGTTGTCAAACCCCTCCTTCACGGAGGAGCGTCCCAGCCCGGGTTTGCGGTGAAACAGTCTCATACCGGCGCGCCTCCCTTCCCCACGGTGAGACGGCAGTAGCACAGCTCCTCGTCCCGCTCCAGTTCCGTCTCCGGGAAGCGGCGGCGCAGGGCCGGCAGCTCCCCGTCCCATTCCAGCATCAGCGTCATCCGCCAGCCCGGGGCCGTCCGGGCCACCATCACGTCCATGGCCGGCAGGCGCTGCCACACCTCCTCCACCGCCGCCTCGAAGAAGTCGTAGAGCCGTCCGGCGGCGGCGCCGTCCATGGGCGCCTCCCCCTCCAGGCTGACGGCGCAGTCCATCCCCGCCAGACGCAGGTTGGACACGGATTCGTTCAGGCACAGCAGCAGCTCCCGGGCGGGGACGGTGCCGGTTTCGTCGGCCAGGAACACCAGATTGCTGCGGCGCTTGATATAGGCCCCCAGCACGGCGATGCGGCCGTGGAGCGCCCGGGCGGCGGCCAGGTCCTCCGCGTCCTCCAGCCGCGCGGCCAGCGCCGCCAGCCGCTCCATGGCGGGGGAGACGGTGCGGTCCATGGCGTCATAGAGCCGCTTCTGCTCCTCCAGCTCGCACCGGGCCTGCTTCTGCCGGTTTTCCTCCTCCAGCAGCGTGGAGTACCCCGCCAGCTCCTCCCGGGTGTCGTGAAGCTGCCGCAGCACCTCCAGCAGCTCCGCCACGTTCTCCTGCCAGAAGATGCGCCCGCCCCGGATACCGGCGGCGCAGAGGCGGATGCCGCCGGGCAGCGGCACCGGGCCTTCCTCCGTCCGGCGCAGCACCGCCTCCGGCACGGTCCGGGCGTTCCGGGAGGCCAGCCAGGGCCGGTAGTCCCCGTCCGTGATCTGCGCCCCCACGGTGGAGGCGTCGAACAGCTCCCGGTAGTGGGTGTTGGAGGGAATCAGGCCGCACTGGATGCAGCTTTCCAGGGCGGCGGTGATCAGCAGGCAGAGCACCACGGTGATATCCCCGGCGATCCGCTTCAGCCACGGCAGCCGCAGCACATCCAGCACGCCGTAGATCACCGCCAGCACCACGGGCACGAAGGGCAGCAGCAGAACTCTGCGGCTACCGGGAATCCGGCATTTGAGCAGCATGGTGACCAGAGCCGTCACGGCGCAGGCCACCTCCCAGCCCACCGCCAGATAATACACCATGCCGTGGCGGTACTCGTTCGCCCAGATCACCGCGTCCGCCGGGAAGGCAAACGCCAGCTGGTGGAGGTCATTGGTCAGCACCAGCAGCACCAGCGCGGCGGTGGGAATGTACAGGAGGTTTGTCCGCTTCGGCAGGCGGTAGTTCTCCGGCTTGCCCAGGGACAGCGCCACGAACACCGCCAGCAGCGGGATGAACAGCATGGGCAGGTAGTACAGGTACCACAGGTGGCGCAGCACCCCGGGGTCCCGGGCGAAGTGATACCGAATCGTCCGGGCCGTGACCCAGAACACCATCAGGGCGGCAGCGGCGGTGAGACTGTGGCGCACCTGGGGCTGGATGACCCGCCCGCGGACGGAGATGCCCCACGCGGAAAACAGCACAATGTAGATGCAGGAGCGGGAAAGCGCGCAGGCCCAGTCCAGCGGGTCCTCCGCGTGAAAGCCGATCTGCCGCAGGACAGCCGCCGCCAGAACCGCCGCCGCGGCGCAGAGGAAGGCGCCGTGTTTTTTCAGTTTTCCCGTTTTCATCGCGTCTCCTCCTCTCCTCCGTTCTGAGCCGCCCGGCCCCGTCAGGTACGGCCCGCCCGCCGGCGGCGCCCGGCCATGAAGCAGAACACCCGCTTTCCGCAGCTGGGGCAGTACCGGGAACCGGGCGAGAGCACCGTGCCGCAGGCGGGGCAGCAGGCGTGCTGCCGTTTGTAGCAGTCATACAGGGTCTCCTCCGGCAGCTTCCCGCCGCAGGCGGGACAGGCGGCGGCGCCGGCGTCCGCCATGCGGCCGCACGTTCCGCACACCGCCGTCTTCCGCATCACATTGGGGCCGAAGCCGAAGGCCTCCAGGGTGTCATATCTCGCTTTTTCCGCAGCCGTCATACACGTTCTCCCTCCCCGGATACTTCAGCAGTCTGCCGCACCTGGGGCAGATCCTGCCGGGATCGTCCAGCTTCGCGCCGCAGCTTTTGCAGAACTTCGCCTCCGCTTCGTAGGGCGCGCACCCCACGCACTCCCACACCTCCACGTTATACATGGCGTTGCTGACATACCTGCCGCAGCTGCGGCACTCATTGAAGTGCTGTCTGCCCTCCGTCTCCCAGGCCAGCAGCAGCTCCTCCTCCGGCGTGTCCCCCCGGCAGGGGCCGGTGGTGCACATCAGTGCGCCGGAAAGGCCGCAGTAAAACCGGTACCGGTTTCCCTCCGCGCCGGCAATGACCTGAAAATCCGCGGTTGCCCGTTTCCTCCCCATGAGCGCCTTCCCCTTTCCCCCGGGCAGTACGCCCGGTTTACGCAGATTTAACACCCCCGGCCAAAGCAGTGCCTTGCCCGGGTCGGAAGCTTATGGTATAATGGCCGAAAGCGGCGGGGCCGGCTCCGTGCCCATGGGCGCGGGCGGCTGTCTTCCTGCCATAGGAAAATAATAGCGCTGCCCGGGGAATTTGTCTCCACACTTCCGGAAGAAAAAAGTGTGGGGAAAGTGTGGGGCGGGTGTGGGATGGCCGCAATCCCGTGAAAACGCGGCGGTCAGAGGAGAAGAGAAGAGATCGTATGAAGAAACTGTTTGCGGGCACAGCGGTCTTGCTGTTGATCATGCTGGGGCTGGCGGTCTGCGGTCCGGTGGGAGAGAAAAGCGTCAGCCTGACGGTGATTTACGGGGCGGCCGCCATTCTGTCCCTCCTGCTGCTGATAGGCTATTTCTGCCTGAAGCTCCGGCGGGACCCCTGGTTTATTCTGCTGTTTTCATCGGTGCTGGTGGTGAACGTGGGGTATTTCTGCCTGGCGGTCTCCTCCACCCTCAGCGAGGCATTGCTGGCCAACCGCATTTCCTACCTCGGCTCGGTGCTGCTGCCCATGTCCATGTTCCTCGTCATTCTGAACGTGACCGGAACCAGATACCCCCGGTATCTTCCGTGGGTTCTCATGGGCGTCTGCGTCCCGGTGTTCTTTGTGGCGGCCAGCCCGGGATATCTGGACATCTATTATAAGGAGGTGTCCTTCGCGGTGGTCAACAGCGTTGCCGTCCTGGTGAAGGTTTACGGCCCCTGGCACTTCCTGTATCTGTTCTATCTGTTCGCCTATTTCGCGGCAATGGCGGCTGTCATTGCCCACGCGGCCGCCGTGAAGGCCATCGACACCACCCTGCACGCCGTCATTCTGGCCATGGCGGGGCTGACCAACCTGGGCGTCTGGCTGATCGAGCAGCTGGTAAACATAGAGTTTGAGATGCTGTCCATCTCCTATATCATCAGCGAGCTGTTCCTGCTGAGCGTCCATCTGGTCATCCACGAGAACCGCCAGCTGAAGGAGCGCGCAAGGCAAACGGAGCAGGCAGGACCTCCCCGGCCCGTGGCCGCGCCGCCGGCGGACGAGGAAGCGCAGAGCGATGACAGCGAAGCGCTTCTGCGGGCCCTGGCGGACCTGACGCCCAGGGAGCGGGCGCTGTTTGACGCCTACATGGCCGGCGACTCCACGAAGGATATCATGGCCGCCATGCACATTACGGAGAACACCCTGAAATTCCACAGCCGGAATCTCTACGGAAAGCTGGCCGTGACCTCCCGCAAGCAGATGGAGTCCCGCTACAGAAGCGTTTACGCGCCCGGCCGGCAGGGCTGACCAGCCTGTCCCGGAAGGGCGCCCCCGTTCCCCGAAAGTAAAACCCCCGGTATTCATTGCGCCGCAATGAATACCGGGGGTTTTTCTGGAGCGGATAACGGGAGTCGAACCCGCCTATGCAGCTTGGGAAGCTGCCGTTCTACCGATGAACTATATCCGCGTTTTCCGTTGTGAAGTGTATTATAGCACAGACTTTCGCCGTTTGCAACGTGAAAAATGGCGAATGACGCATGAATCCGCAGGCCTGTTTCATAAGATTTCAGCAGCGATGATAAAGGAGGAGGAACGAGGATGAAACGAATCGCGGCGTTTTTCTGCGCCATCCTGCTGCTGACCACCCCGGTCCGGGCGCTGGAGGTGGACGCGCCGGCGGCACTGCTGATGGAAAAGGAGACGGGCACCGTCCTGTTTGCCAAGGGGGAGCACCAGCAGCTGGAGCCGGCCAGCGTCACCAAGGTGATGACGCTGCTGCTGGTGATGGAGGCCATTGACAGCGGCCGGCTGAACTGGGACACCACCGTCACCGCCTCTGCCCACGCCTGCTCCATGGGCGGCAGCCAGATCTGGCTGAAGGAAAACGAGCAGATGAGTGTGGCGGACATGGTGAAGGCGGTGTGCGTGGTGTCCGCCAATGACTGTGCCGTGGCGCTGGCGGAGGCGGTGTCCGGCAGCGAGGAGGCCTTCGTGGAGCGGATGAACCGGCGGGCGGCGGAGCTGGGCATGGCGGACACCGTGTTCCGCAACGCCACCGGGCTGCCGGCGGCGGGCCACGTCACCTCCGCCGCGGACATCGCCGTCATGTCCCGGGAGCTGATCCTCCGTCACCCGGACATCCGGCAGTACACCACCATCTGGATGGACACCCTGCGGGGCGGCCAGTCCTCCCTGGTGAACACCAACAAGCTCATCCGCTTCTACAGCGGCGCCACGGGGCTGAAAACCGGCTCCACCGACGCCGCCGGCTACTGCCTCTCCGCCACGGCGGAGCGGGACGGCATGGAGCTGATCGCCGTCATTCTGAAGGACGCCACCTCCGCCCAGCGGTTCGAGGACGCCAAAAGTCTGCTGAACCACGGCTTCGCCAACTACGCCCTGGTGAACGTCACCGCCGGGCAGGCCCTGCTGCCGGTGGCGGTGTCCCTGGGCGCCCGGGCCACGGTGCAGCCGGTGCTGGAGAGCCGGTCGGTGCTGCTGGAGAAGGCCGCCGCGGCGGCTGTGGAGCGGGAGGTCAGCATGGCGCCTTCCGTAGAGGCCCCTGTGGCCACGGGCGACCGGCTGGGAACCCTCACCGTCACCTCCGGCGGCGGGGTGGTGGCGGAGGTGCCCATTCTGGCCGGGGAGGACGTCCCCCGCATCACCTACGGCGCCATGGCCCTGCGGCTGCTGCGCTCCGCGTTTCTGGCGTCATAATTCCCTTGTCAGTGGTTCCGGAAAATGATATAATCGGTTAAAGAGGCCCGTTTTGGGCAGGAAAGGAACGTTGAAAACAATGCTGAATGTCAAACGCTTTCAGATTCAGAAGTTTATTCCCACCGACTACGAAACAGACCTGACGCCCCGGCTCCGCACCGCGCAGGACCAGCTGCAGCACGCCACCGGCGCCGGCAATGACTTTGTGGGCTGGGTCCGTCTGCCCGCCGACTATGACCGGGAGGAATTCGCCCGTATCCAGGCCGCCGCCGCCAGAATCCGGAGCAGCTCCAAGGCCCTGGTGGTCATCGGCATCGGCGGGTCCTATCTGGGCGCCCGGGGCGTCATTGAGTGCCTGTGCTCCCCCAACTACAACCTGAAAAAGAAGGACACCCCCAACGTCTACTTTGTGGGCAACGGCCTGTCCTCCGACAGTCTGCAGGAGGTGATGGACCTGCTGGGAGATGACGATTTCTCCGTCAACGTCATCTCCAAGTCCGGCACCACCACCGAGCCCGCCGTGGCCTTCCGGTTCTTCCGGGAGAAGCTGGTGGAAAAGTACGGCCGGGAGGGCGCGAAAGAGCGCATCTTCGCCACCACCGACAAGGCCCGGGGCGCTCTGAAGTCCCTGGTGGACGCCGAGGGCTGGGAGACCTTCGTGGTGCCTGACGACGTGGGCGGCCGCTACTCCGTCCTCACCGCCGTGGGCCTGCTGCCCATCGCCGTCACCGGCGTGGACATTGAAGCCCTGATGGCCGGCGCCGCGGAGATGATGGACGTCTGCACCCGGGAGGGCTGCGATGAAAACCCCGCCTGGCGCTACGCCGCCGCCCGGTACGCCCTGTACTCCGCCGGCAAGTCCGTGGAGGTGCTGGCCTGCTATGACCCCGCCTTCCGGTTCATGGCCGAGTGGTGGAAGCAGCTCTACGGCGAGAGCGAGGGCAAGGAGGGCAAGGGCCTGTTCCCCGCCAGCGTGGACTTCACCGCCGACCTCCACTCCATGGGCCAGTATATCCAGGAGGGCCAGCGGCTGCTGTTTGAGACGGTGGTGCGCTTCGGCGAATCCGCCAGCCAGCTGCAGGTCCCCTTTGACCAGGTCAACGGCGACGGGCTGAACTTCCTGGCCGGCAAGTCCATGGACTTCATCCGGGACCGGGCCACCGAGGGCACCCTGCTGGCCCACACCGAGGGCGGCGTGCCCAACCTGCTGGTGGACGTGGAGGGCCGGAACGCCCGCTCCCTGGGCCAGCTGATCTACTTCTTCGAGTACGCCTGCGGCCTGTCCGGCTACCTGCTGGGGGTGAACCCCTTTGACCAGCCCGGCGTGGAGGCCTACAAGAAGAACATGTTCGCCCTCCTGGGCAAGCCCGGCTACGAGGACCGCAAGGCTGAGCTGGAGGCCAGACTGGGCGAGTAATGTCCGCCCCCTGTCAACACGGCATTATCAACAAAGTTTGCAGTCCCTTTTTTACCTTGTATTTTGCGGAAAGTTATGTTATCCTTAACATAATCAAAAACTATCAGCGTTTTGATTTCCGCGTCACCGCAATTTTTATGAGTACAGGAGTGATTTACTATGGTCAGACTGATTATGGGCGTGAAAGGCTCCGGCAAGACCAAGCAACTGATCGAAATGATCAACAACGCGGCGAAGGACGAGCCCGGCAACGTGGTTTGCATTGAGGCCAACCCTACGCTGACTTATGATATTCACTACAACATCCGCCTTGTCCACGCCCAGGAGTACAATCTCAACAGCTATGAGGTGTTCCGCGGCTTTATCAGCGGTCTGTATGCCGGCAACTACGACATCTGCCAGGTGTTCATCGACAACCTGTTCAAGATCGTCGGCGGCGAGGCCGGCGCCGATACCGAGGCTTTCCTGAACTGGCTGGATGTGTTCGGCGAGAAGAACGGCATCAAGTTCACCGTCTCCGCCAGCGGCGATCCCGCCACCGCCACCGAGGGCATGAAGCGGTTTATGTAAAGCGTACACAAAAAGGACCGTTCCGCAAATGCGGAACGGTCCTTTTGCGTTTTTTCCGGCTCCCGCCGGAACAGGGCGCCGGCAAAAAAGCCTCGCAGAGTTCGCACCCGCAGGTGCGAAAAAATGAAATCCGTTTTTTCCGGCGGCGTGTACGGCGGGAAAAACACTTCTCAGCCCGCAAGTGTGCGAGTTGTCCGCTGAAAGCGGACAGCGAGTGCGCGCGGCGGGCTGCTGCCTTCTCGAAAAAGTGGCAAAGCCACTTTTTCGAAAGTCTCAAGCAGGCCGCGGAATCGCGGCCTGCTTTTTGCTTCAGAACAATCAGTTGTGCTTGGGAGCGGGGCAGACGGGAGCCTCGCCGTTGAACACGCGGACAATGTCCTCGCAGCAGCTGAGGGTGCAGCGGATGACGGAGTCCTCGGTGGCGGCGCCCATGTGGGGAGTCAGCACCACGTTCTCCCGGGTCAGGAAGGGATGGTCCATGGGCAGGGGCTCCTGCTCGAACACGTCCAGGGCGGCGTTGGCCAGCTTGCCCTCGTCCAGGGCGCGGATCAGATCCTCCTCCACGATCAGATCGCCGCGGGCGCAGTTGATGAAGGAAGCGGTGGGCTTCATGCTGCTGAACTGGGCGTAGCCCACGCTGTAGCGGGTGGCGTCGTTGGACTGCATGTGGATGGAAACGTAGTCGGCTTCCTTCCAGACCTCCTCGGCGGTGGGACGCAGCTCGATGGGCTCGCGGAGCATCTCGGGCTTCAGGAAGGGATCGTAGCCGATGACCTTCATGCCGAAGCCGTGGATGGCGATGTGGGCGAACAGCTGGCTGATGCGGCCGCAGCCGATCAGGCCCAGCACGTGGCCCTGCAGGTCATGGGTGCCGGTGAGGGTGTAGCGGACGTTGAAGTTGCCGCGGCGCATCTCGCAGTCCACATAGCGGGCACGCTGAGCGCACTCCAGCAGCAGCATGGTGGCGTGCTCCGCCACGGTCTGGGCGTTGCCGGCGGGGGAGAACACCACCTGGATGCCCTTCTCGGCGGCGTAGGCCAGGTCCATGTTGTCCAGGCCGGCGCCCTGCTTGGCGATGACCTTCAGGTTGGCGCTGGCGTCCATCATGGCGTGGGTGATCTTGTCCACGCGGCAGTAGATGGCGTCCACCTGGTTCTCGGTGATCTCCTTCAGGAAGCCCTCTTCGCTGTCATACTGAGAGGTGATAACCTCCACGCCGTGCTCCGCCAGATACTTGTGGCCGGCCTCGTCCATGTGCTTCAGGGTAAGTACTTTGTAACCCATGTTGCTGTTCCTCCTCTAAAAATTATATGTTCGTTTGATTGATCCGCCTTAAAAATGAAAGAAAACTTGCAGGCGAAAACTGTTGTTTTCGCCGAAAAAACTGAGCTATTCTCCACTCAAGCTTATTCTATCGGTCTTTTCCCCGGAAGTCAACACAGCTTTTTGAAAATCATGAATAAAAACCTGCATTCTTTTTTGCCATTTCTGACAGGGACGGCAAAAGCCCGGCCGTTCGCCGTCACGCAAGGCCCTCCAGCAGCTCCTCCGAGGCGTCCCCAATGCCGCTGAGACAGACGCTGTCCACGCCGAAGAAGGCCCCCAGGCGGGTCCGGGCCTCCGCCGCCCGGCCGGTGTGGTACCACACCACCGTCCGCAGGTCTCCCACGGTGCGGCTCAGGTAGCCGTCGGCGTAGCGGGCGGAGTAATACCGCTCCGTCAGCGGGTCCGCCAGCAGCTCCGCCAGCTTCTCCGCCGAATAGTAGGAGACGCCGCCCCGGTTCCCCTCCCGGCCCAGGCCGGAGGTGGTGAGCCACAGGCTGCACTTGCTCAGGTCCGTGCTGTCGCTGAGGGCGGCCAGGGCGTAGTAGACCTCCTCCAGCGGCTCCTGGGGCATGGTGGGGAAGCCGCCGGTCTGGGTGTCATAGCGGCAGGTGCGGAGAATCAGCCGGTCCGCCGTCTCCGCCAGTGCGGCATAGTCGTAGCCGTACCGGGTGCCGTCGCTCTCCGGAGCGTCTGCCGCCACGTACAGCAGCTTGTCGCCCAGCTCCGTCCGCAGCGCCTCCGCCAGCGCGGTGTAGGCCTTCCGCCGGTTCTCCGGCAGCTTTGACACGTCCAGCAGGACGCCGTCATAGGCCTCCGCCTCCGCCGCGATGGCCCGGGCAATGGCGGCCGGTTTGTCCTGCAGGCCGGTCTGGCTGCCGGAGACTCCCAGCAGCACTTTGGCCCCGGAGGCCCGCACCGCGTCCCGGGCAGCGGCGGCAGTCTCCGCCGCCGGCAGGGAGGACAGTCCGCCCACCGAGGTGAGCCGGGGGCCGCTGAGGGCCACCGCGCCGCAGCCCCGGAAGTCCGTCAGCTGCTCCGCGAAGGTGGTAACGCCGATGCGCTCCGGCGCCCCGGCCTTCCAGCGGTCATACACCCGCATCAGCATCACCACCGCCTGCTCCCGGGTGGCAGCCCGGTCCGGGGCAAAGGAGCCGTCGCCGGCACCCTGGGAGATGCCCAGGTAATAGGCCATGGTCAGGTACCCCTGGTTGGTGGTCACGTCGCCGAAGGGGCACTCCAGCCCCTGGTCCAGCCCCGCCAGAGCCGTGAAGCCCAGGGCACGCACCAGCATCACCGCCATCTCCTCCCGGGTGATGGGGTCATCCGGCCGGAAATTCTCCGCCTTGCGCACCACGGCGCCGTTGGCGCAGGCGGTCTCCACCGCGCTGTAGTACCAGGCGGCGGGGTTCCGGTTGTCGGCGAAGGACCCCTGGGAGGGGGTCTGCATCTCCCAGCCGAAGAAGCGGCACAGCACCACCGTGAAGGCGGCCCGGGTCATGGGGCGGCCCAGGCCGAACTCCGCTGCGCTGACGCCCTGCACCAGCCCCGCGTCCACCGCCCGGCGGATCTCCGACGCCGCCCAGTGGCCGGCGGGCACATCCCGGAAGCCTGTGTCGGAAGCGGCAGCGGCGGCCGGCGCCGCGGCCGAGGCCGTCAGCAGGCACAACAGGCACACCGCCAGCCATCGTTTCAGTCGATTCATGTGTCATCCTCCCAAAATCCGTGATTTCCGAGGGTATTTCCTCTTTTTCAAAATGGTCTCACCGAGTTCGCGCCCGCAGGCGCGAAAAAAACAAATTGATTTTCTGCCGCGGCGTGTACGTGGCAGAAAATACTTCTCGGTCCGCAAGTGTGCGAGCCGTCCGCCTTCAGCGGACGGCGAGTGCGCGCGGCGGAGCGCATCTTTCTCGAAAAAGCGGCTCTGCCGCTTTTTCGAAAGTCTTAGACATTTGTTTATTGTACCAGAGGACCGGCGGGCAGTCAAAGGAATCCCGTCGATTGACGATAATTTTCTTTACGTTTGCAGGCAGCTTTGCTATAATAGAGTGGTTAATGTGGAGTTTTGTTTGCTTTGGCAGACAGAGAGGAGGTCTCCGGATGAAATACGAAAAATGGATGATCGGCACACCGCGGCAACAGGATGTGGACCTCCTGCGCTCCGCCGGTTATCCCTATCTGCTCAGTACGGTGCTGGCCGCCCGGGGGATTACCACCCCGGAGGACGCCGCCGTGTTTCTGGACCGGGAGCGGAAGCTGTCCCATTCCCCCCTGCTGATGCGGGACATGGACAAGGCGGTGGACCGCATCCAGCGGGCCATTGCCCACGGCGAGACCATTGCCGTGTTCGGCGACTATGACGTGGACGGCATCACCTCCACCGTGGTGCTGATGGACTACCTGTGCCGGTGCGGCGCCAGATGCCTGCGCTACATCCCCCGGCGCATCGAGGACGGCTACGGCCTGTCCCGGGATGCCATCCGGGGCCTGCACGACCAGGGCGCCACCCTGATGATCACCGTGGACTGCGGCGTCACCGGCAACGAGGAGGTGGACTACGCCAACTCCCTGGGCATGGACGTGGTGATCACGGACCATCACGAGTGCAAGTTCCCCCTGCCCAACGCCCTGGCGGTGGTGGACCCCCACCGGCCGGACTGCCATTACCCCTTCCCCCATCTGGCGGGCGTGGGCGTGGCGCTGAAGCTGGTGCTGGCCCTGGGCGGCGAGTCCCGGGAGGACGCCCTGTTCGCCCGGTACTGCTCCCTGGCGGCCATCGGCACCATCGCCGACGTGATGCTGATGGAGGGCGAGAACCGCACCATTGTGTACAGCGGTCTGGAGGCCCTGTCCCACACGGACTTTGTGGGCATACGGACGCTTCTGAAGGAGGCGGGGCTGCAGGGCAAGCCCATCACCTCCATCCAGGTGGGCTTTGTGCTGGCGCCCCGCATCAACGCCGCCGGGCGCATGGGCGCGGCGGACCTGGCGGCGGACCTGCTGATGACCTCCGACAGCGCGGAGGCGGAGCGGCTGGCCCGGCAGCTGTGCGAACTGAACCGGGAGCGCCAGAGCGTGGAGCAGGCCATCTGCCTGGACGCCATTTCCCAGATTGAAAGGCTGCCGGAGGAGGCCCGCAGCGCACTGGTACTGGCCAGCGAGGACTGGCACCAGGGCGTGGTGGGCATTGTGGCTTCCCGGCTTTCGGAAAAATACTCCTGCCCCAGCTTCATGATCCATCTGAAGGACGGCACGGGCAAGGGCTCCTGCCGCTCCTACGGCGGATTCAACCTGTTTTCCGCCCTGGAGTCCTGCGCCGACCTGCTGGAGGGCTTCGGCGGCCATGAGCTGGCGGCGGGCTTCACCATCCGGGAGGAGAATATCGACGCCTTCCGCCAGCGGATGAACCGGTTCGTCCGCTCCTCCATGGACGGAGAGCTGCCGGTGTCCTCCCTGGAGATCGACGCCCCCATTCTCGCCCCCGCCGCCGTGACGCTGGCGGAGGTGGAGCACCTCTCCCAGCTGGAGCCCTACGGCTCCGGCAACCCCCGGCCGGTGTTCGCCCTGCTGGGTGCCACGGTGGACTCCCTCCAGACCGTGGGCCAGGGCCGCCACCTGAAGCTGCGGCTCAGCAAGGGCACCTGCCGCTTCGACGCCATTTTCTTCTCCGCCACGGCGGAGAGCTGCGGCGTGGCCGCCGGCAGCCGGGTGGACGCCGCCTTCTATCTCCAGGCCAACTCCTTCCGGGGCCAGACCACCCTGCAGCTGCAGCTCATTGACATCCGTCCCTCCCTCACCGCCAGCCGCCACGAGGCGGAGGCCATCGCCCTGTGCCGCCGGTGCTGTGCCGGCGAACCGCTGACGCCCCAGGAGCGGTCCCGGCTGCGGACCTCCCGGGAGCAGTTCGGCGTGTACTGGACGCTGCTGGAGCGCCGTCTCCGCCGGGGCAAGGTATCAGAGACGGAGCTGCCGCTGCTGCGGCAGCTGGCAGCGGAGGCCGGCGGCAGCGAGAGCTTCCTCCGGGCCGCCCTGGCCATGGAGGTCTTTGCCGAGCGGGGATTGCTGCATCTGTCCCGGGGAGACGGGCGCCTGACCCTCAGTCTCGTCCCCACCCAGGGAAAGGTGGACCTGTTCGCCTGTCCCTACCTATCCGCGCTTTGATTCCATCTTCTTCCGACAGGAGCTGACTGATATGCTGATTACCACCGACGAGGAAATCCGGGCCGAATACGACAAACTGGAAAAAACCATCCGGGGCTACAACCCCTCGGCGGACTTCGCCCAGATCCGGGCCGCCTTCGAGTTTGCCGACCTGTGCCACAAAAACCAGCGGCGCAAAAGCGGCGAGCCCTATATCATCCACCCGCTGGCGGTAGCCCAGATCGTGGCGGAGGAGCTGAAGCTGGACTCCGAGTCCATCGAGGCCGCCCTGCTCCACGACTGCATTGAGGACACCGCCGCCACCCACGAGCAGATTGCCAAGCTGTTCAGCCCCACGGTGGCGGACCTGGTGGACGGCGTCAGCAAGCTGACCCGCATCCAGTACGCCACCAAGGAAGATGAGCAGATGGAGAACCTGCGCAAGATGCTCATCGCCATGTCCAAGGACATCCGGGTCATTCTCATCAAAATCTCCGACCGGCTCCACAACATGCGGACCATGGAGTACCAGTCCCCCGCCAAGCAGAAGCAGAAATCCCTGGAGACCATGGAAATCTACGCCCCCATCTCCCACCGGCTGGGCATGCAGCGCATCAAGTGGGAGCTGGAGGACCTGTCGCTGAAGTATCTGGACCCCATCGGCTACGAGGAGATTGTCTCACGTCTCTCCGCCCGGCAGGCGGAATACGACGCCTTCATGGAAAAGACCCAGAACCAGATTCACCAGCGGCTGGAGGAGCTGGGCATCCACCACATTGTCTACGGCCGCATCAAGCACCCCTACTCCATCTACCGCAAGATGTTCAACCAGAACAAGTCCCTGGATGAAATCTTCGACCTGTTCGCCTTCCGGGTGGTGGTGGACACCGTGGGCGACTGCTACAACGTGCTGGGCGTCATCCACGATCTGTACAAGCCCATTCTGGGCCGGTTCAAGGACTATATCGGCACCCCCAAGCCCAACGGCTACCAATCCCTCCACACCACCGTCATGGGCGGCGACGGCCTGCAGTTCGAGGTGCAGATCCGCACCCGGGAGATGCATGAGATCGCCGAGTACGGCGTGGCCGCCCACTGGAAGTACAAGCAGGGCGGCGCCGGCTCCGGCACCGAGGGCCGCTACGAGTGGGTCCGGCGCCTGCTGGAGAACCAGGAGGGCACCGACGCCGAGGAGTATATCCACTCCCTGAAGGTGGACATGTTCGCCGACGAGGTGTTCGTGTTCACCCCCAACGGCGACGTGCAGAACCTGCCCGCCGGCGCCACCCCCATCGACTTCGCCTATTCCGTCCACTCCGCCGTGGGCAACCGGATGGTGGGCGCCAAGGTGAATAACCGCATTGTGCCCCTGGACTCCACCCTGAAAAACGGCGACATTGTGGAGATCATCACCTCCAAGGCCTCCAAGGGCCCCAGCCGGGACTGGCTGAAAATCGCCAAGTCCAGCGAGGCCCGCAGCAAAATCCGCCAGTGGTTCAAAAAGGAGAAGCGGGAGGAGAACATTGCCAACGGCCGGGCCGCCCTGGAGGCGGAGCTGAAGCACGTGGGCATCTCCATGAAGGAGGTGCTGCAGCCGGAAAACCTGCACCTGCTGCTGAAGCGGTCCTCCTACAGCACGCTGGATGACCTGTACGCCGCCATCGGCTACGGCGGCTTCACCGCCCAGAAGGCGGTCAGCCGCCTGCAGGGCGAGCTGAGCCGCACCGCCAAGCTGAAGGCGGAAAAGGCGGCTGCCGCCGCCCTGGCGGAGGAGAAGCCCGCCGACGAAAAGGCCGCTCCTGCCCCCGCCCCCGTGAAAAAGCCCCGCAGCCAGGAGGGCATCGTGGTGGAGGGGCTGGACAACTGCCTGGTGAAGTTCTCCAAGTGCTGCACCCCCGTCCCCGGCGACGAGATTGTGGGCTTTATCACCCGGGGCTACGGTGTGTCCGTCCACCGGGCAGACTGCCCCAACGCCAGCGCCGCCCGCCGGGGCGCCCCCGGCCAGGAGGGCCGGTGGCTGAAGGTCTCCTGGGGTGACAACGTCAATGACACCTACCAGACCTCCGTGGAGCTGGTGTGCAAGGACCGGGCCAACCTGCTGCTGGACGTGTCCACGGCCCTGTCCGTCACCAACACCAACGTGGTGAGCATCCAGACCCGCAGCACCGATGACCATTTCGCCATGTTCCACGTGGAGATCAACGTCCGCAACGGCCAGCACCTGCGGGAGATCATGAACAAGCTGAATCAGATCTCCGGGGTACTGAAGGTCACCCGTCCGGCCGGCTGACCTTCCTCCTTCGCAAACGCTGCGCTGGTTTGCTCAGAAGACGCCAGTGACATCGGTCACTGGTGAACGCGCCCAGGGCGCTTAGGTCAAAGTATTTTTCCGCCGCCGCAGCGTTAAGAAAACATGCCGGCGTCATGTTTTCAGCGGAGGCCGCAGCGGCTATGCCGCGAGGAGACGCACTCCGTGCCGCGGCAAAAATCATTTCAATTCTTTCGTCCGCCTGCGGGCGGACGAAAACGGGAACCTACGGTTCCCCGTCCCCTCCCTTTTCTGCCTGCTGCCACAGGCGAACCGGGAAAACCCGCAGGGTTTTCCCCTTTCCCCATCCGGAATTTTAAGGAGGAACTCTATGCGCGCTGTTGTTACCCGGGTGAACCACGCCGCTGTGGCCATCGGCGGCGAGACCGTGGGCCGGATCGGCCGGGGCTTTCTCATTCTGCTGGGCGTCACCCACGATGACACCGAGGCCCAAGCCAAAAAGCTGGCGGACAAAATCTGCTCCCTGCGCATTTTTGAGGATGAAGCCGGGAAAATGAACATCGGGCTGGACCAGGTGGGCGGCGAGCTGCTGATCGTCTCCCAGTTCACCCTGTACGGCAGCTGCCGCCACGGCCGCCGCCCGGATTTCCTGGCCGCCGCCCGGCCGGAGACCGCCATCCCCCTTTACGAGACATTCGTGTCCCTGTGCCGGGAGAAGGGCTTCCACACGGAAACCGGCCAATTTGGCGCCGACATGCAGGTGACGTCGGAAAACGACGGCCCCCTGACGCTGATTCTGGACACTGCCGACTTATGATGAATACGAGGTGAACGCCATGAAAGTCCTGTCCATGCAGGTCGCCCCTCTGGGCACCAACTGCTACCTTCTCTGCGACGAGGAGGCCAAATGCTGCGCCGTGGTGGACCCCGGCGGAGACGCGGGCCGCATCGCCGGCGCCATTGACGGCCGGGAGTACGCCCTCACCGCCATCCTCCTGACCCACGCCCACTATGACCACACCGGCGCCGTGGCGGAGCTGCGCCAACGGTATCCCGGCGCGGCGCTGTATCTCAACCGCCGGGACGCGGAAGTGCTGGGCCAGGCCATCCCCGGCGCCATGTCCGACCAGCTGTTCCCCGCCCTGCCCGGCCCCGTGCTGGACTGCGGCGAGGGGGACACCATCGCCGTGGGCGGGCTGCAGGTGGAGGTACTCCACACCCCCGGCCACTCCCTGGGCTCCGTGGTGTTCCGGTGCGGCGACGTGCTGTTCACCGGCGACACCCTGTTCGCCGGGTCCTGCGGCCGGACGGACCTCTACGGCGGCAGCATGCAGGACATGCTGTCCTCCCTCCGCCGCCTGGGGCAGCTGGAGGGCGATTTTGCCGTGCTGCCCGGCCACATGGACACCTCCAGCCTGGATCTGGAGCGCTCCACCAACTACTACATGACCATGGCCATGCGGGGTTGAGCCATGCGGATTACATTCGTCGGACACAACGAGGTCTACGCCGCGGAGCAGTCCCTGCTGGCATTGTTTCCGGAGGAAAAGCTGACCTACGGGCCGCCGGAGCCGGCGGACACCCGCTGGGCCGTGCTCTCCATGGAGGAGCGGGAGGGCCGCTGCCGCTTCACCACGGAGCTCCACTGGGACGGAAATACCGCCGTCCGGGAGTGGAGCGAGACGCTCAGCGGCACCGACTATGAAAACGAGGGCCTGCGCCGCCGCTGTCTGGGCAAAAGCGTGTTTCTGGCCGCCCGGGACGCCGCCGGCATCGCCCCCGCCTGGGGCAGCCTCACCGGCGTCCGCCCCGCCAAGGTGGCCGCGAAGCTGCTGCGGCAGGGCGCGGAACCGGAGGAGGCCGTCCGCCGGCTGGAGGAGGAGTACTACGTCACCCATGACCGGGCGGTGCTGGCGGCGGAGGCGGCTCGGGCCGGCCTGGACGCCGCCGCGGGTCTCTCCCGGCGGGACATCGCCGCCTATATCGGCATTCCCTTCTGCCCCACCCGCTGCGCCTACTGCTCCTTCGTCTCCAGCAGCGTGGAGCGGTCGCTGCGGCAGGTAGAGCCGTATCTGGAGGCGCTGCTGGAGGAGGTCCGGGCCGCGGGAGAGCTGACCCGCCGCCATGCCCTCCGGGTCCGGGCCTTCTACATGGGCGGCGGCACCCCCACCACGCTGTCCGCCGGTCAGATGGACCGGCTGCTCACCGCCTTTGAATCCGCCTTCGACCTGTCGGCCTGCGCCGAAACCACCATCGAGGCAGGCCGTCCCGACACCATTGACCCGGAGAAGCTGGCGGTGCTGCGGCGCCACGGCGTCACCCGGGTGTCCGTGAACCCCCAGACCATGGAGGACCGGGTGCTGCGGGCCATCGGCCGCCGCCACACGGCGGCGGACACCCGCCGGGCCATGGAGCAGGTGGCCGCTGCCGGGTTCCAACACGTGAACATGGACCTGATCGCGGGACTGCCGGAGGACACCCCGGAGGGCTTCCGCCGGTCCCTGGACGAGTGCATCGCCCTGGGGGCCAACAACATCACCGTCCACACCCTCAGCCTGAAAAAGGGCAGCACCATCCTGACGGAGGGGCTGCGCATTCCTCCGGCGGAGGCGGTGGCGGAGATGCTGGACTACGCCGCCCCCACCCTCCGCGCCGCCGGCTACGCCCCCTACTACCTCTACCGGCAGAAGTACATGTCCGGCAGCTTTGAGAACGTGGGCTGGTGCCGCCCCGGCGGGGAGAACCTGTACAACATCTATATCATGGAGGAGCTGTGCTCCATCCTGTCCATGGGCGCCGGCGGCTCCACCAAGATGGTGGGCCCGGCGGACAGGCGCATCACCCGGGCCTTCAACCTGAAATACCCCCAGGAGTATATCGCCCGCCCGGAGAAGTGGCAGGCCAACCAGGCGGAGTTCGCCGCCTTCTACGCAGAGGAATAACCACCACGGGAAAGGAGTACTGTACCATGGCATATTCTCTGGAGACCATCAACACTGCCGTCCGCAGCGACCCGGCAGCCTTCGCCGCGGAGTGCGAAGCCGCCCACGAAAAGAAAATCCGGGACGCCGCCCGCCGCATCGCCGCCCACCGGGACCAGTCCCACATCATCCTGCTGTCCGGTCCCTCCGGCTCCGGCAAGACCACCACTGCCATGATGATTGAAAAGTGCCTGGATGACAGCGGCGTGGAGACCCACACCGTGTCCATGGACAACTATTTCAACACCGTGGACCCGGAGACCGCCCCCCGGACCCGGGAGGGCGCCATCGACTACGAGTCCCCCTTCTGCCTGGACATTGAGCTTCTGAACCGGCACTTCGCCATGCTGGACCGGGGAGAGACCATCCACATCCCCAAGTACGAGTTCGCCCGGCAGATGCGCTCCGACACCCTGTCCCAGGCCATGCACCTGGGGAAGGATGAGCTGGTGATCTTCGAGGGCATCCACGCCCTCAACGACGTGATTGTGGGCAAGAATCCGGAGGCCTTCAAGCTGTACATCGCCGCCCGGTCCAACGTGGTGGACGCGGACGGCCAGGTGGTGTTCCAGCACGCGTGGCTGCGGCTTTGCCGCCGCATTGTGCGGGACTTCAAGTTCCGGGGCTGCGGCGCCCGGACCACCATGAAGCTGTGGCCCAACGTCCGCCGGGGCGAGAAGCTGTACATCTCCCCCTACAAGGAAAACGCCAGCCTCATGTTCGACTCCTCCCTGGCCTACGAGCTCTCCGTGCTGAAGCCCTACGTGGTGCCGCTGCTGGAGGAGCTGCCCCGGGGTGAGTTCCCGGAGGCGGACCAGATTCTGAAGGCCTGTCAGGCCATTGAGCCCATGGAAGACAAATACGTGCCGGAGAACTCCCTGATCCGGGAGTTCATCGGCGGCAGCAGCTATCACGCCTATTGAGCATGGCGGCGGAAGCCGCCGCAGGGAGGAAAGGAGAACGTCCCATGGATGAAAAACTGCAGGAGCTGCAGGAAAAGGCCCGGCAGACCTGCCGCCGCGCCTCCTCCGCCGCCGCGGACACGGCGTATCTGGCCATGCACCAGGCCGTCCGCCTGACGGACAGCGCCAGGCTGCGTCTGCAGCTGGCGGAGCTGGAAAACCGGCGGGACCGGGAGCTGCGCCGGGTAGGCCAGCTGGTTTACGCCACCCACACCGGCGACCCCACCGACTCGGAGCAGCTGCTGGAGCAGCTGCGGGTTGTGGATGAGGTCAATGACCGGATCGCCGAAGTCAACGGGGAGCTGGCGCGCCGGAAGGGCGGCCGGCTCTGCCAGCGCTGCGGCGGCGTGTCCGGCGGAGAGGACCGCTTCTGCCGCCACTGCGGCGCCAGGCTGTAAGGTCCCCGTATTCTGAACGTCTGATCGAGGTAATCGCCAAATGTCTAAAGCCAAAAAGCAGTCCTTCCTGGGCGGAGCCGCCATTCTGGCCTCCGCCGTGGCCATCGTCAAGGTCATCGGCGCCATCTACAAAATCCCCTTCGGCAACATTGTGGGCAGCCAGGGCCAGACCTACTTCAACGTGGCCTACAACATCTACAACGTGCTGCTGACCATCTCCACCGCCGGTCTGCCCCTGGCCATCTCCAAGCTCACCAGCCAGGCCCACGCCCAGGGGCGGGAGAATCAGAAGCGGAAGATCTTCCGCACCGCCATCTGGCTGTTCTTCGGCCTGGGTCTGGTGGGCTCCGCCCTGATGTACTTCGGCGCGGCGCAGCTGGCATCCTTCATGAACGAGCCGCTGGGCTACTGGCCCATCCGGGCGCTGGCCCCGGCGGTGTTCTGCGTGTGCCTGCTGGCCTGCATGCGGGGCTACACCCAGGGCCAGGGCAACATGACCCTCACCGCCGTGTCCCAGGTGCTGGAGGCGGTGTGCAAAATGGTGCTGGGGCTGTCCCTGGCGTGGTATTTCCTGCAGCTGGGCAAGGGGCTGGACATCGCCGCCGCCGGCGCCATTCTGGGCGTCACCGTGGGCACCATCCTCTCCATGCTGTTCCTGATGGTCTATCTCATGACCCACCGGGACCGTCTCCCCTCCGCCGACACCCCGGACTCCGGCGGCGCCATCATGCGCCAGGTGCTCTCCATCGGCGTGCCCATCACCCTCAGCAACTCCGCCATGAGCATCATCACCCTCATTGACACCAAGAACGTGCTGGGCCGGCTCCACACCATTCCGGAGCTGGCGGACTCCGCCGCCACGCTGTTCGGCCAGTACCAGTTCGGCATGAACCTCATCAACCTGCCCCCCTCCTTCGTGTTCCCCGTCACCATGAGCCTGATCCCCTTCGCGGCGGCGGCCATGGCCCGGAAGGGCCACGGGGAGGCGGACCGCATCATCTCCTCCGCCTTCCGCATCATCGCCGTGCTGGCCATCCCCGCCGGCGTGGGCCTCAGCGTGGTGGGCGGCAGCGCGCTGATGATGCTCTATCCCGCCCAGCAGACCGACGCCATGGCCGCCGGCCCCCACATGCGCTGGCTGGGCCTTGCCTGCATCTTCATCTGCCTGATGAACCTCACCAACGCCATTCTGCAGACCTACGGAAAAGAGCGCATCCCCATCATCACCGTCATCATCGGCGGCATCACCAAAATCGCCCTGAACTACATTCTGGTGGGCAACCCCGCCATCAACATCCACGGCGCCCCCATCTCCACCCTGTGCTGCTACCTGGTGATTGTGGTGCTGAACCTGGTGTTCGTGTGGATTTACTCCCCGAAAAAGCCCAGATACTTCCAGCTGTTCGCCAAGCCGGTGCTGGCCTCCTGCGTCATGGGGGCTGCCGTGTGGGCCATTCACGGGCTGGTTTACCGCCTGCTCAGCGCCGGCCACTCCGCCTACGGCGCCAACGCCCTGGCCACCATGGTCAGCATCTGCGCCGGCGTGGCGGTGTACGCCGTGCTGGTGGTGGCCCTGCGGATTCTCCGGGCGGAGGACGTGCGGTCCATGCCCAAGGGCGACAAACTGGTGCGGCTGCTGCATCTGAAGTGACTTTTTTCCGTAAACAGCCCGGATATGCTAATTCTTCTTGCAAAGGCGGATAAGATATGGTAGATTTTCAGTGTAAGGAACGTTATGATTACGAGGACCTGCTGCGCGTCATGGCGCTGCTGCGTTCTCCCGGCGGGTGCCCCTGGGACCGGGAACAGGACCACGCGTCCATCCGGCGCAATTTCCTGGAGGAGACCTGCGAGGCCGTGGAGGCCATCGACCGGGGCGACATGCCCGCCCTGTGCGAGGAGCTGGGAGACGTGATGATGCAGGTGGTGTTCCACGCCCGCATGGAAGAGGAGCGGGGCGGCTTCACCATGGACGACGTCATTGACGGCGTCTGCAAAAAGCTGATATACCGCCATCCCCACGTGTTCGGCGGCTCCCTGCAGGCCGACACCAGCGACCAGGTTCTGGTGAACTGGGAGGCCCTGAAGCGGAAGGAAAAGCACCAGCGGTCCACCGCCGACGCGGTGGACGCCGTGGCCCGGACGCTGCCGGGATTGTGGCGGGCGGAAAAGATGCAGTCCAAGGCCGCCAAGGCCGGCTTCCGCTGGCCGGACGCCCACAGCGGCATGGACAAGCTGCGGGAGGAAGTGGACGAGCTGGCCGCCGCGGTGGACACCGGGAATACGGACGGTCACCACGGCGTCCGGGAGGAGATCGGGGACGTGCTGTTCATGGCCGCGCAGGTGGCGGCCAACCACGGCGTGGACCCGGAGGAAGCCCTTCACGCCGCCTGCGACAAGTTTGCCCGCCGGTTCCGGGGCGTGGAGGAGGGGGCGGAAGGCACCCCCCTTTCCGACCTGAGTCCCCGGGAGCTGCTGGAGCTGTGGGACCGCAGCAAGCGGGCAGAGTCCTGACTTTGTGCGTCCGCACTGAGAATAGCGTTTCATTCATTTCATCATACTGAGGAAAACAACAGGAGGAATTTCTTATGAACAAAGCTGAACTGATCAATGCCGTTGCCGCCGCCGCCGACGTCTCCAAGAAGGACGCCGAGGCTGTCATCACCGCCGCCGTGGACACCATCACCGCCGCCCTGCAGGAAGGCGAGAAGGTGCAGCTGGTGGGCTTTGGCTCCTTCGAGGTGAAGAAGCGCGCCGCCCGTACCGGCCGCAACCCCAAGACCAAGGAGGCCATCGAGATCCCCGCCTCCTCCGTCCCCGTGTTCAAGGCCGGCAAGGCCCTGAAGGACGCCGTGGCGAAGTAAGCTGTCTGAATTTCCGACTGCCGGTACGTCTGCGTGCCGGCAGTCTTTCATTGGAGGAACTGTCATGCGACTGGACAAATATCTGAAGGTGTCCCGGCTCATCAAGCGCCGCACCGTGGCCAACGAGGCCTGCGACAACGGGCTGGTGACGGTGAACGGCAAGCCCGCCCGGGCGTCCTATGACGTGAAGGTGGGGGACGTGATCTCCCTGCGCTTCGGCGTGCGCACCGTGACGGTGGAGGTGGTGTCGGTGCAGGAGAACGTGCGCCAGGCGGAGGCCGCCGCCCTGTACAAAGAGGTCTAAGCCCCCTGCCCGCCGCATACACTGGCGGCAGGGAGGGACGACCGATGAACAACGACTATGCCGCGAATTACGCCGCCCACCGGCTGGAGCTGGAGGGGCGGGAACGACTGACCGTCTCCGGCGTGGAGGATGTGGAGCGCTTTGACGAGACGGGCATCGTCATGACCACCTCCGCCGGCGTGCTGACGGTGACAGGCGAGGGCCTCCACATCGGCCAGCTCTCTCTGGAGGGCGGGGAGCTTCACGTGGACGGCCGGGTGGACTCCATCTCCTACGAGGAGGATGACGGAGGGCGGGGCGGCCTGCTGCGCCGCCTGTTCGGCTGACATGGGCAATGAGATCTCCGTCCAGCTGGCCACCTTCGGCCGGTCCATCCTGCTGGGGGCGGGCATCGCCCTGCTGTATGACCTGCTGCGGCCGCTGCGGCTGCGGCATCCCCGGCTCACGTTCCTGGCCGACGGCGCCTACTGCGCCGCGGCGCTGACGGTGACGTTCCTCTTTCTGCTGCGGCAGGTGGAGGGGGTCCCCCGGCTGTACGTGCTGCTGGGGCTGGCGGGGGGCGGGACGCTGTACTTCACGCTGCCGTCTCCGGTGCTGCGGCCGGTGTGGGATTTCTGGGCGGACACGCTGTCCCTGGCCCTCCGGCTGCTGGTCCTTCCGGCGTGGAAGGCGGTGGGACTCGGGAAAAAAATCACCGTCCGCTGCAAAAAGTTCTTTTATTTTGCCCGCAAATGCTATACAATAAGGAAAAATGGCGGGATGGGCCCATCCCGCCGGGAGAGAGGGGGCGTCAGCCATGGCAAAAACGGAAAAGCGTCCGCCAGTCCGGGCCGGCTTTTTCACCAAGGTGCTGCTGTGCGTGCTGCTGGCGGCCCTGGGATTTCAGCTGTACCATCTGCAGGGACAGATGGAGGCAGCCAGAGCACAGCAGCAGCAGCTGGCCGCGCAGGTGGCCCTCCGCCAGCAGGAAAACGACGCCCTGCAGGAGAGCATCGACCACGGCGGCAGCGAGGAAGAGATGAAAAAAATCGCCAGGGATGAGCTGGGCCTGGTGGAACCGAACGAAAAGGTTTTTTACGACACCAGCAACTGACCGGTGTCCGCCCGGCGGGCCATTTGTGTGGGGTCCTCCGGCGGCGCCGCGTTGAAACATCGCGGAAGGAGAAAAAGTAGAACACATGGAGCCTGAGGTTGGGAGCATTCTGGAAGGAAAAGTCACCGCAATCATGAAGTTCGGCGCCTTCGTGGCGTTGGGCAACGGCAGATCCGGGCTGGTACACATCTCGGAGATCGCCAACACCTTCGTCAATGACGTCCACGATTTCCTGCAGGAGGGGCAGACCGTCAATGTCAAGGTCCTGTCCACGGAAAACGGAAAAATCAATCTGTCCATCAAAAAGGCGCTGCCTCCGGAACCCCGCCCCGCCGCAGCCCCCCGCGCCCCCCGGCCGGCGCAGCAGCCCCGTCCCGCCGGCGGCGCCCCCCGGTTCGCCCGGGCGCCCCAGCAGACGCTGGCCCCCTCCGCCGACCTGTCCTTCGAGGACAAGCTGAAGCAGTTCATGACCGCCTCCGAGGGAAAGATGGCGGACCTGAACCGCAACATTGACGGCAAGCGGGGCGGCCGCCGCAGAAAATAAGCACCCGCCATCTCCGGAGCGCCGCTCCGGAGATGGTTTTTTTCCGGTTCCGGGGCGAAAAACCGGGCCGGCAGGCCCCACGCGCAAAAAAACAGCGCTCCGCGCTGTTTTTTTCTTTCCGCTTCCCCGGTTTCGACCGCTTTTTCGCCGGCAGTGCGGTATGCTGTTTCCCGGAAGCTTTCCAATATCCCACCCGCTTGAGCCGCCTGTCCTCCGGGACGGACGGCTCCTTTTTACGCCGCCTTTCCCCAGATTTGAACTTTTTGAAAAGAGAATCCCCCGCCCCCTTTTCAACGGCGCTTTCCTGTGCTATACTGGTTATACGGTGAGGGGGCCATCCTCCCCGCCATACGAAAGGAGCGATAACTATGAAGTGTACCTTTTCCTGCAAGAAAGTCTCCCTGAACGATTCCATCAAGGACTATGCCGAGAAGAAGATTTCCAAGCTGGATCGCTATTTTCAGGAGGAGCCGACTGCTTTCGTAACCTTCTCCGTGGAGAAGAATCACCTCTGCTCCGCTGAGATTACCATCCGCGGCGCCGGAACGCTGCTCCGCGCCCAGACGGAGGCCCCCGACGGCGACATGCGCGGTGCCGTGGACGCGGCCTGCGGCTACATTGAGCGCCAGATCCTGAAGAACAAGACCCGCCTCGCCAAGAAGCTGCGCAGCGAGGCCCTGCCGGTCTCCGCCCCTGAGGACGATTTCGAGGTGGCCGAGGAGAAGGAGTTCGACGTGGTGCGCACCAAGCGCTTCTCCGTGAAGCCCATGAGCACCGAGGAGGCCATTCTGCAGATGAACCTGCTGGACCACTCCTTCTTCGTGTTCCGCAGCGAGGAGACCAACGCCCTGAGCATCGTCTACCGCCGCAACCGGGGCGGCTACGGCCTCATCGAGACTGACGGCGCCGACGAATAATAATCAAAACAATGCCTCGTTTTTTCGACGAGCAAAAGGCTCCGGCTTTCGCCGGAGCCTTTTTTCACTGTCTGCGCCCGGTTGATCCCCGGCATTCTCACAAAAGCGGTCCGTTCAGCGGAAATATCCATAATCGCCGCACCAGCCGCACTCCCATTGCCTGCCGCTGATTTTCACGGGGCTTCCGCAATTGGGGCAGCGGAACGCCGCGGGATTGGGCCTGCCGGCGCCGCTTCCCTGTTGAGAGGAAGGTCCCCGGGGACCTTCCGCACGCCCATTGGCGATCTTCCAGACCGCGAAAACGATGACTGCAGCCGCTATGATCACCCACATCATATCCGTTCCTTCCCCCTGTTTCCGCCATACCCGGCGGTTCAGAAAAGCGCTCCCTTTCCGGCCACGTGCCGGAAAGGGAGCACTTTCGCCTTTGTTACTGGTTATCCACCTGATACATATGGGCCATCAGGTCCAGGATCTTGTTGGTGTAGCCCCACTCGTTGTCATACCAGGCAATCAGCTTGACAAAGTTGTTGTCCAGCATGATGCCGGCGGTCTCGTCGAAAATGCAGGTCTCGGAGAAGCCGGTGAGGTCGGAGGACACCACCTGATCGGTGGTGTAGGAGATGATGCCCCGCATGCTGTTGTGGGCGGCGTTCTCCATGGCCACGCACACGTCATGGTAGGAGGCGGGGTGCTTCAGCCGGGCGGTCAGGTCCACCACGGACACATCGTTGGTGGGAACGCGGAAGCTCATGCCCGTCATCTTGCCCTTCAGCTCCGGAATCACCAGGCCCACGGCCTTGGCGGCGCCGGTGGTGGAGGGGATGATGTTGCCCATGACGCTGCGGCCCGTCCGCCAGTCACGGCCGGCGCGGGAGTCCACGGCCTTCTGCTTGGCGGTGGCGGCGTGGATGGTGCTCATGAGGGCCTGCTCAATGCCGAAGGTATCGTTGATGACCTTGGTCATGGGGGCCAGGCAGTTGGTAGTGCAGGAGGCGTTGGACACCACGTCCATGGTGGGCTCATATTTCAGATGGTTGACGCCCATGACGAAGGTGGGGGTCACGTCATCCTTGGAGGGGGCGGAGATAATGACCTTCTTCGCGCCGTGCTTGAAGTGGGCGGAGGCCTTCTCCGTGGTGCAGTAGGCACCGGTGGACTCGATGATGTACTCCGCGCCGCAGTCATCCCAGGGGATATTGGCGGCGTCAGACTCGCTGTAAACCCGAATCTTCTTGCCATTGACAATCAGGTGCTTGTCATCCCGCTCCACAATGCCCGTAAAGGTACGGAACACCGAGTCATACTTCACCTGATAAACCATATAATCCAGATCCGCGTTGCGCAGGTTGATGCCGCAGATCTGATAGGAGTTGCAGCCTCTCTCCACCATGACCCGCAGGGCCACGCGGCCAATGCGGCCAAAACCATTGATGCCAACTTTGATCGCCATATTGCGTACCTCCACGATTTCACGTTTTCCCGTTTTCCGGCCTCCGCCGGTCTGTCCATTTTCATTATAACGCCTGGATTTTCATTTTGCTTCATTATTTGCGTAAAAAAGTAACGATATTTGCGCAAACTTTTTGTCCGTTTTTTATAAGGCGACGTTTGCGCAATCGTTTTGACCCGATCCTCCCCCTTTTTCGTCCGCTGCCGGCAAATCCGCCGGGAATCCTTGTTTTTTCTCCCGGCGTTTGCTATGATTCTGTTAATTCAGGCAGCGTTTTCCACGGTTCACCGGCCACCTTTGTGTGAATGCTACCCTCAGCAAGCAAAGGAGCGTGGACCATGGAACAAGACGAGTTGGGATCTGCGGAGCAGCTGCTTGCCCGGACGGCTGCCCAGCTCCGCAGCGCCATGGAGGGCATCCCCGCCGCCGCGGCGGCCCTGGCCCCGCCGGAGGACCGGGACGGGGACCCGGCGCTGGACGCCCGGGCGGCCCTGCTGGACCAGGGCTGTTACCGGCTGGGGCGGCTGGCCGCCAATCTCACCATGGCGGCCCGGCTGCAGGGCGGAAGTCCCCTGTATCCGGCAGACCGGGACATTGTGGCTCTCACAGAGCAGGTCTGCCGCCGGTGCGTCTCCCTGGGGGCGCTGCTGGAGCTGAACGTCACGTTCCGCTGCACCCTGCCCGCCCACGTCTGCGCCGTGGACCGGGACAGCTATGAGCATCTGCTGCTGCAGCTGCTGTCCAACGCCTTCAAATTCACCCCCGCCGGCGGCTCCGTCACGGTGGAGCTTCGGCGCGCCTCCGGCCGCGTGCTGCTGTCGGTGTGGGACACCGGCAGCGGGATTCCGGCGGAGCTGCTGCCCACCCTGTTCACCCACTGTCTCCGGCAGGAGGGGCCCTCCGCCCTGCCGCCCCACGGCCTGGGCCTGGGGCTGCTGCTGTGCCGCCGCATCGCTCAGGCCCACGGCGGCAGCATGGTGGCGGAGACCCGGCCCGGTGAGGGCAGCACCGTCACCCTCTCCCTGCCGGACCGGCAGGTGGGCCGCCCCCCGGAGGCGGACCTGCCCGCCGACGGCGCCGGCGGCTTCAACCCCACACTGCTGGGGCTGGCGGATGCCCTGCCCCCTGCCGCCTTCCTCCTGCGGGAGGAGGAGTGACCCACCACCCAAAAGGAGGACTGTTTCCATGAAAAAGCGGGTATTTGTCGGCATGAGCGGCGGCGTGGACAGCGCCGGCGCGGCGCTGCTACTGCAGCAGGCCGGGTATGACGTCACCGGCGTCACCATGTGCCTGCAGCCGGATCAGCCGGCGGAAGGCGACGACCTCCGCTCCGCCCGGGAAACCGCCGCCGCGCTGGGCATCCCCCACCGGGTGCTGGATCTGCGGCAGCGGTTCGCCCGGGAGGTCATGGACCGCTTCGCCGCGGAATACGCCGCCGGGCGGACTCCCAACCCCTGCGTGGACTGCAACCGGGAGATCAAGTTCGGCGCCATGCTGGACTGGGCACTGGAGCAGGGCGCCGACTACATCGCCACCGGCCACTACGCCCAGGTGCGCTTCGATCCGGCCGGCGGCCGCTGGCAGCTGCTGCGGGGGCAGGACCGGGCCAAGGACCAGACCTACTTCCTCTATCAGTTGACCCAGCGCCAGCTGTCCCACCTGCTGCTGCCGGTGGGGGACCGGGACAAGGCCGCCGTCCGTGCTTTGTTGGAGCAGCGGGGCATCCCCTGCGCCCACCGGCCCGACAGTCAGGACATCTGCTTCATCCCCGGCGGGGATTACACCGCCTTCCTCCGCTGCCGGGGCGTCACCGGCGCCCCCGGCGACTTTGTGGATCAAACCGGCCGGGTGCTGGGCCGCCACAAGGGCCAGGAGTGCTACACCATCGGCCAGCGGAAGGGTCTGGGCGTCAGCGCCGGCGCGCCGGTGTACGTCCTGCGGAAGGACTTGTCCCGGAACGCCGTGGTGCTGGGCCCCAACGAAGCCCTGTTCTCCATGGAGCTGACGGCGGAGCGGGTGAACCTGATCTCCGTGGAGCGCCTGACGGAAGCCATGGCCGTCACCGCCAGAACCCGCCACTCCCAGCGGGAGGACGCCGCCATGCTGTACCCCCTGACCGACGGCCGGGTCCGGGTGGTGTTTGACCGGCCCCAGCGGGCCATTACGCCGGGACAGGCGGTGGTGTTTTATGACGGCGACACCGTGGTGGGCGGCGGCACCATCTGTTAAGTACCCGGGGCGGCAGTCCGCCCTCACCGGTCGCTGATCATCCAGCTGTCCTGATAGATCAGATCATCCACATCCCCGCAGCGCAGTACAGACATCTTTCTCTCCTCCTTCAAACTGGCATTTCCATCAGTATATGCGGCCGCCGCCGCAAAGACACGGGAACGGGGGCGAAAAATATTTTCCGGTGACGGTGAATTTGGTGTTGACAACCGGCGGTCACAGTGGTAATATTGTAATGCTGATGATTTGCCGGTGTGGTGAAATCGGTAGACACGGCGGACTTAAAATCCTCTGGTAGCAATACCGTACCGGTTCGAGTCCGGTCACCGGCACCACAATTTGATATCGCGGAGTAGAGCAGTTGGTAGCTCGTCGGGCTCATAACCCGGAGGTCGCAGGTTCAAGTCCTGTCTCCGCAACCATAAACCCCTGAAACCGCAACGGTTTCAGGGGTTTCTTCTGTTGCTGCAGAGAAAAATGCCGTTTTCCAACAACATCTCCTTCATATGGTCCTTCAAAAGACTCCGCCCATCAGGTGTTCCGCCGCTGTTGGTTTATACTATCTCACCGCGGCAGTCAGCAGATGTAGTAGATCACCGGGTTGTCCCGGTCGGCCCGATACGCGGGGGCCGGGTCGGGAAAGTCCAGCCTGAATTCGCTCCCGTCCAGGGTCACGGTGCAATAAACGCCCTCATAGGTTCGGTCCTCCAGCCGGAAGGAATAGGTCTCTCCGGCCTGCCACGCCCGGTTTTCGGTCTGCTCCGTCAGGAAGTATCCGGTGCCGGTCTCGTCCCCGGTCCGCATCACGTAGCCGCTGCTTTTCAGCACCGTCTTTGTGAAGGTCCGCTCAAAGGCGGAGAGTTCAATGTTCCACTCCTCCGCCCGGAACTCCGGGACGGTGAACCAATAGGTGCCCTCCCCGTACCGGAAGCTGCCCCGCAGGGCCGCCAGGGCCTCCCCGTTGGCGTCCTCCGTGCGGCAGCGGCTCTCGGCAGCGTCCAGGTTCCGGATCATCCGCTCCAGGGCCTCCCGGTCCTGCCTGTCCAGATCGTACCAGGTGAACTTCCCGTCCTGCCGGTTGGAAACGCCCAGCAGCCCCGGGGCGACGGCGATTCTTTTGACCAGCTTTCCGCTGCCGTCATAGAAATAGTATTTCCCGGCCTTTCTGTTCTGAGCCTGTTCCAGAACCTCCCTGCCGGTGGTAAAAACATGGGATACCCGGATACCGCTCAGGGCTTCCACCAGGTTGTCCACGTTCTCCCGGTGGGAAAATCTGGCCTGGCCGCTGTCGGGGGCGGTCTGTGCCGTGTCGCAGACCAGGGCGACGGTCTCCGCCTTCATGCGGGCCGGGTGCAGGGGCACACACGCGTAGCCCACCGCCAGCGCCACAATCAGCAGCACCTCCACGGTGAAAGCGGTCTCGGAAAACAGCCACGCCGGCCGTTTTCCGGTGACGCTCTCCAGTACCAGCCCGATGATCCACTGGGTCAGGGAAAAAACGCCCAGCACGATCACGCAATACACCAGGCCGGACAGCATCACAACGCCCATCATCAGACAGGCGATGCCATAGCAGATGCCGGCAGCCAGCGCAAATCCCATCATCGGTGCCGCTCCTTTCCGCAGGTCCCCTCCGGGCCTGCCGCGCAGTGTTCATGTCTGCGGTGTGGGGATGCCGTGGGCCCTGCGCCAGAGGACCGCTTCCTCAAAGTCCGACTCCCGCAGTTTTCGGTATGCGTCCGCCGCGGCAAGGGCGGCCAGGTCCCCGTAAACCCGCGGAACGTCCTCCGGGCGCTCTTCCTCATAAATCCGCACCGCGTCGGTCAGGAGGTTGAGCCAGTCCGCGTCCGCCACCCTGTACAGCCAGTCCATCGCCCGCCGCTCGGCGTCCTCCGGGGGATGCTGCATCTGCCCCTCCCGGGGCGGATGGATCGGAGGGTTCCGGTCCAGCGACACCAGGTATTTCACCTTCTTCTGCCGCCCCAGGGCGTTGGCGCACAGTTCATTGGTCATGGCGGCAGACTGCAGGTTCCGGCCCGGACAGTCACCGACGCACCGCAGCGTATGCTCCGAGAGGGCGGCCGCCTCCTCCGTCCAGCCCCGGACAAGGGCCCACTGGCAGATCCGCCCGGACTGCCACACAAACGCGTCCAGGCCGATGGTGGCCGCGATATAGGCGTTTCTCCGGCGGCGGGTCAGCGCCATTCCGGATTCCGTCCGCAGATATAGCTGGGCGGCAAACCGTCGGATGTCCTCCGGGTCAAAGTCCAGCTCCCGCAGGCCGATCTCCTGCACCAGGGGGTGCATGGTCAGGACGTCGTCTTCGCCGCGGCGGATCCAGCCCCGGTCCATGAGCCGCAGCAAAACGTCCTGGTCGAAGCCCGGAACCTGAGCGAAGTCCTCCGCCGCCAGGCCCTCCGGGGAGACGGGCAGGGCGTAGGCCAGCAGCCGCTTCTCCTCCGGCGGCAGGTTGGAAAGCCGGAACAGGGCTGTCAGGTGGCCCTGGATGCGCTCCATCCGGCCCTCCCGGTCCTTGGGGCTGGCCACCTTCGCCAGTGCGCCGCTGTCCAGGTCCCCCCGGGTCAGCTTTTCCAGCAGCGCCTCCGGGGAAAGGCGGGGGATGCTGGTTTTCAGGGTGCGGCCCATCAGCTCCACCGTCAGGGTGTGGCCCTCCACGGCGCGGATCAGGGCGTCCGCCATCTCATCGGACAACTCCGGCGCGAACCGGCGCAGCAGCTGCCGCAGCTGCGGCAGAGGCATGGCGTCCACCTCCACGCCCCCCTCCGCCGGGGAGCGGGTGGTCACCACCAGCCCCATGGGCAGGGCGCACAGGTCCCGGAAGGCCGGCTCCCCCCGCAGCACATCAAAGCCGCCCTCATCGCCGTCCATGTTGTCCAGAATCAGCAGGTCGTTTTCGCTCCGCTCCCCCAGCCGCTTCATCACCTCCCGGTAGATCTGCTCCTCCGGCTTCTCCCGGCCGTGGATGTCCCGCCGGTCATAGCCGCTGAAGGCGTCGGCAATGGGGCCGGTGACCGTTTGGCGCACGGAGTTCCGGAAGCGGACGGCGTAGGCCTGGCCCCGGGTATACTTCTGGGCGAATTTCAGCGCCAGCTCCGTCTTGCCCATGCCGGCAAAGCCCCACACCACCACCGGCTTGCGGCGCCGCTCCAGGCAGCGGTTGATCTCCGCCAGCTTTTCCTCCCGGGGCAGGAATTCCTCATCCGGCAGCGCGGGGCAGGACAGGGACAGCCGGTCCGTGGGCGAGCGGGTCATCCAGGCCAGCTCCTCCACCTCTTCCAGCATCGCCGCCGCGGTCTGGTAGCGCTTCTCCCGCTCCGGCTCCAGGGACCGGTCCAGAATCCGCTGGAGCAGCCGCAGGCTTCTGGCCGAGCAGCCCAGCCGCTCCCCCTCATAGGGGAGCACGCAGCCCAGGGACGCCTGCTCCGTCAGCAGCCGGTCCCGGCCGTTTTCAAAGTAGGTGCGGCCCCGCAGCAAAAACAGCAGCAGCCGCCCGGCGGAGTAGACGTCCGCCGCGGGGGTCAGCCGGAGATTGCCGTCATTGTGCCAGAGAATCTCCGGAGCGGTATAGCCCGGGGTGCTGAACACCATGCGGTCTTCGATGCGGGCCGTCTCCTGCCCGCCTCCCGCCCGGTCCGTCAGGGGGCGGGCGCAGCCGAAGTCCAGCAGGCAGGCAAGGCCGATCTTCCCCTTTTCCGGCCGGGCGCCGGCGAAGAAGACGTTCTGCACCTGCATGTCGCCGTAAAGATACCCGGCCTTGTGGACCAGCTCCAGCGCCTGAAGGGCCTGCTCCAGAATGCAGGCGGCGGTGTGGATGTGGGGCCGCCCGCCGGTGCGGAGGGGATGGCCCTCCGCCGGAGGCAGGGCGCACTCCTCCAGCAGCTGGGGCAGGAACATGCCCACGCTGCTCATGTCCCGCAGAATCAGGAAGCTGCCTGCCGGGGCAGGGGTCCTCCCCGCCGCCGTCTCCACAGCGGAATCCCGGGGCGCCTCCCACACGGGGATGGTCTGGGCGCTGACGGCAGCCACATTCCGGCTGATTTCCGTCTCCCGCATCATCCGCTTCCGCGCTTCCCCCAGGGCGTGCTCCGCCTGGGCGCTGACGCCGGTCAGGACGCCGCCCTCCCGACGCAGGTATCTGGTCATTTCCGCAGGGCAGCACTCCTTGATGCCGAAGGGCAGGGTGCTGCCCTCTTTTTTTGCGGTGTAGAACAGCGAGGTGCCGCCAAAGCCGGTAACCCCGCCCAGGATGTACCGGTCCCGGCCCCGGCAGAGCACCGTTCCCGCCGGCAGAGCCAGGGAAAGTCTTCTCTCGTTCATGTCAGTCCTCCCGCCATTGTTCAGGTCAGCTTCGGGTCCCTCAGCAGATACCGGCTGGTCCAGGCCGGTTGGTCTGTCAGCAGGCACAGGAGAATGAAGCGGTCAAAGGGGCCGGGCACGTAGAGGGAGTAAAAGCCGAACCCCGCCAGCAGCTCGTTGAGCACCCGGCAGCACAGCACCTGCTTTTCCCGCAGGCCGCACTCCCGGCCCAGCTCGCTGAGATCGTCCCGGAGCAGCGTCATCCGCCGGTCCATGGGTCCGCCCTTTTCCGTCAGCGCCCACATCGCCTGCCGGCTCTCCTCCGGGGCGTCCATATAGCCGGTGATGAGGAAGTACCCCAGCAGCAGGATGTCCCAGCGCTGCACGGCCTTCCAGTATTCCGCCTCCGCACCGCCCCGGACGGAGCTGTTCCGGATGGCGCTGATGCGCTTGTTGTACCCCTTGCAGAACAGGGCGATTTTCCCCATGGCCCCGTCAAGCCGGTCGTCCTCCTGCCGGGGAGCGCCCTCCTCTTCCTCCTCGCCCCGGAACACGTACCGCGGGCCTGTTTTCGTCTGGAAGACATCCTCAAAATTCCATCCCTGGCTTTTGAACATGGTGCTGGTCAGCCTGTGGGGGTTGGTGCGGTACAGAACCGTCAGGTAATCCAGCAGCCGGAGGTACTTTTTGCGGGCCGTCCCGGAGTAACCTCTCATCCCCCCGCGGTTTTTCACCATCAGCTCCACCAGCTCCCGCTCGGCGTCCGCCGGGGGATCGCCGGTTCCCAGAATCTCGTCCACGCTCCAGCTGATCAGACGGGTGGTATCGCCGGTGGGTTCCTCCTGTCGGCTGATGCCGCCGGGGTTTTGTTCCGCCTCCGCGGAGCACTCCCGGTACTTTTCCAGCAGTCTCCGGATGTCCTTCCAGGTGTAGAGGCCGGGGAGGAACTGGCAGAACCAGCAGATCAGCTCCAGCGGGCTGCGCAGGTTGTAGGAGGGCTGCCCGCAGGCCATCAGCAGCTCCGTGGTGGCCTGGCGGTCCATGCCGGCCACCACGGCCAGCTGGAACAGCGTCTCCCGCTGGGGGCCCTGGGGCATGTCCGCCGTCAGGTACCGCTCCCACGCCTCCGGGGTGATCCCCAGGCCGTGGCGTTCCCGGCCGATGACGCTCAGCTCCACCGCCGCCTGCCGCACGGCCTGGCAGGTCCAGGGCACGTTTCCGCCGCGGCTCAGGTCCGGGCACTCCTCCGGCAGGGGCAGCTTTCCCCGGGTCTGGATGTACCGGCGGAGGACAAAGCCGGGTGTGGCCATCTTTGTTTCGTCGGTCAGGAACCGGCGCAGCTCCTGAGCGGTCTGCAGGCGGTCCAGCTGCTCGTTGGCGTTGGCAATCTGCCGTTCCACGCAGCGGTCAATCTCCGCCCGGACGGCGGCGGTGAAGCTTTGCGGGTGACGCATGAGAGGTCCCTCCTTCTGTGTTTTTTCAGGATGGGGCCATTATAGCACACCGCGCCGGAAAAAACCTTCCCGCGTTTTTGGAAAAACCCCCGAAAATCCGGGAAAGTTCCCCAGACGCGGGAAAGTATTCCCGCCGCCTCAACATTTATAATGGAAGCATCTCAAACGGAGGTGACACACACATGTTGAAAAGCGGATCTTTGTCCCGCGCCGGCAAATGTCACGAATGTCTGCCGGAGAACAGCTGGGACGCGGTGATGGAGCAGGACTGCGGCGACTGGAAGGCGGCGGTGGTGTGCAGCGGCGGCAGCGGCTGCGCCAACGGCCAGGCGGCGGCCCGGCTGACCGCAGATGCCCTGGCGGAGTATCTGTCCGTCCACTTTGAGCGCTGCCTGCTGGAAGCGCCGGAGGTGCTGCGGATGGAGGTGGACGGCCTGATCACGGAGGTGCTGACCTACGCCGCCAAAAAGGCGGGCGCCGACCCCGCCGGCTTCGGCTGCAGGGTGATGGCCGCCGCCATGGACCGGCAGGGCCGCTGCTGTCTGTTCCATCTGGGGGACGGCATCGTGGTGGGAAAGCCGGACGATGACGGCGACTGGTTCACCTTCTCCTATGCCCAGCGGGGCCTGTCCCCCGGCGCCGCCGGCCTGACCATGGGCGACACCATGTTCCGCGACCTGCGGTTTTACCGCCAGGTCCAGCCCGCTGACCGCGCCCTGTTCCTGCTGACCGGCGATATGCCGGAGGCCTTCGCCATCCTGCCGGAGCCGGAGGAGCACCCGGAGCTGCTGGGCAGTCCGGAGCTGCTGGGAGAGCCGGAGAATGACTGCTCCGCCGCGTGGCTGATTGCGCGGCAGGAGCCGGAACCCCCCGAACCGCCGCAATGACGGCCCGGAAAAAAATCAGACATCCCGGGGAAAAAACAGGGCACCCCCGCCCGTTTCCATTGTCTTCCCGTTCCGGTATCGTATGTACAGAGGGTTCTCTTAACGAAAACAGACGCCCCGGGAGGGCAGAAACAGAGCCGGCCCGCCGGCACACAATCACAGAAGGAGACTTTGTCATGGATGACCGCAAGGAACTCACCGACTATCTGGAAACCATATTGAATCTCCAGTGCGAGGGCCAGGAGGTCCTGAAGGGGCTGGAGCAGGAACACAAGCAGCTTGCGCGGAAGGCGGAGGAGCTGAACGCCCGGCTGGCCGGTCTGCAGATGGAAGTGATGGAGGTGCAGGACGCCCTGCGTCCCCCCGTCAGTTTGGAGGATGAGCCTGAGGAGCCTTCCGCCCCGAACTCCGGCAGCCTGCTGAGCAGAATCGGCATTGCCGCGCTGCTCTCCCCCCTGCTGTGGAATGGGGTGGCCGCCGGGGTGAACGCCCTGCAGGGCCGGGCCTGGCACCTTGACGACGCCGGGGCCATGGCCATGGCAGCCTGCATCTGCGTTGCCTGGGGGCTGCTGCTGATTGCCGTGGAGCCGTCCCTGAACCGGGCGCTGGACGCCCTGATGGAACATCTGGAAGACAGCAAAACCGAGGAGGACGAGGCCATTGAGGAATTCCTGCGCCGCCGCTCCTCCAAAAATGACACGGAAAAACATTGAGAGGAGAATTCAACCATGAAAAACTACCTGTATTCCCCCCGTCTGCGCCGGCAGATGTGCGCCGCCCTGGCGGCACTGTCCCTGGTGTCGGTTCTGGAACCGGCCGCCGGGGCTGTGGATCTGGAACTGGGGGCAGCCCCCTCCACCGCCGGCATCACCGCCAACGTGTCGGAGACGACCACCGCCCTTTCCATGGCAGTCCGAATGGAACGGGGCCTCTGGTGGATCGGCTGCTACCGGGACGTCTACCAGGCTTTGAATCTGCAGTTTGACCAGGTGGGCCAGGGTCTGGTCCTGGATGGAATGAATTTCCAGCTCAACGAGATCTGGATCCTGACCCCGGTCAGCGGCACCTCTGTCTATTTCTCCCTGGCTCCCCTGTCCCACCCGGGCTACTACATCGCCGGGCAGAGCAATGACTGCCAGCTGAAGCTGTCCAAAACCAGTACCTCCGACCCGGCGGTGCAGTGGATGGCCATTCCCGACGGCTCCCAGTATGTGCTGGTGAACCGGAAAACCGGTCTGGCTATGGACACGGCTCACGGCGAAAGCGCCACCGGGAACCCCGTGCTGAACTACCAGAGAAACGGCTATCGTGATGCCCAGAGCTGGAACATGATCCGCGTCAGCGAGTCCACCTCCACCTTCACCCCCGGGCCCCGGGCCTACCCCAAAAACGGCGCCTACGGGATTCTGGCCGCCTCCAACCCCGCCAAGGGTGCCAATAACCAGTTTGGCTCCACCGCCGGCGACGGTACTGCCTGCTTAGTGCTGGACACCTGGAACCGGGAGCCCTGGGAGATTTACAATCTGACGGACCGCGGGGGCGGACAGTACACGATTTCCCCCTCCAACGCGCCCAACGTCTGCCTGAACTGCTGGGCGGCCAATCCCAACGACGGCAACCAGCTGACCCTGGCCACCTGGCGGGAGGGTGACCAGTGCTCTTTGTGGGAGGTCTACCAGAGCGGCTCCTTCTACAGCTTCCGCAATGTAAAAACCGGACTGTGGCTGAACCTGTGGATGAACCGCACCGTGGACGGCACCAAGCTCGTCGGCTACCACTATGACGGCACCAACGCCATGAAGTGGAAGCTGGAGCCGGTCAGCGTCACGCCTCCCACCCCCACCCTCTCCGGCTACGCCGCCTACACCGGTGTCAATTACCGCAGCCTGACCTCCGACTCCCGCCGGATCGCCGCCTGCGACAAGGCCGTGCAGATGGCCACCGTGCAGTGGACCGCCCCCTGCGACTTCCCCACCTGGAAGAGCTCCGGAGGGGTCTACAACACCACCACCGCCACCGACGGCACGGCAAGCCGGAAGTTCCTGGCCGGGAAGACCTACACCGGCATCCCCTACTCCATGGCGGGACGAACCTATGACGACATGAGATGGCTGCAGCAGCTCAGAAGCGGCATCACCACCAAGAGCATGACCACCAACTACACGGTGCAGAGCAACGGGAAGAAGGTCACCCGGACCAACACCACCGCCAAGGGCATCGACTGCTCCTACCTGGTGTGCACCGCCCTGAATACAGGCTGCGGCACATCCACCAGCAAGAACACCGACCAGATGCTCTCCTCTTCCCTGTTCAAACAGATCAGCCGCTCCGAGATGCTCCCCGGCGACATCTTCCTGAAAAGCGGCCACACCATGCTCTTCCTGGGCAAGGTGGGCAGCAGCTACGCCGTCATCGAGGCCAACGCCGACAAGAGCCGCGTGGTGTACTCCGTGCTGTCCTCCTCCAGCCTGAGGGCCTACAAGTCCTACCGCTACACCTACTTCTGATCATCCCCGCAGGAACCGCCGGGAGGGGGCGCCCCCTCCCGGCACACCGGAAAGGAGAATTGACATGACCGCTTCCGAACACCGCCGCCTCATCCGCCGTCTGGAGATCATCCACGGAGAAATTCTGGAGGAAATGGGGCTGGGCGACCGGCACTGGACCGCTTCCGAGTGCCGTGACCTGATGGGTCAGCTGGACAGAATCCATGACCGCCTGTTTGCGGAAATGGACCGTGAAGAGCTGCACGCAGCCTCTTCCGGATACCGCGAGCTGATCCGCCGGCTGGACGTCCTCCACGGGGAGATGCTGGCCGACATTGAAATCAGCGACCCCCGGGTGGAGCTGGTGTACCGTCTGGCGGACATCATGACCCCCCTGCGGAACTTTGTCCCCGGCGGGGAGGAGACGTCCTGATGGCCGTTTACTATCTCTCCGACCTGCACCTGCTCCACCGGCGCATCGCCCTCCGCCGGGGCTTCCCGTCGGTTCAGGACCATGACCGGACGGTGCTGGAGAACCTGGCGCGCCGAGTGGGCGCCAACGACACCCTGTTTCTGCTGGGCGATCTGTTCGCCTACACCTGCGATGACGCCCTGCTGGGGCAGCTGCTGGACATCAAAGGCCCCATCGTGCTCATCCAGGGGAACCACGAGACCTTCCACTGGCTGCGCAAAGCCTCCCCGGCGCTGCTGGCCCGGGTCTTCACGGACATCCGGGATGAGGCCGAAATCACGGACGGGGGCCGTCCGGTGCGCATGAGCCACGAACCGCGGCCGGAGCTGTATGACGGGGACGGGAAGGTCTGGCTGCTGCACGGTCACCTCCATGACCAGCCGCCCCGGCGGGAGGACTGGAAGGCCCTGTGCGCCAGGTCCCACGTGCTCAACGTATCCGCCGAGATCGGCGCGTACACCACCGGACACTGGGGGGAGCCGGGCACGCTGGACCAGTGGCTCTTTTTCAACGAGGTCTGGAAAAGCAGAGCGCCGGGGAGCTGACAGTTCCTCCCTATGCCAAAATGTCCCGGGGGCGCCTGCCCCCGGGACACGTCAACTGGAAGGAGTATGGAGTATGATTGCTGTATGGAACCGCTGCCAGGTTCTCCTGGCGGAGCTGCTGGCCCGGGCGGACACGGCGGCGCGGCCCGTTCTGGAAAATGACGGACTGCTGATCGCCATCGCCCTGGTGTCCCTGATTCTGGGGCCTCTGCTGACCTTCGCCCACGTCAGACTGGGCCGGCAGGCCCCGGAGCCGCCGGAGCGCTTCTTCGGGTACTACGGGATTCTCTCCCGGCTGTTTTACTATCCGGTGGTCTTTGCCGTGTCCCTGCTGTGCGCCGTGTCGGGGCAGGGCGGAAACACCGGCATCTTTCAGGGCATGGTCAGCGCCCACACCCGGGCCACTCTCTCCAACTTCGGGGAGTGGAACGACACCTGCCGGTACCTCTTCACGTTTCTGCTGCTGTACGCGGTGCTCCGGACTCTCTTCTGCCTTCTGAAGCTGCGGTTTTTCCGGCTGCTCCGGTTCTGGCTCCACACCGTCAACTGCGTCACCCTGGGAGTTCTGGCGGCGCAGCTGTATCTGGCGCTGACGGACGCCTCCCGGGGGAACTTCCTGATGACGCTGGTGCAGCTGGCAGTGGGCTTCTGCCTGTACAGCGTATACGTCATGGTGTTCATGGGCATCACGGCGCCGCTGGTGCTGATCGCGGTGCCCCTGCTGGCGCCGCTGGGGCTGCTGTTCCGCGGAGTGCCGCTGTTCCTGCCCCTGCGCTGTGACAACGATCTGGAGGAGCTGGGCGGCTTTCTGCTGTTTGGCGCCTGGGCGGAGGCCTTCTCAGCCTGAGCCGTACCGGGGCGGGACGGCAGTCTCCGCTCCGCCGGTGCCGCCCACATAGAACTCGGCCATGTCGTCCAGCCGCAGGCAGGCCAGGCGGCGATGGGGGGCGTTCCGGTGCCCGCAGCCGCAGTCGATGTTGAGGATGCCGTCGCCGTGCCAGATGCGGAGGTCCTCATCCTCCCGGCCTGTCAGGAAATTGGTGGGTGTGTGGCCCACGACGCAGAGGATGCCCGGGCAGGGGCACCGGCTGTCCGGCTCCACCCGGCCCCAGAGGCGGCTGTCCCGGTCTTCGCCGGGGAAGCCGTGAACCAGGCGGAAGGTCCGGCCGCCCGCCTCCACGTCCAGCTGCTCCGGCAGGCCCGCCAGAAAGCGCAGCAGCCTGCCGCGCTGGGCGGGCGTCCGGCGGTAGAGCAGCTCCCGGTATGTACCCGCGCCGCCGTTCTGCCGCCACAGCTCCCGGACCCCGTATTCGCTGCGGGGGCCCAGCGTCGCCAGGCACATCTGCTCGTGGTTGCCCAGCAGCATCGTCATGTTTGGGGTGTCCATGATCTTCTGCAGCACGCTGACGCCGTCGGGACCGCGGTCAATGGCGTCCCCGATGACGTACAGACGGTCCTCCCCGGAAAAGCGGATCAGCTCCAGCATCTGCTCAAATCTGTCCAGCTCCCCGTGGATATCCGATACGCAGTAGATCATATCCACACCTCCCCAACCCGGATTACCCGCATCTTATCACACAACCGGGGCGGATACAAGGTGCCGGGCATCCCCCAACACAGACAGAAGGCCCTGAGACATGAGTCTCAGGGCCTTCCGGAAACTGTCAGGCAGCGGCCGCCGGTCCGGGAACCGCGGCGGGCCTTCTCAGTCCATCTCGTTTTTCACGTATTCCACAATGTCGCCTACGGTTTCCATATCCTCAAAGTCCGAATCCGGGATGTCGAGATCGAAGGCTTCCTCCAGATCCAGCAGGACATCGACGAGCCCGCTTTCATCCGCTGTCAGATCGGCTCTGACGGCGGTGTCCATGCTGATGAGGTCCTCATCCGCGTTCAGCTCTTCTGCCAGGATTTCCTTTACCTTTGCGTAGATTTCTTCTGTGCTCATACTCCGTACCCCTTCCTGTGATAAAAATGCGCAGCCGGGGCTTTGGTGCCGGACGCCCCCTGCGCCGATTGTTCGGAATCTGGACGGCAACAGCATACCACATTTCCCGGGATTGTCAAACCGGAATCCGCATTTTTTTGGAAAGATCAGGCCGGGGGAGCCGATCCGCTCCCGCCGCGCCGGCCCCGCAGCCCGCCGGAGCATGCCGAAGGCGGCACATCAATAAAGGAGGTTACCATCATGCTGCGCAAATCGGAACAGCACATCCGGAAATGCTATGAGGCGTTTCTGGACTTGGTCCCGGAGGACCGGGACCTGTGGGAAATCGCCCTGCTGGAGTATTACCGCCGGCCGCTGGAGCGCTGGCGTACCCGGCCGCGGGAGGATGGGGAGGAGCCCATCCCCGCCTGCTTCGCGGACCTGGCCCCGGAGCTGCCCCGGCTGGCCGCCCGCAAAAAGGAACTCCGCCCCTCCGGCGGCGCGCAGCTCTGTCTGGAGCGGCGCTGCGGCCGGAGCGACTCCGGAACCCAACAAACAGCACGGCGGACACTGCCTCCGGAGGCCGTGGGACTGCTGCTGGAATACCGGTTTCTGACGGCCGCCCAGCCGGACAGCCCGGGCAGCCGGTCCTGCCGCACCCTGTTTGAAGAGGAGGATGACGGCATGATTCTGAAGCGGATCGTGCGGCACGGGGTACGGAAGCCGGAGGAACAGCTGGCCCTGGCCCTGCGGATGCGGGAGTTCCGGACGTTCTGGCAGCTGGACCGTTTTCTGGACGAGGAGGAGCTGGACTGGCTGACAGACCTGGTGAAGGAGCTGCTGGAGGGCGCCCTTCTGGCGGGCTGCGGCCAGGCCGCCTGGCCCCTGTATGAGCAGCTCCGGGAGGCGGAGTGGTTCAGCGACCCCTGGGAGCCGCTGGACCTTCTGCGGAGGGCCGCGGAAGCGGGCAGCGCCGACGCCCGGTGCGAGATGGGCTGGCAGTTCTTCCTCCATGTGATGGGCCTGCCCCCGGAAAACCGGGAGGGGTACTGCGGAGACCGCGTCTCCGGGGAGGAGGCCCTCCGGTGGATGGAGGCGGCCCTGCCCCACAGGATCGACACGGTCCCCTACCTGGCCGGTCTTCTTCTGGACGGCAAGGGGGTCCCGGCGGACGAGGCGCGGGCCGTCCGCGCCCTCACCGCCGCAACGGCAGGCCGACATGAAGGAGACAGTGCGTTTGCCGAGTGGTGCACATGCTTCCGGATGCTGGCAGAGTGCCACGCGGAGGGCAGGGGCGTGCCGAAGGACCGCCGCAAGGCGGCGGAGCTGTACCGGCAGGCCCAGGATTCCGGCTATTACTTATTTGACTGCTACAGAGACGGCGCGGAGGTCCCCCGGAATCCCCGGGCGGCTGTGCGGTACTGGATGCGGGACACGTGTTTTCATCACGGTCTTCTCCTCTGGGCCGAAATTCTGACGCGCGTGTCCGCCCCGGAGGGCTGCGTCCGGCTCCGGCCGGAGGACCTCCGCAGCGTCTGGCGGCTGCAGACCGGAAAAAACGCCTTCTATGACCTGATGGGCACGGACCTGCTTGGGACAGCGGGCCGGAGGGATGACCCCTACGCGCTGCTGTGCGGCCTGCTGGAGCGGGAAAAGGCGCGGCTGCTCTGGGACGGGGCGCAAAGCGGCGACAGCCGCTGCGGGGACATTCTGAAGAAGATGCCGGTCAGCGGCGGGGCCGCCCGGGAGCTGTTGGCGCAGCTGACCTCCAACGCCGGCAGCGTCCGGGACTGGCCGGACAGCTGGTACGAGGAGGCGCTGGAGCGCATCGAGGGTCAGCTGGCCCGGGAGGCCCGGACCCGGTGCTCCGGGGAGTCGGTCCCCCGGGAGGCTCCGGCGTGGGAGGGCCTCTGGCTGGCGGACGGGGAGGAAGCCGGGGACCTGTAACCGTCGCCGCCCTCCCGGTGCAGGCGGCGGGTTGCCACTTGTTGCCCTCCCGGAAATATGCTATAATCTCTCCCACGAAGTGGGGAGAATTCCCCGGAGCGGAGGGTGGTACCTTTGGAGCACATCCTTATGCGCATGCAGGACACGGCGCAGCAGTATGTGGAGATTCTTCGGGACCTTCTGGGCATTGACGTCTCCATCATCGACGCCCGCCAGGTCCGCATTGCCGGCAGCGGGCGGATGAAGGCCCGGCGGGGCAGCGTCGCCCGCTACGGCTGCATTGTCCGGCACACGCTGGATACCGGGCGCGTCACGGTGGTGGAGAACCCCACCGTCAACCCCATCTGCGCCGACTGCGGCATCCGGGGCCAGTGCGACAATCTGTGCGAAATGTGGAGCCCCATCATGCTGGACGGCGAGGCCATCGGCGTCATCGGCTGCGTCTGCTACACCCCGGAGCAGAAGGAGATCTTCCTGCGGCGGCGGGAGACCTTTGAGCAGTTTTTCACTCAGTTTGCCGGACTGCTGGAAAGCCGGGCCCATGACCTGGTGGACGTGGACCGGCATCAGAACGTCTGCGCGGTGCTGGAGCGGGTGCTGGAGCGGGCACAGATCGGCAGCCTGATTCTGGATGCGGAGGGCCGGGTGTTCGACGTGAACCAGCTGGGAAAGCAGCTGCTGGGGCTGGAGGAGTCCGGCGCGGATTTCTCGTCGCTGACCATTCAGAGCGCCGGCCCCGACGCCCCCAAGGAATACCGGATTCACTCCCCGGGGTGCACCCGCCGCGTGGTGGCCGACATTTACCGCCTCTCCATGGACCCCTATGACCGGCTGATGCTGTTCAGCGACGCGGAGCTGCGCTCGGACATTTCCGACGGGCTGCTGGGACTGACTCCACCGGGGGACCTGGACCGGATTGTGGGCCAGTCCGGGGCCATCCGCACCCTGAAGCGGAACATCCGCATGGTGGCCGCCTCCTGCTCCAACGTGCTGATCACCGGGGAGAGCGGAACCGGCAAGGAGCTGGCGGCCCGGGCCATTCACAGCGGAAGCGACCGGAAAAACGGCCCCTTTGTGGCGGTGAACTGCGCGGCGCTGCCGGAAAACCTGCTGGAGAGCGAGCTGTTCGGCTACGTGAAGGGAGCCTTCACCGGCGCCAGCGCCAGCGGCAGGGCCGGACTGCTGGAATCCGCCCAGAACGGCACCTTCTTTCTGGACGAGGTGGGGGAGATGCCCCCCTCCCTGCAGGTGAAGCTGCTGCGGGTGCTGGAGCAGCGGGAGATCACCCGGCTGGGCAGCAATGTGCCCACTCCCATCAACGCCCGCTTTGTGTTCGCCTCCAACCGGGACCTGGCGGAGATGGCGGCGGAGGGGACCTTCCGGAAGGACCTCTACTACCGCATCAACGTGGTGCCCCTGGCCATTCCGCCCCTGCGGGAGCGCCCGGAGGACATCCGCCTCCTCGCCGGCGGCTTTATCCGGAAATTCAGCATCGCCATGAACAAGCCCTGCCGGCGGGTCACCGAGGACTTTTGGCAGGCGCTGGAGCGGTACAGCTGGCCCGGCAACGTCCGGGAGCTGCAGAACGCGGTGGAGTTCGCCGTCAACATGATGCCCGCCTCCGGCGTTCTGTGCGCCGATCTGCTCCGCGGCAAAATCGCCCCGCCCGCCCCGGAGCTTCCGGCCTCCCTCCCCGGGGAAGCCGCCCCGCCGGGGGAGGACTGGAATCTGCGGCACGCGGAGGCGGAGATCATCCGCCGGTGCCTGGCCCGGTACGGCGACAAGCCCACCGCCGCCCGGGAGCTGGGCATCAGCCTGGCCACGCTGTACCGGAAGATGAAAGAATATCACCTGTAAAGACCATCTCTCTCAAAATGAGAAATTCTCATTTTGAGAGAGATTTTTTCCTGCAATTTTCATTTTGAGAATCCCACCGTCCCGCCGGGCGGGGTTCCGGAACCGGCGGCGGCCGCCGGCCATAGGTGCGGAGGGCATTGATTGCAGCGCTTCCGGCGGCGGCGGAAAAACACGGCAGGCAAATCCGGCGGGCCGGCGTTTCTGGCACGGTTCTTGCTTGTCTGTATGAGGCCCCGGACCTCGGATTCCGGGTCTCCGGGCCGGATGAACAGAAAGAAGAGGTAACCACCATGGAAAAAGCGGAAAAGAAACCGTCCTTCGCCTACGCGCTGCTGACTGTCACGGTCGTTTTTGCCGTCATCATGATTCCGGCGCTGGCGTGGGGTTCCAAAATCCATCCCCTGTTTTTGCTGAGCTATCTGGCGGCGCTGCCGCTGTGCATGCACCTGGGAGTGCCCTATGAGAAGCTGCAGGCCGGCATGGTGCAGTCCTGCACCCGGGCCATTGTCCCCATCCTGATTCTGCTGATCAACGGCGGTCTGGTGGGCACCTGGAACGCCTCCGGCACCGTGCCCATGATCATCAATCTGGGCATTCAGTTCATCTCCCCCTCCCTGTTTCTGGCGGCGGCCTTCCTTCTGTGCGTCATGTGCTCCATGGCCACCGGCACCTCCTGGGGCACCTTCGGCACCGCCGGTCTGGCCCTGGCGGGCATCGGCCTGGGCATGGGCATCAACCCCATGCTCACCGCCGGCGCCATCTGCTCCGGCGCCTTCTTCGGCGACACCCTGTCCCCCCTGTCCGACGGCCCCAACCTCTGCTCCGGCATCACCGGCGTGGACCTGTTCACCGGCATCCGCCACCAGTGCAGGGTGACCCTGCCCGCCGGCGTTATCTGCGCCCTGCTCTATCTGGCCGTGGGGCTGACGACAGGCGGCGGCCAGGTGGATTACACCGCCGTCCACAGCATCAGCCGCGCCCTGGAGGCCAATTTCCGCATGGGCATCGCCGCCGTGGTTCCCATGGTCATCGTCTTCGGAATGCTGGCGGTGAAAATGCCCTCCATCCCCTCCCTGCTGTGCGGCGCCTTCTCCGGCGGAGTGGTGGCCTGTCTGGTGGAGGGCAGGACCATGGCGGAGGTCATCACCTACTTCTGGAGCGGGTACTCCATCGACTCCGGCTCGGAGATGGTGGACAAGCTGCTCAACCGGGGCGGCATCACCAGCATGAGCAGCACCGCCATTCTGTTCCTGTTCGCCTTCGGCCTGTTCGGCGTGCTGAACACCGCCGGCATCATCGACGCCCTGGTGGAGCCTCTGACCCGGCGGCTCCGCTCCCGCGTCAGCATCATCGGCGCCACGGTGCTGATGTCCGTTCTGGGCAATGCCATCGGCGCCTCCTCCAACTTCGCCTATGTGTTCGCCGGCAACATCATGGCCCCCATCTATGACCGCGCCGGGCTGGAAAAGGTGAACCTGTCCCGGGCGCTGGCGGTGGGCTGCACCGCCATGTGCGTGCTGCTGCCCTGGAACATGAACGCCATTGTGGCCGCCGGCTATCTGGGGGTCACCCCCGCCCAGCTGATCCCCTTCACCTTCTTCGCCTACGTGACCCCCGCGGTGCTGCTTCTGGTCACCCTGCTGGGCTTTGACACCCGGTACACCGCCGGCAGGAAGTAAGCCGATGCCTGTTCCGTCCAGGCCCGGAAAATTTGCAGGAATTGTGTTTACGTCTTGCAATCGTTGGTGAATGTGCTACAATAGAGCCGTTGATAAACGGGAATTTTTCGGTCAAGCTGCCCTGACGGCGGCAAATTTGGAAAAGAAGGTGACTCGTTCAACATGGAATGGACAATGACAGCCAACGCCCCCGGTCAGGTCTGCCTGATGCAGGGCAACGAGGCCATTGTGCGGGGCGCGGTGGAGGCAGGCATCAACTTCGCCGCGTCCTATCCCGGCTCTCCCTCCTCCCAGGTGCTGGCCATGCTGGGAAAAATCGCCGGGGAGCGGAATTTCTACGCGGAGTGGTCCACCAACGAGGTCTGCGCCATGGAGGCCTGCGTGGGCGCGTCCCTGGCCAACGCCCGGGCGCTGTGCATCGTGAAGCAGAACGGTCTTCTGTGCGTGGCGGACGCCCTCCACTGCGGCGCCCAGCACGGCGTGAAGGGCGGCCTGGTGGTGGTGACCTCCGACGACCCCAGCGCCCACTCCAGCACCAACGAATTTGACTCCCGGTATCAGGCCATGTCCGCCAGCGTGCCCATGCTGGAGCCTACCAGCATGCAGGAGACCAAGGACATGATCCCCTACGCCTTCGAGCTGTCGGAGCGGACGAAGCAGATCGTCATCGTGCGGCTCACCACCCGGGTGTGCCACGGCCGGGGCAACGTAACCCTGGGGCCGCTGCCGGAAAAGCCCCATCCCCTGCAGACCGTGGGGGAGTGGGACCGGCTGGTGTGCGTCTCCTACAAGCACGCCGACATGCTGCGGAAGATGGACGTGCTGCGCCAGGAATTTGAGAACTGCCCCTTCAACCACTACACGGGCCCGGAGCGTCCCAGAGAGCTGATCGCGGCCGGCGGCACCGGCCGGCTGTACGCCCAGGAGGCCATCCACCGGCTGGGGGTGGAGGACCGGGTGGGCCTGCTGAGCCTGGCCACCGTGTGGCCGCTGCCGGAGCAGTACATCCTGAACCACCTGCAGGGCGTGGAAAAGGTGCTGACGCTGGAGGAAGTGGACCCGGTGCTGGAGCACAATCTGGAGGCCATCGCCGGGCGGAACCAGCTGCGCGTCACCTTCTCCGGCCGGTCCGACGGGGCGCTGCCCAAAATCGGGGAGCTGGACCCGGACAACGTGCTGGCCGCCGTCTCCGCCCTCACCGGCGTACCGATGCCGGAGAAGCGGCCCACGTCGGAGACGGAGCTGCCGGAGCGGGAGCTGACCTTCTGCGCCGGATGCCCCCACCGGGCCACCTTCTACCTGCTGAAGAAGGTGCTGCGCCAGGAGAAGCACCCCGGCGCCGTGGTGGGCGACATCGGCTGCTACATCATGTCCGGCCAGTCCGCCGGCCACTTCGCCTACCAGGCCTGCAACTGCATGGGCTCCGGCGTCAACCTGGCGGAGGCCCTGGGCCAGCTGACCAACTACGGCCTGGACCAGAAGGTGGTCACCGTCTGCGGCGACTCCACCTTCTTCCACACCATCATGCCCGGCCTGGTGAACGCCACCTATCACAACGCCAACATGCTGCTGATGGTGCTGGACAACTCCGCCACCGCCATGACCGGCTTCCAGCCCCATCCCGGCACGGGCCTCACCGCCATGGGCGCCCAGGTGAAGCCCATGAACATCCAGAAGATTGTGGAGGCCATCGGCTGCGACGTGGAGGTGGCGGACCCCTTCGACGTGGAGAACACGGAGAAAGTGCTGCGGCGGCTGCTGCATAAGCCCGGCATGAACGTGCTGATCATGCGCCAGCCCTGCGCCACCCTGATGAGCAAGCAGACCCGGAAAAAGCCCCGGGTCTACGTGGACCAGAGCAAGTGCCGGGGCGAGGGCTGCGGCTGCGACAAGTACTGCAGCCGTGTCTGGGGCTGCCCCGGCAACACCTGGGACTTCAGGAACAACAAGGCGTACATCGACCCCGTCACCTGCGTGGGCTGCGGCGTCTGCGCCAAGCTCTGCCCCAACGGGGCCATCAAGGTGGAAGGCGGTGAGGACGCATGAAAACACTGAAATTCGACCCGCTGAATATCGTCATCTGCGGCATCGGCGGCCAGGGCAACGTGCTGGCCTCCGAGGTGGTGGGCAGCGCCATGAACGACCGGGGTTACCGCGTGGCCGTGGGCGAGACCTACGGCGCCTCCCAGCGGGGCGGCTCCGTCATGAGCCACGTGCGGGTGTCGGCGGACAAGGAGATGAGCGTGCTGATCCCCTCCGGCGAGGCCCACATCATCATCGGCTTTGAGCCGCTGGAGACGCTGCGCATGGCCCGGAAATACGCCGGGCCGGACACCATGATCGTCTACGATCCCCGCCCGGTCTATCCCCTGGGCGTACTGCAGGGGGTGCAGACCTACCCCGCCATGGAGGACATCGCGGCGGAGATTCAGTCCCTGTCGGCGGCGGCCTACGCCGTTCCGGCGGCGGACATCGCCATGGAGGTGGGGGACTCCCGCTCCGCCAACATCGCCCTGCTGGGTGCGTTCACCCAGCTGCCGGACAGTCCCCTCAGCCGGGAGGACCTGGAGAAGATCCTGACCCAGCGGTTCCGGGGCGCGGTGCTGGAGCTGAACCGGCGGGCCTTCGCCATGGGCTGCGAGGCGGTCAGCGGAAAAGGAGGCGCTGTCTGATGGATATGATTACGGTACATCTGCTCCACCCCGCCGAGGAAAAGGAGCTGACGCTGCAGCTGCCCCGGGACACCCGGCTTGCCGCCCTGACGCCCATTGCCTATGAGCGGAAGTTTGTGGAGCCCCAGAAGCCCGGCTATTCCTATCTCTATCAGGAGCATCTGTGCGGCACGGGCCACACCCTGGGGGACTACATCCCGGAAGAGGCCGCGGAGATCACGCTGCGGATGTTCGGCTTTCCGGCCATCATGGTGTAAAGGGGGAGATGCAGCATGCTGAGTACAATCGCATTGGATACCCAGGTGATCCGGCCGGGCCTCTGCACCGGCTGCGGTGCCTGTCAGGGAATGTGCCCCTACTGGGACTCCGTGGAGGGGCGCACCATCTGCTACTTCGACTGTGAGCGGCCCGACGGCCGCTGCCAGCGGTTCTGCCCCCGGATGCCCACCGATCTGGACGCCCTGCGGAAGCAGTTCTTCCCGGCGGAGGCCATTCTGCCGGAGATCGGCCCCTTCCGGGGCCTGTACCTGACCCGGGCGGCGGACGCCTCCCTCCGCTCCGGCGCCCAGCACGGCGGCACCATGACCGCCCTGGTGGAGCTGGCGCTGCGGGAGGGCTTCATTGACGCGGCGGTGCTGACCCGCTCCCGGGGCGGACTGGAACCGGAGGGCGTTCTGGCCGCCACGGCGGAGGAGGTCCGTGGCTGCTCCGGCAGCAGCTTCCAGATTCCCCCCACTCTGGCGGTGCTGAACCGGGCGCTGCGGGAGGACCGCTATCACGCCATCGGCGTGGTGGGCACCCCCTGCAAGACCCTGGCGGCCTATAAGATGAAGGCCCGGCCCTTCGCGGAGGATGGCAACCACGCCGAAAACATCGGCATGGTGTTCGGCCTGTTCTGCGGCTGGGGTCTGGACTGGGAGGGCCTCCGGGATCTGACGGCGAAGCACGCCGATCCCGAGCAGGTGTCCCACATGGACATTCCCCCCAGCAAGTACCACTCCCTGGAGCTGCGGCAGGGCGACGGAACCGTGTCCGTGAACCTGGACGAGGTGACGCCGCTGGTGCGCTCCGGCTGCCGTTACTGCACCGACATGACCGCTGAGTTCGCCGACCTCTCCGTGGGCGGTGCCCGCAGCGCCGACGGCTGGGACGTGGACAAGGTCTGGAACCAGGTGATCGTCCGCTCCGAAAAGGGCTCGAAGCTGCTGGAGCTGGCCCGGGAGCGGGGCGTTCTGGAGTTCAAAGAGGTGCCGGAGGGCGGTCTGGAGAAGCTGAAAAAGGCGTCTCTGGGCAAAAAGCGCACCGGCGTCCGGAACCTGCGGCAGCTCACCGGCAGCGACGGCGATCTGGGCTATCTGAACCCCAGCCGCGCCCTGTTTCAGGAGCTGTGAGCCGGGTCTTTGAACAACTGACGGAGCCGCCATGGGCAACGTGCGCCCATGGCGGCTTTCCCGCAATTGGAAACGACGATTCTCCCCCAAACCCGCTTGACAGTGTAAACGTTTAACAGTATAATTTACATCAGAATGCGAAGAAACAACCGGGTTTCTTTTCAAAAATAGGCAGAAAGGAAGAACGAACCATGATCTATTCCGCGGAAGTTCAGCATATGTGCCCCGTGGCCAAGGGCGCGTACCACGGTCCCGCTCCCATCCCCGAAGAGGGCAAATGGGTCCAGGCCAAGGAGATCAAGGACATCTCCGGCCTCACCCACGGCATCGGCTGGTGCGCTCCCCAGCAGGGCGCCTGCAAGCTGACCCTGAATGTGAAGGACGGCATCATTGAGGAGGCGCTGGTGGAGACCATCGGCTGCTCCGGCATGACCCACTCCGCCGCCATGGCCTCCGAGATTCTCATCGGCAAGACGCTGCTGGAGGCCCTGAACACCGACCTGGTGTGCGACGCCATCAACACCGCCATGCGGGAGCTGTTCCTGCAGATCGTCTACGGCCGCACCCAGACGGCCTTCTCCGAGGGAGGCCTGCCCATCGGCGCCTCGCTGGAGGACCTGGGCAAGGGCCTGCGCTCCCAGGTGGGCACCATGATGGCCACCAAGGCCAAGGGTCCCCGCTATCTGGAGATGGCGGAGGGCTACTGCACCCGGGTGGCTCTCAACAAGGACAACGAGATCATCGGCTACGAGTTCGTCAATCTGGGCAAGATGATGGACTTCATCAAGAAGGGCGAGGACGCCAACGCCGCGCTGGAGAAGGCCAAGGGCCACTATGGCCAGTTTGAGGGCGCCGTCAAGTACATTGACCCCCGTCACGAGTAAGAAAAGGAGGAATTGACAAATGGCTCTGTTTGAAAGCTACGAGAGAAGAATCGAGAAGATCAATTCCGTCCTGGCCCAGTACGGAATTTCCAGCGTGGAGGAGTGCCGCGACATCTGCAAGGCCGCCGGCTTCGACCCCTACGAGATCGTCCGCGGCATCCAGCCCATCTGCTTTGAGAACGCCTGCTGGGCCTACTGCGTGGGCGCCGCCATTGCCCTGAAGAAGAACGTTCAGACCGCCGCCGAGGCCGCCGAGGCCATCGGCATCGGCCTGCAGGCCTTCTGCATCCCCGGCTCCGTGGCCGAGGACCGGAAGGTGGGCCTGGGCCACGGCAACCTGGGCGCCATGCTGCTGCGGGACGAGACCAAGTGCTTCGCCTTCCTGGCCGGCCACGAGTCCTTCGCCGCCGCCGAGGGCGCCATCGGCATCGTCCGCAACGCCAACAAGGCCCGCAAGGAGCCCCTGCGGGTGATCCTGAACGGTCTGGGTAAGGACGCCGCCCAGATCATCAGCCGCATCAACGGCTTCACCTACGTCCAGACCCAGTTTGACTACTACACCGGCGAGCTGAAGGTGGTCCGGGAGATCGCCTACTCCGACGGCGAGCGGGCCAACGTCCGCTGCTACGGCGCCGACGACGTCCGGGAGGGCGTGGCCATCATGCACAAGGAGGGGGTGGACGTGTCCATCACCGGCAACTCCACCAACCCTACCCGCTTCCAGCACCCCGTGGCCGGCACCTACAAGAAGAAGTGCATCGAGCAGGGCAAGCGCTACTTCTCCGTGGCCTCCGGCGGCGGCACCGGCCGCACCCTGCATCCCGACAACATGGCCGCCGGCCCCGCCAGCTACGGCATGACCGACACCATGGGCCGGATGCACTCCGACGCCCAGTTCGCCGGCTCCTCCTCCGTGCCCGCCCACGTGGAAATGATGGGCTTCCTGGGCATGGGCAACAACCCCATGGTCGGCGCTACCGTCGCCGTGGCTGTTGCTGTTGCCGAGAGCCAGAAGTAAGAGGGAATAACCTTCGGTTTTCCCTCTGAAAAGTTCGGAAGTCTATCCAATTTCAAAAGCACAACGGGAATCCCATCATTTTGAGAAAAAGCTCAATGATGGGATTCCCGCTTTTTTGGCTTTTGGAGGGGCAGATTATGAAGAAAATCCGTATGTGCGTCGATACAGATAAGACATTTGCTGAGGGATTTGAAGAGTATATTCTGGACTGCAAATCTCGGAATTTAAGAGATGGAACGCTGCGACATTACAGAGAATCCATCAAGCAGATTTACAAGCGTGTTCCCCCGGATACCTTGATTTCCGACTTGGACGAATACACAATGCCTGACTTTATTGTTGCGCTGCGGGATGACCCCAATTTGAATGATGTTTCTATGGGAACGTATGCGCGGGATTTGAAAACGCTCATGCGCTTCTTTATGAAGTGCGAATATCTGCCCTATTTTGAGATTAAGATTCCAAAAGCGGACAAGGAAGCTATCGAAACATACACCGACGCAGAATTGAAGAGGCTGTTGAAAAAGCCCGACATTAGAAAATGCGGTTTTGTCACATACCGCAGTTGGGTGATTGTCAACTTTCTCCTATCAACAGGAATCCGGCAAAACAGCCTTATCAACATCAAGATCAAGGATTTGGACTTTGATAACGATATGGTTTACATCAATACCACGAAGAACCGTAAATCGCTGATTATCCCGCTGAATGAGGACATCGTGAAAATCCTGCATGAATATCTGAAATATCGCGGCGGAGGTTCGGAAGATTGGCTGTTTTGCTCCATCTATGGAGAGAAGATGACAAAGGGCGCGAACTACACAGCATTGTGGGATTACAGCCATTCCAGAGGGCTGGACAAGACGGGTGTCCATCGCTACCGCCACACGTTTGCAAAGAAGTGGGTCACAATGGGTGGGTCTATTGTGACGCTCCAAAAGATTTTGGGACATAGTAGCCTTGCCATTACGGAAGGGTATTTGAATATGTTGACCACGGACTTGAAGAAAGACATGAATGAAATCAACATTATCAGAAGTCTTAAACAGGAGCGGATGCAGATAGTTCGGCACTAACTGGATTTAATCGGTATACGGCGTCATCTTTTGGCAACAATCCTCCAGAAGGTTCAACTTTCTGGAGGATTGCTTTATCTTTCATTCACTTTCGTAGCGGTCAGCAATACCATGCAGAAACTCTTTCATTCCCTCCACCACTTCGGGAGGATTGATGATCTTGGCTTTGTTGTAAAATCCGCAAACCCATGCGTAAAACTGCTTGCTGACTTCCACATGGGCGGAAACAACAAAATGCCCTTTGTCATCTGGACGGTAGAAAACCTCTTCTCCGTTGCCGAAACGTTCCACAGCGGTATCCAGAAGGTCGTTGGTAAAGCGGATGCTGACAAACTTATCTTCGCCGCCGAACATGGAGAAAACACGCTGGGTGTAGGTTCTCATGTCGATTTTGTCATAGGCGGCAGCTCCGTCCCTTGGCTGCTTGACGATCTCAACGCCCTGCATACGGTCAAGGCGGTAGGTCATCATGCTTCCTTTTTCGCTGTCGTATGCCAACAGATAGTAGTTGCCGTCGTTGATAATCAGTTTGTAAGGGCTGCGGATGTAGTCTTTTCCGCCCCTTCTGGCTACCTGAGTAGAGCGGTCATTCAGGGTGTATTTCAGATACTTAAAGCTGATCTTCCACTTGGCTTTGATTGCCTGATTGATTCTCAGCATAGAGCGCATGATGTGTCTGTTGCTGGTTTTGTTGCGGCCTACCAGATAGACCTCATTGTGAAGCTCTTCAATCTGGCTTTCGCTGCACAGGTCTTCAATGGTGGTCAGCAGATGATCTTCTTGGCTTTTGGAGATAAACTTGGAGGCGCGGACACATTCAGCCAGAAGACGCAGTTCTTCAAAATCATAGGGGCGGCAGGCAATCTTGTAGCCCCGCTTGCTGGTGTCGTAGGTGATTTCGTAGTTCAGACGGTCACGATCATCAATCTCGGCTGCTGCGTCAATGGCAAAAAGCTCGTTCAGAGCGTCAATGTCGCGGGCTATGGAATGGCGGTCTGCGGTAATGCCGTATTCCCGCAGATGTTCCTTGATGGCCTCGGAGCTGGCAGCGTGGTCATCGTCAGTGTGCTTCAGGAGGTATTGCCATACCAAGAGAGATTTGAACTTTTGTCCTGGCTTTTTGCCGCCTTTGTCACTGTTTTTGATTGGAAATGCCATCTTGTTTGCCTCCGAAAACTAATTTCTATCACATTATACCATGTTTCTGGGAAGGAGAAAAGTTTTCTTCCACTAAGGAGCAGATTGAAAAAAACAGGCTTTTATGGTAATCTTGTTGCAAAGACACAGAAATGTTGATGCTTGGGGGAAAGCATGATGCACAACAACTTATACATCGTCGATAATAGTTCTGAGGATCAGAGTGTCAAAAAATATCTGACTGAGTGGTGTTCTGTCTCAAAGCAGATGGACATTGCAACTGGTTATTTAGAAATCGGCGGATTACTGACACTGGATACTCATTGGCAGAAGATGGATAAAATTCGCATCATTCTTGGAAATGAGGTTACCAAGAGAACCAAAGATGTCATTGATGCGGCAGTAGCAGCGATTCTCAACAAACTTAAAAACAGTGTCGATCAGGAACAGGAACACAACGAATTTTTGATTGGTGTTCCCGCCATTCTTGATGCGTTGAAGTCGGGTAAAATCGAGTGTCGAGTTTATAACAGAAACAAATTCCATGCAAAAGCCTACATTACATACTTCAGAGATGACTACAGGAATCAGTTCATTCAGGCGATGAACATCCCTGCTGGTTATGCTTTGGTTGGTTCCAGCAATTTTACAAAAGCGGGGCTGACTCAAAACATTGAACTGAATGTTCAGGTGAAAGATGATGTTGAGCAGTTGCAGGATTGGTTTGAGACGCATTGGCAAGATGGGGTTGACATCACTGAAGCCATCCTGAAGGTCATCGAAAATCATTGCAAAGAATACAGCCCCTATGATGTGTACCTTCGTTCCATGTACGAGTATTTCAAAAGCCGTGAAGAGACTGTTTCCGAATGGGAAAACCATGATTCTGTAATCTACAAGGGGCTTTCTCAATATCAGCGGGATGGCTATAACAGCATGGTTGAAATCGCGAACAAATACTCTGGTGCATTCCTTTGCGATGGTGTTGGCTTGGGTAAAACTTATGTCGGCATGATGCTCATTGAGCGTTTTGTGAAAAAAGAACGCAAAAATGTTGTGCTGATTGTTCCTGCTTCTGCCCGAATTTCAGTTTGGGAGACCACTATTAAGAAGTACATTCCCGAAATCCTCGAAGGTTTCTATCCCTTCAAAATTATCAACCATACCGATTTGCTTTTGGAGAAAAACCAAAATCTGATGAATCAGATTGCAGAGCAAGCGGAAGTTGTGGTCATTGACGAAGCACACCACTTCAGAAATCGCTCTTCCAACAGATACAGAAAACTGTTTGACATGATGGCTTGCGGTTCACAGAAGCAGATGTTTATGCTGACTGCAACTCCCATCAACAATAGTTTTTTGGATCTTCAGCATTTGATTGAACTCTTCACCCATCGGCAGGATGATTATTTTGCGGCGGCACCTCTGGGCATCCATAGTCTCGCGGGACATTTCAAGAAGATGGAAGCGAAGTTGACTGTTATGACAGGATCTTCTGTTTCTGATTCTATTGACATTTCTGATGATATTTTCCGCGGAGATGCTCTTGTGAATCAACTCGTGGTTCAGAGAAGTCGTGCGTATGTCAAAAAGAGTCTTGCTGCGGCTGATGGCTCTAATGTTCTGTTCTCCGTTCGGCAACCGCCTACAGTTGCAAACTATTCTCTGCGAAAATCTTATGGAAAGTTGATTGATGACTTTATTGACTCTTTCTACCGCAAGGATAAGGAGACGGGAAGAAATTTGCCGATCCTGGCGCTGGCTGTCTACTCTCCCTACGAGTCGGAATATTTCATCGGTGATCGCTCTAAGATTGATGAAATGGTATCTGGCAGACAGGCTCAGGTTGTTAATCTGATTCGTCAGTTGCTACTGAAGCGGTTTGAGAGTTCTATTGCTGCGTTCCAAGAGACTTGTATCAGAATTTACATTCGCCTGAAGAAGTTCATGATTGATTATCGTGAAGAGGGTAATTGTCGCGCGATTGATCGGTTCCTTCTGAAGCAAGCGGATATCATCGAATATGTTGAGCGTTACATCGAAAACAACATCCAAATCACTGTCGAGGACATGGAGGATGATCTTCCTGACTATGTTTGGAATGTTGAAGACAATTTGGATGTATCTGATTTTGACATTGCAGCCATGTTGGATGACACCATCATCGATATGGAAATTCTGTCTGAGTTTATTGAGGACATGATGGATATCGATCCGAGCAATGATGATAAGATTCGTGAACTGAAGCGCATCCTGACAGAAGATAAGCGCGTGAAGGGCAAGAAGGTCATCATCTTCTCCGAGTACAAGGCAACTGCCCTCTACATCTATCGTGAACTCCAAAAGGCTGGATTTACAAATATGTTCGAGATTGACGGTCAGACAAAGGGTGATCGTCATGAAATGATTCAGCGTTTTGCTCCCTACTACAATGACACCTGTTCTGCCGATGTTCAGGATGAAATTCAGATATTGATTGCAACTGATGTCCTGGCTGAAGGTCTGAACTTGCAGGATGCTTCCTGCCTGATAAACTACGAACTTCATTGGAACCCTGTGCGTCTGATGCAGAGAATTGGTCGTGTGGATCGACGCAGAAATGCGGACATCGAAGCCAGACTGCTTGCTGATCATCCTGAATTGGCCGAGGACAGAGAGAATGCATACTATTGGAACTTCCTGCCTCCTGCTGAGTTAGAAAAATTACTGTCTTTGTATCGGACTGTCTCTCAGAAGACGCTTCGCATTTCCAAGACCTTCGGCATCGAAGGAAAGAAATTGTTGACTCCTGATGATGACTATGAGGCTCTGAAGGATTTCAACACGCAGTATGAGGGAGAAACCTCTGGGGACGAAGAAATTGCCCTGGCATATCAGCAACTTCTCGCAGATAATCCTGGGTATGAAACCGCTGTTGTTGAACTCCCCAAAAAGATGTACAGTGGCAAGATGGCTTCCACAAGAAAGGGATTCTTCTTCTGTTACGAACTTCCCACCAAGAGAGCAGACGGAACATGGTCGAAGGGCGATGGAATCTATCGTTGGTATCTCTTGGATGAAGACAGTGGCAAGGTCACTGAGGAAATCTATGAGATTTGGAAAGCAATTCAGTGTGAACAGACTGAGCCTCGCTGCATTGCAACTGATGAAGAACACTTCTCTCACCTGAAAAAGAAGATTGATTCCCACATCAAGAAATCCTACATGAGAGCAGTTCAGGCTCCCCTTGGTGTAAAGCCGCGCTTGGTGACTTGGATGCAACTCTGCTAAGGAGGAAAACATGGCTTACGACATTCGCAATGTGAAAACGATGACTGATTTAATCGGTTATTTTTCACAGAATTTGCAGTGGAATATTGATGTCGATGATTTCGATGACATCGAAGATATCTCTTATGACTTCGATGCTGAAGACATCGGTCTGAAGGAAGAGGCATTTGCAAAGATTTCCTCTCTACGTCAACTTCAGCCTTTGGTCGATGGTCAGCGATGGGGTATCTTCTGCGTTGAGTTCGACAGCGACAAATTTGAGGTCACTGCTCTTAGAAAGATTCTCTCTGGTTTGGTTCCCAAAAGAAGAAACTCTGCGGATCATGCCGTTTGGGATCAGAAGGATCTGATGTTTATCTGCACTTGGGGCAAGGACAATAACCGCACGATTGGCATTGCCCATTTTGAAGATAAGGATTCAGGACTGCCTCAAATTAAGATGATTTCTTGCGCTCCTGCAATGGAGGACTTCACGCAGATTAAGGTGTTTGAGGATCGGTTGTCTCAACTCACTTGGCCGCGAAACGCCAATAATATCGATGCGTGGCGAGAAAGTTGGGCATCTGCATTCGTTTCAGGTTATCGCCAGACAATTCATGACTCTGTCACCCTTACTGTTCAGTTGGCGGCGGAGGCGCAGAATATCCGAGACAGAATCATGGACATTTTGGAAGTCGAATCCCGAAATGGCTATGTCCATCTGCTTTATGAAAAATTCCGCAATACGCTGATTCATGACATGACTGAGCAGCAGTTTGCGGACATGTATGCCCAGACTGTAGTTTATGGTCTGTTCTCAGCCCGCTGTATGGATGATACCCAAGAGGACTTCAGTGCAGATGAAGCCATTGACTGTATCCCTAACACCAACCCCTTCTTGAAGAGCCTGATGAAGGAATGCCTGGGATCTGAGAATAATACTAAACTGTCCTTTGATGAATTGGAAATCAGCAATGTGGTGGAACTGCTTCGGAACACCCGAATTGAAGCCATCATTCAGGACTTCAATCGTCAAACTGGTGGTGGTCGGGAAGATCCTGTCATTCACTTCTATGAAGAATTCTTGACTGCTTACGACAAAGCCCAAAAGGTTCAGCGTGGTGTTTACTACACGCCTCAGCCTGTGGTCAACTTCATGGTCAGAGCCGTGGATTCCATTATCAAGGAGCAGTTTGGCTTGTGTGATGGTCTGGCTTCTGAGGAAACCAAGAAGATCAAAGTTAAGCGGCAAAGTAAGAAAAAGCAGGCTGGTTTTTATAAAGAAGTAGACGAACTCATTGATGTTCCTGCCATTCAGGTTCTCGATCCTGCTGCTGGTACTGGTACATTCTTGCGTCAGACCATTCTTCAGATTTACGAGAACTTCAAAGCAAAACACAAAGGGCTGCATCCTGACCAGTTGGCGGCTGAATGGAACAAGTATGTTCCTGAACAGTTACTCCCTCGACTCAATGGCTTTGAGTTGATGATGGCTCCCTATGCTGTGGCACACATGAAGTTGGCAATGATTTTGAAAGATACTGGTTACGATTTTTCTGGTGATACTCGACTGAATGTGTATTTGACTAATTCACTCGAAGAAGCAGGAACTTCTGAAACTCAAATGACCCTCTTTGATGATCCGCTTGCATGGGAGTCTGTCGAGGCAAATGGTGTAAAAAAGAATCTTGGTATCAATGTCGTTATTGGAAATCCTCCTTACTCTGGGGAAAGTGCCAACAAAGGTGAGTATATTCTTGGCCTTATGGACGACTATAAGAAGGAACCGGGAGGGCTACTAAAACTCCAAGAAAGAAATCCGAAGTGGATTAATGATGACTATGTAAAGTTCATCAGATATGCACAAGAAGTAATCGGAAAGTCCCAAGATGGAATTCTTGCTTACATCTGTCCTCACGGTTTCTTAGACAATCCCACATTTCGTGGCATGCGATGGTGGTTTACTCAAACATTCAGAACCACCTACATTATTGATTTGCATGGTAATGCCAAGAAGAAGGAAACTGCACCTGATGGGAGCAAGGACGAGAATGTTTTTGATATTCAGCAAGGTGTGTGTATTGTATTAGGCATTCACAAAGGGACGCGAAAATCCACCCCCGAAGTATACCATGCCGATTTGTATGGCCTACGAAATCGCAAATACGAATGGCTGAATAGGCATTCTTTGGAAGATATCGCTTTTGAACGATTACTCCCCGAATCCCCACAGTTCTTTTTTGTGCCCAAGGATTTGAAAACGGGTGAGGAGTATTTGAGTAGTAATTTCTTTGGCATCGATGAGTTGTTCAACATTAGTTCTGTCGGCTTTGTATCAGCCAGAGATGGCTTGTGTATTCAGGACACCTACGATCAAATGCATCATGTAGTATCGGACTTTTCTTCTTTGAACAGCGAAGTTGCCAGAAGCAAGTATAATTTGAAAAATGATGTGCGAGATTGGCGGGTTGCTTGGGCGCAACGAGATATCAATATTAGAAAAAAGAAAAACGGCGATATTGATGAAAGTTATATTTGCGAAGTTTCGTATCGTCCATTCGACCAAAGATACACTTATTACACTGGTGAGAGTAGAGGGTTTCAGTGCTATCCACGATATGAAACATTGTCAAATATGAAATCTGGCGATAATCTTGCCTTGTGTACGACAAAGGTACTAAAGGCGAGCAAGAACTGGCATCATGTTTTTGTTGCAGATAAGCCGTTGGACTCGTGTTATGTTTCGAATAAAACAAGTGAAATTACATACGCATTTCCTCTGTATATAAAGAAAAATGCTCGTAAATTCCCCAACTTCGATCAAAAAGTTATTGATCGTTTTTCTAAGGCAATTGGAGAAGCATTCTGCTCTAACGGAGGCATACTGAACGCTGAGTCGATTTTCGGATACATTTACGCGTATCTTCATTCCCAAACTTATCGAAATCGGTATTTGGAGTTTTTGAAGATTGGGTTCCCGCGCATTCCCTATCCGACGAGCCAATCTGTATTCAACGAACTTTCTCGGTTGGGCCAGGATTTGATTGAACTGCATCTCGAAAAGAACAAAGTCAATGCTTGCAATATTGCTGCAAACATCCAGAATAATGTAGTAACCTCAGCAGACTACAAAAGCGGTCGGGTATACATCAACAAAACCAGTTGGTTTGAGGTTCCTGAAACTATTTGGCAGTTTGAAATCGGATGCTATCAAATTGCCATGAAATGGCTCAAAGACAGAAAAGGTAAGGCGCTAACTGGTGCAGACATTGAGCACTATAAGCAGATTATCAGCCGACTTAGTGAAACACAGCGTATCATGAAAGAAGTTGATGTGTTAATTGAATCCTAATGTCAAAGGCGATCAGCATTTTTATGCTGATCGCCTTTGAGTGTTGTTTACATACAGTTCTAATTGGCACGATATTCCATCAGAGCAATTGTGCGTGGTTTTGGATGGCTGCTTCGATCCTTTGCGGTTCGATGCCGATGTAACGCTGAGTAACGGAGGCAGAACTGTGTTGCAGGAGCCTTTGGACAAGGGCGATGTCATACCCGCTGGATTTGTAAATCTCTGTGGCGTACCACTTGCGGAAACTGTGAGTGCTGATGCCCTCAAAACCCAGGTAGTCACAAACGATGGCAAGCTGTTTCTGCACAGCCCGTTCCGTGATGGGGAAAACCAAGTCCTCTCTGCCGATGCCGTTCCGCAGACAGTAGTTCTCGACATACTGAGCGATGACCAGCGGGACGGTGAATACGCGGCGTTTGCCGGTCTTCTGTTCCACAACTTCAAGGCGGAAACGGTCACCATCACGAACAATGTCACAGGGGCGGAGCTTCACGATGTCGCTGATTCGCAATCCCAGATTTCCCTCCAGAACAAGGGCGGTTGCGATACGCTCATTGGGACGGCAGCCGCAGAAACCCGCTTTCATAGTCTGCACGATTTCCTTGTATTGCTCTGTGGTCAGAGCCTTGGTTTTCTTGTTCATAGTGACCTCCAGGAGTGAAAAGTTCGTATTTCCAAGCCGTCAAGTTCGTTTGTTTGCCGCGTCAGCCTCGGCGCCTTGAAATGTCTGGCTTTTGGTGTTCGTATTTGTGGGATTATAAGAACTTTGAAGAGGACGCGGCGGAGAATTACTCCGCCGTATTCAATTCGTTGATCTGAACCATAGGGGAATCATACTCCCCCACTACATCCAGAATCATCCTTGCCCCCAACCGAAAGCCACGGATGAAGGTATCACAGTCTTTCACATCTTCAACGTGTGCCTGTTGATCGCAATAGACTTGATATGCCTTTTTCCCGGCATCGGACAGGTGGTTGTAAAACTCGTCCTCGCTCTCGTTTGCCTGATGGATAAGCCTCGCATACGGGCTTCCCTTTCGATACCCTCTGTCGGCGGGAGTGATATTTCCCTCCCACAAATCTTTCAGCACATACATCCTGAATCCCTCCTATTTCTCGCTCCACGGGCTTTGTGTTGCCCGTGGAGCGTTTTTCTTATCAGCAGGATACGGAGAAGCGGCGGCTGCTGACGGGCTTTGTGAAGTCCTTGTAGAGGTCAGCATACAGACGCTTGAAGGTGGTGCTGTCAAAGCGGTTGGAGATCACATTGGTGAAGCGGACGATGTAAGCCCCGGCAACCAACTCTTCGGTGTTCTGCCGAACCATCTCTTCCTTGATGGCCTCCCGGATGGCGTCGGCCTTGGCCTTTGCCTTGGAAGCCAGCTCGTCGTAGTTGTTCATGGTCTCGATCATGGAAATCATTTCGTTCTTGCTCATTTTTCATTTCTCCTTTTCTTCGTTTGATCGGGTGGATTATAGAGGGAATATCCGATTCGTCCTCGGCCCGTCCGTCGCAGCCACCCGATCTCTCTTAACTGTCTATATTGTACCATTAAGGGTACAAAATGTCTATTGACGAATGTACCTAAATTGGTACAATATATTTGTATACTTTTCGGTACAAGTATAATTGACAGATACTTGACTTTGCTGTATACTTTATGGTACAAAGGAGGAGAAACTATGCCCGTATCTTACAGCAAGCTATTTGCCCTTATGCAAGACAGAGGGATTAAAAAGGTCGATCTGCGTAACAAGTACAAAATCAACCCGAAGACGGTTGATAGCCTTGTAAACAACCGGAGCGTGACGGTTGATACCATTATGCAACTTTGTGAAATTTTTGAGTGCCAGCCCGGTGATCTGATGGAGTATGTGAAAGAGCCTGTCCAATAAAACAGTTGGTTTCCTGCACGACGGCGGAGGCTCCAAAAGAGAAAGAAATCGCCCTGTTTTGGCGCAAATTTTGTTCAGGGAATTACTGACACCCTTTTGCGGACATCCTTAGCTATTTCGGGAAAAATTATTTCTTTACTTGCCGTTTCAAATTTGGGGTGGGCTTCGCTCCCGCTAAATGATGGTTTTAATCCAGAAGACGGTTTTGTTGATCGTTGGCGGGAGAATGTGCAATAATTACAATCCTGTGCGGGCGATTTCCATGATCTCATGCCAAGGCAGTTTCATGTCTCGGATTACCTGAACTGCAACCTCGCAAACATAGTCTTCACAGATCAAAACCTTGGCATCTTTCTGAAATGATATTGTCAATCTTGATACAGTAAATGCCCGCATGATCGTATTTATCGGCATACCCATTTCGTTTCAGACATTGATACATATTTTCTGCGTAGCCCATTAGAATACGAACTCCTTCTTTTCCGGTTTTGGCAGGAGCGTCTTTTTCGGCTCTGCTGTTGGTAATTTAATGTGTATTTCTTTCACTTCTGGAATCTTTACCTCCTTTGTAATCTCCAGACCATATCTATTATTTATTCCGTTGTTATCTGTTGGAATAGTTGTATTATTTATTTCTATATCCTCTCCCGGTATAGAATGAACGGCTGACTCGCTGTCTGTGACGGCGCTCGGACATCCCTCAGAATTCTATCCGTCTGCCGACACCGCTTTTTTGAGGGGTGTTCCGGGGCGCGTCTGCGGTACTTCATAGAAATCATAGGTGTTTCCGCCTGTTTCTACCAGATACCCTTTGTCAATCAGTCTTACAAATTGATCGTGGTAGGTTGATCGTGCCATTCCTACCGCCTGACGAATGGCGGCAGGGGAGAGCGCAAGATCATATCCATCTGCGTTTGATGCAAGGTACAGATACAACAGCAATGCATGAGCGCCGAGGTCACGCGCCGCGGACTGCCAGTTTTCATTTTTGATACCGAGAAAGTCGGATCGAGCCTTTTCTCGGTGAATGGTTACAACCCTCTGGTTGGGAACCGTATACGGCATAATCTATCTCCTTTTCTTTTGTTTTATATAAATATTATAACATTTTTTAATTATTAAATCAAAAACAGGCGTTTTGGGGACAGCTGTCAGCTTTTTGCATCTGGATTAGGAAGCCTCTTTAGTCTTCTTGAACTTGTAAACCTTGGGGTTGGGCTCTTCGGGCTTCTTGGGAAGGACAAACAGTTTATTGTCTTTGAAGGTAGGAACTGCCGCGTAATCAGGAAACTGCGCTCTGAACCAATCGGCAACAAACTTATGGGGATTGGCAAGCGGCTTGGACAGAGCCTTAACGGTTTCAAAGACGTCCAGGAGATCGGCGGAATTCTCGTAGGCTTCGATGTGCTTTTTCATGTTCTCATAGGTCATGCGCTTATTCTTGTTGGCGGTAGTGACTTCCCGGCCAGCCTGAACGCTGACAGTCAGATTAGGGAAGTCTTTCGTAATGCTCTTGACCAGATTGTATTCGGGAGAGCCATACTGCTGAGAGGCGGCGTAGAACTTGTAGTTCATAATCAGAGTGTCGGTAGTAAAGTTAATCCGATAACCGGAAATCTTCTTAGTAGTAGCCATAATTCATGATTCCTTTCTTAATTTAGATTCGTATTTGTTGGCGGATTAGAGGTTCGTAGCGGTAGGAACGGCAAACATGTCGTTCTCTGCGGCGTTCTTAGCAGCCAGTTCCTCGAAGAAATCCATGTAATCATTGACATCGGAATACTTCTTCTTGAACCATGCCAGCACTGCGCGGTAGGGGTTAGCCTTAACCTTGGAGAGCTTGATCTGCTTCTGGAACTCTACCATGACTTCCACGGCATCATCCTGCTGCCGAATGTAGAGAGCCATGTTTTCGTAGGTCATGTTTTTAGTGATGTTTAGCTTATTGGGATTCTTCTTGATGGTCTTGGTGGTCATCTTTGCACCGGGGAACATGGCCTTGTATTCACGCCAGAGCTTGAATTCGTCGGTGCCGAAGATGGAAGCGTTCTTCTGGAAAGCCTTGGTGACCAGAGCGGTGTTGTCATCGATATAGCGGATGGAACTCTTCTTGTTGTTAGTCATTGTAGTAATCTCCTTTTAATCATTTTTTCTGGGGTTCTTTGTTCCCCTGTTTTCTGAGATCAGTATACCAAATTCACTATCCATATCTGGCACATAACTGTACCTGTGAAACTTTGGCAAAAAAGAAAATGCAGCCCTGCGTTTGAGGCTGCATGACGGCGGGAGTTCGAGAAGTTTTTAGAGATGTTTCGGTATGATCTTCTTCTGACTGTTGGAAGAGTGAAACCTATTCAAGGCATACTATGAAGTTGAAGAAAGTAGCTGAAAGTTGATGGCTAAAGCCAATTAGAACCAAACAGAGACAATTAAGCCAAATCAACGAAAGTTGAGAAGTTGACACAGCAGAGGATAGAAGCTATAATTATTCTACCGTCATTTCTTGAATGATGGGATTACCCTATTGGAAAAATGATAGGCTTACTTCGGCTGAAACCCTTACGCCCCAACGCTAAAGCCGCCGCAAGGCGGATTTTCCGTGGAAATGATGGGCTTCCTGGGCATGGGCAACAACCCCATGGTCGGCGCCACCGTCGCTGTGGCTGTCGCTGTTGCGGAAAGCCAGAAGTAAGAGGACTTTTTCGGGACTTTTGCCCCTAAAAAGTTCGGACACCTGATTTTCATTCCAATACAAGCAGGAAGCACGTCATCTTCGCGAAAATGCGAGAGATGTGCTTCCTGTTTTTGCGTATTTGGAGGATAAAACGATGTAGAAAATCAGGATGTGCTTCCCCAACGAAAAGACGTTTCAAGAAATATTCATACAGGAGAAATTGACGCTCGGCGGGGGTGTATTTGATTTGTAAATCAAGATCATCCATTTTTATATACTATCCTCCCACGCCGTTTTCACGACTATACCACGCCAACAGAAAAGAAAAAAGGGCAGGATGCCCCGCCCAATTCATTCTTCATCGTCTTTGATGTATTCCATTATGTCGCCAACTTGGCAATCAAGGATTTTACAAAACATTTCTATTGTGTGAGTGCTAACACTTTCATTTCTTTTTAGTCGGGTAATCTGTGCGGGGCTGACATTACACTTTTTTATCAGAGCATATTGTGAGACTCCCTTTTCTTTCATTACATTCCATAGATTGTCGTATGAAATCATAACATTCAAGCCTCACTTTCTACTTGAATGTTAACCGTAAGCGGTGTATATTAACATTAAGCAATATCGGTTAATATCTTTTTAAAAGATAGGAGAAGAGAAATGGCTAAAATGAAAAAATGTGCTACCTGTGGAGCAGATATTGCCAGCAGTGCGAAAGCGTGTCCTAAATGTGGAGCAAAGAATAAGAAGCCCATTTATTTGCGTGGATGGTTCATCCTGATTGTTATAATCGCAATCGCCGGAATTGTAATAGGAATTTCCAAAAACATAGGGGCAAGTGAAATCAGATTTGAAAGCGGTAAGTCTTTTACCGCAAACGAATTAAAGAAAATTGGAAACGATACCGCCTATATCGGAGCCCCCTGCACAGTAATAATGACCGTAAAAGAGGTCAATTCTCTTTTTGAGATGATTACATCTAAAGATGGCGTAGAGATCAGATACGATTATGCTAATAATCGTGTGAAAATCCAAACTCTGGCACTGGATAAGGGCGATGTTATAGAGGTTAAAGGACGGCTCCATTCTATCGGAACTTGGCAGATTGGAGTTGATGAGATAACCAGCATTAGAGAACTTTCTTAATTAGGCAAAAGCAAGTATTTAGTAGAAGGAACAGGGATCCGATTTGGCTCTCTGTTCCTTTACCCTTCCAAAAGGCCAATGTATTTATAAACAGTTGTTCGGCTCAAATCGCACACCCCCGCCAACCGTTTAAGAGAAAAGAGACGCTTTATGCCTGTAATAGTAGACATTATTTGGAAAACATGCTATCATACTGCTTATATCAAAACAGGAGGGTTCACCATGAAAAAAAGATTATCGTGTATCATTCTTACCCTGATTATGATGATTAGCCTCGTTCCTTTTGCGGCTGCCGCAAGTGACGAGGCTGCCGAGGCGGCTCAAGAACTGTATGAGCTGGGACTTTTCAAAGGAACCGGCACCAATCCCGACGGCACGCCCATCTTTGACCTGGATAAAACACCCACCCGGAACCAGGCCATCATTATGCTGGTTCGCCTGTTGGGTAAGGAAGAGGAAGCATTGAAGGGTACCTGGGATCTGCCGTTTACAGATGTTGACAAGAACTCAACCGTGTATTCCTATATTGGCTATGCCTACGCCAATGGTTTGACCAGCGGCACCACTGCGACTACTTACAGCGGCAGCAACCCCATCAAGGCAAATCAGTATATTACCTTTGTGCTGCGTGCGATGGGCTATGTTTCCGGTGAGGACTTCAATGTTTCTACATCCTACGAGTTTTCTGATAAGTTGGGCATTACCAATGGTCAGTATGCCAATGTGACCGGTTTTACGCGCGGCGATGTGGCCATTATTTCCAATCGTGCGTTGGATGTTCCCCGCAAGGGAGAGAGCGCGCCATTGATTGAATCTCTTGGCATGGAGCGTGTCGAAGAACCGGTTGAAGAAACACCGGCCGTTCCTCTCTCCGAAGCTGTTCTTGGCAATTGGAGTTATAAGCGCATGTATGGCGACATGGTGGCATTCGAACTCGAGTTCACTTTCGGTGAGGGAAATGCTTTCTCCGGCAGCCGCTATCTGATGGACGGCACGTATGAGCTTTACGGAGGAACATATACACTGAATGATGATCAGCTGTCCATTCACATGGATTTAAAGTATTTGGCTGATAACAAAGTTACTGAAGAACGTCGGCAGGAAACTTATACAGCGCAGGTTGTTGAGGGTGGATTGGCTTTGGGTGACATGCTGTTTACTGCCATCTCGGAGACTCCGCTGACAAAGCGTGTGAATGCGCTGGTGGAGGAAGCAATGAAGCCCGCCGTTCCCTCTGCACCGAAATCCGCGGATTATGCCTATCTGGCCGGAACAGATTTCCGCAGCGTCCGCCGCGATTATGCTTCTGCAACTGCGCAGTGCGCATATGTGTATGCTTTTACAGATATGAACGGTGACCTGTGTGTCCTGACGGACGTCCGCTATAAAATTATCAGCAACTATAGTAAATTTACGCTTCATAACATGACAACGGGAAGCGTAATCAACGATCCCGGCTCCTATTACAGCCGGGTTGCAAATCAGTATTACGGAGCGAACAAAATCCATTATATGGAAATGGCACAGGAAATCAACGGCTACCATGTCAAAATGCTCCAGGCCATGAGCAATGTGCTGAAGACCGGAGTCAATAGCTGGGATGGTGTTTATGTAAGTGCCAGCGAGCTGAATCTCTGATTGTTTCAGGATCAGGAGTTAATAAACTGCCCCCCACTTGTCAGACTGCTTCTGACAAGTGGGGGGCAGTTAAATTCCGGACGCTCTTTTCTCACAGGTAGTTCAGCGGGTTTTTCGGCACGCCGTTATAGCGGATCTCGAAGTGGCAGTGGTTGCCGGTGGAATTGCCGGTGGAGCCCATGGCCGCGATCTGCTGGCCCTTGTAGACGTGCTGCCCCACCTTTACCAGCAGCTTGCTGTTGTGGCCGTAATAGGTGACGAAGCCGTTGCCGTGGTCAATCTCCACCAGATAGCCGTAGCCGCTCATCCAGCCGGCGTACACCACGGTGCCGCCGTCCGCCGCCACGATGGGAGTTCCCTTCCTGTTGGCGATGTCGATGCCCTTATGATTTTTGGAAGCGTAGCTGTACTTCAGGTTCCGGTAGCCAAACCGGGAAGTGATATTGCCGGAGCAGGGCCAGCGGAAGGACCCGGTGGGCATCCAGCTGGGCCGTTCCTTGGTGCCTCTGGCCCGCTGTTCCGTCACCGGCTCCAGCAGCGTCACAGAGGACAGCACCGTCCGCTCCGTCTCCTCGCCGTTGACGTAGGTGACGTTGGCCACCCGGTCCGCCTTGCCGTAGGAGCCGGGGGACAGCACCTTCTCCTGGTCTTTGTAGAGGGAGGCGCTGTCGGTGTATTCCACGTCGTAGGGGATATCCGCCACGTAGCACTCCCGCTCCGTCACCGTCAGGGTCAGGTAGGGAACGGCGGCGGACATGGTCAGCACTTCGCCGATGGACAGGCGGTTGATGTTATAGCCGGGGTTCAGCTCCAGCAGCTCCTTGGAGGTCATGTCATGGTCCTCGGCGATCTCGGACCAGGTGTCGCCGGCCTTGACGGTGTAGGTGACCTCCTCGGTTTTGGTGCTGTACAGCATCTCCGCCAGGTAGCCCAGATTCATGATCTGCTCGGTGGGCACGTAGCCCTCCTTCACTTCTACCTCTTCCCGGAAGCCGCAGGAGATGGTGTTCTCGTCGCTGACGCCGTCCTTCAGCTGCTGCAGCAGCTCCTCCAGGGCGCCCTTATAGGGCGTGGCGCCGATGCGCTCGCCGTCCACATACAGGGTATAGCCGTAGGTCACCAGGCCGATGCTGTCCGACAGCTCCTCCTCGAAGGTCTCGCCGTCCACCAGCTGGCTGCGGGGCATGATGCTGGTGGAATACTGCACCAGACTGTCGCTGAGGGTATAGCTGCCGCCCAGGGCCTCCTTGGTGACCTTTTCCAGGTCCTTGCAGGCGCTCTTGGCCACCCGCTCGGAGGCGACGCTGCCGATGACCTCTCCGCCGTAGGTGACGGTGGTGCCCAGGGTATAGAAGGAGGAAAACAGCGCCGCGGACACGATGAGGGCCGCCAGGGTGAAAAACACCGCCGGCCGCAGTCTGTGCCGCTCCAGCCAGGCGCCCACGCCGTTGGAGCGCCGCACGGAGCGCTGATGGCGGCTGCGCACCCGCTCCCGGAAATGGCTGCCGATCATGGGCAGCAGGCCCGCCAGCATCAGCACCAGCTGAATGGGGCGGCGGTTGGACTCCGGAAACCGCTGGGCCCGGGCCTCCTTGTGAATATGCCGCATGCGGCGGCGGATATGGGCCAGCTCCTCCGACACCGCCGCCTTCAGGCTGCGGAAATCCGTGATGGCGGGCCGGCTGCGGCGGACAGCCGCCGCCGGTGCGGCCGGCGCTTCCCCGCCGTAAACCTGCTTCTCCGCCGGCTCCTCCCTGTCGGCGGCGCGCTCCGCCGTCCGGGCAGCAGCGGCGGCCGGCCGGGCCTGCTCCTCCCGTTCCAGGCGCCGGTGCAGCTTCCGGAGGCGCATCTGCGTCTCCAGCCGCTCCAGGTACTGAACCGGCGTCCAGTGCTTCTTCGGGGACGCGCCCCGCTCTCTCTTCTCCTCCTGATCCACTTGATTCAGCGTGTGGTTCATAAACGCTCCTTTGAAGTGTACTCAGTATTTCCCAAAACGGTAACATTTTGTTACCGTTTGTATGATACCCTTTTTCCTGTACCCCGTCAAGCCTTTTTGGAAAGAAAAGCGGCCGCTTCGCCCGGTTTCGCCCCCTTTTTGCCTCCGAATGTCCCGCCGCGGGCCCGGTTTTGCCAAAGCCGTCAGCCGGAAGAGGAAAAAAATCTCATTTTTTGTTGCGTATTTTTGCGTTTCTTTATTGAAGCTTTTGTATGGGACGTGTATAATAGCAAGAGCGCAAAACCAAATTCGAATTGGAGGCATTTTTGAATATGTTTAACGCGTTGATTCAGAAGCTGAAGGCCCATCCCCGCAAGATCGTGTTCACCGAGGGCACCGATCCCCGCATTCTGGAGGCATCCGCCCGTCTGCTGTCCGGTACCTTCCTGACCCCCGTGCTGGTGGGCAACCCCGACGAGATTCAGGCCGCCGCCGAGGAGATCGGCTACAACATCCGGGGCGCCGAGATCGTGGACCCCGCCAACTTCGCCGACATGGACAAGATGGTGGACAAGATGGTGGAGCTGCGCAAGGGCAAGATGACCGCCGACCAGTGCCGCGCCGCCCTGTCCCAGGCCAACTACTTCGGCACCATGCTGGTGAAGATGGGCTATGCCGACGCTCTGCTGGGCGGCGCTACCTACTCCACCGCCGACACCGTCCGTCCCGCCCTGCAGCTGATCAAGACCAAGCCCGGCAACAAGATCGTGTCCTCCTGCTTCATTATGGTCCGTCCCTCCGCCACCGGTGACAACGAGGTGCTGGCCATGGCCGACTGCGCCATCAACATCAAGCCCACCGAGGATGAGCTGGTGGAGATCGCCGTGGAGACCGCCGAGACCGCCAAGTCCTTTGGCGTGGACCCGAAGATTGCCTTCCTGAGCTACTCCACCTTCGGCTCCGGCAAGGGCGAGGACGTGGACAAGATGCGCAACGCCTGCGCCAAGACCAAGGCTGCCGCTCCCGGTCTGGCCGTGGATGGCGAGCTGCAGTTCGACGCCGCCGTGTCCCCCACCGTGGCCCGTACCAAGTGCCCCAACTCTCTGGTGGCCGGCCACGCCAACACCTTCATCTTCCCCGACATCAACGCCGGCAACATCGGCTACAAGATTGCCCAGCGCCTGGGCAACTTCGACGCCTACGGCCCCATCCTGCAGGGCCTGAACGCCCCCATCAACGACCTGTCCCGGGGCTGCAACGCCATCGAGGTCTACTCCATGGCCATCATCACCGCCGGCCTGTGCCAGGACTGATACATCACCTCTGCTGAAAGCCGGGGACCTGTGAAGGTCCCCGGCTTTTTTCGCCCTGAAGAGCCGCAGGCGCGAAAAACCCCGCCCGGGTCTGTTGACCCGGGCGGGGTTGAGTTTGGCTTACAGCAGGCTCATCAGGTTGAAGGCGATGATCAGGCCGGAGAACACGATGGACACGGTGGAGCACAGCTTGATCAGGATGTTCAGGGACGGGCCGGAGGTATCCTTGAAGGGATCGCCCACGGTGTCGCCCACGACAGCGGCCTTGTGGCACTCGGAACCCTTGCCGCCGTGGTGACCGCCCTCGATATACTTCTTGGCGTTATCCCAGGCGCCGCCGGCGTTGGACATGAACACAGCCATGGCGAAGCCAGTGACGGACACGCCGCCCAGCAGGCCAACCACGCCCACAGGGCCCAGCACCAGACCGGCCAGGATGGGAACCACAATGGCCAGCAGAGCGGGAACCACCATCTCATGCAGGGCGCCCTTGGTGCACAGCGCCACGCAGGCAGCGTAGTCGGGATCGGTCTTGCCTTCCATGATGCCGGCGATCTCCCGGAACTGGCGGCGGACCTCCACCACGATGGACTGGGCCGCCTTCTGGACGGCGCTCATGGTAAAGGCGGAGAACACGAAGGTCAGCATGGCGCCCAGGAACAGGCCCACCAGCATCAGGGGATTGGTGAGGGTCAGGTCCAGCACCTCCTCGGTGCCGCTCTGGACGATGTCCACATAGGACACCAGCAGGGCCAGGGCAGTGAGGGAGGCGGAGCCGATGGCGAAGCCCTTGCCGGTGGCGGCGGTGGTGTTGCCCAGGGAGTCCAGGGCGTCGGTGCGGTCGCGGACGCTCTCGGGCAGGCCGCTCATCTCGGCGATGCCGCCGGCGTTGTCGGCCACGGGGCCGTAGGCGTCGGTGGCCAGGGTGATGCCCAGGGTGGACAGCATGCCCACGGCGGCAATGCCGATGCCGTACAGGCCCATGTTGAAGGAGCTGCCGCCGCCGGCGGAGAAGAAGCTGATCAGGGTGGCGGCCGCCACGATCAGGATGGAGATCATGGTGGACTTCAGGCCCAAGGAGATGCCGCCGATGATGATGGTGGCGGCGCCGGTCTCGGAGGCCGCAGCCAGCTCCTGGGTGGGCTTGTAGGTGTCAGAGGTGTAATACTCGGTGAAGTAGCCGATGGCGCAGCCGCCGATGAGGCCGCAGAGGATGGCGATGTAGACACCCCAGTTGCCCAGGATGATGTAGGTCAGGGGAGCGGCCACCACAGCGGCCAGAATGGCGGCGGTGTAGGTGCCGGTGCGCAGGGACTTCAGCAGGGACTTCTGGTCAGCGTCCTCCTTGGTCTTCACCAGGAAGGAGCCGATGATGGAGCAGACGATGCCGGTGACGGCCAGCAGCAGGGGCAGCAGCATGCCCATCCAGCCGTAGCCGGCGATGGCGCCCAGGGAGAAGGTGGCCAGGATGGAGCCAACGTAGGACTCGTACAGGTCGGCGCCCATGCCGGCCACGTCGCCCACGTTGTCGCCCACGTTGTCGGCGATGGTGGCGGGGTTCCGGGGGTCATCCTCGGGGATGCCGGCTTCCACCTTGCCCACCAGGTCGGCGCCCACGTCGGCGGCCTTGGTGTAGATGCCGCCGCCCACACGGGCAAACAGGGCCATGAAGGACGCACCCATGCCGTTCATGACCATGATGCTGCCCAGAACGGTGGGATCGCTGATGCCGAAGGCATAATGCAGCAGGAAGAACCAGACGGTGATGTCCAGCATGCCCAGGCCCACCACGGTGAAGCCCATGACGGAGCCGGAGGAGAAGGCCACCCGCAGGCCCTTGTTCAGGCTCTCAGAGGCGGCCTGGGCGGTACGGGCGTTGGAGTTGGTGGCGATCTTCATGCCGATGAAGCCGGCCAGCATGGAGAACACGCCGCCGGTGACAAAGGCGAAGGGGGTGAACTTGGACAGCATCTTGCCGCCGGTGCCGAAGGCCATGATCAGCAGCACCACGAACACCACCACAAACACCTTGAACACGGTGGTGTACTGCTGCTTCAGATAGGCGTTGGCGCCGGCGCGGATGGAGGCGGCGATTTTCTGCATCCGCTCCGTGCCCTCCGAATACTGCATGACTTTGTTGCGCTGCACAGCGGCGAAGGCCAGCGCGACCAGCGCACCGACAAAGCCGAGGCAAAACAGATTTTCCATAATGATTACTTCCTCCTATGGTTTAGCTTTGGGTCACGATTCATTTTACCACCGCGACGTAACTTTACAAGAAAATTTTAGCTAAAACGAGGTTCTTTTTTCGTTTTTTACATTTGGGACGAAAATTAACGCACTTTTTAGGCAAAACTTACAACAGGACGTCCTTCCGTTCCCGCCGGGAAGGTCGGTGCCGCCCCGGACGCTGTCTGATGTCTTGACAGCAGAAAAAGAGCGGCGGACGCCGCTCTTTTCAAAAACCCTTATTTCTGCTCGTTCACCAGGCGGAAATCCGTAAACACCCAGCGGTCGCCCACGTAGCGGTAGGGGAAGGAGTAGTACTCCATTCCGGTGACGCTGCCGCCCCCCTCCATCAGCTCCACCGCCACGTTCACCACGCAGGTATCCGGCGCCGTCTGCTCCACGGAGATCTCCGCGTCCCCCTTTTCCGGGTCGGTGCGGCCGGTGAAGGACCGGGCGTACAGCGCCCCGTCAATCTCCCGGTACACCGGCAGGTCGCCCCCCTCTTTCACCAGCCGCTCCGCCAGTTCGTCGGAAAACAGGCTGCGGAGGGTGGTTTTCAGCTCCGCCATGCTGGCGGTGCCGGGGTACTCCACCCGCCGGTAAAAGGTGCCGTCCACCAGCACCGGATCGCCGCCGCAGGGCAGCGGCGCCAGACGGAACCAGCCGAAGGCCGTCACCGCCCGGTCATAGGCCGCCAGCACCTCCTCCGGCGTCGGCGGAATCATATCGTTTTTCACATCCGCCGCCTGAAAGGTGACGGCGTCCGCCTCCCGCTGCGGAGGCGCGGAAGTTGCCGCGGCAGGGGCCCTCTCCGCCCCGCAGCCGGACAGAAGCAGCGCCAGAAGCAGCGCCGCCAGCGCGCGGTTCCGTTTCTTCTTCATCGCAATTCCCTCAATTCACACACCGGGAGACGCGCCGGTCTCCCTATTTAAATAAGTATCACATTTCCCGGAAAAAATCCACTGAATTTCCCGAATTTTCCACAGCTTTCCCCGTTTTTCCCCGCTCCCGCCCCGCCCCGGCCGGTTCCGCCCTTTTTTGGTCATTTTTTCTCTCGTCAAGCGCCGCTGCCGGTGGTATAATGATACAATCATTTCCCACCCCGCGTCGGCCATTCCGCCGGGGACAAGGAGGCTTACCCGTTTCATGGCAAACCACCCCCGCCGGCGCCGCCGGATCCTGCCGGTGCTGATGCTGCTGGTGCTGCTGGCGGCCCTCTTCTTGCGGTGGAGCAACACCGCCCTGCAGGTCACCCGCTTTGACCCCGTGTTCCGGCGCCTGCCGGAGGGCTTTGAGGGCTGCCGCATCGCGGTGCTCAGCGATCTCCACGGCGCCTCCTTCGGCACGGACAACGAAAGGCTGTTCGCCGCGGTGGCGGCGGAGGAACCGGACTATATCTTCTATCTGGGGGACCTGGAGGACTGCTTCCGGGGCCCCGCCGACGGCTATCCGCAGCAGGTGGCCGCCGGGCTGACGGCCATCGCCCCCACCTATTATATTACCGGCAACCACGAGTGGGCCATCGGCGGCGTTCCGGCGCTGAAGGAGGCCCTGGCCGCGGGCGGCGTCACGGTGCTCAGCAACCAGGCAGTGGAGCTGGAGCGGAACGGCGGCACCGTGGTGCTGGCGGGCATCGACGACCCCAACGGCTACGCGGACCAGAAAACCCCGGAGGAGCTGGCCGCCGAGGTTTACGCCCGGTACGGCGACGCCTTCTGGATGCTGCTGGCCCACCGGAACGACCGCTTCCCCGCCCGGTACAGCCTGCTGGGGGCGGATCTGGTGTTCTCCGGCCACGGCCACGGCGGCGTCATCCGCCTGCCCTTCACCGACGGGCTGCTGTCCACGGACCGGACGCTGTTCCCCTCCTACACCGCGGGGTTATATGAGGAAAACGGCTCCGTGCTGTTCGTCACCCGGGGGCTGGGCAACTCCGGCCCCACCTTCCGGCTGTTCAACCGGCCGGAGATCGCCATCGTGACCCTGCACAAATCCTGACAGAAGGAGTTTCACAACATGACGGAATTTCACGCCGGGAACTTTGACGTTGCCGTCATCGGCGCCGGCCACGCCGGCATTGAGGCGGCGCTGGCCGCCGCGCGGCTGGGGATGCGGACCATTGTGTTCACCATCAACCTGGACGCCGTGGGCAACATGCCCTGCAACCCCGCCATCGGCGGTACCGGAAAGGGCCATCTGGTGCGGGAGCTGGACGCCCTGGGCGGCGAGATGGCCAGAGCCGCCGACGAGTGCTGCATCCAGTACCGGCTGCTGAACAAGGGGAAAGGCCCCGCCGTGTGGAGCCTGCGGGCCCAGGCGGACCGCCGCCGCTATCAGGAGCGGATGAAGCGCACGTTGGAGCGGCAGGAGAACCTGACGGTGCGGCAGGGCGAGGTGATTGCCCTCCGGGCGGAAAACGGCGCCGTCTCCCAGGTGGTGCTGGCCACCGGCGCGGTGTTTGATGTCAGGGCCGTGATTCTGGCCACCGGCACGTATCTGGCGGGCCGCACCATCATCGGCGAGTGCGTGGAGGACTCCGGCCCCGACGGGTTGCACCCCGCCAAGCGGCTGACGGACTCCCTGCTGGCTCTGGGTCTGCCCCTGCGGCGGTTCAAAACCGGCACGCCGCCCCGGGTCAACGCCCGGTCCATCGACTTTGACGAGATGGAGATGCAGCCCGGCGACCAGCTGCCTGTCCCCTTCTCCTACGCCACCAAGGAGCCGCCGGAGAACCGGGCGGTGTGCTGGCTCACCTGGACCACCGACGAGACGAAGCGGCTGGTGCAGGAGAATCTGGACCGCTCCCCCATCTACTCCGGCGTCATTGAGGGCGTCGGCCCCCGGTACTGCCCCTCCTTTGAGACGAAGATTGTCCGCTTCCCCGACAAGAAGCGCCACCAGCTGTTTGTGGAGCCTATGGGTCTGAACACGGAGGAGATGTACATCCAGGGCTTCTCCTCCTCCATGCCGGAGGAGGTGCAGCTGCAGATGCTCCACAGCGTGCCGGGGCTGCGCCGGGCGGAGATGACCCGCCCCGCCTACGCCATTGAGTACGACTGCGTGGACCCCCTGTTCCTGCTGCCCACCCTGGAGACCAAGGGCGTAGCCGGCTTGTACGGCGCCGGCCAGTTCAACGGCTCCTCCGGCTACGAGGAGGCGGCGGTGCAGGGCTTTGTGGCCGGCGTCAACGCCGCCCGGAAGCTGCGGGGGCAGGACCCTTTCATTCTCAAGCGCAGCGAGAGCTACATCGGCACCCTCATTGACGATCTGGTGACCAAGGGCACCAACGAGCCCTACCGCATCATGACCTCCCGCAGCGAGTACCGGCTGGTGCTGCGCCAGGACAACGCCGACCGCCGCCTCACCGCCATCGGCCACGAAATCGGCCTGGTTCCGGCGGAGCGGCTGGCGGAGGTGGAGGCCAAGTACGATGCCGTGGACCGGGAGATTGCCCGGCTGACCCACAGCGGTGCGGCGCCCTCGCCGGCCCTGTCCGCCTTCCTTGCGGAGCGGGGCACCGCCGACGTCACCGACGGCTGCGCCCTCATCGCCCTGCTGCGGCGGCCGGAGATTCACTACCCGGACCTGGCCCCCTTTGACCCCAACTGGCCGGACCTGCCTGCCGACGTGGCGGAGCAGGTGGAAATCTCGGTGAAGTACGCCGGGTACATCCAGCGGCAGATGAAGCAGGTGGCGGACTTCGAGCGGATGGAGCGGCGGACGCTGCCCGCCGACGCGGACTACGCCAGCATTCAGGGATTGCGGCTGGAGGCCCGGGAGAAGCTGGACGCCGTCCGCCCCGCCAACCTGGGCCAGGCCTCCCGCATCTCCGGTGTGTCGCCGGCGGATGTGGCGGCGCTGATGATCTGGCTGGAGCACCGGGGAGAAAGGAGCTGAGGCCATGCTGGCGGACCTGACCCACCCCATCACGGCGGACTGTCCGGTGTATCCCGGCTCCCCCGCCCCGCGGCTGACCCCGGCGGCGGACATGGAGCGGGACCACTACCGGGAGACGCTGCTGACCATCGGCTCCCACACCGGCACCCACATGGACGCCCCCCGGCATATTTTTCCGGATGGCGCCGCCCTGGACACCCTGCCGCCGGACCGGTTCCGCGGCGACGCCGTTGTGGCGGACGTGACGGGGCTCACCGCCGTCACCGCCGGTTTCCTGCGGAGTCTGGAGCCGCGGCTGCGTCAGGCGGAGTTTCTCCTGCTCCGCAGCGGCTATGACCAATACTGGGGCACGGCGCGGTACCTGACCGACGCCTGGCCCGTGCTGACGGTGGACGCCGCCCGGTATCTGCTGACCTTCTCCCTGAAAGGCGTGGGGGTGGACAGTCTCAGCGTGGACCGGCTTACCGGCGATCTGCCCATTCACCGCATTCTGCTGGGCAGCGGACTGGTGCTGGTGGAGAACCTGCGGCTCTCCCCCCTGGCCGGCACGGACACAGTGCGGTTCTTTGCCCTTCCCCTTCACTATGCCAACGCCGACGGCGCCCCGGTGCGGGCCGTCGCCGAGTTCACTCCAAAGGAGCGCGATCTGCCATGAGAAAATTCCTGGCCATTCTGATCTGCAAGCTGGGCTACGCCATCGGCCGCCGCATCGGCAAGGGCAGCTCCCTGCCCGGCAAGGTGGCGCTGAAGATCTGCCCCGACATCCTCAGCCGGGTGCAGCTGCCCCGGCACATCATCGCCGTCACCGGCTCCAACGGCAAAACCTCCACCGTGGAGATGATTGCCGCCATCCTCCGGGCCGACGGCAAAACCGTGGTGTACAACAAGGAAGGCTCCAACCAGACGGAGGGCGTAGCCACCATGGTGCTGACCCACGCCACCTTCGGCGGCAGGGTGAAGGCCGATGTGCTGCTCATCGAGTCCGACGAGCGGTACGCCGCCCGCAGCTTCCGGTTCTTCCACCCCACGCTGTTCGTCATCACCAACCTGTACCGGGACCAGATGACCCGCAACGGCCATCCGGAATTCGTCTATGACGCCATTCTCCCGGCCCTCCACCCGGACACCGCCCTGCTGCTGAACGCTGACGATCCCCTGTCCTCCTGCTTCGCCCGGGGGCGGGACAACGTGAAGTGGTTCGGCCTGGACCGCTGCTCCGTCTCCGCCGACGCCCCCACCGGCGCCTACCATGACGGCGCTTACTGTCCCGTGTGCCGCGCTCCCATGGAGTATGACTACGTCCACTACAACCACATCGGCGCCTACCGCTGCACCGCCTGCGGCCACCGGAAGCCCACTACCGACTACACCGCCACGGCCCTGGACCTGGACGCCGGCCGGCTGACCATCGACAACGCCGTCACGGTGGAGCTGAGCTTCCGCAGTATTTATAATGTATACAACATTCTGGCGGCCTACGCCGCCTGCCGGGAGTGCGGCGTCAGCCCCGACACCGCCGCCGGGGTCATCAGCCGCTACATTCTGAAAAACGGCCGGATGCAGAAATTCACCCTGGGGAGCCACCACGGCACCCTTCTCACCAGCAAGCACGAAAACTCCATCGCCTATGACACCAACCTGCGCTACATCCGCGGCGCCGGGGAGGCCCCCTGCACGGTGCTGGTGATTGTGGACGCGGTGAGCCGGAAGTACTACACCAGCGAAACCAGCTGGCTGTGGGACATCGACTTCGATCTGCTGAACTGCCAGCACGTGGAGCGGGTGATGCTCTGCGGCCGGTACGCCAGCGACCTGGCGGTGCGCTTCCGCTTCACCGCCATCCCCCCGGAGAAGATTCACGTGGGGGAGGACATTCCGGAGGCCGCCGCGCTGCTGCAGGAGCAGGGAGACGAGGACCTCTACGTGGTCACCTGCTTCTCCGACCGGGACAAGCTGCTGGACCTGCCCGCCGTAAAAAAGGAGGCGCTGTGATATGGACGTGAAAATCATCCACTTTTATCCCGACCTGATGAACCTGTACGGCGGCTGGGCCAACGTGGCGGTGCTGCGCCGCCATCTGGAGGACCTGGGCCATTCCGTCACGGTGGAGGCCGTGGTGCCGGGAAAGACCGCCGACCTCACCGGCGCCGACTTCCTGTATCTGGGGGCCGGGACGGAGCGGGCCCAGAAGGCGGCGCTGGAGGACCTGCGGCAGTACGGTCCGGCGCTGGAGGCGGCTGTGAGCGGCGGCGCGGCGGTGCTGTTCGCCGGCACCGCCATGGACCTGCTGGGGCAAACCATCACCGACAAGGAGGGCACCGTGTACCGGGGCCTGGGGCTGGCGGAGTTTTCCACCGTCCAGGGGCCGAAGCGGTTCGTGGAGGATGTGTACGGCTTCACGGATCTCTATCCGGAGCCGGTGGTGGGCTTCATGAACAAGTCCTCCGTCACCGCCGGGGTGGAGCACCCCCTGCTGAAGGAGCTGAAAATGGGCATCGGCAACGAGGGCCCGGACACCCCCGAGGGCTACTGCCGGGGCACGCTGCTGGCCTCCCAGCTGACGGGGCCGCTGCTGGTGAAAAACCCGAAGCTGCTGGACACGGTGGTGGAGGCCATTTACCGCCGCCGGGGCGAAGCGCTGCCGGAAAACCGCCCCGCCTACCCCGACGAGGCCCGGAGCTACGCCGTCACGGCAGAGCAGCTGCGGCTGCGGTGGGACAAACAGTGAGCAAATAGAGACGGCCCGGGGCCGTCTCTTTTTTTGCCGAAAATATTGACCGACCGGTCTATTTATGCTATTATCGCAAAACAGACCGAGTGGTCAATATTTGCGAGGTGACCCTATGAACCGCGAGGAAAAAAACCAACAGACTCTGCGGAAGATTCTGGACGGCGCCCTGGCCGAGTTCTCCGCCCAGGGCTACGGCGGCAGCTCCCTCAACCGCCTCTGCGCCGCCCGGGACATTTCCAAGGGCATTGTCTACCACTATTTTGACACGAAGGACGCCCTGTTCCTGGCCTGCGTGGAGGAGTGCTTTCGCCGCCTGACCGACTTCATCCGCACCCGGATGACGCCGGAGCAGGAGAACCCGGAGGCCCGGCTGGAGCAATATTTCGACGCCCGGTGGACCTTTTTCCGGGAGCATCCCGTCTACCAGCGCATTTTCTGCGAGGCGGTGATGACGCCCCCCGCCCATCTCAGCGGGGAAATCCGGCAGCGCCGGCAGGACTTCGACGCCCTGAACACGGAGATTCTGGAGGGCCTGCTGGCCTCCGTTCCCCTGCGGCCCGACATCACCAGGGAAGAGGCGGCGGACGCCTTCCGCCTGTTTCAGGACTTTGTCAACGCCCGCTGCCACACGGCGGAGACGGACTTCGCCGCCCGGGAGCGGGGCTGCCGCCAGGCGCTGAACATTCTGCTCTACGGGATCATTGAGCGAAGGGGGCTTTGCTGAATGTCCGAAAAACCGTCTCAGGCCTCCTCCGTGCTGGGGGAGATGGCGCCCGCGAAAGCCATTGTGAAGCTGGCCGTTCCGGCCACGCTGGCCCTGCTGGCCAAGGCCGTGTACAACCTGGTGGACACCGCCTATATCGGCATGCTGGACTCCGACATCGCCCTGACGGCGGTGGGGGTCACGGTGCCCCTGCTGCTGATCATGGTGTCGGTGGAGAACATCTTCGCCGCCGGCGCCGCCGTGCTGGCAGGCCGCCAGCTGGGCGCCAAAGACCCGGAGGGTGCCAGCCGCACCGTCACCACCATCATCGGACTGTCGGTGGGCATCGGCATTGCGCTGTGCGTGGGAGGCATCGTGTTTATGGAGCCGCTGATGCGGGCCTTCGGCGCGTCGGACGCCTCCCTGCCCCTGGCCAAGGACTACGCCTTCTGGATGTTTGTGGCGGCGCTGGCCAACCTGCCGGCCCAGAGCATGAACTGCGCCGCCCGGGCGGAGTCCTCCGTGAAGATCTCCTCCGTGGCCGTGGTCACCGGCGCTATGCTGAACATTCTGCTGGACCCGGTTTTCATGTTTGACTGGGGGCTGAACCTGGGGGTGGAGGGCGCCTCCCTGGCCACCACCGTGTCCCAGTTCGTCACGTTTTTCATTCTGATCTGGTTCTACGCCAGCGGCCGGTCGGTCATCAGGCTGAAGGCGTCGGCCTTCCGCCCCAGCTGGCAGCTGATCCGGACGGTAGCCATGATCGGCATTCCCACGGCTGTGATTCAGATCTGCCTGTCGGTGGCCTCCTCCCTCACCAACATCGCTGCCGCGGGCCTGCCCCAGTCCGACGAGATCATCGCCGCCTACGGCGTGGTGCAGCGGCTGATTCTCATCGGCTGCTACGTGGTGATGGGCTTCATGCAGGGCTACCAGCCGGTGGCATCCTACGCCTTCGGCGCCAGGGACGAGGACCGGTTCCACCAGTCGGTGCGGTTCGCCCTGAAAGGCGCCCTGGCGCTGACGGTACTGGTGGCAGCGGTGTATATCCTGGTGTCCAGGCCGCTGATTCTGCTGTTCAACCGCAACCCGGTGATCGTCACCTACGGCCGGCGGCTGCTGATCTCCCAGGTGGCCCTGTACCCCGCCTTCGGCCTGTGCTATATGATGACCATCACCTATCAGACCATCGGCGCCGCCCGGTACGGCCTGTTCCTCTCCCGCATCCGCCAGGGGCTGTTCTATGTCCCCTTCATCCTGACGCTGCCCCGGCTGCTGGGCGTCACCGGCATCTACTGCGCCCAGCCCGCCGCCGACATCCTGACCGTTCTGGTATGCGTGCTGTCCATCCGGTCCATGAAGCGCATCGCCTCCCGGAACATGGCGGCGGACAGCGGCGGAGTGTGACCCCCGAAATCCGAAAACGGCCCGCAGGCATTCGCCTGCGGGCCGTTTTCTGCGCCGGCGGAGGTTATCCTCCCGCCCGTTTTTTCTCCCGGTAGCGGGACGGCGGGCAGCCCATCAGCTCACGGAAGGTTTTGGTGAAGTAGCTCATCTCCCGGAAGCCGCACTGCTCCCCGATGTCGCTGATCTTCCGGTCGCTGCCTGCCAGCAGCTCCGCCGCCTTCTGCACCCGCAGCTGCCGCAGGTACTGAATGGGCGTCGTGCCGATGACGGCGCGGAAGCACCGCAGGCACTCGCTCTCGCTGACGGAGATGCTGGCCGCGATCCGGGCCACGGTCAGCTCCTCCCCGTAATGGGCCTGGATAAACCGCATCATGTTTTTCATCCGCTCTTCATTCCGCAGGACTTTTTCCGGGGGCAGTCCCGGCTCCACGGGAAGATGGGTCACCAGCTGAAACACCAGCTCCGACAGCGCGGCACGAATCCGGAACACGTAGTCCGGCGGCTCCCGCTCCGCGCTGCTCCAGGCGGCCTCCACCGCCGCCAGGGCCTCCCGGTTCCACGGGATGTCCGGGTCCAGGCGCACAAAGGCCGGCGCCCCGGGGGAGAGCAGCGGCTGCAGGTAATCCTGCCAGAAAACGCTGTCCGCGCTGCCGCCCACCAGACGGGGGTGGAACACCACCGAACGGAGGCGGAATCCCCCGCCGCCGCGGCCCCGGACGTTGTGCAGCACCCGGGCGTTCAGAAAGAACCCGCCGCCGGCGGAGACGGAAAATGTCTCCCCGCCGGCCGTCACCTGCACCTCTCCCCGGGACACCACAACCGCCTCCAGCTCGTCATGCCAGTGCCAGGGGCAGGGGACGTCCTCCAGATACAGCTCATCCCGGTAGCAGGCCACCGGAAACCGGGCCGTGCCGTGGGCGGACAGCTCCCGGCCGTGGGGATCGGCGCCGGCACTGCAGGGCACCAGGGACATCGCACTCACCTCTCTGACGGTTTTCTGCCAGAAAACCGGCGGTTATCTCCTAACATGCCGGAAATCCTGATGATATTATAATAGTACCGGGACATCCCGTCAACGTGAGATCATCAGAAAAGAGGAAGCGTATGCTGACCATGAAGCTGCTCCCGGACCGGGAGTCATTTTTCAACCTTGTGGCCCGCAGCCGGGGCAGCGTTCTGCTGCAGCTGCCGGATCAGACCGCCTGCGACCTGAAACACGATCCCGCCGCCCGGCAGATGCTGCGGCTGCTGGAGCCGGGGCCGGAGGGCATCTCCCTCCGCCTGTCAGACCCGGCGGATCTGCCTGCCTACCTCCGCTACATGATGGAGGCCGGCCGGGCGTAAGAAAAGGACCGCAGGTAAAACCTGCGGTCCTTTATTTGCTTTGCAGCTTACTCGGCGTACATGGCCTTCAGCTTCAGCAGATGCTCGTAGCGCTCCATGGCGTTCTTCTCGTTGCGCTCGAACAGGGTCTCGGCGCGCTCGGGGAACTCCTGGGTCAGACGGGCATAACGGGCCTCGTTCATCAGGAACTCGCGGTAGCCGTCCTTGGGCTCCTTGGAGTCCAGGGTGAACTTGGCGCCCTCGGCAGCGGGATTGAAGCGGAACAGGTTCCAGTAGCCGCACTCCACGGCACGCTTCATTTCCTTCTGGCAGTTCTTCATGCCGCCCTTGATGCTGTGCATCTCGCAGGGAGCATAGCCGATGATCAGGGAGGGACCGTTGTAGGCCTCGGCCTCCTGAATGGCCTTCAGGGTCTGGGCGGGGTTGGCGCCCATGGCCACCTGCGCCACGTAGATGTAGCCGTAGGACATGGCGATCTCCGCCAGGGACTTCTTCTTGATCTCCTTGCCGGCGGCGGCGAACTGCGCCACCTGGCCGATGTTGGAGGCCTTGGAAGCCTGGCCGCCGGTGTTGGAGTACACCTCGGTGTCGAAGACGAAGATGTTCACATTGTTGCCGGAAGCCAGCACGTGGTCCACGCCGCCGAAGCCGATGTCATAGGCCCAGCCGTCGCCGCCGAAGATCCACATGGACTTCTTGCCCAGGAACTCCTTCTCCGCCAGGATGGCCTTGCTGTAGGGGCAGTCGGGATCGGCTTCCAGAGCGGCAACCAGCTTCTCGGTGGCAGCCTTGTTGGCCGCATAGTCATCCATGGTGGCCAGATACTCCTCGCAGGCAGCCCGCTTGGCGTCAACGGTGGTCACGCCGGCCAGCTCCTTGACCTTGTCGGCCAGGCGGTTGCGGGTGGCCTGCTGACCCAGGAACATGCCCAGGCCGTGCTCGGCGTTATCCTCGAACAGGGAGTTGGACCAGGCGGGGCCGTGGCCTTCCTTGTTGGTGCAGTAGGGAGAGGTAGCGGCGGGACCGCCCCAGATGGAGGAGCAGCCGGTGGCGTTGGAGATGTACATATGATCGCCGAACAGCTGGGTGATCAGGCGGGCATAGCTGGTCTCGGCGCAGCCGGCGCAGGAGCCGGAGAACTCCAGCATGGGCTGCTTGAACTGGCTGCCCTTGACGGTGTTGTCCTGCAGATCCTTCTTCTCCGCCACCTCGGCGACGCAGTAGTTGAACACGTCCTGCTGAGCGGCCTCCTTCTCCTGGGGAACCATGGACAGAGCGCCCACGGGGCACTGACCCACGCAGACCTCGCAGCCCATGCAGTCCAGGGGAGAGATGGCCATGGTGAACTTGTACACGCCCTTGCCCTTGCCGGCCTTCACGTCCACGATCTTGGCGGAGGCGGGAGCCTTGGCGGCCTCTTCCTCAGTCAGCATGAAGGGACGGATGGTAGCGTGGGGGCAGACATAGGCGCACTGGTTACACTGGATACACTTGTCGGAGTTCCAGGTGGGCACGGAGACGGCCACGCCGCGCTTCTCGTAGGCGGCGGCACCCAGCTCGAAGGTACCGTCCACATGCTCGGCAAAAGCGGAGACAGGCAGGCTGTCGCCGTCCATGCGGTCCACGGGCTCCAGAATGTTCTCCACCATCTTGACCAGCTTGGCGGGACCGGTCAGGACGTTCTCCTTCTTGGCATCCTCGGCGGTAGCCCAGTCGGCGGGGATCTCCACCTTCTTGAAGGCGGTGGCGCCAGCATC
>NZ_JAXEBZ010000020.1:0-5328 GCF_034093755.1 Dysosmobacter sp. | reverse complement strand
CCCCCGTTATCACCACCGATAACAATTTGATAACAGCCCATCGTATAGGGCTGGATAATATGGACACATCAAATAATCAAAAAAATGAGGTATCAAATTTATGAAGCAAAATCCGTTAAATATGATGCCCAACAACGAGTGGGAATAAATCCCCGGAAGAATCAAATCCGGAAACCCTTGTGTATCAAGGGTTTCCGGATTTTCATTTTTATCTTTCAAACGCTCTTTGCGGACCAGCTTCAGAAGCAAGTCCCCATTCATTGATGCTCCAGATTGCTTTCCACATAAGCGAACAGCTCACTTGGCCTCACATCAAGAGCGGTCGCTATTTTCCAGATCGTCTCAATATTCGGGTGAATTGTTCCATTCTCGATCATTGTAAGATGTGTGCGAGCTATGCCTGCCAGACCGCTTAGTACCTCCTGCGACAGCTTTTTCTCTTTTCTTAAAGCCCGTATTGATTGGCCCAGGACTTCATAGCTGAAAAGCACACTCTTCCCTCCCCTCCCGGTTTCCTTTATCATACGGTCAAAAGCAAAATTTTATGTCTAAGAAGATAGATATAAACGTCTATTGTGCTATACTTCTTGCAGACGAGCAATCCCGTCAAACATTTTTTACAAAGGAGTTTTTGTTGTGGAGGAAAAAACGATCATTTCAAGCAAACAGGCCAACATTAAGGGAATCAGTCTTGTCATTGTATTGGTTGGAATCATCCTGTTTATCCTTGTTGTCCTGAACGCGGCCAGCAGCGGGTTTTACCTCGAAAAGATTGTGAGAGGCCAGTGGGACTATGTCCTTTTGAGTATGGTTCCTTACTTTGGCGCCATGACGCTTTTGCCCTTTGCGGTCATTGCCGCTTCAATATCAGGTCAAAAATCTGCCGGCGGAAAACCGGCTCCGGCAGGTTATTTCCAATTAAAATACCATTCTGATAGGTTAAAATTTGAAAAACCCTATTGACAAACCGGTTCCGCGGCGCTATAATCCCGATATACCAATCAATCAGATAGGTTTATCAAGATAAAGGAGGCGGGCCGGAATGAAGAACGTGTTTCTGCAGCTGCTGCGCAGCAACTTCCGCTGCGGACGAATGCCTTACTCCCGGACTGCTGTGCCGGGCGCTTTGCCGCGCCTGTGATCCGCCGTACACGTTGTCAGCGGGTCTTGTGTATCTGCAGTCCGGGAGCGATTTTGCCCCGGGCTTTTTCGTATTCCAAAATCAAAATTAAGGAAAGAGGTACTTATCATGAGTAACTATAAATTCGAGACGCTGCAGCTTCACGTGGGCCAGGAACAGCCCGATCCCGCCACGGATTCCCGTGCGGTGCCCATTTACCAGACTACCTCCTACGTCTTCCGCAACTCCGCCCACGCCGCCGCCCGGTTCGGTCTTGCCGACGCCGGCAACATCTACGGCCGCCTCACCAACTCCACCCAGGACGTGCTGGAGAAGCGCCTGGCGGCCCTGGAGGGCGGCGTGGCCGCCCTGGCCCTGGCCTCCGGCGCCGCGGCCATCACCTACACCATTCAGGCCCTGGCCCAGGCCGGCGACCACATTGTGGCCCAGAAGACCATCTACGGCGGCAGCTACAACCTGCTGGCCCACACCCTGCCCCAGTTCGGCGTGAGCACCACCTTCGTGGACGCCCATAACCTGGCCGAGGTGGAGAGCGCTATCCAGGACAACACCAAGGCTATCTATCTGGAGACTCTGGGCAACCCCAACAGCGACATCCCCGACATCGACGCCATCGCGGCCATCGCCCACAAGCACGGCCTGCCCCTGGTGATCGACAACACCTTCGGCACCCCCTACCTGATCCGTCCCATCGAGCACGGCGCCGACATCGTGGTCCACTCCGCAACCAAGTTCATCGGCGGCCACGGCACCACCCTGGGCGGCATCATTGTGGACTCCGGCAAGTTCGACTGGAAGGCCAGCGGCAAGTACGCCCCCATCGCCGCACCCAACCCCAGCTACCACGGCGTCAGCTTCGTGGACGCCGCCGGCCCCGCCGCCTTCGTTACCTACGTTCGTGCCATCCTCCTGCGGGATACGGGCGCCACGATCTCTCCCTTCAACGCGTTCCTGCTGCTCCAGGGCGTGGAGACCCTGTCCCTGCGGCTGGACCGCCACGCGGAGAACACCAGGAAGGTGGTGGAGTTCCTGGCCAATCATCCCCAGGTGGAGCACGTGAACCATCCCAGCCTGCCCGATCACCCGGACCACGCGCTGTATGAGAAGTACTTCCCCAACGGCGGCGCCTCCATCTTCACCTTCGAGATCAAGGGCGGCCAGGCCGAGGCCCACAAGTTCATCGACAGCCTGGAGATCTTCTCCCTGCTGGCCAACGTGGCGGACGTGAAGTCCCTGGTGATCCATCCCGCCACCACCACTCACTCCCAGCTGTCCCCCGAGGAGCTGCTGGACCAGGGCATCAAGCCCAACACCATCCGTCTGTCCATCGGCACGGAGCACATCGACGATATCATCGCCGACCTGGAAAAGGGCTTCGCCGCCGTCAGATAATCCTCTCTTCCCCTCTTCTCAACATCCTCTGCAAAGAGATGACGCCCGTTTCCGGGCGTCATCTCTTTTCTCATACATTCAGGACGGTCTGCGGGTCAGCAGCAGTCCGCTGGTGATGGCGGTGAGGGGCGCTACGGTCACCAGCCCGAAGGAGCCCACCACGGTGTGGACGATCTCCGCCGCCACGTATTTGTAGTTCAGAATGAACTCCACCGGCGTGCCCTGGGCCATGAATACCATCAGCAGGGCGATGTAGCTGCCGGAATAGGCCAGCAGCAGCGTGGTGGTGGTAGAGCCGCAGGCGGCCCGGCCCACGGCGAAGCCGGAGGAGATGGCCTCCCGGGCGGTGATGTCCGGCCGCTTCTGCACCACCTCGTACACGGAGGAGCAGATGTCCACCGACAGATCCATCACCGCGCCGGAGGACCCCAGGAAGATGGAGGCCATGAAGATGCTTGTCAGGTTCAGATTCTGATACCCGGCGTACAGCAGGCTCTCGCTGGACCCCATCACCGCGCCGTGGATGCGGAACAGGTTGGTGAACACCACCCCCAGCACTGCCGTGACAGCAATGCCCAGCGCCGCGCCGGAGACGGCGGCCAGACACCGGCGGTCAAACCCGTAGATCAGGCTGAGAATCAGGGCCGTCAGCGCCAGCACGATAGCCAGGGCCAGCCACACCGGGTTCCAGCCCCGCAGCAGGCAGGGCACCAGCACCTTCCACATCAGCAGAATGGTGTCCACGAAGGAGAGAATGGCCCGGACGCCGGTCCACCCGGCAAACAGCACCAGCAGCAGCAAAAACAGCCCCGCCAGCAGCGCCTCCTTGTCCAGCCGGTAGTGGTCCGTCATGGACACCACGGAGATGACGCCGCCGCTGTGGCTGACGGTGACGAAGGCCACGTCCCCGGGGGCGAACAGCTTGTCCTGGGCCAGAGAGCCGCTGAGCCGGTTGACGGCCTCGGCGGTCTGTCCCTTGAAATGGCCCCCCAGCAGCCGCACGGTGCACCGCTGCTCGCCGGTGCGGATGAGTCCGGTGTCCACGATGTCGCTCTCATCGGTGGCCAGCACCTCCGCCCGGACCCGGTCGGCGTTCTGATAGGTGAGCTTGCCCTCAAACCCGGTGGGCAGCGCCAGCAGCACCGCCAGCAGAATCAGGGCCGCCAGCACCGGGCCCTGGGTCCGCCGTGAGAAGGTGGGAAACGGTTTTTTCATAAAGCCTCCAAAAAAACGGCGGCACAGGGAGCGCCCGCTCCCTGTGTCCCGCAGAATATCGGCCCTCCGCTTACTTGACTTTCAGCAGGTCGGCCAGCTTGGTGTAGATAGCAGTGTTGTCATAGTAGCCGCCGAAGCTGTCGGCGCCGATGCCATCGGCGAAGACCGCCACCGGCAGGCCGGTGTGGGAGTAGCTGGTGAAGTCGATGCCGGACTTGTTGTTCAGAATGTGGGTGACGGTGACGGAGAAGGGATTGTAGGTGCCGTACAGCACGTACTGCTCCTGGGTGTACTTGCCGGAGTCACAGTCGCCCATGGCCAGCGCGTAGGCGTCCTTCAGCCGCTGAATCTCGTAGTCGGTCAGCACCAGCTTGTCGCCGGCCTCGCCGGTCATCTTCAGGCCGAACAGCGTTTCCACGTCCTTCATGGCGTCCTCGAAGGAGGTGCCGTTGGCCTTGTATTTTTCCACGTACTGCTCGTCAAACTGGGCGTAGGAGATGGTCTGGCTGGTCAGGTTGCTGAGGTAGGTGTCATAGTCGGTGCCGGCATAGCCGATGGTCAGGCCGCCGGTCTCGTGGTCGCCGGTCACCAGGATCAGGGTGTCTCTGGGATGCTGTTTTGCAAAGTCCACGGCCACCTGCACGGCGTCCGCCAGAGCCAGGGTGTCCGCCACGGTGGAGCCGGCGTCGTTGGCGTGGCAGGCCCAGTCGATCTTGCCGCCCTCGCACATCAGGAAGAAGCCCTTATTGTTGTTCAGCACCTCAATGCCCTTTTCCACATAGTCCGCCAGGGCCCACTCGCCCTCGCCGCGGTCCAGCTCATAGTCCATGGAGTCGGAGTCCGCCAGGTGCTCGTCAATGAGGATGACCTTCTTGTCCTTGGCAGTAACGGCCTCGGCGTCGGCCTGGGTGGTGGTCACCTTGTAGCCGGCGGCCTCCGCCAGATCGTAGAGGTTCTCCTGATCGCCGCTGCCGTCGGGCTTCTTCAGGGCGCCGCCGGCGAAGTACTCAAAGCCGGAGTTCACCATCTCCACGCCGATCTCATAGTAGTTGTTGCGACTGGCCTGGTGGGCGTAGAAGGCGGCGGGGGTGGCGTGATTCAGGTTCACGGAGGAGATGACGCCCACCTTCCAGCCCTTCTGGGCGTGCAGCCTCTCGGCGATGGTCTCATAGGACACGGTGCCGGTCTCGTCAGTGTTGATCATGCCGGAGTAGGTCTTGTGACCGGTGGCGATGGAGGTGGCGGTGGAGGCGGAGTCGGGGGCAAAGCTGCAGGAGTCATAGGTGACGGCGGAGCCGGCCACGTCGAAGTTCATGAAGTTCAGTTCCTTGGGGCCGTCCAGCACAGCGCCCTGGCGGTCCTTGACACTGGGCTCAGCCTGCATATAGTCCGGATCGGCCACAGTGCCCAGATAGTCGGAGGCGGCCTGGAACTGGGGATAGCTCATGCCGTCACCGATGAACAGGAACACATACTTGGGGGACTTGGGTGCCTCATACACGGCGGTGTCGCTGATGGTCACCGTGTCGTTCAGGGCGGCGTTCATCTTCTCGGCCACCGCGGCGGACTGGGGCGCGGCG
>NZ_JAXEBZ010000019.1:0-3919 GCF_034093755.1 Dysosmobacter sp. | reverse complement strand
GGGGGATGCGGACCACCGTCGCGGCGATACGATTCCCGGCCCCGTTGGGGCCGCCAATCGTGCCGCTTCCTCGAAACAGGCTCGCTGTTTCCGCCGCTGGCGGCGCTTCGCCTGTTTCCCCCACTTTTCTTTTGACGCGTCAAAAGAAAAGTCGCCGCGCCCGGTGGAAAAGAAAAACGCCGGGCGTGACCTTTGGCTGCGCCAAAGGCCAGACCGGGGGTCTCCTCAGACCCTGCGGCGGAAGTCCAAAAGCCTTCTGCCGGGTGCGGAGTAGCTGTTGCTGTTCGGCAGCTTTCCGCCGCAAGTCGCGGGAGTGCGGCGATTGTCGGGGTGGAAAACCGAAAGGACTGTCCTTCTCTGCCCGCGCGTTCCGCTTCGCTACGCGCATACCCGGGCAGTTGCGGAGGAATGCGAAACGGAGCAGCCCCGTCAACCACCCCGGTAGGGCGTAGCGAAGCGGAACGCCCGGGGCCAATACGCAGGGGCCTTTCGATCTTGCACCCCGATGACCACCTAACCCCAACTTGCGGCGGCGGATTTTCAATCTTCATTCAATGTCCGGCGCAGCCGGCAGAAGGCTGCCGGGCTTGGTCGGTACCGTCTGAGGAATCTCCCGTCAGCCTTTGTGTACAAAGGCCAAAAGCGCTTTTCTTTTGGACCGTGCACGGCCCGTTTTCTTTGGGCAAGACCCAAAGAAAATGGGGGGTGCATCCCCGCCGGGGTCCCGGCAATTTCCCGCACCGAAATCGGTGCAAAGCCGTGACCTTCGTCACATTCCAGCACCGAAACCGGCGCAATTCACCCGGCAATGGCCGGAAAGCCGCAGCCTTCGCTGCATCCCCCGGTGATCACCGGCATCCCCCGCCACCCGGGCGGGTGCAATCCTACCGGGGTTCAAACCATTTGCATTTCCCCCGCAAACCGTGTAAAATAAGCAAAAATCCATCTCTGAGGAGAAACTGTATGCTGAACGTGATTTTCGGAATTCTGGCGGCGGTGCTGCTGGGCCTGGACCAGTGGGTGAAGGCCTGGACCGTGTCCGCCTTTTCCGCCCCCGCGGAGGGCATGGCGGCCACCGCTGACCCGGCCCGGTCCTTCCTGCCGGGACTGGTGGAGCTGACCCGGGTCCACAATTTCGGCGCCGCCTGGTCCAGCTTCTCCGGCATGCGGTGGCTGCTGCTCATCGTCACCGGCACCATTGTGGCGGCGGTGGCTTTCGTGCTGGCCCGCCGCATTGTCCGCCACCCCCTGGGCCTGGCCGCCTGCTGGCTGATTCTCTCCGGCGGTCTGGGCAACATCATCGACCGGGCGCGGCTGGGCTACGTGGTGGATATGTTCCACTTCGTGTTCTGGCCCTCCTATCCCGTGTTCAACGTGGCGGACATCTGCGTGGTCTGCGGCGCGGTGATGGCCGCCGCCTACTACCTGTGGTTCTACGAAAAATATGACAAAAAGGATGCGGCCCATGGAGAAGCTGACGCTGCAAGTGAATAACGGCGACGCCGGCAGCCGGGTGGACGCTTGGCTGGCGGCAAACCTGGAGGACGTGACCCGCTCCGCCGCCCAGCGGCTGCTGGAGGAGGGCCGGGTCACCTGCGGCGGCAGGCCCCTGGCCAAGAACTACCGCCTCACCGGCACGGAGACGCTGGAAGTGACCCTCCCTGAGCCGGAGCCGGTGGACGTGGCGCCCCAGGACATCCCCCTGGACGTGGTGTACGAGGACGGGGACGTGATCGTGGTGAACAAGCCCAAGGGGCTGGTGGTCCATCCCGCCCCCGGCCACCCCGACGGCACGTTGGTGAACGCCCTGCTGCACCACTGCGGCGACAGTCTCTCCGGCGTGGGCGGGGAGCTGCGGCCCGGCATCGTCCACCGCATCGACCGGGACACCTCCGGCCTGATCATCGCCGCCAAAAATGACTTCGCCCACCAGGGCCTGGCCGCCCAGCTGGCGGACCACACCCTGTCCCGCACCTATGAGTGCATCGTGGTGGGGAACCTGCGGGCGGACAGCGGCACCGTGGACGCCCCCATCGGCCGCCATCCGGCGGACCGGAAGAAGATGGCGGTGGTGGCCAATGGCCGCCGGGCCGTCACCCACTGGGAGGTCATCGCCCGCTACCCCGGCCACACCCACGTCCGCTGCCGCCTGGAGACGGGGCGGACCCACCAGATCCGGGTCCACATGGCCCACATCGGCCACCCCATTTTAGGCGACACGGTGTACGGCGCAAAAAAGCCCGTGCCGGGCCTCCAGGGCCAGTGCCTCCACGCCGTGGCCCTGCGGTTTATCCATCCCCGTACCGGAGAGGCGGTGGAGGTCACCTGCCCGCTGCCGGAGGAATTTCAGAACCAGCTGCGGAAGCTGGCGGCCCGGATGGGCTGAGAGTTTACAGAACAGGAGAATTTGCACATGTTTCAGGGCTTTGACGACACCACTGTGGATTTCATGTGGGGCATCCGGTTCAACAATGACCGGACGTGGTTCGCAGAGCACAAGCAGGAGTATCTGGACCATTTCCAGACCCCCATGCGGGAGCTGCAGCGGGAGGTGTATGACCACATCGCCCCGCAGCTGGAGGACTACGGCCTCATCGGCAAAACCTCCCGCATCTACCGGGACGCCCGGCGGCTGTTTGGCCGGGGGCCTTACAAGGACCACCTGTGGCTCAGCGTGGAGCGGCCCAGGGAGGAGACCCGGGAGACGCCCTGCTTCTGGTTTGAGCTGGCGCCGGAGGGCTGGTCCTACGGCATGGGCTTCTGGCAGGCCACGCCCATGACCATGGCCAAGCTCCGCGCCCGCATCCGCCGGGACCCGAAGCCCATGGAGAAGCTGACCCGGGGGCTGAACGGGCAGACGGAGTTCGTCCTCACCGGGGAGGAGTACAAGCGGCCCAAGCCGGGGGCGCCCTCGGGCCTGACGGAGCCATGGTTCCGGAAGAAGTCCTTCGCCATCACCCATGACGAGCCCCTGACGGACCAGCTGTTCAGCCGGGAGATTGTGGACCGGCTGAAAGCGGGGTATGATTTTCTCATTCCCTGGTACCGGTATTTCGTCACCCTGGAGGGGGACCCCGTACCGGAGGAGATGAAGAAATAAGGCGCCGGGGTGCGCTGAGCGGCGCGGGGATGCGCCCATCCGGGCGCCGGGAGTGCGATGAAGATCGCAGGCTTTGCAAACCACCGTCGCGGCAAAACGATTCCCGGCCCCGTTAGGGCCGCCAATCGTGCCGCTTCCTCGAAACAGCCCTCGCTGTTTCCGCCGCTGGCGGCGCTTCACCTGTTCCCCCCATTCTTTTTCGTCTTGCCGAAAAAGAACCCTCCAGAGGGGCTTCTCTTGCCGCTTCGCGGCAATTCACCTTCTGCGCCGTGCACGGTGGAAGAAAAAGGCGCTGGGCGTACCCTTTGGCGAAGCCAAAGGGTAGACCGGGAGTCTTTTCAGACCCTGCCGACTAAATTTGGAAGTCTTCTGCCGGTTGCGGAGTACCTGTTGCTGTTCGGCAGCTTTCCATCGCAAGTCGCGGGAGTCTGGCAGTTGTTATGGTGGAAGACCGAAAGGACTGTCCTTCTCTTCCCGCGCGTTCCGCTTCGCTACGCGCATACCCGGGGGGTTATCGTTTATTGCTCAGGTAGGGCGTAGCGAAGCGGAACGCCCGGGGCCAACACGCAGGGGCCTTTCGATCTTGTACCCCGTTGACCGCCCAGACCCCGACTTGCGGCGGCAGGTTTTCAATCTTTATTCAATGTATAGCGCACTCGGCAGAAGACTTCCGGGTCTGGTCGGCAGGGTCTGAGGAGACCCCTGGTCTGGTCTTTCGTCATAGCCGAAAGACCACAAACCGTGTTTCTTTTCCACCGCTCCGGCGGCGACTTTTCTTTGCACGAGCAAAGAAAATGGGGGAAACAGGCGAAGCGCCGC
>NZ_JAXEBZ010000018.1:0-6285 GCF_034093755.1 Dysosmobacter sp. | reverse complement strand
GCTCCGCAAAGGTCAGACCGGGGGTCTCCTCAGACCCTGCCGACGGCGTCGTCGCAAAGTCCGCTTTACGTGAAAAGCCCTGCGTGAAAGGGCTTTTCACGCGCCGCTCCCGTGCTCCTCCTTTTCCCACCGCAAACGCTTCGCTGGTTTGCGGTGGGAGCCCTGGGGAAATCTTCTGCCGGCTGCGCTATACACTGGCGCTCGTCGAAAGCTTTCCGCCGCAAGTTGCGGAAGTGCGGCAGTTGTCGTGGTGGAAAACCGAAAGGACTGTCCTTCTCTGCCCGCGCGTTCCGCTTCGCTACGCGCATACCCGGGCAGTAGCGGAGAGCAGCGAAACGGAGCGCCCCATCAACTACCCCAGTAGGGCGTAGCGGAGCGGAACGCCCGGGGCCAATACGCAGGGGCCTTTCGATTCTGCACACCGTTGACCACCCAAGCCCTGACTTGCGGCGGAGCAGTTCCAAATCCGCACAATGTCCGGCGCAGCCGGCAGAAGATTTTCGGGTCTGGTCGGTACCGTCTGAGGAATCTCCCGTCAGCCTTTGTGTACAAAGGCGAAAAAAGCGCTTTTCTTTTGGACCGTGCACGGCCCGTTTTCTTTGGGCAAGACCCAAAGAAAATGGGGGGTGCAAAGCCTGTGATCTTCATCGCACTCCCGGCACCCGGACGGGTGCATCCCCACCGGGGTCCCGGTGTTTTCCGTACCGAAACCGGTGCAATTTTTCCGCAAAAGCCCGCGGCGCTTCAGCGCACCCCAGTAGACCCGAACCCGCCCCGGTCGGGGCCGTCCAGATGCTCCACCCGCACGAAGTTCAGCTTCGGCTGATTCTCCACAATGCGGAACTGACAGATGCGGGCGCCCTTTTCAATGGTCACGTCCCGGGTGGCATACACCGGCATCCGCCACTCATCGTTGTCCCCGCGGTAGGACCAGTCCACCACGCCGATGGAGTTGGTCTGCAGAATCCCGTAGTTCTTGAAGGTGGAGCTGCGGGGCGCCAGATGGGCCTCGTACCCCTCCGGCAGCGCCATGGCCACCCCCAGCGGAATCAGCCGGAACTCCCCCGCCTTCAGCGTGACCTCCTCCGCCGCCCGCAGGTCAATCCAGTCGGATTTCCCCTCCACGTAGCACAGCGGCTCCATGTCCTCATGAAAGTATTTGACGGTAATGGTCTCCATAAAACGCTCCTGATACAATACTGAACGTATAATTTATATTCAATTATACGGATTGAAATTGAAAATAACCTGAAAACTCACTCCACGCCCCGCTCATAGAGGCCCCGGGTGAACTCACCCGCCGGGGCGGCGCCTTCCCGGTAAGCCCGGAACACCCGGACGCACTCCTCCGGAGACTCCACGGTGAACCGCAGCCGGCCGTAGGCAAGACCCAGCCGCTTCCACTCGCTCCGGTCCGCCAGATACAGCGGCTTGCTGTTCTGCACCTCCGTCCGGTGGCCGAAGGCGGGCAGCAGGGGGAACCGGGCGCCGGTGCGGTCGCCCAGGAAATGACGCTGGCGGCAGGGCCCGTCCCCGGGCACCTCCGGCCCCTGCCGGTCCAGCCGGCAGCCGGTGCCGTTCTGCACCAGACAGTTTTCCGTAATCATCAGCGGCAGCCGCCCGTAGACAATGGCCTCCGTGGGCAGGGGCTTGCGCATGTCCCGGATCTGGGCGAACCGCAGCTCAAAGGACACCGCGGCGGAGTCCAGACCCCGGTCCCGCAGGAAGGCCAGGGACCGGGCGTTGAATACATTTAAACCGTAGTCGCCGTACAGCCGCAGCCCAAGGTCCCGGGCCAGGGGCAGGTGGCCCAGGTTGCCGATGCCGGCGGCAGTGACCCCCAGGGCCTGGGCACGGGAGAGCATCTCCCGCAGCCGGGGCTCGTCCCGGTCCCGCCAGACGCGGGGGAGAAGGGCGCACCACTCCCCGTCAAAGGGCGGCAGGGCGTCCACGTGCGCCAGCTCCTCCAGAGGCACGTACACCCGGGCGGGGGAGAGGGCCAGCAGCTCCGCCGTCACCTGCTCCCACCGGGCCACGGATACGGTGCAGGCCGGCTCCGATGCGGCGCAGGTGTCCTCCGGCTCCGCCGGAAGGGGCAGCTCCCGCCGGGGCGGTACCGCCGTCCGCAGACGGTCCAGCTCCGCCAGGGCGTCCCGCCGCAGTCCGTTGAGGACGGAGGCAGGCAGGGACAGTCCGTCCTCCGCCGTCACGTCGGTGCGGCGGCAGCGGTAGGCGGTGCCGCCGGTCTTTCCCAGCCGCTGGGCGATCTCCCCGGCGGTGATCTGGCGGTTCCGGGCGGCCTCCGGCACCGGGCCGGTGAGGTCGGCGGTGTGGCCGTCATCATCGGTGACGGTGAGGGTCACCGGCGCCCCGGCGGATACCCGGCAGACGAAGTCCACCGGCACCGTGCGCCGGTCGCCTTTTTCGTAGGCGGCCCGGGCGGCGTCAAAGAGGGGCTTGGGGTCCGGGGCGTTCTCCGGCCGGGAGCCGAACATGCCCGGTCCCCGGCGGCCTGCCCAGTACCAGTCCGTAAAGCCCTCCCGGGAGAAGGCCTGCTCCAGCGCCGCCTGCTCGGCGGGGGTGGGGCTGCGGCCCTCCTCCAGCAGCCGGGCGTAGATGCCGGTGATCACCGCCACGTATTCCGGCCGCTTCATGCGGCCCTCCAGTTTGAGACAGTCCAGCCCCATGGCCGCCATGTCTCCCAGCTCCCCCGCCAGACAGCTGTCCTTCAGGGAGAGGGGATGGTCTCCGGCGGCCTTTTTGTCAAAGCCGTAGGGCAGGCGGCAGGGCTGGGCGCACTTGCCCCGGTTGCCGCTGCGGCCGCCGATGAGGGCGCTCATGGCGCACTGGCCGGAGTAGCACATGCACAGCGCCCCGTGGATGAAGGCCTCCACCTCCGCGGAGCAGCCCCGGCAGATGGCGGCGGTGTCCTCCCGGGAGCACTCCCGGGCGATCACCACCCGCTCGCAGCCCAGCGCCGCCGCCTCGTTGGCGCCGCCGGTGGTGAACAGGCTCATCTGGGTGCTGGCGTGGAGGGGCAGGTCCGGCAGGGCCCGGCGCAGCAGGTCAAAAAGACCCCAGTCCTGCACCAGCACCGCGTCCACCCCCAGACGGCAGGCGGCGCGGGCGGTCTCCAGGGCACGGGGCAGCTCCCGGTCCGTCAGCAGGGTGTTGAGGGTCAGAAAAACCCGGACGCCCCGCTGATGGCAGTACTGCAGGGCGCCGGCAAATTCCTCGTCGGTGAAGTTTTTGGCGTTGCGCCGGGCGTTGAAGTCGCCCCAGCCCAGATACACCGCCCCGGCGCCGCACTGAACCGCGGCCCGGAGGGCCTCCGGGGACCCGGCGGGGGACAGCAGCTCCATCACCGCTTGTTCCCGTTTCCGTTCCGGTTGTCCAGCCGCTGCTGCAGGCGGAATACCTCCCGCTTCAGCTCGCTGACCTCGTTCTGGGCCTGTCCCGCCTCGGCCAGGGCCTGCTGGATCTGCACCCGCAGAGCCTCGGAGGCGGCCTGCTCCTTGAACAGTTCGTCCGCCAGGTTCACCGCCGTCAGCACGGCGGCGTCGGTACGGCCCACCCGGGCGGCCGTCAGGATTCCTCCCATCTTTTCGCTGACATAGGAGCCGACTTTCTGCATGTAGCTGGCGGATTCCTCGGCAACGAGGGTGTATTCCTGATCGCAGATGGTAACGACAATACGGTTTTCCATAGATGGAAGGCCTCCTTGTTGAAGATTCCAACAGGTCATAACAACCCATTTTTACAATTTAACAGTATACCATATTCCCCGCGGTTCCGCCACAGAAATCTGAAAAATTTCCCCCGCCGCCGGGGCGGTGATTTTCTGGTTGTCCTCCGGAGGGTTTTCGTGTAGAATAGGGGAAAAAGATGGGGGAAGGGAGGCGCGGCGCATGGCCGGATATCTGGTGGAAGTGGGAAACGGAAGCGTGACGCTGCCGCTGTCGGTGGTGCGCTCACTGGAGCAGCGGGGCGACGGTGACGCGGCGCTGCTGTATCTGGCGCTGCTGCGCCATCAGGGGACGGTGGCGCCCCGGTCCCTGGCCGGGGAGCTGCGGTGGGACCGGGCGCGGATTGAGAGCGCCGAGGCGGTGCTGGGAGAGCTGGGGCTCATCACCCTCCGCCAGCCCGGAGAGGAGACGCCGCCCCCCGCCCCGGCGGAGGAGCGACCGGAGTATTCCGCCGACGACGTGGCCCGGAAGCTGGAGAGCAGCGCCGATTTCCGGGGCCTCACCGGCGCGGTGGAGCAGCGGCTGGGCAAGCGGCTCACCACCCCGGACCTGAACATCCTGCTGGGGTTGTATGACTATCTGGGCATGCCCGCCGACGTGGTGTACCTGCTGGTGTGCCACTGCGCGGAGCGGACGGAGCGGCGCTTCGGCCCCGGCCGCCGGCCCGGCATGCGGCAGATTGAAAAGGAGGGCTACGCCTGGGCCAGAATAGGCATCGACTCCCACGAGGCCGCCTCGGCGTACCTGGAGCGGTATGCCCGGCGGCGGGAGGCCATGCCGCAGTACATGCGGGCACTGGGCCTGCCGGAGCGGCAGCCCTCCCCCTCGGAGGAAAAGTACATGGCCGCCTGGCAGGAGATGGGCTTCCCGCCGGAGACGGTGGCCCTGGCGGCGGACAAGACCATTCTCCGCTGTCAGGAGCTGAAATGGCCTTATCTCAACGGCATTCTGAAAAAGTGGCACGAATCGGGCTTCCACACGCCGGAGGAGGTGGAGGCGGGGGACCGTCCCGCGTCCAAAAAGCCTCAGACCGCGCCCCGGACCGCGCCCCAGCCCCGGCAGGAGCAGAGCGGCGGCGGGGACCTGGCGTGGATGCGGAAGTACGTCCGCCAGCGGGACAAAAACAGGGAGGTGTGATCCATGGCATACGACGGCAAGATCATGCGGCGGGCCATGCAGCGCTATGACGAGGACCGGCAGCGCCGGCGGGAGGACTTCCGGCGGCGGGAGGCGGCGGTCTATGAGCGGGAGCCGCAGCTGCGGGACATTCAGCGGCAGCTGAACGCCACCATGAGCCGCATTATCACCTGCGCCCTGCGGCAGGGGACGGACCCCCGTCCGGCGGTGGAGCGGCTGAAGGAGGAGAACCTGAGCCTCCAGAGCCGGCGGCGGACGCTGCTGGCGTCCATGGGCCTGCCGGCGGACTATCTGGAGGAGAAGCCTGCCTGCCCCCTGTGCCGGGACACCGGCTATCAGGGGGAGGCGGTGTGCCGCTGCCTGCGGAGCTACTACGCCAAAGAGCAGCAGAAGGAGCTGTCCCGGATGCTGGACCTGGGCAGCCAGAGCTTCGAGACCTTTTCCCTGGACTGGTATTCCGCCCTGCCGGACAGCCGGGTGGGCACGTCTCCCCGGGCGAACATGGAGTACAACCGGGACGTGTGCGTGGACTACGCCTATGACTTCAACCCCCGCAGCGGCAATCTGCTGCTGACGGGCCAGCCGGGGCTGGGCAAGACGTTTTTGTCCGCCTGCATCGCCCGGGTGGTCAGCGAGAAGGGCTATTCCGTGGTGTATGACACGGCGGGCCACGTGTTTGAGCGGTTTGAGGTCCGGAAGTTCAGCCGGGAGGAGGACAGCCGGGCGGCGGAGGACGTGGACCGCATCCTCCAGTGCGACCTGCTGATTCTGGATGACCTGGGGACGGAGATGACCACGGCCTTTGTCCAGAGCGCCCTGTATGAGATCGTCAACACCCGCCTGCTGGCGGGGAAGAGCACCATCATCAGCACCAACCTGGGGGTGACGGAGCTGAACCAGCGGTATCTGCAGCAGGTCAGTTCCCGCATCGAGGGGGAGTATCAGGTGCTGATCTTTTTCGGCGAGGACATCCGGCGGAAGAAGCGGGAGCTGCGCTGAGCGGCGCGGGCTTTGCACCTGCCCCGGTGTGGGGATGCCGGTGATCACCGGGGGATCGCGGGTCCCCGCGGGAAATGCGCTGAGCAGCGCGGGCTTCCGGCCCCCACTTTTCTTTGCCCGTGCAAAGAAAAGTCGCCGCCGGAGCGGTGGAAAAGAAAAACGCTGGGCGTGACCTTTGCTCCGCAAAGGTCAGACCGGGGGTCTCCTCAGACACTGCCCGGGAAGCCCGGCAGCCTTCTGCCGGGTGCGCCGGACATTGAATGAAGATTGAAAACCTGCCGCCGCAAGTCGGGGTCTGGGCGGTCAGCGGGGTGCAGAATCGAAAGGCCCCTGCGTTTTGGCCCCGGGCGTTCCGCTTCGCTACGCCCTACTGCGGTGGTTGATGGGGCACACCGTTTCGCTT
>NZ_JAXEBZ010000017.1:0-9619 GCF_034093755.1 Dysosmobacter sp. | reverse complement strand
AAAAGTGGGGGAAACAGGCGAAGCGCCGCCAGCGGCGGAAACAGCGAGCCTGTTTCGAGGAAGCGGCACGATTGGCGGCCCCAACGGGGCCGGGAATCGTATCGCCGCGACGGTGGTCCGCATCCCCCGCGGGGAACCCGCGATCCCCCGCACCGGGGCCGGTGCAATTTCTCAGTTCATGCCTCCGTCCACGGAGAGCACCTGCCCGGTGATATACGCCGCGTCGTCGGAGCAGAGGAACGCCACCGCCCGGGCCACGTCCTCCGGTTTCCCCATTCGCCCCAGGGGGATGGAGCCCAGCAGGGCGGCTTTGGCCGCCTCCGGCAGCACGGCGGTCATGTCGGTGTCGATAAAGCCGGGGGCCACCGCGTTGACGGTGACATTCCGGGCGGCCAGCTCCTTGGCCATGGACTTGGTCATGCCGATGACGCCGGCCTTGCTGGCGGCGTAGTTCACCTGCCCGGCGTTGCCGTGGAGGCCCACCACGGAGCTGAGATTCACCATGCGGCCCCAGCGCTTCTTCATCATGGGCCGGGCAGCGGCCTTCATGCACAGAAAGGCACCCCGCAGGTTGGTGGCAATCACCGCGTCGAAATTCTCCTCGCTCATCATCACCGCCAGACCGTCCCGGGTGATGCCGGCGTTGTTCACCAGAATGTCCAGGCTGCCGAAGGCGCGGACCGTCTCGTCCACCATGGCCTTCACCTGAGCGCCGTCGGACACGTCGCAGCGGATGGCCAGGGCCTTCACGCCCCGCTCCTCGCACAGCCGCGCCGTCTCCGCCGCCGCGGCCTCGCCGCCGGCGTAGCACAGCGCCACATTGGCCCCCCGGGCCGCCAGCTCCAGGCAGATGGCCCGGCCGATGCCCCGGCTGCCGCCGGTGACCAGGGCCGTTTTTCCAGTCAGTTCGTTCATGCCCGCTCCTCCATCAGCTTGTTCAGGGTTTCCTCCAGGTGTTCCACGTCGGCCACGGTTTCCACGGCGGTGACCGGCATTCCGGGCACCGTCTTTTTCACGAAGCCGGACAGGGCCTTCCCCGGTCCGATCTCCACAATGGCGTCCACCCCCAGCGCCGCCATGCGGCGGATGGAGTCCTCCATGAAGACGCTGCTCTGCACCTGGCGCACCAGCAGTTCCGGTATGGAAACGCCGCCCCGGTCCTCGGAGCCAAGGCAGTTGAAAATCACCGGCAGCTTCGGCTCGGCGAAGGCCACGGCGGGGAAGTAGCCCGCCAGGGCCTCCCCGGCGGGGGCCATCAGGGGGGTGTGGAAGGGTCCGCTGACCTTCAAGGGCAGGCACCGGCGGGCGCCCCGCTCCTTTGCCAGGGCCGCGGCCCGCTCCACAGCGGCCTTCTCGCCGCCGATGACCAGCTGGCCGGGGCAGTTGTAGTTGGCAATGACCACGCAGCCCAGGGCGGAGGCCTCGTCGCAGGCCTCCTGCAGGGGGCCCCGGTCCAGGTTCAGCACCGCCATCATGGCGGACTCCCGGCCGGCGGCGGCCTCCTCCATGGCTTTGCCGCGGAAGGCCACCGTGCGGATGGCGGTTTCCGCGTCCAGCACGCCGGCGGCGTGGAGGGCGGAGTACTCGCCCAGAGACAGTCCCGCCGCCACTGCGGGGACGATGCCCCGCTCCGCCAGCACCGCCGTCAGACCGGCGGCGAAGGCCACCATGCAGGGCTGGGTGTAACGGGTCCGGTTCAGGACGCCGTCCGCGTCGGTGAAGGACACTTCCTTCAGGTCAAAATCCACTTCCGCGCCGTCGATGACGGCCCGGAAGGCGTGATACGCCTCGTACAGGTCGGCTCCCATGCCGGGGTGCTGGCTACCCTGTCCGGCGTACAAAAAGCCCAGCTTCATTGCGCGGACCTCCATTCTCTCATAATCTGTTCCATGCGCTCCCGGACGGTGGACATGGCGTTCACCCGTCCGGCTCCGGCGCCGCAGAAAAACAGGCCGTTTTCCCAGTCCCCCTCCGCCGCGGACATCAGCGCCCGGGAGATGCAGTAGGGGGTCTCGGCGGGGCGGCAGGCGGTGAGGCAGCGGAAGCAGCGGGTGGGTTTGGGCTGCTTCCCGGCCTCCACCCGGCGGATCAGGGGCGAGCGCAGCGCCCGGCCCGGCAGACCCACGGGGCTTTTCAAAATGGTCACGTCCTCCGCCCTGGCCTCCAGCAGCCGCTGCTTGTAGCCCTCCGCCGCGTCGCACTCCTCCGTGGCGATAAAGGGGGTGGCAAACTGGGCGCCGGCGGCGCCCTCCGCCATATAGCGGGCCATTTCCGCCCCGTCCTTCACATTTCCCGCCACAAACACGGGGATGTCCCGGCCGTACTGCTTCCGGTAAGGCTCCAGCGCCGCCAGCACCTCCCGCAGCAGCCTGCTGAGGGAGATGGGCCGGCCCGCCTGGGCCTCCCGGGCCTCCTCCGGGGTAAAGCCCAGATGGCCCCCCGCCTGGGGGCCCTCCAGCACCACGAAGTCGGGAACGCGGTGGTAGTGCCGGTCCCACAGGCGGCAGATGAGGGCCGCCGCCCGGCCGCTGCTGACCACCGGGGCCAGGGCCGCGTCGGATTCCGGCACCTCCGCCGCGATGGCGGGCAGGTCCTTCGGAAGCCCCGCGCCGCAGACGATGGCGTCGGCCCCCGCCCGGAGGGCGGTGCGGACGCTGTCGGCGTACTGGCTGGTGGCCACCATGGCGTTGACGGCCACCAGGCCCACGCCTCTGGCGGCCTCCTTGGCCCGCCGCACCTGCCGCTCCAGCGCCCGCAGGTTGGCCCCCTGGGGGTCGGCGTCAAAATCCGGCTCCCGGAAGCCGCACATGGCCGTGGAGATGGTCCCCATGCCGCCGCAGGCGGCCACCGCCCCTGCCAGCCGGTCCAGACTGATCCCCACCCCCATGCCCCCCTGCAGAATCGGCAGGGGGAGGGTCTTTTTCCCGATGGTTACCGCCATTCAGATGCCCTTTCCCGCAGCACGGCCATGCCGCCGCTGTACAGCTCCTCAAAAATCTGCCGCACGGGGCGGATCTCATGCACCATGCCGGCCACCTGACCGGCCATGACGCTGCCGTGGTCCATGTCGCCCTCGAACACCGCCCGGCGCAGGCCTCCCAGCGTCACTTTCTCCAGCTCCTCCAGGGTGGCACCCCGCTTCTCCAGAGCCAGATACTCCCGGGCCATCCGGTTTTTCAGCACCCGCACCGGCCCGCCGATGCTGCGGCCGGTGACGGTGGTGTCGCTGTCCTTGGCCTTCAGAATGGCCTGCTTGTAGTTTTCATGAATGGGGCACTCCACGCTGCCCAGCAGGCAGGTGCCCACCTGGGCGCCGCAGGCACCCAGAGACAGCGCCGCCGCGAACTGACGGCCGTCGGCGATGCCGCCTGCCGCCACCACGGGGACGTCCACCGCGTCGATGACCTGGGGAACCAGGGCCATGGTGGTCATCTCCCCCACGTGGCCGCCGGACTCGGTGCCCTCGGCAATCACCGCATCCACCCCAAGGCGCACCAGCCGCTTTGCCAGAATGGAGGCCGCCACCACCGGCAGCACCTTCACCCCGGCCTCTTTCCAGGCGGGGATGTACTTGCCGGGGTTGCCGGCGCCGGTGGTGACCACCTGCACCTTTTCCTCGATGATGATTTTCGCCATGTCGTCGGCGCAGGGGTTCATCAGCATCAGGTTGACACCGAAGGGCTTGTCCGTCCGCTCCCGGCAGATGCGGATCTGTTTGCGCAGCAGCTCCGGGTCCAGCATGCCGCCGGTGGCGATGACCCCCAGCGCGCCGGCGTTGGAGCAGGCGGCGGCGAACTCACCGGTGGCGATGTTGGCCATGCCGCCCTGAATGAAGGGGAACTCCGTTCCCAAAAGCTCGTTGAGTCTGATCATATTGCACTCCTTCACGCAAATTCCACCAGCGCGCCGCCCCAGGTGAGGCCGCCGCCGAAGCCGGCCAGCAGCACCCGGCTGCCGCTCCGGACCCTCCCCTGCTCCTGCAGCTCGCTGAGGACGATGGGGATGCTGGCGGCGGAGGTGTTGCCGTACTCCTGAATGTTTTTGTAATACTTCTCCGGCGGGATGCGGTACTTCCGCACCGCCAGGTCGATGATGCGGGCGTTGGCCTGGTGGAACACGAAGAAGTCCACGTCCTCCACGGCCTTGCCCGTCCGCCGCAGCACCCGGTCGATGCACTCCGGCACCGCCTCCACGGCGAATTTGAACACTTTTTTGCCGTCCATGGTGAGATAGCTGTGGCCCCCGGTCTCCACGCCGGGCAGGCGCAGCACCTGATCGTCGCCCCGGACCCCCAGCTCCGCGGAGATGGAGTCAAATTCCTCGTTCCACTCCACCACCGCCGCGCCGGCGCCGTCACCGAACAGAATGCAGGTGCTCCGGTCGGTCCAGTCCAGAATGCGGCTCAGCACCTCCGCGCCCACCACCAGGCCGTAGCGGCGGCGGGATGCGGTCAGCAGGCACTCCATGGTGTGAAGGCCCATGAGAAAGCCGGTGCAGGCGGCGTTCAGGTCGAAGCAGGGGATGTCCTCCGGCAGGCCCAGCTCCTTCTGCAGGGCGCAGGCCGCCGAGGGCACCAGCGTTTCGCCGGTGACGGTGGCCACAATGCACCCGCCGATCTCCTCCGGCCCTACGCCGGCCCGCTCCAGCGCCCGGCGTGCGGCGGCGGCGCACAGGGCGCCGTGGGTCTCCCCGGTGCAGTGGTGGCGGCGCTCAATGCCGGTGCGGGTGGTGATCCACTCGTCGCTGGTGTCCACGATCTTCGCCAGATCGCTGTTGGTAACCGTCCGCTCCGGGACGCAGCGGCCGGTGCCGCGGATTCGGATTCCGTTCATGTCTTTTCCTCCTGGATGGGCGGTACGCCCAGTTTGCGGAACTTCCGCCAGCGGGCGGCAGGCAGGTCCTTTTCCTGATCCAGCGCCGCCAGATCCCGCTTCAGCGCCCGGTCCACATGGGCGATGGTCAGCACCGGGTCGGTGTGGGCGCCGCCGGGAGGCTCCGGGATCACCTCGTCGATGACCCCGCCTGCCAGCAGCTCCGGCGCCGTCAGGCCCATCAGCTCACAGGCCTCGCCGGACCGGGCGGCGTCCTTCCACAGAATGGAGGCGAAGCCCTCGGGGGACAAAATGGCGTACACCGCGTTTTCCAGCATGGCCACCCGGTCCGCCACCGCCAAGGCCAGGGCGCCGCCGCTGTTGCCCTCGCCGGTGATCACCGTCACGATGGGCACCGTCAGACGGCTCATCTCCAGCAGGTTCCGGGCAATGGCCTCCCCCTGGCCCCGCTCCTCCGCGCCCAGGCCGGGGTAGGCCCCGGCGGTGTCCACGAAGGTGATGACGGGCCGGCGGAACTTCTCCGCCTGGTGCATCAGCCGCAGCGCCTTCCGGTAGCCCTCCGGCCCCGGCATGCCGAAATTGCATTTCAGGTTTTCCTCCGCCGTCCGGCCCTTGCGGGTGCCGATGACGGTGACGGGCCGGCCGTGGAACAGCGCCACGCCGCCCAGGATGGCCCCGTCCTCCCCGAACAGGCGGTCGCCCCGCTGGGCGAAAAAATCGGTGAAGAGGCCGTCGATATAGTCATTGATATTGGGCCGCTGGGGGTGCCGGGCCACGGCCACCCGCTCCGCGGCGGTGAGCCTGTTCATGGCCGGCCTCCTTTCCCGTGGAGCCGCAGCAGCTGAATCAGCGTGTCCCGCAGCTCCTTCCGGGGCACCACCGCGTCCACGAAGCCGTGGTCCATCTGGAACTCGGCGCGCTGGAAGCCCTCCGGCAGCGTCTGGCCGATGGTCTGCTGAATCACCCGGGGGCCGGCAAAGCCGATGAGGGCCCCCGGCTCCGCCAGCACGATGTCTCCCAGGGAGGCGAAGCTGGCGGTGACGCCGCCGGTGGTGGGGTCCGTCAGCACGGAGATATACAGCACGCCCTTCTCGTCCAGCCGGGCCAGGGCGGCGCTGGTTTTGGCCATCTGCATCAGCGAGTAGATGCCCTCCTGCATCCGGGCGCCGCCGCTGGCGGAGAACAGGATCAGGGGCAGCTTATTTTTCCCGGCAAATTCAATGGCCCGGGTGATTTTCTCTCCCACGGCGGCGGACATGGAACCCATGAAAAACCGGCTGTCCAGCACGCCCACCACGCACTTGCAGCCGCCGATGGCGCCGGTGGCGGTGACGGCGGCCTCGTTGAGGCCGGTTTTCTGCCGGGCTTTTTCCAGCTTCTCCCGGTAGCCGGGGAAGGACAGGGGGTCCATGGCGGACAGGTTCTCGTTCAGCTCCCGGAAGGTGCCGGGGTCCAGCACCATGCTCAGCCGCCGGTAGGCGCCGATGGGGAAATGGTAGCCGCACCTGGGGCAAACCGACAGGCTCAGCACCATCTCCCGCCGCTCCGTCTCCCCGCCGCATCTGGGGCAGGTCACCAGCCGGTCGCCGGGGACGTAGTTTTCCCGCATGGCCTTCATGGCCAGCAGCCGCTCACGGCGGCGGGCAAACACTCCGGTCACGGATGTTCCTCACTTTCCGCCAGACGCCGCCCGAATTCCAGCAGCTCCGGCAAATGCTCATCCAGGAACGCGGTGGTACACCCGCCCCGGACGAAAACGGGATGGTACAGAATCTGGTAGGACAGCTCCGCGTTGGTGGGGAAGCCCTCCAGCGTGAATTCCTCCAGGCAGCGGCGCATTTTCCGGATGGCCTCCAGACGGGTGGGGGCATGGACCAGAATTTTCGCCGCCAGGGAGTCGTAATGGGGGGAGAGGGTGCAGCCGTTGTACAGGCAGGAGTCCACCCGCACCCCCGCGCCGCCGGGGAAGTGGAGGAACTCCACCTTGCCGGGGCAGGGCCGGAAGTCCTGCTGAGGGTCCTCGGCATTGATGCGGCACTCCATGGCGTGGCCGGTGAGGCCCACCTCCTCCTGGGTAACCGACAGGGGCAGGCCGGAGGCCACCCGAAGCTGCTCCCGCACCAGGTCCACGCCGGTGATCAGCTCCGTCACGCCGTGCTCCACCTGGATGCGGGTGTTCATCTCCATGAAGTAGAAATGCTCCCCGTCGCTGTCCAGCAGGAATTCCACGGTGCCGGCGCCCTCGTAGCCCACGGCCCGGGCCGCCCGGACGGCGGCCTCGCCCATGGACCGGCGCAGCTCCTCCGTCAGGCAGCGGGCCGGGGCCTCCTCAATCAGCTTCTGGCTCCGCCGCTGGACGGAGCAGTCCCGGTCCCCCAGGTGAATCACATTGCCGTGGCGGTCCGCCAGAATCTGGAACTCAATGTGCCGGGGCCGCAGCACCAGCTTCTCCAGATACAGCTCCTCGTCGCCGAAGCAGGAGCGGGCCTCGGCCCGGGCGGCGTCATAGGCGGCCGGCAGGTCCTCCGGGCCGTTGCACCGGCGGATGCCCCGGCCGCCGCCGCCGGCGGAGGCCTTGATCAGCACCGGGTAGCCCACCTTCTCCGCCGCGGCCAGCGCCTCTTCCACGGAGGAAACCGGGCCGTTGGAGCCGGGGGTCACCGGCACGCCGGCGGCGCGCATCAGCGCCCGGGCGGCGGATTTGGACCCGGCCTTCCGGATGGTGTCGCCGGAGGGGCCGATGAAGGTCAGGCCCGCCGCGGCGCACTCGTCGGCAAAGTCGGCGTTCTCCGACAAAAAGCCGTAGCCGGGGTGGACGGCGTCGCAGCCGGAGGCCAGGGCCGCCGTCAGCAAGGCCGTGTGGTTCAGGTAGCTGTCGGCGGCCCGGGCGGGGCCGATGCACACGGCATCCGTGGCCAGCTGCACGTGGAGGGCCTCGGCGTCCGCCTGGGAATAGGCGGCCACCGTCTCCATGCCCAGCTCCCGGCAGGCCCGCAGCACCCGGAGGGCGATCTCCCCCCGGTTGGCGATCAGTACCCGCTTCAGCATGGCTGGTACCGGAACAGGGGCTGGCCGAACTCCGCCAGCTCTCCGTTTTTCAGCAGTACCTCCCGGATGACGCAGTCGCAGGGGGCCGTCACCTCGCTCATCATCTTCATGGCCTCCATCAGGCACAGCGTCTGGCCCTTGGCCACCCGGTCCCCGGCCTGCACGAAGGGAGGCTGGTCGGGAGCGGGGGCGGCGTAGCAGGTGCCCACCATGGGGGCGGTGATGACCCGGCCCTCCGGCGCCGGCGCGGCAGCGGGGGCGGACACGGCGGGGGAGGGGGCAGCCGGGGCGGCGGGGAGGGCGGCGCCGCCCTTGGTCATCTCTATGGTCACGTCCTGTCTCGTCAGGCGCAGGGAGGTGAGGCCGCTGCGGTCGAAACAGGCGATCAAATCGAAAATTTCCTGATTGGTCATGGAATTTCCTTTCCGTCACGTCCGCCGGAGGGTCTCCCCTCCGGCGGCGCGCTTCTTACTTGTGGCTGTTGAGATAGTTCAGGATGTCGCCCACCGTCTTCATCTCGGCCAGAGCGCTGTCCTCGATGGAAATGCCGGTGGCCTCTTCCAGGGCCATGGTCAGCTCCACGGAAGCCAGGGAATCGGCGCCCAGGTCGTCGGTGAGAGAGGCCTCCAGGGTCACCTGCTCAGCCTCGCAGCCCAGGGTCTCCACGATGATGTCCCGCATTTTCTCGAATTCCATATGACGTACTCCTTATATCGATAGATTGATTATTTTAATTAATTATTTTTAACTAAAATAATTTAAGCACATTTTATGCACAGGGCCGGTGTTTGTCAAGTAAATTTTGTCTGTTAAAGGAAATCGTTTGCTTGCGGGGGACACCTGCTGGGAGGCTGTTTTGCACCCGCCCGGGTGCCGGGGGATGCCGGTGATCACCGGGGGGCAGCGAAGGCTGCGGGCTTGACCGCCATTCCCGGGGAATGTTGCACCGCTTTCGGTGCGGGGATGTGACGAAGGTCACGGCTTTGCACCCCCCATTCTTTTTCGTCTTGCCGAAAAAGAATGCGCCGTGCACGGTGGAAGAAAAAGGCGCTTTCGTACCCTTTGCTGCGCAAAGGGTAGACCGGGGGTCTTCTCAGACGCTGCCGACTGAATCCAGAAATCTTTTGCCGGGTGCGTCTGACACTGGCAGTCCCGGAGAGTCTGCCGCCGCAAGTTGCGGAAGTGCGGCAGTTGTCGTGGTGGAAAACCGAAAGGACTGTCCTTCTCTGCCCGCGCGGTCCGCTTCCCCGCAAGGGGGACGCGACATCCGTAAGGCGGAAAAGCCGCCAACGGCTGTCCAGTCGCTACGCGCATACCCGGGCATTAGCGGAGAGCAGCGAAACGGAGTGTCCCATCAACCACCCCGGTAGGGCGCAGCGAAGCGGAACGCCCGGGGCCAACACGCAGGGGCCTTTCGATTCTGCACCCCGATGACCACCCAGGCCTCGGCTTGCGGCGGAGCAGTATCGGCTTACGCAGAATGGAGAGCGCAGCCGGCAGAAGGCTGGCAAGTCACCGCCGCAGTGTCTGAGGAATCCCCCGTCAGCCTTTGTGTACAAAGGCCAAAAGCGCCTTTCTTTTGGACCGTGCACGGCCCGTTTTCTTTGGGCAAGACCCAAAGAAAACGGGGGAAACAGGCGAAGCGCCGCCAGCGGCGGAAACAGCGAGGGCTGTTTCGAGGAAGCGGCACGATTGGCGGCCCCAACGGGGCCGGGAATCGTACTGCCGCGACGGTGGTT
>NZ_JAXEBZ010000016.1:0-22725 GCF_034093755.1 Dysosmobacter sp. | reverse complement strand
GTTGGGGCCGCCAATCGTGCCGCTTCCTCGAAACAGGCTCGCTGTTTCCGCCGCTGGCGGCGCTTCGCCTGTTTCCCCCATTTTCTTTGGGTCTTGCCCAAAGAAAACGGGCCGTGCACGGTCCAAAAGAAAGGCGCTTTTGGCCTTTGTACACAAAGGCTGACGGGGGATTTCTCAGACGGTTCCGACGGCGTCGTCGCAAAGTCCGCTTTACGTGAAAAGCCCTGCGTGAAAGGGCTTTTCACGTGTCGCTCCCTTGCTCCTCCTTTTCCCACCGCAAACGCTTCGCTGGTTTGCGGTGGGAGGCCTGGGGAAATCTTCTGCCGAGTGCGCCGAACATTGAATGAAGATTGAAAATCTGCCGCCGCAAATCAGAGCCTGGGTGATCAACGGGGTGCAGAATCGAAAGGCCCCTGCGTGTTTGCCCCGGGCGTTCCGCTTCGCTACGCCCTACTGCGGTGGTTGATGGGGCACACCGTTTCGCTTCCCTCCGTGACAACCCGGGTATGCGCGTAACGCGCGGGCAGAGAAGGACAGTCCTTTCGGTTTTCCACCCCGACTACTGCCGCACTTCCGCAGCTTGCGGCGGAAAGCTTTCGACGAGCACCGGTGTATAGCGCAGCCGGCAGAAGATTTCCCCAGGGCTCCCGCCGCAAACCAGCGAAGCGTTTGCGGTGGGAAAAGGAGGAGCAAGGGAGCGACACGTGAAAAGCCTTTTCACGCAGGGCTTTTCACGTTAAGCGGACTTTGCGACGACGCCGTCGGAACCGTCTGAGGAATCTCCCGTCGGCCTTTGTGTACAAAGGCCGGAAGCGCCTTTCTTTTGGACCGTGCACGGCCCGTTTTCTATGGGCAAGACCCAAAGAAAATGGGGGGTGCAAACCCGCCGGGGTCCCGGCAATTTCCATCGCCGAAACCGGCGCATAAGCCCGCAATCTTCATCGCGCAGTGCATCCGTTCCCTGAAAAACGCAAAAAACCCTCCTGCGGCAAGCCTCGCAGGAGGGTTTTTGTGTTCAGAACTTCGCTGCCATCTCCAGCAGCGCCTGATAGTATTCCCGGGTTACCGGCACGTCCACGCCGGCTTCCTCAGCCATGCGCACCACGTCGCCGCAGAACACCTCCAGCTCGCCGGCGCGGCCGGCGGCAAAGTCCCGGCTCAGGGAGCTGGTGGAGGCGTCGGCGGTGGTCTCCACCCGGTGCATCTGCTTGTCCACCAGGTTCTCCGGCAGGGCCACGCCCCGGGCCACGCCTACGGCCCGGGCCTCCGCCATCAGGGCGCGGCAGTCGGCCATCCGCTGCGGGTCTGCCTTCACGGCGCCGATGTCGCAGCTCCACCGGGCGGTGGCTACGTTGTAGGCGCAGTTCAGCACGAACTTGCTCCAGATGGCCACAGCCACGTCCGGCACCAGGCGGCAGTCGATGCCCGCCCCGGCAAACAGCTCCTGAAGCTCCCGGGCGGCTGCGGCGCCGGCCTCGTCGCCGGGTGCCCCGCCGGTGAAGAGATGGGTGAAATTGCCGATCTGGGTGATGGAGTAATCCGCCCCGGCGCTGGACACGGTGTAAATCACGCTCTCCAGCACGATGCCCTTCCCCAGGGCGCGGCGGAGCCTGGCACCGGCGGTGACGCCGTTCATCACCGTCAGCACAATGGTCTCCGGCCCCACAATGGGGGCGATCTGCCGGGCCACCTGATCCAGCTGCCCGTTTTTCACGCACACCAGCACCACGTCCTGCACCGGCAGCGCCTCCGGCGTCTCCGCCACCGCGGCGGGGATGACGGTGAACTCGCCGTATACCTCGCTGTGAAGGGTCAGGCCCCTCTGCCGCAGGGCCTCGCCCCGCCTGCCCCGGGCCACCAGGGTGATATGGTCACCGTATTGGCGCACCAGGGGGCCGCTGAGCAGCCCGCCGATGCCGCCGATGCCTACCACCGTCAGTTTCCAGTTCTTCTGCATGCCAGTTCCTCCTTATCCGTTGCCGGGGGTCAGGTCCACCACAATGGTGCCGCTGCCCTCCGCCACCGGGGTATCCGGGATTTCAACGGGGGCCTCCGGCTCCGTCACCGACACCTCCGGCTCCTGAATGGGCGGCTGCGCCGGAATCTCCGCGCCGCCGTTGACGTAGCGCTCCGTCTCCTTGGCGGGGCCCTGCTGAATCACCTTGTCCCGGACCTTGTAGTTGCTGGTGGCCTCCTGGTGGCTGCTGATCAGCTTTCCGTTGGCGTCATAATAGCTCTGGAAGGTGACCACCTTGTAGCCGGTGTAGGGGGTGACCTTCACCTTTTCCGTGCCGGGGGCCAGGGTGTCGTCCTGCTCGTAGACGGTTTTCCACGGCGTGGTGGACAGCACCTTGTTGGTCATCTTCACGGTGACGCCGCTGGTTTTGGTGCCCAGCAGCTGCACCGTCAGGTAGTTGTTGGCGTATGTGGTGACGATTTTCACCGGATAGTCGGTGTTGTTGGTGAACTTGTAGTCCGGGCCGTTCCAGGACACGGTGGCGTCCATGCCCCAGTCGATGTAGGAGGGGACGTAGCGGTGGGCGTACCGCTCGGTGATCTCCATGTCCGCCAGCAGGCAGGCCTTGTAGAGGGTGGAGGAGGGCTGGCAGACGCCGCCGCCGATCTCATCCACCGTCTCGCCCTGCACGTAGGCCGGTGCCGCCTGATAGCCCTTGGCGGCGGTGCGCTGGCCCACGGTGCCGTTGTAGGAGAAGGTCTCGCCGCTGTTGAGCACCACGCCGTTGAAGGCGGCGGAGGCCAGCTTCACGTTGCTGATGCGGGCGGCGGTGCCGCTGACGTGGGTGCGGGCCTGGCCCAGCACATCCCGGAACAGCACGCTCTCCAGCTCCCTGGCCGTCACCCTGGGGTATTCCAGCGTGACATCCACGGTGATGTCGCTGCCCGGCTCCGCGGCGTCCAGGGCCGCCTGGGCGGCGGTGACGTCGAATTCGGCGCCCAGCCGCTCCGCCGTGATGGACTGGGTTTTGGCGTCATAGCCGGCGTTTTTCATCTCGCCGGCGATCTCGTCGTGAACCTGCCGGGCGGTGAGGGTTTTGGCGGGAACGGTGGTGAAGAGCACCGTGATCACGTGGGTGTTGTCATTCCTGCCGGACACCCCGGCGAAGGCCGTCCGCAGGGCCGCCTCATCCACGGCGCGGCCGTCCCGGGCCTTCCGGATGGTGAGGGTGCTGCCCTCCAGGGTGTATTCCGCGTCCGCCGCCGGCACGGACAGGGTGTCCATCACCCGGTCCACCGTGGCGTCCAGCACCGACTGGTCCGGGTCCGGCCAGTTCCAGCCGCCGGGCCACCGGCCGGTGAGAATGTTGAGATAGGACCAGCCCCGGCGCAGGAAGCTGTCCCGCTGCTGATCCGTGAGCCAGAACTGGGCGTCGCCCTCAAACAGCTCCGCCGTGTAGCCCAGGTCCGCCAGGGTCAGGTCCGCCAGGTCCTGGCCGTTTTCATCCACCAGCGTCACCGGCCGGGAGGGAAACTCGCTCTCCAGCTTGTCCTGCGCCTGCGCCGCCGTCAGCTGCCCCACGTTGATGCCGTTGATGCAGCGGCTGGGGTAAAAGGTGTCCAGCGATCCGGCGTAGGCGCACAGGCCCAGATAGGCAGCCGCCAGCACGCCCGCGGCGATGCCGGGAATCAGCAGGGGAGAGCGGCCGCTCTTTTTCAGCCGGGCGCCGCCTTTTTTCCGCACATTGGCTTCGTTTGTCGTCTGCTCCATGAAGCCCTCCTGTTGTTACCAATAAGATCCACAGGCCGTTTACCACAGCCTATGCTGACAGTTTCCCATTATAGCACGGTTTTTCCGGGAAAAGCATTACAATCCCGTAACAACAGCAGGAAAATCCGGGGAAAACCGGCGGTTACGGCTTCCCCTTGGGAATGCGGATGGTCAGCAGGATGGCGTCCTCCGTGTCCTGCCGCTCCGTCCGGGCGTCCACCCCGGCGGAGCGCATCAGCCGCAGCCCCCGGTCCAGGGTGTTGAGGAACAGCCGCACGTCCTTGATGATGTAGCTCCGGCGGCCCCGGGGCGGCGTGGTCTGGAGCCGGGTCACCCGCCGGTCGATGTACCGCTCCGCCTGGGCCACGTTCAGCCCGTTGGCCAGAATGTGCCGCAGGGCGGAGAGCCGCTCCTCCTCGTCCTCCAGCCGCAGCAGCGCCCGGGCGTGGCGCTCGGACAGGTTTCCCTCCAGCAGCAGCCGGGCGCACTGGGGGCTGAGCCGCAGCAGCCGCAGCTTGTTGGACAGGGCGGAGGGGGACAGGCCCAGAATCTCCGCCGCCCGCTCCTGGGCCATGCCGGAGCGGCGGAGAAAGGCGGACAGGGCGCTGGCCTCCTCCAGATAGTGAAGGTCCTCCCGCTGCAGGTTTTCCATCAGGGCCAGCAGGGCGGACTCGTCGTCCCCGGCCTCCGTCTCCAGACAGGGCACCGTCTCCAGCCCCGCCAGCTTCGCCGCCCGCAGCCGCCGCTCTCCGGCCACCAGTTCCCAGCCCTCCGCTGTCCGCCGCACCGTCAGCGGCTGGAGGATGCCCTCGGCCCGGATGGACCCGGCCAGCTCCTCCAGTCCCGCCGGGTCGAACACCCGCCGGGGCTGCATGGGGTTTGGCCGCAGCGCCGCCGTGGGCAGCTCCAGTACCTGCCGTGTTCCGCAAACCATGGTGTCCCCTCCTTTTTTACCGGTTTTCTCCATTGTAGCGTTCCGGGAACGGGAAAAGGGGGGAGGGGCGTCGAACGGCGAAAAAAGCCCCCGCGGAGCATAGCTGGGTGTGCGTAAGACAGTATTGCGCCAAGATTGACAAAGCGGAACGAAACCGCATGGAACTGATCGTGCCGGAGCTGGTGAGGCGAAACGGCAAGAACGAGCAACTGAAAGCCGAAAGCCAAATGGAATGGGTACGGCAGATGAACGCTTGCAAGGCACAGGCAGAAGCTATTGTGAAGTTTGAGCTGATTTATGATTGATACCGAGAACGCGCGGACGAAAAATGTTCGGGCATTTCTTGTGCAGATGGTAGAATTTTTCACATCTTTCTGGTATACTTTATTTAGTGAAAGAGTGAGAAAGATTTGAAGTTGGGAGGATCGCTGATATGAAATTAAAGACCGCAAAAGCTGTAATGTGGGTGTTGCTTGCCGTTTTTTGTATGTTAATGTTACTTATGGCTTGGACAAGGTTTGCACCCTTCGGTTATGCAGCAATTGCCACTATTATTGTCTATGGAGTAATAAATATTGCGTTCTGGCGTTGCCCTAACTGCGGAAAGTGTATTGGCAGGATTTGGCTCGGAAAATATAATCATTGCAGCTATTGCGGAGAGGAAATTAAACCGTAAATTCGCATTTGTCGGGCTGTCGCAAACCCCTTTAGGAACTAAAGGGCGCACTTCTATACTCTCCTGTCGGGAGTATCGTGCGTCCTGCGGAGCTTCATTCTCTGTCAGCGGCAAGAAACTGCTTGTCCGAGAATCTTGCGTCACTTTGTTCCGTCAAGGTGGCTACACCCCCTTGCGCCGCTAAAGCGGCTATCCCCTGTGGACTTGCCGCGACCAAACGGTTTTGACAAACCGTTCGCCGCCAGCAAGTTTGAAGATTAGACATAAACAAATCCTCCGTATGATCTAAGCCATACGGAGGATCAACTGTTTTACGGACACCCGGCAATTCCGTGGGGGCTTTTCAGGTCTTATTGGCACACGTAGGAGAACCAGCCCTCGGCGGAGCGGGTCTCCAGAATGGTCAGTCCGGCGGCGCGGAGTCGGTCCGCCACCTCCTCCGCCCGGTCATCGATGATGCCGGAGCAGAGGAACACCCCGCCCTCGGCCAGCAGCGGCCGGACGGCAGGGGCAAGGGCGATGATCACGTCCGCCACGATGTTGGCCAGCACCACGTGATAGCCGGTGCCGATCTCCTGCTGCAGCGCTTTGTCAGAGAGGATATCGCCGGTGCGGACGGTGTAAATGTCCCGGCCCACGCCGTTGAGGGCGGCGTTCTCATAGGCCACCGTCTCGCACTTCTCGTCAATGTCGCAGGCGAAGGCGGAGGCGGCGCCCAGCTTCAGCGCCGCGATGGACAGAATGCCGCTGCCGCAGCCCAGGTCCAGCACCCGCTCGCCGCCGTGAATCCGCTGCTCCAGCTCCGTCAGGCACAGCCGGGTGGTGGCGTGGCTGCCGGTGCCGAAGGTGAGGCCCGGGTTCAGGATCAGGGGCACCCGGCCCTTGGTGTCGGCGCTCTCCCACTCCGGAATCACCAGCAGCCGCTCTCCGATCTCCATGTGCTTGTAGAACTGCTTCCAGTTGTTCTCCCAGTCGGCGTCCTCCAGGTTGTCCAGGGTCATCAGCAGGCTGCCGAAGCCGGTGTTCCGCTGCCGGAACTCCTGCAGGGCGATCCGGACGGCCCCCAGCCGGGCCATGCCGTCCCCGTCCGCCGGCAGGTAGAAGGTGATGCGGGACTTGCCCGCCTCGGCGGCCATCAGGTCCTCGTCCACATAGTCCCAGTACTGGTGATTGTTCTCCAGAAAGTCATGGAACTCCGTCTCGTCGTCAATCACCACGCTGTCGATGCCCTGGGCGGAGAGAAAGGCCTCCACCGCCTCCAGCCCGGCGTGGTTGGTGTCAATGTGTACTTCCAGCCATTTCATCTGTCTGTCTCCTTGCGCCCCGGCGTCCTGGCACCGGGGGTATCGTTGTCAGCGGCGGCTGCCCACGAAGAACAGCGCCACCGTGCCGGGGCCGGAGTGGTTGCCGATCACCGGCCCCACAAAGTGGATCATCAGCTCCCGCACCGGGAAGCGGCGGCGGATCTCCTCCGCCAGAAGCTCCGCGTCCGCCCGGCAGTCGCCGTGGCTGATGAACACGGCGGCGGGGTCCGTGACGGTCTCCGCCATTTTATCCGCCAGGGCGATGATGGAGGCCTTCCGCCCCCGGGCCTTGGACACCGCCACCAGCCGGCCCTCGTCATCCACGTGGAGCACCGGCTTGATGGAAAGCATGGTGCCGAACAGCGCCGTGGCGGCGTTGATGCGGCCGCCCCGCTTCAGGTGGTTCAGATCGTCCACCGTGAACCAGTGGCAGATGTGGAGCCGGGTTTCCTCGGCATAGGCGGCCACTTCCTCCAGAGTGCGGCCCTTCAGCCGCTCCCGGGCGCAGAGGGTCACCAGCAGTCCCTGCCCCAGGGAGGCGCACAGGGTGTCCACCACCCGCAGCTTCCGCTCAGGGAAGTCCTCTGCCACCGTCTCCGCCGCGATGACGGCGGACTGGTAGGTGGCGGACAGGGCGGAGGAGAAGGCGAGGCACAGCACGTCCCGCCCTTCCTGAGCGCAGCGGCGCATCACCGCCTCAAACTCCCCAGCGCTGACGGCGGAGGTGGTGGCCAGCACCCCCTGGCGCAGCCGGTCATAGAAGGGGCCGAAGCCCTCCCGCCTGCTGACCAGCCGGTTCTGGTGATCCTGCCCGTCCATTTCCAGGTGCAGCGGCAGCACCTCCAGCTCCAGTTCCTCCGCCAGCTCGGCGGGCAGGTCGCAGCAGCTGTCGGTGATGATGGTAAATTCGCTCATGGCTTCCTCCTCAGGCTTCCGCCTTTTCCTTGCTCTTGCGGCTCTTTTTCGCCGGGACGGCGCCGCCGGCCTCCTCCCGCCGCCGGCGCAGCAGGGAGACATAGCGGCTGCTGGCCACCCCCGCCGCATAGGACAGCAGGGCGAAGTGCAGCGCCGCCTGGGCGGTGTCCTCCTCCGCCGGATAGCCCTCCATCACGTCGGTCACCAGATTCAGGCTCCGGTCCAGATCCGCCCGGAAGGCCTCATAGCCCCCGGCCACATCCTCCCGGGGAAGCACGGAGGACAGCAGCAGCTCCACGTCCTTCACGGACATGACCTGCTTGAGAATACATACGGCGGTGAGACAGCAAAGATGCTCCCGGCTGTACTTTTTCCCCTCGGCCCGGGGCAGCAGGCCGCTTTTTGTGTAGTTGTTCACCATGGCGGCGGTGAGGCCGTCCCCGTCGTCAAACCGCAGGACCTGCCGCTCCATGTAAGAGAGCATCTGGTCCATATACAGGGGAAAATCCGGCATCTCTTCATAGGCAACAGGCCGCTGTGTGGCCAGCCGCTCCCGCAGGGCGGACAGTTCATCCATGGGTGATCCCTCCTGTGTTCAGATTGGGATCAGTATACCACGAAGATATGGTTTTGTAAACCATGTTGGGGCGTATGAAAAATGATATATTTGTCACTTTCCCACGCAGAACCGGGAAAAAATGCGGGACACAATGTCCTCCCGGGCGGTGCGGCCCGTCAGCTCCCCCAGGGCGGACAGGGCCTCCTCGGCGTCGGTGAGCACCGCGTCGGGGGTCATGCCGCCCTCCAGGGCCGCTTTGGCCCGGCGGAGGGCGTCCCGGGCCCGCCGGACCGCGTCCTCCTGCCGGGCGTCGGTGAGGAGGGACCCGGCCTGATGGGGGTCCCCGGCGGGGAACAGGGCGGCCACGGCGTCCTCCAGGGCGTCGATGCCCTCTCCGGTGACGGAGGAGAGGCGCACCGCCGCGGCGGGGGGATTGGCCCACCGGGGATCGGCGGCGGGGAGGTCCCGGCTGCCCAGGTCCTGTTTGCTGTACACGGCGATCCACCGGGGGCAGCGGGCGGCCAGAGCCTGCACCGCCGCGTCCTCCGCCGTGGCGTCGGCGGAGCCGTCCACCACCGCCAGGGCCAGGTCGGCGGACTCCAGCGCCGCCCGGGACCGCTCCACCCCCAGCCGCTCCACGGCGTCCTCTGTCTCCCGGATGCCGGCGGTGTCAATGAGCCGCAGCAGCACGCCGCCGCAGAGGACGGATTCCTCCACCGTGTCCCGGGTGGTGCCGGGGATGTCGGTGACAATGGCCCGCTGGTAGCCCGCCAGGGCGTTGAGCAGGGAGGACTTGCCGGCGTTGGGCCGGCCCACAATGGCGGTGCGGACGCCGGCCTTCAGCAGCCGGCCCCGGCTGGCGGTGGCCAGCAGGCCGGAGAGGGTCCGGTCCGACTGCTCCAGGGCGGCGGCGATCTGCGCCGGCTCCACGTCCTCAATGTCCTCGTCGGGGTAGTCCACCACGGCGTAGAACCGGGAGGTCACGTCCAGCAGCGCGTCCTGCACCTGCTCCAGGGGGCGGCGGAGGGCGCCGTCCAGCTGGGCCACGGCGTTTTTGGCGGCGGCGGCGGTCTCCGCGTCAATGAGGTCAATCACCGCCTCCGCCTGGGTCAGGTCCATCTGGCCGTTGAGAAAGGCCCGCTTTGTGAATTCGCCGGGCAGCGCCTGCCGGGCGCCCAGGGCGAACAGGGCCGTCAGCAGCTCCCGCAGCACCACGGGGGAGCCGTGGCAGTGGAACTCGGCGCAGTCCTCGCCGGTGTAGCACCGGGGGCCCGGGAAGCGCACCGCCAGACCCCGGTCCAGCAGCGCCCCGTTGGCGTCCAGCACGTCGCCGTAGACCATCTGCCGGGCCGGGTGTTGGGACAGGGGCTTTCCCGACAGGGGCCGGAACAGCCGGTCGCACAGGGCGAAGCAGCCGTCGCCGGAGACGCGGACAATGCCGATGGCCGTGGCGGCCTGGCCGGTGGAAATGGCAGCAATGATGTCCATGGTGGTGGCTCCTTATGAATCGTCAGAAATGGAAAGGGGTTATTCCGCCCCGGCCAGCCGGCGGGCGAAGGCCCGGGCTCGGTCCGCCTTGTCCGGGGACAGGAACACGGCCCTGTAGCCGGGGTCGTGCTCCGCCAGCATTCCCAGATAGCGGAGCCGGGAGTGCTTGCAGTAGCGCCGCAGCCCTGCCTCCCACAGGTCCGCCCCCTTTTCCGGCGGGTAGCCGCAGGTCACCAGGGTGGCCACGGCCTTTCCGGCCCACAGGGCGGGGCCTTTTTCCTCCCCGTAGTATTTGTTCATGCCGTACACCAGCCGGTCCAGCACCGTTTTCATGGGCGGCGTGCAGTACCAGGCGTAGATGGGGGTGGCCAGCAGCACCAGGTCCGCCTCCAGCACCCTGGGGAACAGGGAGTGCAGATCGTCGGCCTGCCGGCAGCCGAAAACGGTCCAGTCCCGCTGGCAGGCGCGGCAGGCGGTGCAGGGCCGCAGGTCCAGGTCATAGAGCCACACCGTCTCCGTTTCCCAGCCCAGGGCGGTCAGCTCTTCCGTGAAGGGGTCCAGCAGCTGCCGGGTGTTGCCCTGCCTCCGGGGGCTGCCCATGAGAATCAGACACTTCATGTCAGAATTTCAGCAGGTTCAGCCCCACGCCGGGGTCGAATTCCCGCTCCACGGTGCCGTCGATCAGGTGCAGCACAATCTCGCTGGTGGCGCTGACCACCGCCCGGTTCAGGTGGCCGCCCACCACATGGCCCTGGGCGTCGCCGGCGCTGATGTGGATGTGGGCGTAGTATTCGCCGTTCATGGTGGTGATGGTGCCCACCAGGTTGGCCACCTCGTACACGCCGGTGAAGCGGTTGGAGAAGTATTCCTTCCGCTCCACGTCCCACACGCCGGAGGTGAGGTCATTGATGGCGCCGATGCCGCTGACGCTGGCCAGGGTAACGTTTTCCTTCAGGCACACGGCCTTCAGCTGCTCCAGAATCTCCTCGCCCCGGTCTACCCGGAGGACGATGGCGTTGGGGAATCTCTTGTAATCCATAGCAGTGAATCTCCTTTGACTATATATGTAGTTTGCATATTGCGGAATTGGATGCGCGGCGCAGGCCGCGGGCTTTTGCACCGGTTTCGGTGCTGGAATGTGACGAAGGTCACAGCTTTGCACCCCCATTTTCTTTGGGTCTTGCCCAAAGAAAACGGGCCGTGCACGGTCCAAAAGAAAAGCGCTTTTTCGCCTTTGTACACAAAGGCTGACGGGAGATTCCTCAGACACTGCCGACCGCGTCGTCGCAAAGTCCGCTTTACGTGAAAAGCCCTGCGTGAAAGGGCTTTTCACGTGCCGCTCCCTTGCTCCTCCTTTTCCCACCGCAAACGCTTCGCTGGTTTGCGGTGGGAACCCTGGGAAAATCTTCTGCCGGCTGCGCTCTCCATTCTGCGCAAATTGATACTGCTCCGCCGCAAGTCGGGGCCTGGGTGGTCAACGGGGTGCAGAATCGAAAGGCCCCTGCGTGTTGGCCCCGGGCGTTCCGCTCCGCTACGCCCTACCGGGGTGGTTATCGTTTATTGCCCGGGTATGCGCGTAGCGAAGCGGAACGCGCGGGAAGAGAAGGACAGCCCTTTCGGTTTTCCACCACGACGACCGCCGCACTCCCGCAACTTGCGGCGGCAGACTCTCCGGGACTGCCAGTGTCAGACGCACCCGGCAGGAGACTTCTGGACTTAGTCGGCAGGGTCTGAGGAGACCCCCGGTCTACCCTTTGGCTCCGCCAAAGGGTACGCCCAGCGTTTTTCTTTTCCACCGGGCGCGGCGACTTTTCTTTTGACGCGTCAAAAGAAAAGTGGGGGCGCATCCCTGCACCGGGACCGGTGCAAAGCCCGCGATCTTCATCGCACTTCCCGGCATCCGGACGGGTGCACCCCTGCCGGGGTCCCGGCAAAAAAACCAGCGGAGCGGGCGTCTGCCCGCCCCGCTGTCAGGGTACGATCCAAACAGATTACTTGATGCGCTCGCCGGCGGCCTCCTTGGCCTTGATCTCCCGCAGGGCGTCCTTGTGGCTCAGGTTGACGCGGCCCTTCTCGTCGATGTCGGTGACCTTCACCCACATCATGTCGCCGATCTTGCACACGTCCTCCACCTTCTCCACCCGACGCTCCGCCAGCTTGGAGATGTGAACCAGGCCGTCCTTGCCGGGGGCCAGCTCCACGAAGGCGCCGAAGGTCATCAGCCGCACCACGCGGCCGTAGTACAGCGCGCCGATCTCCGGCTCGAACACGATATCGTCAATGCACTTCTTGGCGGCGGCGCAGCACTCCGGATTGGGCGCGGAGATGAAGATGGAGCCGTCGTCGTTGATGTCGATCTTGCAGCCGGTGTCGGCCACGATCTTCTGAATGACCTTGCCGCCGGAGCCGATGACCTCCCGGATGCGGTCGGGGTTGATGTGCATGGTCAGCATCTTGGGAGCGTATTTGGACACCTCGGCCCGGGGCTCGGCGATGCAGGGCAGCATGATCTGGTCCAGAATCTGGCAGCGGGCGTCATAGGTGATGTCCAGGGCGTTTTCGATGATCTCCATGGTCAGACCGTCGTTCTTCAGGTCCATCTGGATGGCGGTGATGCCCTTCTTGGTGCCGGCCACCTTGAAGTCCATCTCGCCGTGGAAGTCCTCCACGCCCTGGATGTCGATGAAGGTGGTGAAGGAGCCGTCATCGTCCTGAATCAGGCCGCAGGAGATGCCGGCCACGGGGGCCTTGATGGGCACGCCGGCGTCCATCAGCGCCAGGGTGGAGCCGCAGATGGAGCCCTGGGAGGTGGAGCCGTTGGAGCTGACCACCTCAGACACCACGCGGATGGCATAGGGGAACTCCTCCACGGAGGGGATCACGGGCAGCAGGGCCCGCTCCGCCAGAGCGCCGTGGCCGATTTCCCGGCGGCCGGGGCTGCGGGCGGGCTTGGCCTCACCCACGGAGTAGCCGGGGAAGTTGTAGTGGTGCATATACCGCTTTTCCGTCTCTTCCCAGATGGTGTCCAGCTTCTGGTTGGCGGACAGGGTATCCAGGGTGCAGGCGGACAGCACCTGGGTCTGGCCGCGGGTGAACAGGCCGGAGCCGTGGGCACGGGGCAGCAGGCCCACCTCGGCGCTGAGGGGACGGATCTCGTTCCTGGCGCGGCCGTCCACGCGGTGGCCCTCCAGCAGCCAGGCCTTCACGATCTTCTTCTGGAACTTGTAGGTGATCTCCTCCAGGAACTGGTCCATGTCGGGGTGGCTCTCCAGATACTTCTCGTGCCATTTCTCGATCATGGCGTTCCAGCGGGCCTCCCGGACGTTCTTGTCGTCGGTGTCCATGGCGGCCTTGGCCTCGTCCATGAAGTTGGCCACGATATCGTCAAACAGCTCCTGGTCGAAGGCGGCGTGGGGATAGTCAAACTTGGGCTTGCCGATCTCCGCCACCATCCGGTTGATCAGTTCGATCTGCTTCTGGTTCTCCTCGTGGGCGGTCTTGATGGCGGCGAACATCACGTCATTGGGCACCTCGTTGGCGCCGGCCTCGATCATGACCACCTTCTTGCCGGTGGACACCACGGTGACGTCCAGGTCGGACACCTTGCGCATCTCGGAGTCGGGGTTCACCACCAGCTTGCCGTCCACCAGGCCCATCTTCACGGCGCCCACGGGGCCGTTCCAGGGAATGTCGGAGATGGCCAGGGCGGCGGAGGTGCCGATGAGGGCGGCGATCTCGGGAGAGCAGTCGTGGTCCACGCTCATGACGGTGCACATGATGGACACGTCATTGCGGAAGTCATAGGGGAACAGGGGGCGGATGGGGCGGTCGATGACCCGGGCGGTGAGGATGCCCTTCTCGCCGGGACGGCCCTCCCGGCGGTTGAAGCTGCCGGGGATGCGGCCCACGGAGTACATCTTCTCCTCAAAGTCCACGCTGAGGGGGAAGAAGTCGATGCCGTCCCGGGGCCGGGGAGAGGCGGTGGCGCAGCACAGCACGCGGGTGTCGCCGTAGCCCACCATCACGGCGGCGTTGGCCAGCTCCGCCAGCTTGCCCACCTCCAGGAACAGGGGGCGGCCGGCCAGCTCCATCTCATAGCGGTGATAGTTGGGGAACTGTCTCTTGGTGATAATGGTTGACATGTTGCTTTTCTCCTTTGCATTGGTGCTCGGGAGCGGCTCTTTTCGCATTTGAAACTGTGTCCGGCGGCTCCGGACATACTTTCAAACACAAAAAGACGGACGCCCCCGGCGAAAAAATGGGGTAGTCAGGGGGATGCTTGCAGAAAAGGGTGACGGAGACTTGCTCCGTCACCCGATTTGCGACGACTCACTTACGGATGCCCAGCTTGGCGATCAGGGCGCGGTAACGCTCGATGTCCTTCTTCTGCAGGTAGTCCAGCAGACGGCGGCGCTGGCCGACCATCTTGTACAGGCCCCGGCGGGAGTGGTTGTCCTGGGGGTTGGCCTGCAGGTGAGCGGTCAGGTTGGCGATGCGCTCGGTGAGAATGGCCACCTGCACCTCGGGGGAGCCGGTGTCGTTCTCGTGGGTACGGTTGGCGTTGATGATCTCGGTCTTCTGTTCTTTGCGCAGCATGGATTTGTTCCACCTTTCTTGAATGTCGCCCGCAAAACTGCGCCCCCGGCCGGTGAAAAGCCGCGGAACGAAGTCAGGGGTCAATTTACGCGCGGTTCACGCGCCAGAAAACTATACCATATTTATCCCCGTCTGTAAAGGGAAAAATACACGATTTTCCCGGGGGTTTCCCGTTTCAGCGGGCAAAATGGCCCAAAAGCGGCTCCGCCCGCCGGGTGAAAAATTTTCCTGCCCCGGGGATTGACAGCGCTGTATCGCCGTGTTATGCTAACTGTACTAAGAAGCTTAGTACAGTTGATACACCTATTTCCGGACAGGGAGGCGAGCGAAGCATGGAGATTGTGTCCGGTCTTCCCGTCTGGGGCGTGGGCCTGGCGGGGCTGGCGCTGGTGGCGCTGGCGGACATTGCCCGCCGCTGAAGGGAACAGAAAGGAGAAACGCCTTGATGAGTATCATGTTTCTGCTGGGCATTGCCGCGGCGGCGGTGGTGCTGGTGCTGGCGGCAGCGGCGGTGACCCGCCGGTAACGGAACGAACAGGAAAGGAGGGTGATCCCGTGATCAGCCTGAATTACCGGGACTCGCGTCCCATTTACGAACAGATCCGGGACGAGCTGCGCAAGCTCGTCGTCAGCGGGGCCATTGCCGCCGACGAAAAGCTGCCCTCGGTGCGGGCGCTGGCGGCCCAGCTGGCCATCAACCCCAACACCATCCAGCGGGCCTACAACCAGCTGGAGAGCGAGGGCTATGTGTATTCCGTCCCGGGAAAGGGCAGCTTTGCCGCCGTCATGGACGACGCGGTGGCCGCCCGGAAAAAAGAGCTGCTGGAACAGGTGGGGGAGCTGCTGCGGGAGCTGCGGAGCCTCGGGGCCACGGCGGAGGAGCTGGTGGCCTTCACCCAGGCAGTGACAGGCAAGGAGGAGCGCCATGATTGAAGTAAACGGTCTTGTAAAGCGGTTTGACGGGTTCGCCGCCCTGAACGGCGCGTCGCTGACGGTGCCCACCGGCAGCGTCTACGGTCTGGTGGGCCCCAACGGAGCGGGCAAGTCCACCCTGATCCGTCACCTGACGGGCATCTACCGCCAGGACGAGGGCAGTCTCCGCATGGACGGCCAGGATGTGTGGGAGAACGCCGGGCTGAAGGCCCGGGTGGCCGCCATCCCCGACGACTGGTACTATTTCGCCCAGTCCTCCATCCGGGACATGATGAAGTTCTACCGGGGCTTTTACCCCCGCTTCTCCATGGAGCGGTACGAGAAGCTGAAGGAGGTCTTTTCCATCGACGAGAAAAAGACCATCCGCCGCCTGTCCAAGGGTATGCAGAAGCAGGTGGCCTTCTGGCTGGCTCTGAGCTGCATGCCGGACTACCTGATTCTCGACGAGCCGGTGGACGGCCTGGACCCGGTGATGCGCCGGCAGGTGTGGTCATTGGTGATGGGCGACGTGTCCCAGCGGGGCACCACGGTGCTGGTGTCCTCCCACAACCTGCGGGAGCTGGAGGACGTGTGCGACCACGTGGGCATCATGGACCACGGAAAGGTGCTGCTGGAGCGGTCCCTGGAGCAGCTGCAGGACAACATGGTGAAGCTGCAGGTGGTGTTCCGGGACGGCATGACGGAGGTGCCGCCGGAGCTGCCGGTGCTTCACGCCTCCAGAATGGGCCGTATCCACACCCTCATCATGCGCATGGGCGCCCGGGAGGCGGAGGAGCGGCTGGCGGCCTACCAGCCCCTGCTGGTGGACGCGGTGCCCCTGACCCTGGAGGAGATCTTTATTTACGAGCTGGGAGGTGCGGACTATGCAGTCAAAGACATCATTCTTTAACAGGACCCTGTACCGCAAAAACCTGACCCGCTACTGGCCCCTGTGGGGCATGGCCAGCTTCCTGGCGGCCCTGTTCCCCCTGGCCATGCTGGTGCAGCTGCTGCGGGTGGAAACCGGCTTCTCCCTGGAGCCCCTGGAGGCCACGGAGGCCTATTACAGAGCGGTGGCCTACGTGCTGCCCTGGCTGGCCCTGATCTACGCCGTCCTCTGCGCCGTGGTGACCTGGAGCTATCTCTACAGCGCCCGCAGCGTGGGCGCCATGCACACCCTGCCCATCCGGCGGGAGAGCCTGTTCGTCACCGGTCTGCTGTCGGGCCTCACCATGGCCCTGGCGCCCTACGTGGTGCTGGGTGCCCTGATGGGCGTCATCTCCCTGTGCTTCGGCTTTTTCGAGCCGGTGGGCTTTGGCGTCACGGTGCTGGCGGTGCTGGGGGAGACCCTGTTCTACTTCGGCAGCGCCACCTGCGTGGCCTTCATCACCGGCAACGCCTTCGCCATGCCGGCGCTGTACTTCATCTTCCACTTCCTGGCCGCCGGGCTGGACATGCTGGTGTCCGCCTTCTCCGCCGGGTTCTACTTCGGCGTCAACGGCGACTACACCGGCGTGGTGGAGTGGCTGTCTCCCACGGTGTACCTGCTGAACAATGTGCGGGTGGACTCCGAGTACATGGATGTGCAGGTGGCCCCGGACATCACCCGTGCGGTGCTCCAGTCCGTCAGCCTGGAGAAGGGCTGGCTCATCGCCGCCTACGCGGCGGCGGGAGCGGTGCTGCTGGTGATCGCGTGGCTGCTGTACAGCCGCCGCCGCAGCGAAAGCGCCGGCGACGTGGTGGCCGTGGGCTGGATGAAGCCCGTGTTCCGCTATGGCGTCACCCTCATCAGCTCCATGCTGTTCGGCCTGGTGCTGTACGCCATCTTCTGGGGCAGCTACCAGAGCGGCAGCTATTACGAGATCATCCCCCTGGCCATCTGCATGTTCATCGCCGGCGCCATCGGCTATTACGCCGCCTCCATGCTGCTGGCCAAGTCCCTGCGGGTGTTCCGGGGCAGCTGGAAGGGCCTGGCCCTGACGGCGGTGTTCGTGGCGGTGGTGCTGAGCGTGTTCCGCTTCGACCTGCTGGGCGTGGAGCGCCGGGTTCCCCAGCTGGGCGAGATCAAAACATTGGAGTTCCGTGCCGCCGACAACAGCTACACCCTGTACCCGGATCAGGACGCCGACACCATCGAGCGCATCCGCGCCCTCCACACCGCCGTCATCGCCGACAGGGACTACGTGGAGGAGTCGGACCGGCAGTGGCGGTATACCGATGTGTGGGAGTACGAAAGTGTCTCCTACCGCAACACGGTCCGCCTGATCTATACCCTGAACAACGGGCAGAAGGTGTCCCGCTATTACTGGGTGCCCATCACCCGGGACCGGCTGGAGCAGCCGGGCACTTATGACAACCTGCTGGATACGCTGGTGAACAGCCAGGATATGAAGCAGCGCCGCCTGCGGCTGGATCTGGGCGGCCTGACGCCGGAGTACGTGGACATTTACGCCGACCGCAGCAGCACCAGCGAGACCTTCGGCAGCCGCCAGGCCCGGGAGCTGCTGGAGGCCGTGTCCGCCGACGCGGCGGAGGGCACCTGGGGCAATTATGACTGGTTCAGCGATAACGAGACGGGCCAGTACGCCCTGGACGTGTCCGTCCAGTTCCGGAACCCGGAGACGGGCTACTACGAGGGCCGTATCGGCATCAATGTCTATCCCGCCATGACCCACACCGTGGAGTACCTGCTGAAGCAGAACATGGTGCAGGCGGAGGACCTGGTGACCCGGATTCAGCTCCACCCCAGCTGGTACGAGGAGACGGACGAGTACTTTGAGAAGTACGGCGTGGCCTACGGGGATGCCTACGAGGATCCCGCTTCCATCGGCGTCATCGGCGGCGCCGACGGTCCCACCGAGGTTTTCGTGACGGCGGGCTGATGGAACCGTACCGAAGAAAGAGAAGGCGCCGCCGGCGGCTCAACCCCCGGTTTCTGGCGCTGTGCGGCGTGTTGATTCTGCTTCCGGCGGCGGTGTGGGCCTTCACGGCCCGCCGCCGCCCCGCCGGGGACGGCGTGACCCTGCCGGACTACGTAGAGCAGGAGCTGCTGAGCGTCAACGAGTGGTCCCGGCCTGGGACGGAGCTGCAGAGCATCCGCGGCGTGGTGATCCACTACGTGGGCAATCCCGGCACCACCGCCCGGGCCAACCGCAATTACTTTGCGTCCCTGGCCTCCGGGCGGGAGAACACCTACGCCTCCAGCCACTTCATCGTGGGTCTGGAGGGGGAGGTGATTCAGTGCGTCCCCCTGACGGAGCAGGCCAACGCCACCCCCGGCCGCAACGGTGACACCGTGGCCGTGGAGGTGTGCCACCCGGATGAGACGGGGGAGTTCTCCCCCGTCACCTACCGCCGCGCCGTGGAGCTGACGGCGTGGCTGTGCCGGGAGTTCCGGCTGGACCCGGTGGAGGACGTCACCCGCCACTATGACGCCACCGGCAAGCTGTGCCCGCTGTACTACGTGGAGCACCCGGAGGCCTGGGAAGCGTTCCGGGCCGACGTGGCCGCCGCCATGGCGGAACTGGAACCGTAAAAATTTTTTCGGGCCCCGTGAAACTTTTCGGGGGTCCAATGCGTCTTTATTAACAGAAAGCAAACAGCAGACCGTACCGGAAGGAGGGAAGAGCATGGAACAGAGAATGGAAGCCCTGTGGCGCATCTGGGTAGACACCAAAAACCGCATCGTTTCGTTTCACGAGGCCGAGGGCTGTCAGCTGATGGAGTTCCGCAGCCATGAGATGTTCCTGAACTGCGTGGATGAATTCACCGGCCGCTGCTACCGCTACCAGTGAGGCCCGCCGTTCCGATACGGTGTTGAAAAGAAGAAAAAGCCCCGCAGAGTTCACGCCCCGGCGCGGACTCTGCCGCTTTTGCGTTGTGTAATAACAGGGGAACAACAGAGGGGGATGACCTGTGGAGCAGCAGGAGCTGGACCGGGTGTGGCGCGTCTGGGTGGACGAGCGGAACCGGGTGGTCTCCTTCCGGGAGACGGCGGACAGCCGGATGATGGAGTTCGCCAGCCGGGAGGAATTTTTGCGGCGGGTGGACGAATTTACCGCCCGGAATTACCGTTATCGCTGAAAAAGACCGCATTTCTCCGGGAATTCCATTGACAAACCGGAAAAATGCGGGTAAGATACCCTCGTTGAACAGGCGGCCATGCCGCCTCTGTTCGCCGGGGGTATTCCCGTAACTGAACATTCTGGCGTGGATAAGGACGAGTACCGCTTCCAGCCGCTGCGAAGAGAGCCGCCGTTTGGTGCAAGGCGGACAGGGCGGGGCGGGAACATCACCTTGGAGCCTCCTGCTGAAAATCCAAAGTAAGCGTGGACGATTGATGCCCGTTACAGCATCGGCCCGTGACGGCGGGCCGTGAGCGGCCGGCTTCCCGCGAGGGACCGGCAACCGAGAGTGGTACCGCAGAGTGCGTACAGCGCTTTGTCTCTTGATGAGAGACAAGGCGTTTTTATTTTTCCCGGCAGACCACAGCACCATATTTTAAATTGAAATCATTTTTCCGGCGGCGCGCACGTCGGAAAAATACCCTGACCTGCCCGCCCTGGGCGGGCGCGCCGGTCCCTGGACCGACGGTGGGGAATCCAAAGGGGGAGCCTGCTCCCTCTTTGAGAACGACGAAGGAGTGAAGGATATGGATTACAACAAGACCATCAATCTGCCCAAGACCGAGTTCCCCATGCGGGCGGGCCTGCCCAAGCGGGAGCCGGAGATGCTCAGGCGCTGGCAGGAGCAGGACGTGTACAATGAGCTGCTGAAGAAGAACGAGGGCAAGCCCCTGTTCAACCTGCATGACGGCCCTCCGTTTTCCAACGGCGCGCTGCACATGGGCCACGCCCTGAACAAGTCCATCAAGGACTTCATCACCCGTTCCTACGCCATGCGGGGCTACTACACCCCCTATATCCCCGGCTGGGACAACCACGGCATGCCCATTGAGTCTGCCATCATCAAGCAGAACAAGCTGAACCACAAGGCCATGAGCATCCCCGATTTCCGCTCCGCCTGCCAGGACTTCGCCAGACACTACATGAATGTCCAGAGCGAGGGCTTCCAGCGGATGGGCGTCCTGGGCGACTGGGAGCACCCCTATGCCACCATGAACCCCGGCTTCGAGGCCGAGGAGGTGAAGGTCTTCGGCGAGATGTACAAGAAGGGCTACATCTACAAGGGCCTGAAGCCCGTGTACTGGTGCGCCCATGACGAGACTGCCCTGGCGGAGGCGGAGATCGAGTATCAGGACGATCCCTGCACCACCGTCTACGTCAAGTTCCCCATGCACGATGACCTGGGCAAGCTGCCCGGCGTGGATCACGCCAAGCTGTTCTTCGTGATCTGGACCACCACCATCTGGACCCTGCCCGGCAACCTGGCCATCGCCCTGCACCCCGATGAGTCCTACGCCCTGGTGAAGAACAACGCCAACGGCGAGGTGTATATCGTGGCCGAGGCCCTGGCCGACAAGGTGATGAAGGTGGGCGGCGTGGCCGACTACGAGATCGTGGAGACCCACCCCGGCGCCTTCTTCGAGGACATGCTGGCGGACCATCCCTTCCTGCCCAAGACCTCCCGCCTGGTGCTGGCGGATTACGTCACCATGGACTCCGGTACCGGCTGCGTCCACACCGCCCCCGGCTTCGGCGCCGACGACTACCAGACCTGCAAGCGCTACGGCATGGAGATGGTGGTGCCCGTCAATGACCAGGGCCGCCACACCGACTACGCCGGCAAGTACGCCGGCATGAAGACCGACGAGTCCAACCCCGTCATCCTGAACGATATGAAGGAGAGCGGCATGCTCTTCGCCTCCGAGGACATCGTCCACAGCTATCCCCACTGCTGGCGCTGCAAGAGCCCCATCATCTTCCGGGCCACCCCCCAGTGGTTCTGCTCCGTGGAGTCCTTCAAGGACGAGGCCTGCGCCGCCGCCGACGATGTGCGCTGGGTGCCCGGCTGGGGCATCGACCGCATGAAGTCCATGGTCCGGGAGCGCACCGACTGGTGCATCTCCCGCCAGCGGAAGTGGGGCCTGCCCATCCCCGTGGTGTACTGCAAGGACTGCGGCAAGCCCATCTGCACCGACGAGACCATCGCCGCCATCTCCGCCCTGTTTGAGAAGGAGGGCTCCAACGCCTGGTTCTCCAAGGAGGCCGCCGAGATCCTGCCCGATGGCTTCACCTGCCCCCACTGCGGCGGCAGCACCGGCTTCGAGAAGGAGACCGACACCCTGGACGGCTGGTTCGACTCCGGCTCCACCCACTTCGCCGCCATGAAGCGGGATCAGGGCTTCTGGCCCGCCACCATGTACCTGGAGGGCTTGGATCAGTATCGCGGCTGGTTCCAGTCCGCGCTGCTGACCGCCGTGGGCGCCTTCGGCAAGGGCGCTCCCTTCAAGGAGTGCGTCACCCACGGCTGGACCGTGGACGGCGAGGGAAAAGCCATGCACAAGTCCCTGGGCAACGGCATGGACCCCTATGAGATCATGGAGAAGTACGGCGCGGACCTGCTGCGGCTGTGGGCCGCCTCCGCCGACTACCACGCGGATATGCGCTGCTCCGACGCCATCTTCAAGCAGCTGAGCCAGAACTACCTGAAGTTCCGCAACACCGCCCGCTACTGCCTGGGCAACCTGAACGGCTTCGATCCCAACCATCTGGTGAGCGCGGCGGAGATGGAGGAGCTGGACCGCTGGGCCGTCACCCGCCTCAACGCCCTGATGGAAGCCTGCGAGCAGGCCTATCAGGACTACGAGTTCAACGCCGTCACCCACGCCGTCAACGATTTCTGCGTGGTGGAGCTGTCCAACTTCTATCTGGACATCATCAAGGACCGGCTGTACTGCGAGGAGGCTGACGGTCTCAAGCGCCGCAGCGCCCAGACCGCCCTGTACCTGATTCTGGACACCATGACCAAGATCATGGCCCCCATCCTGGCCTTCACCTGCGACGAGATCTGGCAGGCCATGCCCCACAGCGACGCCGACGACGGCCGCAACGTGGTGTTCAACGAGATGAACAAGCCCTTCGCCGACTACGCCCTGTCTGCCGATGAGATGGCGAAGTGGGACCGCGTCATCGCCGTCCGCGACGCCGTCAACGGCGCCCTGGAGGCCGCCCGCGCCGAGAAGAAGATCGGCAAGGCCCTGGAGGCCGCCGTGTCCCTCACCGTCCCTGCCGAAGACGCCTTCCTGGCGGAGCTGCCCGAGGGCGTGCTGGCGGACCTGCTGATCGTGTCCCAGGTCAGCGTCACCGTGGGCGGTGAGCTGAGCGTGTCCGTGGTCAACGCCGCCGGCGTCAAGTGCCCCCGCTGCTGGAAGCACTCCGCCAACCCCGGCCAGGACGATCTGTGCCCCCGCTGCGCCGCGGTGGTGGCGAAGATTCCCCAGTTCTGAGAACCCTGAAAAACCGTCCCCCACACCGGGGGACGGTTTTTTGCGCCGGTGATCACCGGCGGATTGCGGGTTCCCCGCGGGGGATGCGGACCACCGTCGCGGCGATACGATTCCCGGCCCCGTTGGGGCCGCCAATCGTGCCGCTTCCTCGAAACAGGCTCGCTGTTTCCGCCGCTGGCGGCGCTTCGCCTGTTTCCCCCACTTTT
>NZ_JAXEBZ010000015.1:0-35370 GCF_034093755.1 Dysosmobacter sp. | reverse complement strand
GCAATTCTGGAACGGATGGAGTATTGCGGGCATACCGTGAACTTCAAAACGCACCGGCAGTCCTACAAAATCAAGAAGACCATCGAGAATCCACCGGAGCAATGGAAGATATTCCGCAACACCCACGAAGCCATTGTGGATGAGGATACCTTTCAGCGGGTACAGGAGCTGCGCCGCAACAAACGCAGACCGGCAAGAACGGGCAAGAGCAACCTCTTTTCCGGCGTTGCCTACTGTGCCGATTGCGGAGAAAAAATGTACTACTGCACCTCGCGGAACTTTGAAGAACGACAGGATCATTTCGTCTGCTCTACCTCTCGTAAGAAGGGAAAAGACGTGTGCGGAACGCACTTCATCCGTGCGGTTGTTCTGGAAAAGGGCGTGCTGAAATTTCTGCAAATCCTGCTTTGGTATATCTCCGATTGCGAGGATCTGTTCCGGAATAAGTTGGGTGCAAAGCACAAGGAGGACTTCAAGAAAGAACTCGCCGCAAAGCGCAGACAGCTCACGCAGGCACAGCGCAGGATGGAAGAGCTTGACCGTCTGTTCAAACGGCTCTATGAGGACAATATCTCCGGCAAAATCAATGATAGCCGATTTGAAAAGCTGTCCGCCGACTATGAAAATGAGCAAACAGAGCTGACGGAGAAAATGCAGCTTTTGGAACAGGAGATTGCCCAGCAGGAGGAAGAAGCCGACAGCATTGAGCAGTTCATCCTCCGGGCGAAGAAATACCCCAACTTGCAGGAACTGACGCCCGCTGTGCTACATGATCTTGTGAACAGGGTCTATGTTTCCGCGCCGGATAAGATCAGCGGGCAGCGAGTGCAGGATGTGCATATCAGCCTTGCCTGCATTGGTTTCCTGCCGGAGAGCATCATTGCCGAAATGCTCACTCACGCATCAAAAAGCAGAACAGCGTGACTTCCGCCACGCTGTTCTCTCTAAACCTTATAAACCTGTCTTATGCGCTGCTACCCTGGGGAGCCTTTTTTGCGTTTTCGGAAATGGGTGATTGACAGGCGGGGACTTCCATGGTATTATTCCCTATAATACTACCATGAATATATGAATTAAGGAAAGGGAGCGGGAGTCATGGACAATCCCCTGCGTTATCAGATGACGGAATATGACTGCGGCCCCACCTCCATGCTCAACGGGGTCAGCTACCTGTTCCGGCGGGAGGAGATTCCCCCGGAGATTGTCCGCAGCATCATGCTCTACTGCCTGGACTGCTTCGGCGCCGACGGCGCTAGCGGCAAGCGGGGCACCTCCTGCATGGCCATGATGTTCCTCAGCAACTGGATCAACAGCTTCGGCCAGACGGGGCACCTGCCCATCTCCAGCCAGTACCTGTCCGGCCGGGAGGTGAACTTCTCCCAGAACGGGCGGCTGCGGGATTCCCTCCGCCGGGGCGGGGCGGCGGTGGCCCGGGTGGATTTCGAGGACTGGCACTATGTGCTGCTGACGGCGGTGCGGGAGGACCGGGTGTACCTGTTTGACCCCTATTACCGGGCGGCGCCCTTCGATGACCCGGCCATTCAGATGGACGGCGGCCACCCGTGGGAGTACAACCGGGTGGTGCCGGCGGCCTATCTGGAGCGGACAGAACGGATGCCCTACGCCCTGGGGCCCGCGGAGGGCCGGGAGGCGGTGCTGCTGTTCAATGACCGCACGGTGCTGACGCAGGAGAGCACTGTGGAGTACATGATCTGAGGGAAAAAGGAGGTGTCACGGCGGTGTGTCAGGAGACCCATTACGGAGACGGGCCTCATGACCGGCTGGAGGCAGCGGCCCGGGCCCCAGCGGGGAAGCCGCGGTGCCCTTCCTGCGGGAGCAGCTGAAGGGATGAAAAAACCGTCCGCCCCATGGGCGGACGGTTTTCCGTTGTGAGACAGGCTCAGATCACATAGTCATACCCGTCGGCGTCGCTGCGCATCAGGTCGGCCACGGTGATGTTGTCCAGATAGTCATTGATCACCTTGTCCAGCCCCTGCCACAGCGAGAGGGTGCGGCACTCCGCTGCCCGGGGACAGGCGTCGGTGCCGGCTTCCAGGCAGGACACCGGCGCCATGGAATCCTCCGTCAGCCGCAGAATGCTCCCCACCGTATATTGCTCAGGCGCCCTGGTCAGCTTATAGCCGCCGCCCTTGCCCCGGACGCCGTTCAGCAGCTTTGCCTTCACCAGCAGCTTGATGATGCTCTCCAGATACTTTTCCGAAATTTCCTGCCGCTCCGCAATGACCTTCAGCGGAATGAAACCATCCGACTGATGCTCCGCCAGATCGATCATGACCCGCAGGGCGTAGCGGCCTTTGGTTGAGATCAGCACACAAAGCCCCTCCTTTGTTTTATTAAACCTATTATACAGCATGGTAAATGGGGAAGCAATGATAATTTTTTGAAAAAGTCCTTGACATTCCGGGCACACAAAGCTATAATCCTATTAAACCTACAAGAAAGGTTGGTTTAGTGAATGGGAAATCTGTTTCCCAGTGTCCGATGTTGACACGGAAGATCGTGTCTGCTGAACGGAAAAGAACAAAATAATAACAATAATAAACAATATATTTATCAAACAGGAGGAATTCTCAATGGCTAAGATCTATACATCCGCCGACCAGCTGATCGGCAAGACCCCACTGCTGGAACTGGTGCATATTGAAAAGGAAGAGGGCCTGGAGGCCACCATTCTGGGCAAGCTGGAGTATTTCAACCCCGCCGGCAGCGTGAAGGACCGCATCGCCAAGGCCATGATCGACGATGCCGAGGCCAGGGGCCTTCTGAAGCCCGGCTCCGTCATCATCGAGCCCACCTCCGGCAATACCGGCATCGGCCTGGCCAGCGTGGCCGCCGCCCGGGGCTACCGCATCATCATTGTGATGCCGGAGACCATGAGTGTGGAGCGCCGCCAGCTGATGAAGGCCTACGGCGCGGAGCTGGTGCTCAGCGAGGGCGCCAAGGGCATGAAGGGCGCCATCGCCAAGGCCGACGAGCTGGCCAAGGAGATCCCCAACAGCTTCATCCCCGGCCAGTTTGTAAACCCGGCCAACCCCGCCATCCACAAGGCCACCACCGGCCCGGAGATCTGGGAGGACACCGACGGCAAGGTGGACATCTTCGTGGCCGGTGTGGGCACCGGCGGCACGGTCACCGGCACCGGTGAATATCTGAAGAGCCGGAACCCCAACGTGAAGGTGGTGGCGGTGGAGCCTGCCGGCTCCCCCGTGCTGAGCAAGGGCACCCCCGGCGCCCACAAGATTCAGGGCATCGGCGCCGGCTTCGTCCCCGATGTGCTGGACACCAAAATTTACGATGAGGTCATCGCCGTGGAGAACGACGACGCCTTCGCCGCCGGCAAGCTCATCGGTAAGAAGGAGGGCGTGCTGGTGGGCATCTCCTCCGGCGCCGCCGTCTGGGCCGCCATCCAGCTGGCCAAGCGGCCGGAGAACAAGGGCAAGACCATTGTGGCCCTGCTGCCGGACACCGGCGACCGCTATCTCTCCACCCCGCTGTTCGCGGACTGATCACGCTGCAGCTGCAAAGCCGCAGGGCTGCCCACTGACGGCGGCCTTGCGGTTTTCCGGTTTGCGGCCGGAAAGGAGATGGGCTGAATGAAAAACATCCTCCCGGACTCCCGGGAAAAAGCATATCTCACCGCCCTGCGGCAGGACTTCCACCAACACCCGGAGCTGGGTCTGCAGGAGTTCCGCACCGCCGGGCGCATTGAAGAGGAACTGGACCGCGCAGGCATCCCCCATACCCGGGTGGGGGAAACCGGCGTGCTGGGCACCCTGCGGGGCACCGGCACCGGCGCCGGTGTGGTGGTGCTGCGGGCGGACATGGACGCCCTGCCCATTCAGGAGACTTCGGAGGCGGAGTACCGCTCCCGGACGCCGGGGGTGATGCACGCCTGCGGCCATGACGCCCACACCGCCTGTCTGCTGGGGGCCGCCCGGCTGCTGGCCGGGTGCCGCGGGGACTTCGGCGGTGAGGTGCGGTTTGTGTTCCAGCCTGCCGAGGAAATCGGAAAGGGGGCGCGGGACTTTGTGGAGGCCGGCGTGCTGGAGGGGGTGGACCGGGTGTTCGGCCTCCATGTGGCGCCGGAGCTGCCCGTAGGCACCGTGGGGCTGAAGCCGGGGCTGAACAACGCCGCCGTGGACCACTTCCGCATCGCGGTGCGGGGGGCGTCCGCCCACGTAGCTACGCCCCAGCTGGGGGCCGACGCCCTCTACATCGCCAGCCACACGGTGGTGGCTCTCCAGGCCCTGGTGACCCGGCTTACCTCTCCGGTGGAGCCGGTGATCATCGGCGTGGGCACTCTGAACGCCGGAACGGCCTACAACGCCGTAGCCGCCTCCGCCGTGCTGCAGGGAACCACCCGCACCGTCTCCCAGGAGAGCCGGCAGCGGGTGCGCCGGCAGATCGACAGAACCGCCCGGAGCATCGCGGAGGTCTACGGCGGCACCGCGGAGGTGCTGTGGACCGGCGTCACACCGCCCCTCATCAACGATCCCGGGGCCTGCCGGGAGGCCGCCGCCGCGGCGCGGGAAGCGGGGCTGCAGGTGATCACGGACCGGAGTCTGTCCCTGTGCGGCGACAACTTCGCGGAGTACCTGCTCCGCGTCCCCGGCGCCTACGCCTACCTGGGCAGCGGCAACCCCGCCCTGCCCAATACGGAGCACTCCATCCACAGCGCCGACTTCGACCTGGATGAGGAGGCCCTGGCCCTGGGGGCGGCCCTTTCCGCCGCCTATGCCCGCGCGGTTCTCTCGCGCGGGGCAGTGTAGGGGCGGCGAAAAGCCGACAGCAGCCGGCGGCATGACCAGACAAGGCCATACCGCCGGCTGCCTGCTGCCCGGGGAAAAGGGGGAGAAGCGGTGGGAAATCCGGAGGAATACTTGCGCTTTCGGCAAAAGAATGGTACAATTTTCACTCAGAGAGTCCATGCGCGGGACCGGGGGCGTCGTTTCCGTGCTGCCGCTGATTCCGGGCCAAATACAGTCCGGCAGCCGGAATCCTCCCGCGCCGGGTTGCCCGGATCGGGCAAATTGGTGCGGAATTGGTGCGGAAGGGCAGGACGAAAACCCGGAAACCCTTGAAAATTAAGGAGATGTGAAAATATATGAAATTAGGTATTGTGGGTCTGCCCAACGTGGGTAAGAGCACCCTGTTCAACGCCATCACCAACGCCGGCGCGGAGAGTGCCAACTATCCCTTCTGCACCATCGACCCCAACGTGGGCATGGTGGCCGTGCCGGACGAGCGGCTGGACAAGCTGGCGGAGATGTATGAGCCGGACAAAAAGACTCCGGCGGTCATCGAGTTCGTGGACATCGCCGGCCTGGTGAAGGGCGCCAGCCAGGGCGCCGGCCTGGGCAACAAGTTTCTGGCCAACATCCGGGAGACTGACGCCATCGTCCACGTGGTCCGCTGCTTCGACGACGAGAACATCATGCACGTGGTGGCCGACGCCGGCACCAACGTGCCGGTGGACCCCCTGGGGGACATTGAGACCATCGACCTGGAGCTGATCATGGCGGACCTGGAGATGGTGAACCGCCGCATCGAGAAGGCCGCCAAGGCCGCCAAGGGCGACAAGAAGTTCCTCCACGAGGTGGAGGTGTTCAAGGGCCTGGCGGAGCACCTGAACAACGGCAAGTCCGCCCGGACCTACGAGTGCGACCCGGAGGACATGGCCCTCATCGCCACCTCCGATCTGCTGAGCCTGAAGCCCATCATCTACGCCGCCAACACCGACGAGGACGGCTTCACCAACCTGGAGGGCAACCAGTACTACCAGCAGGTGAAGGAGCTGGCGGACAGGGAGGGCGCCCAGGTGCTGCCCATCTGCGCCAAGCTGGAGCAGGACATCGCCGAGCTGGAGGGCGAGGAGAAGCAGATGTTCCTGGAGGAGCTGGGGGTGCAGGAGTCCGGCCTGGACCGGCTCATCAAGTGCTCCTACGCCCTGCTGGGCCTCATCTCCTTCCTGACCTACGGCAAGGACGAGTGCCGCGCCTGGACCATCAGAAAGGGCACCAAGGCCCCCCAGGCCGCCGGCAAGATTCACTCCGACATCGAGCGGGGCTTCATCCGCGCCGAGGTCATCGCCTACACCGACATGATCCAGTGCGGCAGCGTCAGCGCCGCCCGGGAGAAGGGCCTGCTGCGCAGTGAGGGCAAGGACTACGTGGTGCAGGACGGCGACATGATTTACTTCCGCTTCAACGTATAAGCGATTCAGAACAGAGAACAGCGGCCCGGCAGGAAACTGCCGGGCCGCTGTTTTTCAGATGGGTTCGCCGCTGCGCATCAGGTCGGCGATGGTGATGCCGTCAAAAAAGTCGTTGATGACGGTGTTGAACCGGCCCCACATGGAGAAGGTCCGGCATTCCCCCGCCTGCCGGCAGGGTTCCGCGCCGCACTCCACACAGGCCACCGGCGCCAGGTCCCCCTCCGTCAGCCGGAGGATGTCGCCTACCCGGTACTCCTCCGGCTCCCGGGTGAGGCGGTAGCCGCCGCCCTTTCCGTGGACGCCCTTGATGTACTGATTCTTCGCCAGTGCCGGCAGAATTTTCTCCAGATACTTCAGGGAGATGCCCAGCCGGGCCGCCACATCCTTCATGGGGATGTAGCCGTCCTCCCCCTGGTGCTCCGCCAGGTCCACCATGACCCGCAGGGCGTACCGCCCTCTCGAGGATACCATCATTCCAGTTCCCTCCTTGTGACCGTCTGGATGGTGCCGCCGCCCAGCACCGTGTCGCCGTCGTACAGCACTGCCGCCTGCCCCGGGGTGATGGCCCGCTGGGGCTGGTCAAAGCTGATCTCCGCGCCGCCGGCGGTGGGGGTCACCTCCGCCCACTGCTCGGCCTGCCGGTAGCGGACCCGGACTCTGCACCGGAAGGGTGCCCCGGGCGCCTCGCCGCTGATCCAGTTCATCTCCCGGACGGTGAACGTCCGGCTCCACAGCTCCTCGTCCCGGCCCAGCACCACCTGATTGGTGTCGGGGCAGATGCGGCACACGTACATGGGCTCCAGCAGGGACAGACCCAGTCCCTTCCGCTGGCCTACGGTGTAGTGGATGATGCCCCTGTGACGGCCCAACACCCGGCCCTCCCGGTCCACGAAGTCGCCGGGGAGGGCAGGCCCGCTCCGAAGCTCCACCACCCGGCTGTAATTGCCGTCGGGGACGAAGCAGATGTCCTGACTGTCGGGCTTGTCCGCGTTGAGAAAGCCGTTTTCCGCCGCCATGGCCCGGACCTCCGTCTTGCGCAGGTCCCCCAGGGGGAAGCGGAGGCGGGAGAGCTGCGCCTGGGTCAGCATATAGAGCACGTAGCTCTGGTCCTTGGATGCATCCAGCGCCTTTTTCAGCACGTACCGGCCCTTTTCCCGCTGGATGCGGGCGTAGTGGCCGGTGACGAGACAGTCACAGCCCAGAGTCTCCGCCCGCTGCAGCAGCCGGTCAAATTTCAGATACCGGTTGCAGTCGATGCAGGGGTTGGGGGTGACGCCGCGGCGGTAGCTGTCGGCAAAGCGGTCCATGACGCAGCGGCGGAAGTCCTCCGTGAAGTTGAACACGTAATAGGGCATCCCCAGCTGGCAGGCCACACCCCGGGCGTCCTCCACGTCCTCCAGGGAGCAGCAGGTGCGGGAGGAGGGCTTCCCGGTGTCGGCGTTTTCATAGAGCTTCATGGTGCAGCCGATGCACGCGTAGCCCGCGTCCGCCGTCAGCTTGGCGGCCAGACTGGAGTCCACGCCGCCGCTCATGGCGATGAGGGCTTTCATTCCGCGCTGCAGTGACCGCAGCTCTCACAGTCCGGGAACAGGCTGTGGTCGTACTCAATGCCGTTTTTGTCGTAGTAGTCCTTCAGCGCCGCCTTGATGGCCTCCTCCGCCAGCACGGAGCAGTGGATTTTGTGGGCGGGCAGGCCGTCCAGAGCCTCCACCACCGCCTTGTTGGTGAGGCTGAGGGCCTCGGAGACGGGGCGGCCCTTGATCAGCTCCGTGGCCATGGAGCTGGAGGCGATGGCGCTGCCGCAGCCGAAGGTCTCAAACTTGGCGTCGGAGATGACGTCACCGTCGATTTTCAGGTAGATTTTCATGATGTCACCGCACTTGGCGTTGCCCACTTCGCCTACGCCGTCGGCGTTTTCAATGCTGCCCACGTTCCGGGGATTGCGGAAGTGGTCCATGACTTTTTCGCTATACAGTGCCATATCGGTAATACCTCACTTCAAAATATAGTCCCGCTTGCCCTGCTCCAGCTCATGCCAGACCGGGGAGATGCCGCGGAGATACGCCACCACGTCGGTGACGGCCTGAATGATATAGTCCACTTCCTCCTGAGTGTTTTCCGGGGACAGCGTCAGCCGCAGGGAGCCGTGGGCCACCTCGTGGGGCCGGCCGATGGCCAGCAGCACGTGGCTGGGGTCCAGGGAGCCGGAGGTGCAGGCGGAGCCGGAGGAGGCGCAGATGCCCTTGTCGTCCAGCAGCAGCAGAAGGGACTCGCCCTCAATGCCCTCGAAGCAGAAGTTCACGTTGCCCGGCAGACGCTGATGGGCGTCGCCGTTGAGGGCGCTGTGGGGAATCTTCGCCAGACCCTCCATGAGCCGGTCTCGAAGGAAGGTCATCTTCTCCGCGTCGGCGTCCATGGCGGCGCAGCTCTCCTCCAGGGCCGCCACCATGCCGATGATGCCGGGGATGTTCTCCGTGCCGGCTCGCTTGCCCCGCTCCTGGGCGCCGCCGTCGATGAGGTTGGTCAGGGCGATGCTCCGGCGGGCGTACAGAATGCCCACGCCCTTGGGGCCGTGGAACTTGTGGGCGGACAGGGACAGCATGTCGATGTTCTGCTCCTCCACCTGAATGTGCAGGTGGCCCGCCGCCTGCACGGCGTCGGTGTGGAACAGGACGCCCTTTTCACGGCAGATCCTGCCGATCTCCGGAATGGGCTGGATGGTGCCGATTTCGTTGTTGGCGTACATGATGGTTACCAGGCAGGTGTCCGGCCGGATGGCGGCCTCCACCTGCTCCGGGGTGACCAGACCGTTCTCGTGAACGTCCAGCAGCGTCACCTCGAAGCCCTCCTGCTCCAGCCGCTTCAGGGTGTGGAGCACGGCGTGGTGCTCAAAGGCGGTGGAGATGATGTGCTTCTTCCCCTTCCGGGCGCCCAGCAGCGCGGCGGAGCGGATGGCCTGGTTGTCGGCCTCGCTGCCGCCGGAGGTGAAGGTGACCTCCCGGGGCTGGCAGCCCAGCAGCGCGGCGGCCCGGCGGCGGGCGTCGGTGAGGGCTTCGTTGGCCTGCTGGCCGATGGAGTGGAGGCTGGAGGGGTTGCCGTAGACCTCGCGAAGATAGGGCAGCATGGCGTTGATGGCCGCCGGACTCATTTTGGTGGTGGCGGCGTTGTCGGCGTAAATTTGCATGGGTTCCTCCTTGTATCAGCGTCTCCCGCCGGGGCGGGACGGCGAATATTACGTATTTTACCTACCCTTTGGGTCGGTAGTATTATATCCTTATTTACCTACTGTGTCAATCGGTAAAAGAGAAAATTTGCGGAAAAAAGCAGGGACCGCCTTTGGCGGTCCCTCAGCGAGGCTGGAGTGTCAGCAATTTCAGTAGAAAGACTGTTGATGCGAACGGTCTTCACAGGATTCCATAACTCAAGGCACTCGAATCAGTTCATTCTTCCTTGCCCAGCGATAAAGCTGTAAAGTAAGAAACACCCCTATTAGATATATGTAGAGCCATAATGCGCAAAGACTGATATTCCAGCCCAGTGTCCGCTCAGAAAAAATGGCCGAAATCAATGTGACTATCACAAGAGACGGCACCATGATGAGCAAAAAGAGCAAACCGATAGAACGACCACAAAATTCCACCCAAAGAGACATATCAAATGGCCGCTTTTGGAAAAAGCCAATAAATTGTTTGAATACTAAAAAGATATAAAGTCCCATAAACCCCATCAATGACAACCAAACAAACCAAGGCTTTTTCATCTAAGACCTCCGAAAACCAGAAGTTTTGTTAATCATTCTACCATTTGTAATCCTGCGTTGCAAGCCTTTGGCTTTTGTATATTGCTGATTGCCTGAGGTGTCACCACCAGATTGATTCCCAGAGGTTTCGCAGGGCGCGAAACGCTCGGACGCGGCACTTGCCGCGGAGCGGAAAAACCAGCCGCAACAAGAAAGGGACCGCCTTTGGCGGTCCCTCTGCATGGTTGAAGGTCTCATCGTTCTTCCCGGAAGTACGGCAGTCCCAGACTGGCGGGCGGCTGATTTTCCCGCTTTTTCCGCAGGGAAATGGCAATCAGCACGGCGATGGTCACCAGATAGGGGAGCATCTTGAACAGCTCCTGGGAGCTGCGGGTCAGGCCGGGGACGTAGAAGTACATCCAGGACAGCAGGCCGAACAGGTAGGAGCCCCAAACGGCGTTGAGGGGCTTCCAGGTGGCGAAGATCACCAGCGCCACCGCCAGCCAGCCCAGGGCCTCGATGGTGCCGTCATTGGCCCAGGTGCCCTTGATATAGTCCATGGTGTAGTACAGGCCGCCCATGCCGGAGATGCCGGCGCCGATGCAGGTGGCCACGTACTTGCAGCGGGTGACGTTGATGCCCGCCGCGTCGGCGGTGGCGGGGTTCTCGCCCACGGCCCGCAGGTTCAGGCCCTTGCGGGTGCGGGTGAAGAAAATGGTGACGGCCACCGCCACGATGATGGCCAGATACACCATAAAGCCGTAGCTGAGGAACAGGGAGCCGAACCAGCCCAGGTTCACGCGGTGGGCCAGGTTGGCCCGGTAGACGCTGCTGGTGACGGCCACGGAGATCTGGCCCACGCCGCCGGCCATGGTGTTCAGGCTGCCGCCGAAGAAGTTGGCCACGCCGCCGCCGAAAATGGTGAGGGTCAGGCCGGTGACGTTCTGGTTGGCCCGGAGGGTGATGGTCAGGAAGCTGTAGAGCAATCCGCCCAGGGCGGAGGCGGCGAAGGCCGCCAGGAAGCTGAGAATCAGGCATACCGCCGGGGAGGGATTGGGGTTGTTGAACTCATAGAAGAAAGAGGCCGCCAGGCCGGCGATGCCGCCCAGATACATGATGCCGGGGACGCCCAGGTTCAGGTTGCCGGATTTCTCCGTCAGAATCTCACCCAGAGCGCCGAACATGATGACGGTGCCGAACACCACGGCGGACTGGAACAACTGAATCAGCTGCGCGCTTGTCATTTTGCATCCGCCTCCTTTTTGCTCCGGAAGATCAGCCGGTAGTTGATGAAGAACTCGCTGCCCAGAATGAAGAACAGAATGATGCCGGTGATGACGTTGGAGGCATAGTCGTTCAGGTTGAACTGGGAGGCGATCTCAATGGCGCCCTTCTGCAGGAATACCAGCAGGAAGGAGATGAGGATCATCACGAAGGAGTTGAACTGGGCCAGCCAGGCCACGATGATGGCGGTGAAGCCCCGGCCGCCGGCGGTGGAGGTGGAGATGGTGTGGCTGGCGCCGGCCACGGCGATGTAGCCCGCCATGCCGCAGATGGCGCCGGAGATGGCCATGGTGCGGATGGTGACCTTCTTCACGTTGATGCCGGCGTAGCGGGCGGTGTTCTCGGAGTCGCCCACCACGGAGATCTCATAGCCCTGCTTGGAGTATTTCAGGTAGATATACATGCCGATGGTCAGGGTCATCACCAGAATGACGTTGAGGCCGTACTCCTGGCCGAAGACCTTGGGGAACCAGCCGTACTTGGTCTGCTGGTGGATGATGCCCACGGTGTTGGAGCCGTAGGGGTTCTCCCACAGAGCCACGCAGTAGCTGGTGAGCTGGATGGCCACGTAGTTCATCATCAGGGTGAACAACGTCTCGTTGGTGTTCCAGCGGGCCTTGAAGGCGGCGGGCACCACGCCCCAGACGGCGCCGGCCAGCAGGCTGGCCGCGGCCATCAGCACCAGCAGCATGGGGGTGGGGATGGAGGGCCCCAGAATCCGCATCATGCCAGCGGTGACGATGCCGCCCACCAGCACCTGGCCCTCGGCGCCGATGTTCCAGAATTTCATCTTGAAGGCGGGGGCCAGTCCCACGCCGATGCACAGCAGCATCATGGCGTCCTTGATGGTGGCCCAGCTGCGGCGGGTGGTGCCGAAGGCGCCGTTGTACATGGCCTTGTAGACTTCTACCGGGTTCAGCTTGGTAACGGAGAAGATGAACAGGCCGCTGACCACCAGAGACAGCAGCACTGCCGCAATGCGGATGGCGTAGGCCTTGGGGCGGGCGATGCCGTCCCGCTTGGCGATCCGCAGCAAAGGTTCCTTACGCTGACTGCTCATCCGTTGGTCCCCTCCTTTGCAAACCGGGTCATCAGCAGACCCACTTCTTCCTTGGTGGTGGTGCGGGCGTCCACAATGCCGCTGACCTGGCCGCCGCACAGCACCAGAATCCGGTCGCACAGCTCCAGCAGCACGTCCAGATCCTCGCCCACGTAAATGACGGCCACACCCTTCATCTTCTGCTCCGTCAGCAGGTTGTAGATGGTGTAGGAGGTATTGATGTCCAGGCCGCGGACTGCATAGGCGGTCATCAGCACCGAGGGGTTCTGGGCGATCTCACGGCCCACCAGCACCTTCTGCACGTTGCCGCCGGACAGCCGCCGCACCGGGAAGTTGACGCTGGGGGTCATAACCTCCAGCTGCTCCTTCACCTCCTCCGCCAGGGCCCGGGGGGCCTTGCGGTCGGTAAAGGCGCCGTGGCCCTTGCGGTAGCTGCGCAGCAGCATGTTGCCGGTCATGCCCATGGAGCCAACCAGGCCCATGCCCAGCCGGTCCTCCGGCACGAAGGACATGGCCACGCCCGCCTGCTTGATCTGCAGGGGGGTCTTGCCCACCAGCTGCTGCTCCGGCGCCCCGCTCACGGGGCGGAACAGAATGGAGGCGCCCTCTTCCATGGGCTGCAGGCCGGCCACGGCCTCCAGCAGCTCCTTCTGGCCGGAGCCGGCGATGCCGGCGATGCCCAGAATCTCGCCGCCCATGGCGGTGAAGGACACCTTGTCCAGCCGCTTGACGCCCATGGCGTCATACACCGTCAGATCCTGGACGGTGAGCCGGGGAGTGGGGTCCTTGGGTTCGGGGCGGTCGATGTTCAGCGTCACGGCGTGGCCCACCATCATGTCCGTCAGGGCCTGGGGAGAGGTGTCCTTGGTGGCCACGTCGGCAATGTAGCGGCCCTTGCGCAGCACCGCCACCCGGTCGGATACATCCATCACCTCGTGGAGCTTGTGGGTGATGATGACCATGGCCTTGCCGTCGGCCTTCATGTTGCGCATGACGTCGAACAGCCGGTCCGTCTCCTGGGGGGTCAGCACGGCGGTAGGCTCGTCCAGAATCAGAATGTCAGCGCCCCGGTACAGGACCTTGACGATTTCCACCGTCTGCTTCTCCGACACGGACATGTCATACACCTTTTTGAAAGGATCGATGACGAAGCCGTATTTCCGGCAGATCTCGGTGATTCTGGCGGCGGCGGATTTCAGGTCCAGCTTTCCCTCGTCCTCCAGCCCCAGCACGATGTTCTCCACGGCGGTGAACACGTCCACCAGCTTGAAATGCTGGTGAATCATGCCGATGCCGCAGGCGAAGGCGTCCTTGGGGGAGGCAATGGTGACGGGTTGGCCGTTGACGTAGATCTGGCCCTCGTCGGGGAAATAGATGCCGGAGAGCATGTTCATCAGTGTGGTCTTGCCGCTGCCGTTCTCACCCAGCAGGGACAGAATCTCGCCCCGGCGGATATACAGGTCCACGGCGTCATTGGCCACCACTTTGCCGAACCGCTTGGTGATGTTGCTCATCTGAACGGCATAAGTCTGTTCCAAACTGATCTTCCTTTCTGTTTCAGGATGGGGGGACGAAAAAATCAGGGAGGGGAGACAGAAGAGAAAAAGGGGAAAAAGGGGCTGCCGGAGGGCAGCCCCTTTTGATGACCGAGATCAGTTCAGCTCGGTAATGCCGTCGATCCGCAGATCGAAGTAAGGAGCGGAACGGTAAACGGACTCCTGGAAAGCGCCGTCAGAGATGACGTTCTCGGTGGGACCCTCGAAGATCACATTGCCGGTGCCGAAGTCGATGATGGAGAAGTTCACATCGTAGGTGTCCACGGCCTTGCCGCCCACGGTGAACTTGGAGGTGTCGAACACCTTCAGGCTGCCGTCCTTGATGCCGGCCCAGGCAGCGTCCACGGCCTCCTGGGTGCCGGCGGCGCAGCTGCCGCCCAGCGCGGAGATCATCACGGCGCCGTCGGCAATGCCGGCGGAGTAGTCGGCGGGCACGCCGCCGGCCTGGAAGGCCTCCAGAGCGGCCTTGTACAGCACGGACCAGTTGTTCTGGGCGGAGGTCAGAGCGGCGTTGGGGGCAACCTCCAGCATGTCGATGTTGTAGCCAACGGAGTAGGCCACGGTGCCGGTCTTCTGGGCGGCCTCCACGGCGGAGGGAGCACCGGTGGAGTCGGCGTGCTGGCCGATGATGACGCAGCCGCGGCTCATCAGGGCGTTGGCAGCCTCGCTCTCAGCGGTGGGATCATACCAGGAGTTGGTGTACTGGACGTCCATGTGGGCCTCGGGAACGATGGACTGGATGCCCAGGAAGAAGGCGGTGTAGCCGGAGACCACCTCGGCGTAGGGATAGGCGCCCACGTAGCCGATGTAGGGATCGGTGATGGTACCGGCGTCCATCAGCTCCTTGAGCTTCATGCCGGCCACCACGCCGGAGACGTAGCGGGACTCATAAGTATAGGGGAAGATGTTCTTCACATTGTCCATACCGGCAACACCGGCCTGGTCGCCGGTGCAGGCCACGAAGGTGACCTCGGGGAACTCCTCGGCGGCCTGCATCATGAAGCTCTGGTGGCCGTAGGAGTCGGAGAAGACGATGTCGCAGCCGGAGTCAGCCAGGTCCACGGCGGTCTCCTTGCAGGTCTCGTCCTCGGGGATGTTGTACTTGAACACCACCTGGGAACTGACGTCGATGCCCAGGTCCTCGCAGGCCTTGGTCAGGCCCTCAATGTGGGCGGCGTCGTAACCGGAGTTGATGTCGTGAACGCAGATCAGGCCGATCTTGATGGGTTCCTCGGCGGGAGCGGACGCGGCAGGGGCGGATGCGGCGGGAGCAGACGCAGCGGGGGCGGAGCTGGAGCCGGAGCTGCCGCAGGCAGCCAGACCCAGGGTCATGACGCCGGCCAGCAGCAGTGCAAGAAATTTCTTCATTCTGTTTTCCTCCTCATATAATTGTAGAATCTGCGGGGATAAGGTAGGACTTCGTACCTCTCAATGATACAGGTTTCCGGGGAAAAATTCAACTGCAAATTGGAATTTCGCCGGACACAGCATTATAAATTTTTTGGAAAAAGCAAGTTCTCCTTTGGGAACTTTCACAAAACCGGTGAAAAACCGGGAAAAGACGGACAAGACCGCCGATTCCCGGTTTTTTTCACGGTTGGTTATGCTTGCCGGACGGAGGTGCCGGTTTTCCCGGCGATGCCCTCCCGGGCCTTTTCCAGCAGGGTGATGAGGGCGGTGCGGCCCGGCGCGGATTCGGCGAATTTCACGGCGGCCTGCACCTTGGGCAGCATGGAGCCGGGGGCGAAGTGGCCCTCCGCCGCGTATTTCCGGGCCTCCTCCGGCGTCAGCTCCGTCAGCCACTGCTGCTGGGGCTTGCCGAAGTGGATGGCCACCTTCTCCACGGCGGTGAGAATGATGAGGCTGTCGACGTTCAGCTCCTCCGCCAGCAGCTCCGCGGCGAAGTCCTTGTCGATGACGGCGCCGGCGCCCTTCAGGTGGTTGCCCTCCGTGGGGTACACGGGGATGCCTCCGCCACCGCAGGCGATGGCCACCTGTCCGGCGTCCACCAGGGTGCGGATCACGTCAATTTCCACAATGGCTTTGGGCAGGGGGGAGGCCACGCACCGGCGCCAGCCCCGGCCGGCGTCCTCCATGACGGCGTTGCCCCGGCGGCGCATCTCCTCCGCCTCCTCCTCGCTCATGAAGGTGCCGATGGGCTTGCTGGGCCGCTGGAAGCCCGGGTCCTTCGGGTCCACCTCCACCTGGGTGAGGACGGTGGCCACGGGGCGGTTCAGCCCCCGGTTCCGCAGTTCCTCCCGCAGGGCGTTCTGGAGGTCGTAGCCGATATAGCCCTGGCTCATGGCGGTGCAGACGGACATGGGAGCCATGGGGCAGCTGCGGTCCTCCCGGGAGAGGGTGGTCATGGCGGTGTTGATCATGCCCACCTGGGGGCCGTTGCCGTGGACTACCGTCACCTGGTGGCCGTCCTCAATAAGGTCGGTGATGGCCCGGGCGGTGGTGCGGACGGCGGTCATCTGCTCCGGCAGGGTGCTGCCCAGAGCGTTGCCGCCCAGGGCGATGACGATGCGTTTACCCATGATGGGGATTCCTCCTTTTGTGAAGCTGAAGTTGCCCCAATAGTTTTGGCGGGAATATCCGAAAAATACTCCCGCCAAAACAAAATTTCACAATGGGCCGCAGCGGGAGAACTGCTCAGAACCGCTTGCGCTTGTCGCCGGCGTCCATGGCCATCAGGGCGGACACGGGGTCCTTCACCCGGGCCATGAGAATCATGGCGGCGATGATGTAGGGCTTGTAGCTGGCCTGCTTGTACAGGGGCACCAGGTAGCGGTCAAACACGGAGGCGTCCACCTCACCCTCCTGGCAGCTGACGCCGGTGATGTCGGCGGGCAGGCAGTGGAGGTACAGGGCATTGCCGCCGCGGGTGCGCTTCATCATCTCCTCGGAGCAGGTCCAGTCCTTGTGGAGGGCGTTCTGGGCCAGCAGCTGCCGCTCCAGGGCGTCAATGCCCGCCTGGTCCCCGGCCTGATACAGCTTCGTGCGCTGCTCCATGGCGGCGAAGGGCGCCCAGGACTTGGGATACACAATGTCGGCGTCCTGGAAGGCCTCCTCCATGGTGGCCACCTTCTTGTAGGAGCCGCCGGTGGCCTCCGCGTTCTTGCGGGCGATGGCCTCCACCTCCGGCATCACGTCATAGCCCTCGGGATGGGCCAGCACCACGTCCATGCCGAAGCGGGTCATCAGGCCGATGACGCCCTGGGGCACTGACAGGGGCTTGCCGTAGGAGGGAGAGTAGGCCCAGGTCATGGCGATCTTCTTGCCCTTCAGGTTCTCCACGCCGCCGAAGTGGTGGATGATGTGGAGCATATCCGCCATGCACTGGGTGGGGTGGTCCACGTCGCACTGGAGGTTCACCAGGGTGGGCTGCTGCTCCAGAATGCCGTCCCGGTAGCCCTCCTTCACGGCGTCCATGAAGGTCTTCTGATACTTGTGGCCCTCGCCGATGAACATATCGTCCCGGATGCCGATGACGTCGGCCATGAAGGACACCATGTTGGCCGTCTCCCGGACGGTCTCGCCGTGGGCGATCTGGGACTTCTTCTCGTCCAGGTCCTGGCAGGCCAGGCCCAGCAGGTTGCAGGCGGAGGCGAAGGAGAAACGGGTGCGGGTGGAGTTGTCCCGGAAGATGGAGATGCCCAGGCCGGAGTCAAACACCCGGGTGGACTTGTTCCGCTCCCGCAGGTCCCGCAGGGCGTCGGCCACGGTGAAGATGGCCTCCAGCTCCTCGTCGGTTTTGTCCCAGGTCCAGTAGAAGTCGGACTTGTACATGTTGTTGATGTGCAGCTTTTCCAGATGCTGGGCTAGTTCAATGGTTTTGGACATATTTCAGCTCTCCTTTGATCTATCTGTCTCTGATGGCGGCGGCGGACTCAGCGGATGTCGTTGTCCGTCAGGGACTGGCGGAATTCGGTGGCGTCGCCGGCGTCCTCGTCGGGCCGGTAGAGGCCGGGCACGGCGGCGTACAGGGCGGCGCAGGTCACCAGATCCTGCTTCCAGGTGATTTCGTTGGGGGCGTGGGCCTGGCTCTCCGCGCCGGGGCCGAAGCCCACGCAGGGGATGCCGTAGCGGCCCTGGATGGAGACGCAGTTGGTGGAGAAGGTCCACTTGTCCGTCAGGGGACGGCCCCGGCGCAGGTGCATGGCGTCCAGCGCCGGGTCGGCGTCGGCGTGGCCGATGCGCTCGTCGCCCCACAGCGCCCTGTGGGCGTCCGCCAGCGCCCGGACGTGGGCGGCGCTCTCCTTGTTGATCCAGGTGGGGAAGAAGCACTCCGTCTCGTAGACCTCGCCGGTCCAGGCGGGCCGGTCATACATGTACATGCTGACGGTGACGTCGCTGCCGTATTTCTTCACGGAGGGCAGCTCCCGGATCTCCTGCAGGCAGGAGTCCCAGGTTTCGCCGGCGGTCATGCGGCGGTCCACGGAAATGGCGCAGCTGTCCGCCACGGCGCAGCGGCTGGGGGAGGTGTAGAAGATCTGGGAGACGGTGCAGGTGCCCCGGCCCAGGAACTGAGCGTCCTCGGCGTGCTTCGGGTTGAACTCCGGATTCAGCATCTTCACCAGACCCCGGACGGCGTAGGAGTCGCCGTCGCCGTTTTCGTTGAGGGCGCGGATGTCCTCAATGATGTCCGCCATCTTGTAAATGGCGTTGTCGCCCCGCTGGGGCGCGCTGCCGTGGCAGCTGACGCCCTTCACGTCCACCCGGATCTCCATGCGGCCCCGGTGGCCCCGGTAGATGCCGCCGTCGGTGGGCTCGGTGGAGATGACGAAGGCGATGCGGCTGCGGGCGTCCTCCGGCCCGTTGAAGTACTTGTTGACGATGTACTGCCAGCACATGCCGTCGCAGTCCTCCTCCTGGACGGAGCCCACCACCATGATCTGATAGCCCTCGGGGATCAGGTTCAGGTCCTTCATGATCCGGGCACCGTACACGGCGGCGGCCATGCCGCCCTCCTGGTCGGAGCCGCCCCGGCCGAAGATGATGTCCTCCGTCTCATAGCCCTCGTAGGGATCGGCGGTCCAGTTGTCCCGGTTGCCGATGCCCACGGTGTCCACGTGGGAGTCGATGGCGATGATCTTCCCGCCTTCCCCCATCCAGCCGATGACGTTGCCCAGGCCGTCAATCTCCACCCGGTCGAAGCCCACCTTTTCCATCTCGGAGCGGATGCGCCGGACCACGCCTTCCTCTTCGCAGCTCTCGCTGGGAATGGCGATCATGTCCCGCAGGAACCGGGTCATGTCCGCCTGATAGCCTGCCGCAGCGGCTTTGATCGCTTCAAAATCCATATTCTCACCCTCCGTTGTAAATCTATCTGCCCTCATGATAGCACAAGTTGAAGCCATGTCAAACAAAAATTGAGCCAACCTAAAAATTTTTTTGAATCCTCTGTTGCTTTACCGCAAAAGTATGATATGATGGGGACAGAAAACAGCCGTGAAGAGGGGGGAGAAGGCCTATCGGAAGCGGGAAAAATGAACTGCTGCGCCAGGTGGCGGACGGCATCGCCGCCCAGTTCGGCAGCAGCTGCGAAGTGGTGATTCACGACCTCAGCCGCCATCCGGACCACACCATCGTCTACATTGTCAACGGCCACGTCTCCGGCCGGAAGGTGGGAGACGGCGCGTCCCAGGTGGTGCTGGAGCAGATGGAGCGGGGCGAGGCGGACCCCAAGGACCACCTGGGCTACCTGACCCGGACGCCGGACGGCAAGATTCTCAAGTCCTCCACCCTGTACATCCGGAACGCCAAGGGAAAGGTGGGGGCCATCCTCTCCATCAACTTTGACATCTCCCGGCTGCTGATGGTGGAGGGGGCCGTGCGGGACCTGGTGTCCACCAAGCAGCCGGAGCAGGCGGAGCCGGAGAAAATTGTCAACATCAATGACGTGCTGGATGACCTGATCCAGCAGTCGGTGGCGCTGGTGGGCAAGCCAGCGGCCCTGATGACCAAGGAGGACAAGGTAAAGGCCATCCGCTTTCTGAACCAGAACGGCGCGTTTCTGGTGACCAGGTCCGGCGACAAGATCGCCAGATACTTCGGAATTTCCAAGTACACCTTATATTCCTATATCGATACGAAGCAGGAGGGAAAAACCACATGATTGACCTGACTATCCACAAGGAGGGCCTGGCGCACAACCTGCGCAAGGCCAGAGAAAACGGCATCATCATCCCCACCATTGAGCAGATGCGCCACCCGGAGACCATTCCCGAAAAGATTCAGGACCGGCTGCGGAACGTGGGCCTGTGGGACGTGGACCCGCTGAATCTGTTCCGCATTACCTGGAAGAACGAGGCGAAGGAGTTCGGCGGCCTCTATCAGCCGGCGCCCAACTATGTGGAGTTCCCCTCCGCCCTCACCGGCGTGCCCTGCCGCATTGTGGCCATGGTGGGCAAGTGGTTCCCCACCGGCTGCCACAAGGTGGGCGCCTCCTTCGGCTGCCTGGCCCCCCGGCTGGTGACCGGCCAGTTTGACGTGGACGTCCACAAGGCTGTCTGGCCCTCCACCGGCAACTACTGCCGGGGCGGCGCCTTCAACTCCAAGCTGCTGGGCGCTCAGGGCGTGGCCATCCTTCCGGCGGAGATGAGCCGGGAGCGGTTTGAGTGGCTCCACTCCATCGGCGCGGAGGTCATCGCCACCCCCGGCTGCGAGTCCAACGTGAAGGAGATCTTCGACAAGACCAACGAGCTGAAGCGGGACCCCCACTGCATGATCTTCAACCAGTTTGAGGAGATGGGCAACCCCCTGTGGCATTATAACGTCACCGGCTATGCCATGGCGGACCTGTTTGAGGCCATCAGGCGGCCTGGCGACCGGTTCTCCGGCGCCTGCTTCACCTCCGGCTCCGCCGGCACCATGTCCACCGGCGATCTGCTGAAGGAGCGCTATCCCCGGCTGAAGCTGGGCGTGGGCGAGGCCCTCCAGTGCCCCACCATTCTCAACAACGGCTTCGGCGGCCACCGCATTGAGGGCATCGGTGACAAGCACATCCCCTGGATTCACAACGTGAAGAACACGGACATGGCCATCGCCATCGATGACGAGGACTCCCAGCGGCTGCTGCGGCTGTTCAACACCCCCGAGGGCCAGACCTATCTCCGGGAGGAACTGCATCTGGACGAGGACACCGTCGAGAAGCTGACCTGGCTGGGCATCTCCGGCATCGCCAACCTGCTGTGCTGCATCAAGATGGCCAAATATTACGAGTTCACCGAGCATGACGTGGTGGGCACCGTCCTCACCGACTCCGCCGTCATGTACGGCAGCCGCATCGAGGAGCTGGAGCAGGAGAACGGACCCTACAGCGTCTCCGCCGCCGCCCTGGACCACGGGATGCACATGCTGGGCCTCAAGACCGACAGCATGATGGAGCTGACCTACGCTGAGCGGAAGCGGGTCCACAATTTGAAGTACTACACCTGGGTGGAGCAGCAGGGCAAGACCGCCGAGGAGCTGAACGCCCTGTGGTATGACACCGAGGGAACCTGGGACGCCGTTCACGCCCAGGCGAAGGAGCTTGATGAGCTGATCAACGCCTTCAACGAGGAGAGCGGTGTTCTGAAAGCGCTGTAAGGGTTTCTGTTTGCGCCGGACCCCCGGGGGGTGCGATGAAGATCGCGGCTTTGCGCCCCCACTTTTCTTTTGACGCGTCAAAAGAAAAGTCGCCGCGCCCGGTGGAAAAGAAAAACGCCGGGCGTGACCTTCGCTGCGCAAAGGTCAGACCGGGAGTCTCCTCAGACCCTGCCGACCAGGCCCAGGAGCCTCCTGCCGGGTGCGGAGGACTCTCTGCTTTTCGATGGCTTTCCGCCGCAAATCGCAGAAGTCCGGTGGTTATCGGGGAGGAAAACCGAAAGGCTGATCCTCCTATTCCCGCGCGTTACGCGCATTCCCAGGTTATAATCGTCCGCCGCCGCGGTAGGGCGTAGCGTAGCGGAACGCCCGGGGCCAACACGCAGGGGCCTTTCGGTTCTGCACCCCGATGGCCGCTCAGGTCTCAACTTGCGGCGGAGCAGTATCAGTTTACGCAGAATGGAGAGCGCAGTCGGCAGGAGACTCCCGAACCAAGTCGGCACCGTCTGAGGAATCTCCCGTCAGCCTTTGTGTACAAAGGCGAAAAAGCGCCTTTTTCTTCCACCGTGCACGGCGCATTCTTTTTCGGCAAGACGAAAAAGAATGGGGGGTGCAAAGCCCGCCGGGGTCCCGGCATTTTCCCGCACCGGAAGCGGCGCAATCCCTGCCGGCAAGACCGGCAAACCTCCCTAAAGGAGATCATCGTTATGAAAAATGTAAAATTCGCCCGCTGCATTCGCTGCGGCAGGGAATACGATGCCGTGCCGGATCTGACCACCTGTGAGTGCGGCGGCATTCTGGACATCGTCTACGATTATGACTACATCAAAACGCAGCTGACCAAAGAGAAGCTGGCCGCCCGGACGGAGCGCACCATGTGGCGCTACCGGGAGCTGCTGCCGGTGGAGGAGACCACCGCCCCCACGCCCCTGCGGGTGGGCTGGTCCCCCCTCTATGAGGAATCCCGGCTAGCGGACCGGCTGGGCCTGGGGCGGCTGTGGGTGAAGGATGACGGCCAGAACCCCACCGCGTCCCTGAAGGACCGGGCCAGCGCCATGGCGGTGGCCAAGGCAGGGGAGGCCGGAGCAAAGACCATCGCCTGCTCCTCCACCGGCAACGCCGCCAGCTCCCTGGCGGGCAACGCCGCGGCGGCGGGGCTGGAGACCTTCATCTTCGTCCCCTCCCGCGCCCCCAAGGGAAAGGTGGCCCAGCTGCTGACCTTCGGCGCCACCGTCATCTCTGTGGAGGGCAGCTACGAGGACACCTTCGAGCTGAGCAAGGCCGCCATCGACAAATGGGGCTGGTATAACCGCAACGCCGCCATCAACCCCTACCTCTCCGAGGGCAAAAAGACGGTGGCTCTGGAGATCATGGAGCAGCTGAACTGGCAGGTGCCGGACTACATCGCCATCTCCGTGGGCGACGGCTGCACCATCGCCGGACTGTGGAAGGGCCTGAAGGACCTGTACGCCATCGGCTTCATTGACCGGCTGCCCCGGCTGATCTCCGCCCAGGCGGAGGGCTGCTGCCCCCTGAACCGGGCCATCGCCCAGGGCGGCGACTGGCACCCCATGGAGGAGAACACCCTGGCGGACTCCATCGCCGTGGGCGTGCCCCGGAACGCGGACAAGGCCCTGATGGCCATCCGGGAGTCCAACGGCATCGCCGTCAACGTGTCGGACGCGGAGATCATGGCGGCCCAGCAGCTGCTGGGCCGCACCTGCGGCGTGTTCGGCGAACCGGCGGGCGTCACCGGCACCGCCGGCGTGAAGAAGCTGTGTGAGCAGGGCATTCTGGGCCGGGAGGACACGGTGGTCAGCGTGGTCACCGGCAACGGCCTGAAGGACGTGGCCAACGCCATCCGGGCCTGCGGCGACCCCATCACCATCCCCTCGGACATGGAGCTGCTGCAGAAGGCCTTCCGGGACCGTGGCGTGAAGCTGTAAAAAAAGGGAACGCGAAGCATCGCTTCGCGTTCCCTTTTTCCGTTCAGGCCAGGGAGCCGGCGGGCTTCCGGTCCTTCCGGGCCGGCGCCTGCAGGGTCTCCAGGTATTCCGCCATGGTGATGCGGTAGCGGTCCAGATTTCCGCCCCGGTGCTCCCGGACAAACCCGCAGCCGCAGACCGTGTTGACGGACCGCAGGTTCTCCTGATAGATGCGGGCGATGAGCTTTTCCGCCCGCCATTCAAAAAACGCCTGCCGCAGCGCCGCCTGCACCGCCAGAGAGCCGTAGCCCTGTCCCCAGAGGGACTGCTCCCCCACGGCGAACACGATCTCGTAAACCCCCGGCCCATGGGGAGTGAGCTTCACAAAGCCCAGAGGCGGGCCCCAGTTCCGGCAGATCAGGAAAAAGCGGCCGTGCTGGTTCAGCCGGCAGGTCAGCAGCGGCGGGGGCGTGGCGCGGAGCAGCTGTTCCAGCTGCTCCGGGGCGGAGGCGTCCTCGTTGAGATACCGGGTCACGTTCCGGTTGCGGAGCCAGCGGATCAGGTGGGACACATCCTCCGGATGGATGTCGGAGCGTAAAAAAACAGAAGCGGCTTTGTCCATACGCTTACCTCACAGTAATAATATTTAAAAGCCCTTCCATGCGTACCGCATCGACGGTTCTTTTATATGAAATTGTATACAGCTTACCAGAGAAACCGGGGCCTGTCAAGCCGGGGAGGGAAAAGTCTCCGGCCTGACAGGCCCGGCGCTCAGCCGTGGCTCTTCTTGTAGGTGAGGTAGCCCTCCAGAATCAGGGAGGCGGCCACCGCGTCCACCGTCTTTTTCCGCTTTTTGGCGTTCTTCCCGTTGTTCATCAGAATCTGGTGGGCGTCAATGGTGGTGCGCCGCTCGTCCCACAGCGTCACCGGCAGGCCGGTGGCGGCCCGCAGCAGCTCCGCCATGGCCCGGGCCTTTTCGGAGCGGGGTCCCCGGGTGCCGTCCATGTTGATGGGGTGGCCCAGCACCAGCTCCTCCACGCCGTGCTCCCGGCACAGCGCCGCCACCTGCTCCGCCACCGCTTCCGGGCGGTAGGCGTTGATGGTGGTGGAAAAGCCGGTGAGAAAGCCGGTGGGGTCGGAAATGGCGATGCCGGTGTGGGCGTCGCCGTAGTCAATGGCCATGATGCGCATAACACGTCTCCTTTTCAGGCGGTATTGGTTGCGATACTTCATTATAAGGCAGAGCCGGGAAAGGGGCAAGGCGGGAGTCTGGGAAAAAGGCAAAAATTTTCCGAAAAAACGGGTTGACCGGCGGGTTGAAACGTGGTAAAATCAGCATTACCTGTGAAAAAGGGTTTTGTCGTCATGCGCATTTTCGCTTTTCGTGGGCAGGGCGGCGGCTGCTTTTGCAAACAGGGAGGCAGTCGGTGTCCCCGGCTGGAGCCGGACCGGATACCAATAATAAGGAGGTGCCGTTAGATGCGCGTTAAAGTCACTTTGAGATGCAACGAGTGCAAGCAGAGAAACTACAATACGATGAAGAACAAGAAGAACACCCCGGATAAGCTTGAACTGAACAAGTATTGCCCCTTCTGCCGCAAGCACACGCTCCACTCCGAGACGAAGTAAACCGGCGAAGAAAGGGCGTGTAGCAAAATGGCAGAAACAAAGAAGAAGGATCGCGGCCTGTGGTTCCGCGAGATGAAAAGCGAACTGAAGAAGGTCGTGTGGCCTTCCAAAAAGACCGTTCTCAAGAACACCGGCACGGTGCTGCTGTGCTCCCTGTGCATCGGTGTGTGCATCTGGCTGTTTGACTTTGTTGTGGTCAACGCCTTCCAGATGCTCATCGGCGTTCTGGGCGGCTGAGAGGACCGGATATGGCAGAAAGCGCGAAGTGGTATGTGATCCATACCTATTCCGGCTATGAGAATGCCGTCAAGACCAGCATTGAGAAGCTCGTCAACGGCCGCGGCATGGAGGATGTGATCCTGCGGATGGAGATCCCCATGGAGACCGTTACCGAGGTCACCGACTCCGGCGCCACCAAAGAGGTGGAGCGGAAGGTGTTCCCCGGCTACGTGATGATCAAGATGGTCATGACCGACGATACCTGGCATCTGGTGCGGAACGTCCGCGGCGTCACCGGCTTTGTCGGTTCCGCCAACAAGCCCATCCCCCTGTCGGAGGATGAGGTGCTTGCCATGGGCATGGAAAAGCACGAGATCGTCGTCAAGTACGGCGTGGGCGACCACGTGCGGATCATCGACGGCCCCCTGTCCACCTTCACCGGTGTTGTGGAGGAGATCGAGCCTGAGAAGAACCGCGTTTCCGTCATGGTCTCCATGTTTGGACGGGAGACCCCCGTGGAACTGGAACTCGACCAGGTGGAGGTCCAGGACTGAATTCAACGCACCGCCGGAGCGTTCCGGCACAAGTGGGAGGGGCTGAACCGCCCCGCCAAAGACGGACCGCCTGTCCGTCACCACATTTTTACGATTTAGGAGGTGCTACTCCGTGGCACAGAAAATTACCGGTTATGTAAAGCTGCAGATTCCCGCAGGCAAGGCAACCCCCGCTCCCCCCGTTGGTCCCGCTCTGGGCCAGCACGGCGTCAACATCGCGGCGTTCACCAAGGAGTTCAACGAGCGCACCAAGAATGACATGGGCATGATTATCCCCGTGGTCATCACTGTGTACGCTGACCGCTCCTTCTCCTTCATCACCAAGACTCCCCCCGCGGCTGTCCTGATCAAGAAGGAGTGCAACATCGAGTCCGGCTCCGGCGTGCCTAACAAGACCAAGGTGGCCACCATCTCCAAGGCCTCCATCCAGAAGATCGCTGAGATCAAGATGCGCGACCTGAACGCCGCCAGCCTGGAAGCCGCCATGAGCATGATCGCCGGCACCTGCCGCAGCATGGGCGTTGTCGTCGAGGAGTAATCGAACAATCAACTGAGCGGCTTTCCGCCGCAACAGACAGTGGGAGGATTCATTCCGAAGAACCACTATGAGGAGGAAGTAACATTGTTTAGAGGCAAGAAATATAAGGATAGTGCCAAGCAGATCGACAGAAGCGTCCAGTATGAGGCCGCTGACGGTCTGGCTCTGGTTTGCAAGACTGCTACCGCCAAGTTCGACGAGACCGTCGAGCTGCACGTGAAGCTGGGCGTTGACTCCCGTCACGCCGATCAGCAGGTCCGCGGCGCCATCGTGCTGCCCCACGGCACCGGCAAGACCGTCCGCGTCCTGGTGTTCGCCAAGGGCGACAAGGCCGAGGCTGCCCGCGAGGCCGGCGCCGATTATGTCGGCGATATGGATATGGTGGAGAAGATCCAGAAGGAAAACTGGTTCGACTTCGACGTGGTGGTCGCCAGCCCCGACATGATGGGCGTTGTCGGCCGTCTCGGTAAGGTCCTGGGCCCCAAGGGTCTGATGCCCTCTCCCAAGGCCGGCACCGTGACTCCCGATGTTGCCAAGGCCGTGAAGGAAGTCAAGGCCGGTAAGATCGAGTACCGTCTGGACAAGACCAACATCATCCACTGCCCCATCGGCAAGGTCTCCTTCGGCCCCGAGAAGCTCACCGAGAACTACAACGCTCTCATGGGCGCCATCATCAAGGCCAAGCCCGCCGCCGCCAAGGGCCAGTATATCCGCAGCTGCGTCGCCGCCTCCACCATGGGCCCCGGCGTCAAGATGAACACTGCGAAGCTGATCTGATTTTTCCCAAGCGGTCATTCGGTGAAATTTGTGCTTGACAAATTTCGCGGATTTGATATACTACTGGTTGCGTTCCAAAGACAGCAGGGGAGGCGTGAGCCTCGTAATTCCTGCCGAGGACGGCTATCGTGAGATTGCTATCCGTCCTTGTGTCTTTGCGGGCACAAGGACGGTTTCTTTCAGAACGCACCAAAATTCCAATGGAGGTGAAACCAAGAATGCCTAACGCAAAAGTCTTGAGCGAGAAGCAGGCCATCGTTGCCCAGCTGACCGAGCAGATCCAGAAGGCCCAGGCCGGCGTGATCGTTGACTACAAGGGCATCACGGTGGAGGAAGATACCGCGCTCCGCAAGGAATGCCGCGAGAACGACATCCACTATGCCGTTGTGAAGAACACGCTGCTGCGCTTCGCTTTCAACAACACCGGTCTCAACGAGCTGGACGGCCTGCTGAACGGCACCACTTCTCTGGCCCTGTGCGACAGCGATGTGGTGGCTCCCGCCCGCGTCATGTCCAATTATGCGGACAAGCTGAAGGAGAAGTTCGAGATCAAGGGCGGCTTCATGGACGGCAAGCCCGTCGATCTGGCCACCATCAAGTCCCTGGCATCCATCCCCGCTCTGCCGGTCCTGCAGGCTCAGGTTCTGGGTACCATGCTGGCTCCCATCACCGGCCTGGCTGTTGTCCTGAAGCAGATCGCCGAGAAGAACGGCGCTCCCGCCGAGGAAGCCGCTCCCGCCGCTGCCGAATAATCGGCAGACATCAAAAAATCATTAATTAGGAGGCTATTATCATGTCTGAGAAGATTACCGCTATGATCGAAGAGATCAAGGGTCTGACTGTTCTGGAGCTGTCCGAGCTGGTTCACGCTCTGGAGGAAGAGTTCGGCGTTTCCGCCGCCGCCATGGCTGCTCCCGCTGCCGCTGCCGCTCCCGCCGCTGAGGAGAAGACCGAGTTCGACGTGGTCCTGACCGGCTTCGACGCCGCCGCCAAGATCAAGGTCATCAAGGCCGTCCGCGAGATCACCGGCCAGGGCCTGGCCGAGGCCAAGGCTACCGTCGAGGGCGCTCCCAAGACCCTGAAGGAGGCCGTTTCCAAGGCCGACGCCGAGGAGCTGAAGAAGAAGCTGGAAGAGGCCGGCGCCAAGGTCGAGATCAAGTAATTGATCCCCAACTGAGGAACAGAAAATTTCCCTGTCCGCTGGACAGGGAAATTTTTTTGCCATGCTTTTGCAAAAAAAGAGACGGCCGGAGCCGTCTCTTTTTAAAGCAACGAAGTTTACATAAACAGACAGAGCAAGATGGGCAGGAAGATGGCGGGCACGTAGTTCATCACCTTCAGCTTGGTAAGCCCCAGGATGTTCAGACCCAGGCCCACAATGAGGACGGAGCCCACCACCGTCATCTCGGCAATGGTGTTGCCGCTCTGCAGCAGGGGGGCCACCAGACTGGCAAGAGACGCGATGCTGCCCTGGATGACGAACACCGCTGCCGCTGCCAGCAGCACGCCGATGCCCATGGAGGAGGCGAACACCATGGAGGACACAAAGTCCAGGGTGGCCTTGGTGAACAGCATCTGGTGGTCGCCGGTGAGGCCGTCGTTGAGGGCGCCCACTATGGTCATGGCGCCGACGCAGAACACCAGGGACGCGGTGACAAAGCCCTCGGCAATGGAGGTCTTGCCGCCGCCGTTTTTCCGGAATTTCCGCTCCAGACCGTCGGCGAAGCGGTTCAGGTGGCCGTCCAGGTCCAGCAGCTCGCCGATGGCGGCGCCCACGGCGATGGCGATGATGGTAATCAGGGGGTTTTCACTGCCGAACATGCCGGTGATGCCGATGTACAGCGTACACAGGCCCAGACCTTTCATGACGGTGTCCCGCAGCCGCTCCGGCAGGATATTGCCCAGCAGCATGCCGATGAGAGAACCCAGAATGACGGTGGCGGTATTGACGATGGTTCCGGTTAACATAATTTCTATCTCCTTTTATTCGGACCGGATCAGCGCCCGGACCACGGCGCTGCCCAGCAGCAATCCGGCGGCGGCGGGGACCCAGGGGTTGCTGGCGGGGACGCTGCGGCGGCCCGGGGGAGGGGCTTCCAGCTGAAAGGCGGGGGCGGGTTCCTCGGGGCTGAACACCACCGGCAGGTGGTGGATGTTCCGGCTGCGCAGCTCCTTGCGCATCACCCGGGCCAGGGGACAGCCGTAGGTCTCGGAGATGTCGGCCAGGCGCAGCTGGGTGGGATCCAGCTTGTTGCCGGTGCCCAGGGTCATGACAAGGGGGATGTCCAGCCGGCGGGCGGTCTCCGCCAGGTCCAGCTTGCAGGACACCAGGTCGATGGCGTCCGCGATGTAGTCATAGCGGCAGCCCTCCGGGAAAAACAGGTCCCGGTGGGCGGCGTCATAGAGGGCGCAGATGGGATGCAGCTTCAGCTCCGGATTGATGTCCAGCAGCCGCCGGGCCAGAGCGTCGGTTTTGTTCTGGCCGGTGGTGGAGACCAGGGCCTCCAGCTGGCGGTTGCGGTTGGTGACGCTGACGGTGTCGCTGTCCACAATGGTCAGCTCCCCCACGCCGCTGCGGCACAGGCACTCGGCGGCGTAGCTGCCCACGCCGCCCAGTCCGAACAGAATCACGTGGGCCCGGGACAGCCGCTGCTGTGCCTCCGGCCCCCACAGCATTTCGTTGCGGAGAAAAGGATGGTCCATAAGGTCCCTCCAGAGGTGAATTTGTGAGAAAAGAGGCCGGCTTGTTCAGCCGGCCTCTTGGAAAATCGGGCTCAGCCCACGTACTTCATGCCGCCGTCCCGGACCTCGTAGGAGGCGTCCGCGGTGTTCTCGGCGTACCAGGCGGAGCAGTCCTCGTTCATCAGGGCGTTGGTGGCCTGCAGCTGCCAGTAGGGCATGTCCTTGCCCACGAAATACATGATGTGGTAACCATAGTCGGTCTCCACCACGTCGGTGTCGCCGGTGCGGCGGGCGCTGTCGAAGCACCAGTCATTGAAGGCCGGCACCATCTCACCCTGGTAAACCTGGGTGTACAGGCCGCCCTGGGCGGCGGAGCCGCCGTCGGCAGAGTTCTCCACCGCCAGCTGGGCGAAGGAATCCTCCGTGGCGGCGCCGGCCTTCCACTGGGCCAGCAGGTCCTGAGCCTTGGCCTTGGCGTCGGCGTTCAGCTGAGCGGCTTCCTCCTCGTAGCCCTCCTCACCGACGGCCTTTTCGCCGGTCTCGGGCTGGATCAGAATGTGGCGGACGTTGACGGTGTTGTACTCGTCCCGGTAGCGGTCATGGAACACCACCACGTAGTAGGCGGTGCTGGTCTCGTCAAACAGCACCGCGGAGTCGCCGGCGCTGCGGGAATCGTCAAACACCCAGTCCATCAGGGTGGAGGAGTAGTAGCTGCTGTGGGTGCCGTCGGTATAGATGGCCTTGTCGCCGTCGGCCAGGGAGGACAGCGCCGCGCCGCCTTGGAAGGAGGCGTAGATCTGGTCGGCCAGGGCCTTGGCGTCCGCCTTGGCCTGGGCCTTCTCGGCGTCGGTAACCTCCACGGTGTTGCCATTGGCGTCGGTGGTGGTGGGGACGGTGCCCTTCACGCGGACGCTCTCATAGTCCGCCCGGTCATAGGTCTTGGGGTCAGCGGCGTAGACGGCCTCCAGCTGGTCCTCGGTATAGTCCAGGCTTTCGGCGAAGTGGTTGGCGTACACCTGCGCCTGAATGGCCTTTTTCAGCTGCTTTTCGTAGACGGACTGGGTAACCAGCTGGCCGTACAGCTTGCTGATGTAATCCTTGACGCTGAGATTGGTGTTCTGGGCCTGGTTGTAGCTGAGGGTGTTGGCCTCCAGCTGGGCCATGTTGTTGTCATAGATCGCCTGCATCTCATCGTTCCAGGTGAGTCCCTCCGCCTCGGCTTTGGCGGCCAGGGCGTGAACGTGGGACATCTGCTGGAGAGCCTGCTGGGAGAAGTAGTCAAACCAGGTGATGCCGCTGGCGTCCATGGCGCAGGTCTGCTCCCGCAGGTCTCTGGTGGTGTCCAGTCCCAGGTAGGAGAGGTAATAGTAGTTGTTGTTGATGAAGCTCTGGTAGACGCTGCCGAAATAATACTGGACCTCGGAGGCGGAGTACTTTTCCCCGTTGACCACGGCAGCGGTGGTGCCGCGCTGGAGAACGCCGGAGTTCCAGATCAGGGCGGAGGCGGCCACCACCACAAAAATCACGGCGATGGAGGCGTAGAGGATGTTGCTGCGCCGCTCCTCCTTGCGCTGTTTGGCTTCCCGCGCCGTTCTGGCGCTCTTTTTGTCAGGCCTGGAAGCCGGGGAAGTTTCCGGCTGAAGGAGCTCCTGGCTGACTTCCGGCTCCTGATTGGGATTCTTTTCGATTGCACTCATTGCGATTCAGTCCTCTCAAGTAATAAAAGGGGTGTGCGGCGGATGGCCGCAAAATGCACTTTCACATTATACTCAATCAGGGGATATTCTGCAAGTGCAATTTGCCCCATATTGCGCCGTATGGAGACAGGAAACCACAGAAAGCTGAAAAGGAGCTGAAAAGAAAAGCAGCAGGCCTCCGCCTGCTGAAAAAACGCGCCCCGCGACAGCCGTGTAGACCCGTTATAACCTGCACCTTCACGGCCAGGTGGGTTGCCTGCCGCCTGCTTCACCGCTTCCAACGTCCAGCCGCGAACGGCAGCCGGGAGGCCTGCGAACCACAGGCGGGACCAGCGTCCCTTATAACGAAATGTGGGTTAAAAAAAGATCTATCACGCACCGCGCAGGGCTATTATTACTGTATCACACCGGGACCGCTTTTACAATCGAATTTGATGGCGATTTTCAGGAATCTTCTTCCTCATCGTCGAACAGCTCTTCCATGAAAGCGTCATAGGCGGCCTCCAGCTCCTCCTCCGTGTCGCAGGTGGAGAGCAGGTCCTCGCCGTCCTCGTGGAGCACCTTCAGGATAATCAGGCCGTTGTCGGGGTTCTCCTCGTCCTCATCCTCGGACTCCGTGGGGAAATAGGCCTGATACTCCGTGCCGTTCAGCTCCAGGGCGGCGACAAATTCCAGGGTCAGTTCCTGACCGTCGTCGTCAGTGACGGTGACAAAGGTGGGGCCGAAATCTTCACTCATGGCAGACAACCTCCTGCGGCGTTGATGGATGTATTTTAACCGATTTTTCGGAAGATTGCAAGACCGCCCGGCGGGGAAAAATCCGGGAAGTGCCACGTTTTCCGGGTAAAAGCAGCGGCACTTCCGGGAAAAACAGGGAAATACGGGATTTTTCGGGCAGGAAAATGAACTTTTAAAAGTTGACAGGCCGTGCTACAATAGGTTATGACTTGCAGTTTGCCTGTTTCGGCGGCGGGCGTCCGGCCGCGGACGCCGCCTGCCTTCGGCCCGGGCGGCCGAATATTTCATAAAGGAGGAGCCACACGGTGCAAAACGGAAAACGGGAAGCGCACAGCGCCCAGACGTCCGGCCATTCCCAGCGGAAGCCGCGCCGGAACACCGGGAGAAGGGGCTTCGGCGTCGGCTTTGTCATCGGAACGATTCTGCTCATCGGGATTCTGACCTGCCTGATGTTCGCGGGCCTGTTTATGATGTATGTGAAGACCACGCTGTCCCCGACATTGAATGTGAACGCGGAGGACTATACCATGAACCAGTCCTCCATTATCTACTACCAGGACCGGGAGACCGGCAAATGGGTGGAATTCCAGACCCTCCACGGAGAGGAAAACCGCATTCTGGTGAAGTTTGACGACCTGCCGGAGAATCTGTGGAAGGCGGCGGTGGCCATTGAGGACCAGCGGTTTTTCGAGCACAAGGGCGTGGACTGGCAGCGGACCATCTCCGCCGCCGGAAACATGTTCCTGAAGGCGAAGAACACCTACGGCGGGTCCACCATCACCCAGCAGCTGCTGAAAAACCTGACCGGCGAGGACCAGGGTACCGTTAAGCGGAAGGTGACGGAGATTTTCCGGGCGCTGGAATTTGAGAAGAAGTACTCCAAGAACCAGATCCTGGAGATGTACCTCAACGCCATCTACCTGGGCAAGAACTGCTACGGCGTCCAGACGGCGGCCCAGTATTACTTCGGCAAGGACGTGGGCGAGCTGGACCTGGCGGAGTGCGCCTGCCTCATCGCCATCACCAACAACCCGTCTTTGTACGGCCCCTTCTCCACGGTGAAGATCACCAACTCCGAAACCGGCGTGGTGAAGACCGGCCGGGACATGAACAAGGACCGCCAGGAGCTGGTGCTGGACAAAATGCTGGAGCTGGGCATGATTGACGAGGCCACCCACAAGGCCGCCAAGGTGGAGAAGCTGCAGTTTGTGGAGCGCACCACCACGGCGGACAAGGCGCTGGCCGAGGTGGTGGACGACGGCAAGACCTCCTCCGGCGCCCAGTCCTACTTCATTGACCAGGTCCGCCGGGATGTGGAGGCCGACCTGGTGGAGCAGCTGGGCCTCACCCCCAAGGAGGCGGAGAACAAGGTCCTCTACGGCGGGTGCAAGATCTACACCACCATCGACCCGGAGATTCAGTCCATCGCCGAGGACGTGTATGAGAATGACTACGTGCAGCTGACCTCCGCCAGCGGCCAGACCCTCCACTCCGGTATCACCATCGTGGATGTCACCAACGGCAACGTGGTGGCCATGGTGGGCGACGTGGGCAAAAAAGAGGGCGACATGGTGTGGAACTACGCCACCGACGCCCACCAGCAGTGCGGTTCGTCCATCAAGCCCCTGTCGGTGTACGCCCCGGCGCTGGACGCCAACGTCATCACGCTGGCCAGCACCTATGACAACTACCCCGTCCGGCTGCTGAACGACAACCCGTGGCCCAAGAACTCTCCCCCGGGCTACTCCGGCCTCACCACCATCGCCACCGGCGTGGCCAAGTCCATCAACACCATCGCCGTGCAGGTGGTGGAGGCGCTGGGCATTGAGAATTCCTTCCGGTTCCTGACGGAGAACCTGGGCATCACCACCCTGGTGTCCCCCGATGACGATCCGGCCTACAACGATGTGAACACCAGCTCCCTGGGCCTGGGCGGCCTGACCAACGGCGTCACCACCGAGGAGATCGCCGCCGCCTACGCCGCCTTTGCCAACGAGGGCGTCTACAACTCCCCCCGGCTGTATGTGAAGGTGACCCAGGGCAGCGACTCCGAGGAGACGGTGCTGCTGGACAACCAGGCGGAGACCCACGAGGCCATGAAGCCCACCACCGCCTACTTTATGAACAAGCTGCTGCAGGGCGTGGTCAACGGCGGCACCGGCACCTCCGCCAACTTCGGCGGCATGGCCATCGCCGGCAAGACCGGTACCACCAGCGACAACTATGACCGGTATTTCGCGGGCTACACCCCCTACTACAGCGCGGCGGTGTGGACCGGCTTCCGGAACAACGAGAAGATCAGCATCAGCGGCAACCCGGCGCTGACCATGTGGAAAAAGGTCATGAGCCGCGTCCACGAGAATCTGGAGTACAGGTCCTTTGCGAAGCCCTCCAGCGGCATCTCCACGGTGACGGTGTGCATGGACAGCGGCATGCTGGCAGGGGACAACTGCGCCAATGACATCCGGGGCAGCCGGGTCCATCAGGTGGAGGTGGCCTCCGGCACCGGACCCACCGAGGTTTGCACCATGCACGTGCTGCGGGATTACTGCACCGAGGGCCAGTGCCTGGCCTCGCCGGCCTGCCCCCCGGAGAGCGTGGTGCAGAAGGCGGTGCTGGACTGCACCCGGGTGGATTACGGCCCGAAGGTCACCGTGGAGGACAACCGGTACACGCTGCTGTATCTGGAGAGCCTTGCCAGCGGCGCCCTGGTGGTGGATCCCGCCACCGGACAGGTCATTCCGGCGCCGGAGGGTTCGGAGCATACCGGCGGCTGCCTGGTCCACGGCGCCGAGGCGCCGGAACCGGAGCCGGAGAATCCCTTTGAGGAATGGGAGCCCGGCGGCGAGGGCGGCTCCGAGCCCGGGACTGAGCCAGGGACTGAGCCGGGCGGCGAGCCGGGCGGTACCGGCGGCGGAGCGGAAGGCGGCGAGGGCGGCACCGCTCCCGGGCCGGATGTTCCGGAGGAGCCGGAAGACCCCTCCGGCGGCTTCGGCGACGCCAACTGGGACCAGAGCTACTGGGGCTGAGGGCGTCAGACAGCGCATTTTTTCCGGACGGCGGGCGCCCCCCGGGGCCGGCCGGCCACCCCGGGTTGCCGGTTAGGCATTTTTTTTAACCAAACAAACGCAACCCGCAAAAAATTTA
>NZ_JAXEBZ010000014.1:0-22315 GCF_034093755.1 Dysosmobacter sp. | reverse complement strand
CACGAAAATCATTGCCATTTGTCTGCTTTGACGTCCCATCATGCCGCATCCCTCCCTATGGTTATTTTACCATAGAAAGGGTTTATACACCACTTTGTCAACAGGTCCATTATAATCAGTAAAGTGTGTAGCGAGAAGCGTAAATCCGGCTTTTCGCTGCACACTTTTTATTTTTTGCGATTTGGAGGCAGAACAGTATGGAAAAATGGAGATGCACCGTGTGCGGCTACATCCATGAGGGCCCGCTTCCCGAAAACTTCACCTGCCCGCGCTGCGCTCAGAGCGCGTCCGCGTTTGACAGGGTGGAGGAACCGGCCGGCGCCGGCCGCTATGCGGGAACCAAAACCGCCAAAAACCTGGAGGAGGCTTTCTCCGGCGAGAGCCAGGCCCGGAACAAGTACACCTTCTTCGCCAATGTGGCCCGGCAGGAGGGCTACGAGCAGCTGGCAGAGCTGTTTCTGAAGACCGCCCGCAATGAGCAGGAGCACGCCCGCATGTGGTTCGAGGCCCTGGGCGGCATCGGCTCCACCGCCGCCAATCTGCTTGCCGCGGCGGAGGGCGAGAACTACGAGTGGACCGACATGTACGACCGCATGGCCCGGGAGGCCGACGAGGAGGGCTTCCCGGAGATGGCGGAGAAGTTCCGCCGGGTGGGCGCCATTGAGAAGGCCCACGAGGAGCGCTACCGCAAGCTGCTGAGCAACGTGGAGATGCAGCAGGTGTTCGCCAAGAGCGGCCAGACCATGTGGGAGTGCCGGGCCTGCGGCCACCTGGTGGTGGGCACCGCCGCGCCGGAGGTCTGCCCCGTGTGCGGGTACAGCCGGAGCTATTTCGAGGTCCGGAAGGAAAACTATTGATCGATTGATCGGCGGAAACCCTGCGGCGGAGGCGGGAGCCTCCGCCCTTTCCGCGGAACGGAGGACAAATTTTTCATGGAGCAAAAATCAAACGCGTTTCTGGAAACGGAAAAAATCGGGAAGCTGATGCGGAAATACGCGGTGCCCTGCATCATCTCCCTGCTGGTGGCGGCACTGTACAACATTGTGGACCAGATTTTCATCGCCAACGCCGACTATCTGGGTTCCTACGGCAACGCCGCCAACACGGTGGTGTTCCCCCTGACGGTGGTGGCGCTGTCCATCGCCGTGATGATCGGCGACGGCTGCTGCGCCTTCGTCAGCATCAGCCTGGGCGCCAACCGGAAGGAGGACGCCCACCGCAGCGTGGGCAACGCCATTGTGCTGTGCGTGGCGGCCAGCCTGATTCTGACGGCGGCATACCTCCTTTTCATGGACCCCATCCTGACGCTGTTCGGCGGCAAGGTCAATCAGGAGACCTATGAGTGTGCCCGGGAGTACTTCTTCTGGATCGCCCTGGGCATCCCCTTCTACATGTTCGGCCAGGCCATGAACCCCATCATCCGCTCCGACGGCAGCCCCCGGTTCGCCATGGCCTCCACCCTGGCGGGGGCGGCGGTGAACATCGTTCTGGACCCCATCTTCATCTTCCCTCTGCGGATGGGCATGATGGGCGCGGCGGTGGCCACCGTGGCGGGCCAGATCCTGACGGCGGTGCTGGCCCTCTGGTACCTCTGCCGCATGAAGGCGGTGCGCCTGGAGCGGGGCAGCTTCCGCCCCCGGGCCGCCCTGGCCCGGAAGCTCCTGCTGCTGGGCCTCACCAGCTTCCTGTCCCAGATCTCCCTGGTGGTGTCCATGGCGGCGGTGCAGAACATGTGCATGAAGTACGGCGCCCTGGACCCGGTGTTCGGCCAGAGCGAGTATGCCCAGATTCCCCTGGCGGTGCTGGGCATCGTCATGAAGTTCTTCCAGGTGGCCATCTCCGTGGCGGTGGGCCTGGCCGCCGGGTGCATCCCCGTGGTGGGCTACAACATCGGCGCCGGGCGGAAGGACCGGGCCAGAACCCTGTTCACCTACCTGCTGGCGGCGGAGGCCATCGTCGGCGGCGCTGCGCTGCTGATTGTGGAGCTGTTCCCCACCCAGCTGATCAACATCTTCGGCGCCCGGAACGAGAGCGCCTACTACACCGCCTTCGCCGTCCGGAGCTTCCGCACATACCTGTGCATGATGGTGCTGGCCACGGTGAACAAGGGCACCTTCATCTACCTGCAGGCCCTGGGCAAGGCCCTGGAGTCCACCATCATCTCCCTGACCCGGGAGGTGGTGTTCGGCGTGGCGCTGCCCATTGTGCTGCCCGTCTTCTTCGGACTGAACGGCCTGCTGTATTCCTTCCCCATGGCGGATATTCTCACCTTTGTCATTGCGCTGGTGGTGATCCGGCGCACCTACCGGGAGCTGGGAGAGGCTCCCGCGCTGAGTAAGGAGGCATCCACATGAAAAACCGTGTCGTGACCATCAGCCGGGAATTCGGCAGCGGCGGCCGCACCATCGGCCGGGAGCTGGCGGTGAAGCTGGGCATCCCCTGCTATGACGAGGAGGTCATTGAGAAGCTGGCGGAGCGCAGCGGCTACTCCAAAGAGTACATCAAGGAGCGGGGCGAGTACGCCCCGGCGGCCACCTGGATCGGCAGCGCCCTGGCGGGCCGGGACCGCAACGGCTACTCCGTGGCGGACAGCCTGTGGCGGGTGCAGAGCGAGCTGATTCAGGAGCTGGCGGAGCAGTCCCCCTGTGTCATTGTGGGCCGCTGCGCCGACTACCTCCTGCGGGACCGGGCGGACATCCTCACCGTGTTCATCCACGCGTCCATGGAGTTCCGGGCCAAACGCATTGTGGAGGTGTACGGCCAGCGGGAGGATTCCCCGGAGAAGCGCCTGCGGGACAAGGACAAGCGCCGCCGGGCCTACTACCAGCTCTACACCGACACCCGCTGGGGCGAGGCGGCCAATTACCACATCGCCCTGGACAGCGGCGTGCTGGGCATCGGAAAGTGCGTGGAAATTCTGGCGGATTTGTACCGGAACGGAAAAGAGAACTGATTGGGAAAACGGAGCCTGTGACCGCGCGGTCACAGGCTCCGTTTTCATTCTTCAAATCCGATCTGCAGACCCGGCGTCTCCGCCATGGCCCGGGCGCACAGCCGCCGCAGGCTGGCGGTGTAGGCGGGCAGCATCGTGTCTGTCTCCGCCGTGCGGAGAAAGGTGATGCGCCAGCCGCTGCCCTGGTCCGTCAGCAGGTCATACAGGGCGTCCAGGTTGTCCCCGTACCACGCCGGGCAGGGGAGCGCCGCCCGGACGCGGCGGTGCAGCTCCGCCGGTGTGGCGACGCCGGCAAGGTCAATGGTAAAGTCCATGGTCAGTCCTCCCCGTACAGCAGGGTGAAGGTCTCGTAGTGGTCCTCGGTGTAGTAGATGGCGTCGTCGGAGTACACCAGCCGCTTGGCCCCCCGGCTCCGGGCACCCAGGGTGTCAATGTCGCACTCGTGGTACTCCGCGCCGGCGGGCAGCACCCCCTCGTAGTTGCCGAAGTAGTCGCCGCCGATGCACATGCCGGGGGCGTAGGGCTCCAGGGAGCCGCCCTCCCAGCCCAGGGACCGGGCCTCCTTCTTGGTGATGAAGTTGTCCGGCAGATGGCCGTAGGTGTACAGGTACAGCGACACGTCCTCCGCGGAGGTGTAGGCGCCGTCCTCGTCCGGCAGGTCCTGCTCCGGGGCTTCCGTCTCCGGCGTCTCCGATTCCGTGACGGCGGAGGCGTCCGGCCCTGGCGCCGGCGTGACCTCCGGCGGGGTGTCCGGCGCTTCCTCCGGCTGAACGGACTGTACGGCGGATTGGGCGGCGGGGGCAGAGGGGGCGGTCTCCGCCGGGACGGACGGCTGGCCGCAGCCGGCCGCCAGCAGCACCGTCAGGCACAGCGCCGTCAGGGCAGCGGTCCATTTTTTCAGAAAGTCCATGGTTTTTTCCTCATTTCCTCAGGTTGTCCCCCCAAATCGGGGGAATTCGCTTCTTTCTCATAGTACCATGACTGTCAAAGGGGGACAACCGGGAAAAGAGGAATTTTTTTGCCGATTTTGAAGTTGACATAACGATGTGGAAAAGTCTGTGGAAAATGTGAAAAACCCTGTGGGAAAAGCCTTTGGGCGGTGGCGGACGGATTATGGAAAAAATTACGCAAGAACCTTTTGCGGGAAAAATCCTGAAAGGGGCAGTACCGGAAAAACAGCCCGGAAGGACAGTGCTTGAAGCGGCGGGAAAAATGTGGTATACTTTATCAATTAATATGGGTGCGTGTGCGCCCCAAGCGGAAGTAACGGAGGACAACCCATGGCCAGCAGAAAAAAGGACTACGGCAACGAGAGCATTTCCACCCTGAAGGGGGCGGACCGGGTGCGCAAGCGCCCCGGCGTCATCTTCGGCTCCGACGGGCTGGACGGCTGCGAGCACGCCGTGTTTGAGATCCTGTCCAACTCCATCGACGAGGCCCGGGAGGGCCACGGGCGGCTGATCACCGTCACCCGGTTTGACGATCACTCCATCGAGGTGGAGGACATGGGCCGGGGCTGCCCGGTGGACTGGAACGAGAAGGAGCAGCGGTGGAACTGGGAGCTGGTGTACTGCGAGCTGTACGCCGGCGGCAAGTATGACAACGACAGCGGCGACAACTACGAATACTCCCTGGGTCTCAACGGCCTGGGCGCCTGCGCCACCCAGTACGCCTCCCGGTACATGGACGTGACGGTGTGGCGGGACGGCTTTGAGTACAGCCTCCACTTTGAGCGGGGCGAGATCGTGGGGCAGCTGGAAAAGAAGCCCCTGCCCAGAAACCAGAGCAAAAAGACCGGCACCCGCACCCGCTGGCTGCCGGATCTGGACGTGTTCACCGACATCGCCATTCCGGAGGAGTATTTCACCGACGTGATGAAGCGCCAGGCGGTGGTGAACGCCGGCATCACCTTCCGGTTCCGCAGCCAGGAGGGGAAGGACTTCCGGACGGAGGACTTCCTCTACGAAAACGGCATCGTGGACTACGTGACGGAGCTGGCGGGAGAGGGGAGCCTCACGTCCCCCGTGTTCTGGCAGGCGGAGCGCCGGGGCAGGGACCGGGCGGACAAGCCGGAGTACAAGGTGAAGCTCAGCGCCGCCTTTTGCTTCTCCAACAAGGTGAACGTCATTGAGCATTACCACAACTCCTCCTGGCTGGAGCACGGCGGCTCCCCGGAGAAGGCCGCCAAATCCGCCTTCGTGGCGGGGGTGGACAAGTACCTGCGGGAGCAGGGAAAGTACCAGAAAAACGAGAGCAAGGTCACCTGGGCGGACATTGAGGACTGCCTGGTGCTGGTGAGCAACAACTTCTCCACCCAGACCTCCTATGAAAACCAGACGAAAAAGGCCATTACCAACAAGTTCGTGCAGGACGCCATGGCGGAGTTCCTGCGGACCAACCTGGAGGTCTACTTCATCGAAAACCGCTTCGACGCGGAGAAGATCGCCGAGCAGGTGCTGATCAACAAGCGGTCCCGGGAGAAGGCGGAGGCCGCCCGGCTGAACATCAAGAAGAAGCTGTCCGGCACCATCAGCATCGCCGACCGGGTGCAGAAGTTTGTGGACTGCCGCTCCAAGGACCCCTCCAAGCGGGAGATCTACATCGTGGAGGGCGACTCCGCACTGGGCAGCGTCAAGCTGAGCCGGGACGCGGAGTACCAGGGCATCATGCCGGTGCGGGGCAAGATTCTCAACTGCCTGAAGGCCGACTACGCCCGGATTTTCAAAAGCGAGATCATCACCGACCTCATCAAGGTGCTGGGCTGCGGCGTAGAGGTGCAGAACAAGCACGTGAAGGACATGGCGGCCTTCGATCTGGAGAGCCTGCGGTGGAACAAGGTGGTCATCTGCACCGATGGCGACGTGGACGGCTTCCAGATCCGCACCCTGATTCTCACCATGCTCTACCGCCTGACCCCCACCCTTATCCGGGAGGGCTATGTCTATATCGCCGAGACGCCCCTGTTTGAGATCAACTGCGGCGACAAGACCTGGTTTGCCTACTCCGACAAGGAGAAAAATGACATCCTGAAGGAGCTGGAGGGCAAAAAGGTGAAAATCGACCGGTCCAAGGGCCTGGGCGAGAACGACCCGGACATGATGTGGCTCACCACCATGAACCCTGCCACCCGCCGGCTGATCCGGGTGATGCCGGAGGACGTGGAGCGCACCGCCCAGGTCTTTGACCTGCTGCTGGGCGACAACCTGCAGGGCCGCAAGGACCATATTGCGGAGAACGGGTACAAGTACCTGGAGATGGCGGATATTTCGTAAAAGCCCCGCAGATTGCCGGACCGGCGCAATATGGTCCGCGACCGAGCGAAGGCGAGGGAGCCGCGCGACAGCGCGTGTGAAATCCAGCCGCCGGTAAGTTTTGCGGAGCAAAACCGGCGAGCCATATTGCGGAGAACGGGTACAAGTACCTGGAGATGGCGGATATTTCGTAATGAATCGTAAGAATAGGAATTAACGATATGGCCAAGAAGAAACAACCGGAAGAAACGAAAACCCGGCCCGTGAACCCCAATGTCATGGGCCTGCGGGCGGCGGTAGTGGAGCAGCCCATCACCGACACTCTGGAAACCAACTACATGCCCTACGCCATGAGCGTCATCGTCTCCCGGGCCATCCCGGAGATCGACGGCTTCAAGCCCTCCCACCGGAAGCTGCTGTACACCATGTACAAAATGGGGCTGATGACCGGCGGACGCACCAAGTCCGCCAACATCGTGGGCCAGACCATGCGCCTGAACCCCCACGGCGACGCCGCCATCTATGACACCATGGTGCGTCTGTCACGGGGCTACGGGGCGCTGCTGACCCCCTTTGTGGACTCCAAGGGCAACTTCGGCAAGCACTACTCCCGGGACATGTCCTGGGCCGCCCCCCGCTACACGGAGGCCAAGCTCACCGCCATCTGCGGCGAGCTGTTCCGGGACATTGACAGCGACACCGTGGACTTCGTGGACAACTATGACAACACCATGAAGGAGCCGGCGCTGCTGCCCACCACCTTCCCCAACATCCTGGTGTCCGCCAACAGCGGCATTGCCGTGGGCATGGCCTCCCAGTTCTGCGGCTTCAACCTGAAGGAGGTCTGCGACACCACGGTGGCCTACCTGAAAAACCCGGACTGCGACCTCTTTGAGACGCTGCTGGCGCCGGACTTCCCCACCGGCGGCCAGCTGGTGTACGACGCCAACGCCCTGCGGGAGATTTACGAAACCGGCCGGGGCAGCGTGAAGGTCCGGGCCAGGTACCGCTACGTGAAGGAAGAAAACCTGATCGAGATTTACGAGATCCCCTACTCCACCACCGTGGAGGCCATTCTGGACAAGGTGGCGGAGCTGATCAAGGCCGGCAAGGCCAAGGAGATCGCCGACATGCGGGACGAGACGGACCTGTCGGGCCTGAAGCTGGCCATTGACCTGAAGCGGGGTACGGACCCGGACAAGCTGATGGCCAGGCTGTTCCGCCAGACGCCCCTGGAGGACACCTTCTCCTGCAACTTCAACGTGCTGATTGCCGGCAGCCCCCGGGTGCTGGGGGTCCGGGGCCTTCTGGAGGAGTGGACGGCCTGGCGCACGGAGTCCGTGCGGCGGCGGGTCTACTTCGTCATGAACAGAAAGAAGGACAAGCTGCACCTGCTGAAGGGCCTCAAGCGCATCCTGCTGGACATCGACAAGGCCATCCGGATCATCCGGGAGACGGAGGAGGAGTCGGAGGTCATCCCCAACCTGATGATCGGCTTCGGCATCGACCAGATTCAGGCGGAGTACGTGGCGGAGATCAAGCTGCGGAACATCAACAAGGAGTATATCCTCAAGCGGGTCCAGGAGACCGACGCCCTGCGGGACGAGATCGACGATCTGGAGGACCTGCTGAAAAGCCCCCAGCGGGTGAAGAAGATCATGGTGGACGAGCTGACGGCGGCGGCCAAAAAGTACGGCGAGCCCCGCCGCACCGCCATCCTCTACGACCACGAGATGGAGGACGATCCGGAGGAGGAGCAGGCGGAGGCCTATCCCGTCCACGTGTTTCTGTCCCGGCAGGGGTACTTCAAGAAGATCACCCCCCAGTCGCTGCGCATGAGCGGCGAGCAGAAGTACAAGGAGGGGGACGGTCCGTCCCAGACCTTCGAGACGACCAGCGCCGCGGAGATCATGTTCTTCACCGACCGGTGCCAGGTGTACAAGTGCCGCCTGTCGGACTTCGACGACACCAAGGCCAGCCTCCTGGGAGACTATCTGCCCGCCAAGCTGGGCATGGACGCCGGGGAGAGCGTCCTCTCCGCCGTGCTGCCGGGGGATTACAGCGGCGGACTGCTGTTCTTCTATGAAAACGGCAAGGCGGCCCGGGTGGAGCTGTCGGCCTACAAAACCACCTCCAACCGCCGCAAGCTTACCGGCGCCTACTCCGACAAGTCGCCGCTGGTGTGCCTGCGGCACCTGAAGGAGGACTGCGAGCTGGCGGTGTACACCACCGAGCCCCGGGCCCTGATTTTCCACACCGCCCTGCTCGCCCCCAAGACCACCCGCTCCACCCAGGGGGTGGCGGTGATCAACCTGAAGCGGAACTACAAGCTGGACCGGGTCTGCCCCGTGGAGGAGACGGCCATCACCAACCGCAGCCGCTACCGGGTGCGGGCACTGCCTGCCGCCGGCGCACTGGTGCGGGAGGAGGACTCCGAGGAGCGGCAGATCGGCCTGCTGGATTAAGAGGTGGGTATGAGGCAGAAACTGCGTTCCTGCGCCGTTATCGCCGCCGGGTCCCTGATTTTCGCCCTGGCCTTCGACTGGTTCTTCGCGGCCAATCAGGTGGCCATGGGCGGCGTCACCGGCCTGGCCCAGGTGCTCCACATCCTGGTGCCCCAGTGCTCCGTGGGCGTGCTGGCCTTCGCGCTGAACGTGCCGCTGTTTCTGGCGGGGTGGAAGTTCATCGGCTTCCACCTGCTGGCCTCGTCCCTGTTTTCCATGGCGGTCAGCTCCCTCGCCATTGACGCCATCGCGGCGCTTCACGCCTTTGCCCCCATGGACCCCATGCTGGCCTGCCTGTGCGGCGGCGCGCTGATGGGCCTGGGGCTGGGCATGGTGTTCTCCCAGGGCGCCACCACCGGCGGCACGGACATTGTGGCCCGGCTGCTGAAGCTGAAATTCCCCTGGCTGCCTATGGGGAAGCTGATGCTTATCCCTGACGGCATCGCCCTGTGCCTGGCGTCCGCGGCCTTCGGAAGGGTGGAGGCGGGCCTCTACGGCGCGGTGGCCATTTTCGTGTCCTCCCGGGTGATGGACATGGTGCTCTACGGACTGGACACCTCCAAGGTGGCCTATATCATCAGCGGCCGGTGGCGGGACATCGCCGACGACCTGCTGGCCATGGAGCGGGGCGTTACCATCCTCCACGGGCGGGGCGCCTATACCGGGGAGGAAAAGCAGCTGCTGCTGGTGGCCTTCAAGCAGAAGGAGATTGTGCAGATCCGGCGGGCGGTTCATCAGCGGGACCCCCGGGCATTCATGATCGTCTGCGACGCCCATGATGTGCTGGGAGAGGGCTTCGGAGATTACCGGAGAGAGGATCTTTGAGGGAAGCCGCCGCTGCCCGGGCGGCGGAGAATTCGGAAAAGGAGGGGCGGTCATGAAAGGGAGAATCGGAGCCATTCTGGCGGTCTGCCTGCTGCTGGCGGGCTGCACCCCCCTGCTGGAACGGGAGTATATCACCGTGGCGGAGCACTCCAGCAAGTACTGGGAGGGGGAGGCCGCCAATATCCTGCGGGCGGAGTCCTACCAGGACCTGGTGAATGACCTGCTGCTGCTGGTGGGCAGCCACACGGAGGACGCGCTGCTGCGGCTTTACAACTACGAGGATGACGCCGTGGTGGCGGACGCTCTGGAGCAGGCCGCGGCGGAGGTGCAGCAGCAGACCCCCATGGGGGCGTATGCCGTGGAGTATATCACCACGGAGAAGCAGCGCCAGCGCAGCTATTATGAGGTGTCCATCCACATTGCCTACCGCCGCTCCACCGAGCAGATTCTGGCGGTGGTGAACGCCACCAGTACCGCCGCCCTGCCGGCCCTGCTGGACAGCGCCATGGAGGCGGAAAAGACGGAGCTGGCGGTGCGCATCAGCTATTGGGGCAGCGACGGACAGGCGCAGGTGAGGCAGATGGTGAAAGAGGCCCGGGAGCGCTGGGAGCTGACAGAGGCGGCGCCCTGGGTGGTGTGCTACTATCCCAACCCGGACCGGGCCGGCCTGGTGGAATTCCTGATGCCCCGGGAGACGCTGACGGAGGAGGAATGGGCGGTTCTGGCGGCCGCCGGCGAACTGCTGGGCGGGGAAGAGGAACCGCCGGAGGAGGCTGCGGAAGAGACCTCCGGGCAGGGGCCGGAGGAAGCGCCGGAGACCCCGGAGGAGCCGGTGAAAAACGATTAAAAAAATCGAAAACAGGGGTTGACAAACGGCATGCCATGCCGTATAATCAATCCTGTTCGCGGGCATAGCTCATCTGGTAGAGCGCCACCTTGCCAAGGTGGAGGTAGCGAGTTCGAGCCTCGTTGCCCGCTCCAGTGAAAGAGGACATCCAGTTCGGATGTCCTCTTTTTTTATCGGTAGGAGACGAACTTGCTGTGCTGGACTCACGGGCGAGGGGACGGGGAGAACGCACACCGCGGTTCCAGGCTGCGTTCCGTGTCGGACACTACAACTGCGGAAATTTCACCAAATCCTTGATCCGGACAGGGCAGTATAGTAATATGTTAATCAGCCAACGAACTTAGATTTGAAGGTGAAATTGAAAATGAATCATCAAACAAAATCCATACGCGGTTGGTGGGATAATTATCAGGGTTTAAATCTATGCGGCGGAAAAATAAATTTCATTTTAGAAGACGATGAAGACATGATAGAAATTACCTATGATGACGGCATGCTCATTGACGTAGGAAAACCTATGTCGGGAAACTATTATTGCATTACAGTAGTTTCATCAGACGATGAAGCCGGTTGGAACAATCCAATTTCAGAAATGACTGTTCTTGACAAGAAAGAGTTGGCTGGGAAATTGCAGGAATCGATTCTGAAATACAGACACATGTAACTTCGATTTGCCGGGAAACAGAAAGGGATTCGCCCACTGACAGGCGAATCCCTTTCTGTTATTCTGCGTTCAGTCCACGATCAGGTCCCGCATCTCCTCCGCGGAAATGCGGTACACCGCGCCGTCGATGTGGTGATCCAGCAGTGCCTGCAGCACCGCCTCCCGCTCATAGCGGCAGCCCGTCAGGGCGACGCAGATGCTCTCTGCGTCCAGGGTGGAGAAGAAGTCGCCGTAGACGGCGGCACTTTGGATGACGCCCTTGCGCACATCGATCTTGAACTGCATCTTGCCGCCGGCGAACCGGCCGGTGCGCTCGATGTTGAATTTGGGGTCGGCGCCGTAAATGGCCTCCCAGTTGTTGAACTTCTCCGCGGCCAGCTCCCGGATGCGCCGGTCATCCTCCGGCGTCAGCTGATAGACCCGGTCACTGCCCTGCATGATGTGGCGGACCATGCAGGCCTTGAAGGCGTCGGCGTCCATGGGGGCGGGCAGGTGCTCGGCGATGTTGGTGACCCGGTCCCGGACGGACTTGATGCTCTTGGAGAGAATCTTGTAGCTGTCCACGGTGGTGGAGGCCACCATCTGCTGGATGTCCGTGTCAAACAGCAGCGAGCCGTGGTGGACCAGGCAGTCCCCCATCCGGTACTGGGCACTGCCGGAGAACTTTTTGCCGTCGATGGTCAGGTCATTGCGGCCGTTGAACTCCGCGTGAACCCCCAGCTCCTCCAGCGCGTCAATCACCGGGGCGATGTACTGGTGAAACTCAATCTGCTGCGTCTCCCGGTGCTGGATGAAGGTGTACTGCCAGCCGCCGGGGTCCGTGTAGATGGTGCCGCCGCCGCTCATGCGCCGGACAATGCGGATGCCGTGGGCGTCGGCGTAGGGCTTGTTGATCTCCTCCAGCACGTTCTGATACTTGCCCACCATCAGCGTGGGGGTGGTGCGCCAGAACAGGAACACCGTGTCCGGCAGCCGCTTTTCCACGGTGAAATAGTATTCCAGGCCGAAGTTGTAGTAGACGTCGGAGGAGCCGGTCTCAATATAGATCATGGACGTCCTCCAGAGCCTCCCACGCCTTGTAGGAGCTGCGGGCCAGAGGCGCGGAGGCCACGTGGCGGAAGCCCTTGGCCAGGGCCATTTCCTTATAATGGGCGAAATCCTCCGGTGTGGCGTACCGGGCCAGGGGATAGTGCTGCGGGGTGGGCTGCAGATACTGGCCGATGGTGAGAATGTCGCAGCCGGTGTCCAGAATGTCGTCCATCAGGCGGCTGATCTGGTCCTCGGTTTCCCCAAGGCCCACCATGAAGCCGGTTTTGGTCAGCAGGGTGGGGTCCTTCTGCTTGCAGTAGCGCAGCACCCCCAGGGACCGCTCGTACCGGGCCTGGGGCTGCACAACGGACTTCAGCTCCTTCACCATCTCAATGTTGTGGTTCAGCACCTCCGGGTGGGCGGCGATCACCACGTCCAGCGCGTCGGTGCTGCCCTTCATGTCGGAGATCAGGGTTTCCACCGTGGTGTTGGAGCACAGCTCCCGGATGGCCCGGACGCATTTGGCGAAGTGCTCCGCGCCGCCGTCGGGCAGATCGTCCCGGGTGGAGCAGGTGAGCACCACGTGGCGCAGTCCCAGCTTTTTGGCGGCTTTGGCCACGTTCATGGGCTCCTCCGGGTCCGGGGGCAGGGGATGGCCGGTGGTGACGTTGCAGAACCGGCAGTTCCGGGTGCAGATGCTGCCCAGAATCATGAAGGTGGAGGTGTGCTTCTGATAGCACTCCCCCAGGTTGGGGCAGTTGGCCTCCTTGCAGACGGTGTTCAGCTTCAGGTCCCGCATCAGCTCCGCCACCTCGTTGACGGCCTCCTGATTGTACCGGACCTTCAGCCACGCAGGCTTCTTTTCCATGGCAGCCGCCTCACTTCGTCTCCAGAATGGCCACGGGGGCCTCCACGTCCACCGTGTCGCCCTCATCAAACAGCTGCTTTTTCAGCACGCCGTCCACGGTGGCCTCGATCTGATTCACCACCTTGTCCGTCTCAATCTCGTACAGCGGCTCACCGGCGGTGACGGTGTCGCCCTCCTCCTTCAGCCAGGCGCACAGCACGCCGTTTTCCATCTCCGGACGCAGCCTGGGCATCGTCAGTTTCTTTTCCATGGTTTGTTTCTTCCCTTCTCCGCGCCGCGCGGAATGATTGTATTTGGTCGGAACGCGGCACAGCCGCGTGAGATCACAGCAGCAGGTCCATCAGCTCCTCCGCCCGGTGCGGCGCCAGGGCCTGACAGGCGGATTCAAAGACCTCCGGGTCCAGACGCCGGCCCTCCAGCAGCCGGGCGGCCTTTCCGCCGTCCAGGGCGGCGCAGCGGATGACCACGTCGGACAGAATGCCCTTCCGGGCCTGATAGGCGGCGTGGAAGGGGACGCCGGCAAAGACGGCGTCTTTTTCGTAGGTGAAGGCGGGGGTGCGGCCCCAGGTCCACTCCCAGGAGCGGTACTTCTCATCCCGCAGGCGGCAGACCTCCGCCTCCTGCTCCGCCGTCAGCGTCACGCAGGGGGAGCCGGGGGGCACCATCTGCCCCAGCAGCCGGGCGCGGAACTGCTCCAGCGTCATGTCCCGGGCCAGATGGGGGCGGATGTTGGTGACGGGGCAGATGGCGGAAACCGTCCCTTTGGACTGGAAGCAGTCGTTTTTCCGGTGGGTGGTGATGGCGTCCAGCACGGAGAGGTCGGAGTCAAACAGCAGCGTGCCGTGGTGAAGCACCCGGCCCCCGGCGGCGCGCTGGGCGCTGCCGGAGATTTTCCCTTCGGCGATGGCGATGTCGCAGGTGCGGTTTTTCCGGGCGGGGACGCCGATGGCGTTCAGGGCGCCGATCACCGGCAGCAGGCTGCGGTCATAGTCCACCAGCCCGTCGGTGCGGGTGATGTAGGTGTAATTCACGTTGCCCAGGTCATGGTACACGGTGCCGCCGCCGCTGATGCGGCGCACCACCGGGATGCCCTGGCGGCGGAGTACCGCCGCGTGAACCTCCCGGCAGATGTTCTGGTAGCTGCCCACCACCACGGCGGGGGTGTTCTGCCAGAGGTAGAACACGTCATCCTCCGGGTAATTCAGAAACACGAACTCCTCGAAGGCCTGGTTGTAAAAGGGATCGAGAGAGTTGTTTTGGAATGTCAGCATGGCTCCGAGGCGCTCCTTTGAACCGCCGCGGGGCGGCGGTTTTCAAAATCACAGAATATCTTAGCACAGTTTTTTTCACTTGACTACGTTAATTTGCAAAAAAATGCGGGGAAGGGAAGGCGGACGGCCTGCCGCTTTTCATCCCTCCGCGGCAGCGCGGACACCCGGCGGCTTTTGCGTCTTTCATCAGCGGCCAACCGAAAATTTTTCCCGTTAATGCGCGAAATTTCTGAATATTTATATTGACTTTTTCAAATCGGACGCTTATGATAGAGGCAATTTAAAGGGAAGCAAACCGCTGAGGTGAAGGTAAAGACCACCGTGCGCGCGCAGAGAGTCCGGGGTGCTGTGAGCCGGGCCGAGATGCAGATGGTCACAATGGGTCACCGAGGGCGCGGGGAAAGCGGCTGTGCCGCAAGTATTCCGCGACGCCGAAGGCAGGCGTTATCAGGCCGGGAGTATGTTGGTACTCTGCTGAGCGTGCGGCAGCGAATCTGCCGTGAACCAAGGTGGCACCGCGGTAATCTACCGTCCTTGATGAGAGTTTTCTCATCGAGGACGTTTTTTTATGCACAGAGCAGGAAAGGAGCCCACTATGACAAATCCCAAGGGAAGATTCGGCATCCACGGCGGACAGTACATCCCCGAGACGCTGATGAACGCCGTCCAGGAGCTGGAGACGGCCTATGAGCACTACAAGAATGACCCCGCCTTTCAGGCGGAACTGACGCGGCTGCTGAACGATTACGCCGGCCGCCCCAGCCGCCTGTATTACGCGGCCAAGGTCACGGCGGACCTGGGGGGCGCTAAGGTCTATCTGAAGCGGGAGGATCTGAACCACACCGGCGCCCACAAGATCAACAACGTGCTGGGCCAGGCGCTGCTGGCCAAAAAGATGGGCAAGACCCGCCTCATTGCCGAGACCGGCGCCGGACAGCACGGCGTGGCCACCGCCACCGCCGCTGCCCTGATGGGCATGGAGTGCGTGGTGTTCATGGGAGAGGAGGACACCAGACGCCAGGCGCTGAACGTGTACCGGATGCGGCTGCTGGGGGCGGAGGTCATCCCCGTCACCACCGGCACCGGCACGTTGAAGGACGCCTGCTCCGCCGCCTTCCGGGAGTGGACCAACCGCATCAGCGACACCCACTACTGCCTGGGCAGCGTCATGGGACCCCACCCTTTCCCCACCATGGTGCGGGACTTCCAGGCGGTGATCTCCAGAGAGATCAAAGAGCAGCTGCTGGAGAAGGAGGGAAAGCTCCCCGACGCTGTCATCGCCTGCGTGGGCGGCGGCTCCAATGCCATCGGCGCCTTCTACCACTTCATTGACGATCCCTCCGTCCGGCTCATCGGCTGCGAGGCGGCGGGCCGGGGCGTGAACACCGCCGAGACGGCGGCCACCATCGCCACCGGGCGGCTGGGCATCTTCCACGGCATGAAGAGCTACTTCTGCCAGGACCGGTTCGGCCAGATCGCCCCCGTCTACTCCATCTCCGCCGGTCTGGACTACCCCGGCATCGGCCCGGAGCACGCTCATCTCCATGACATTGGCCGGGCGGAATACGTCCCCGTCACCGACGAGGAGGCGGTGGAGGCCTTCGAGTACCTGAGCCGCATGGAGGGCATCATCCCCGCCATTGAATCCGCCCACGCGGTGGCTTACGCCAGAAAGCTGGCCCCCACCATGGGAAAGGACCAGATCATTGTCATCAACATCTCCGGCCGCGGCGACAAGGACTGCGCCGCCATCGCCCGCTACAGAGGGGAGGATCTCCATGAGTAACATCGCAAAGGCCTTTGCCGGCGGCAAGGCGTTCATTCCGTTCATCACCTGCGGCGACCCGGACCTGGAGACTACCGCCAAAGCCGTCCGGGCCATGGCGGCGGCGGGAGCCGACCTCATTGAGCTGGGCGTCCCCTTCTCCGACCCTACCGCCGAGGGCCCCGTCATTCAGGCGGCCAACGTCCGGGCCCTGGCCGCCGGCACCACCACCGACAAAATTTTCGGCCTGGTGCGGGACCTGCGGAAAGATGTCACCATCCCCATGGTGTTCATGACCTACGCCAACGTGGTGTTCTCCTACGGCGCGGAGAAGTTCATCTCCAACTGCGCGGAAATCGGCATTGACGGGCTGATTCTGCCGGACATCCCCTACGAGGAGAAGGAGGAGTTCGACCCCATCTGCCGGCGGTACGGCGTGGACCTGATCTCCATGGTGGCCCCCACCTCGGAGGATCGCATCGCCATGGTGGCCCGGGAGGCCGTGGGCTTCCTCTACGTGGTGTCCTCCCTGGGCGTCACCGGCGTCCGCAGTGAGATCACCACCGACATCGGCGCCATGGTACGGCTGATCCGGGAGAGCACGGACCTGCCCTGCGCTGTGGGCTTCGGCATCTCCACGCCGGAGCAGGCGAAGAAGATGGCGGGCCTCTCCGACGGCGCCATCGTGGGCAGCGCCATTGTGAAGCTGCTGGCCCAATACGGCCGGGAGGCCGTGCCCTATGTGGCGGAGTACGTGAAGCAGATGAAAGACGCGGTGCGTCTGGCATAAAGCAAATACAAGGAGGAAACTGAAATGAAAAAACTGACTGCAATGCTGACCGCTGTGATGCTGGTCCTGTCCCTGTCCGCCTGCGGCGGCACTACGTCCGCTCCCGCGGCCTCCCAGCCCGCGGCGCCCGCGGCTTCCGCGGCGGCTGCCGGCCCCTTTGACGGAAAGACCGTGTCCGTCATGACCCCTTACATGGCCTCCGTCACCACCAACCAGATGGTGGGCTATCTGGAGACGGACCTCACCGCCCAAGGTGCCCAGGTCAACGTCATCGACACCGCCAACGACTTCGCGGAGCTGGCCAGCCGCATTGAGGACGTCACCGTCTCCGGCACCGACGCCATTGTGCTGGTCAGCGCCGACCCCACCCAGCTGGAAAACCAGCTGCGGGAGGCCATGGACGCCGGTATCCCCGTGTTCGGCGTGGACAGCGGCTTCATTGACGGCATGCAGGTCAACGCCACCAGCGACAACCACCAGATGGGTGAGCTGATTGCCGGATACCTGTTTGACGATCTGATGGGCGGCGAGGGCACCGTCATCACCCTGACCCACCGGCCCCATCCCGGCGTGGTGAAGCGCTGCGAGGCCTTCGACGAGCTGATTGCCGCCAATGACAAACTGACCCTCATCACCGAGCAGCACGTCCCCGCCGAGCAGCCCATCAACGACGCCCAGGACATCGTGCAGAACCTGCTGCTGGCCAACCCCGACGAGGGCTCCGTCACCGCCATCCTCTGCGGCTGGGATGAGCCGGCCATCGGCGCCACCCAGGCCTGCCAGGAGGCCGGACGGGATGAGATTCTCATCGTGGGCGTGGACGGCAACCAGCAGGCGGTGTCCCTCATTCAGGAGGGCACCAACCTGAAGGCCACCGTGGCCCAGAATTTCCAGGGCATGGTGGACATTGTGGTGGAGGACATGGGCCGGCTGTTTGCCGGGGAGACCATCGAAACCGGCGAGAAGTACGCCGAGGCCACCCTCATCACCGCGGAGAACGCGGCGGATTTCATCAGCTGACCGGAAGCACCGGACACCGGAGAGAGGAGGAGACGCCATGCTGCTGCAGACGGAGGGCGTCAGCAAGAAGTTCAACGGCATTTACGCCCTGAGGGACGTGGACTTTTCCCTGGAAGCCGGGGAAATCCACGGCCTGGTGGGGGAGAACGGCGCGGGAAAATCCACCCTCATCAAGCTGCTGACCGGCGTCTACCGGCTCCGGGAGGGCCGCGTTCTGTGGAACGGACAGCCGGTGTCCATCACCTCCCCGGCGGACAGCCGCCGCCTGGGCATCCGGGTCATCCACCAGGACCGGACGCTGATTCCCGCCTTCAACGGCGTGGAGAACTGCTATCTGGGCCTGGAGTACCCCACCCGGCTGGGCCGGGTGGACTGGGCCGCCATGGAGCGCCGGGTGCGCCGGACCATGGAGGGTATGGGCATCGCGCTGGACCTGAAAAAGACGGCGGCGGAGCTGTCCCCGCCCCAGCGGACGGAGCTGGAGATCGTCCGGGCCAGGATGACCGACTGCCGGCTGCTGATTCTGGACGAGCCCACCGCCAGCCTGACGGACCAGGAGGCGGAGCGGCTGTTCCGCCTGGTGCGGGAGCTGGGGCGGCAGGGCACCGCCATCCTCTACGTCACCCACCGGCTGGACGAGATTTTCCGGCTGACGGACCGGGTGACGGTGCTGCGGAACGGATGGCTGGTGGAGACGCTGCCCACCGCCTCCGTCACCAAAGAGGAGCTGGTGGCGAAAATGACGGACCAGACGGCGGTGGAGCCGCCCCGGCGCCGGGAGACCTTCGGCCCGGCGCTGCTGGAGGTCCGGAATCTGGCCACCCGGGACGGCCGGGTGCGGGAAGGGAACCTGACGGTGCGCGGCGGCGAGATCCTGGGCCTGTTCGGGCTGGGAGGCAGCGGCCGCACGGAGCTGCTGGAGTGTATCTTCGGCTGCCGGCGGGCCGCCGGCGGCACCGTGGCGCTGGACGGAAAGGCGCGGCCCGGCCTGACGCCGGAGAAGGCCATCCGCAGCGGCATGGTGCTCATCTCCGAGGACCGGCGGGGCAAGGCCATGATCGCCAACCTCAGCGTCCGGGACAACATCCTGCTCTCCAGCATTGACACCTACGCCCGCCGCGGCGTGCTCCGCACCAAGGCGGGAAACGCTGCCGCGGCGGAGCAGATCGATGCCCTGCGCATCCGGCTGGCCTCCCCGCTCCAGCGGATGGCGGAGCTGTCCGGCGGCAACCAGCAGAAGGCGGTGTTCGCCCGGGCGCTGATGACCGCGCCCCGGGTGTTTCTGTGCGACGAGCCCACCCAGGCGGTGGACGTGGCCACCCGGGGTGACATCCACCGGCTGCTGCGGGAGAAGGCGGACCGGGGGGCGGGGGTGCTGTACGTCTCCTCCGACCTGAAGGAGCTGCTGGAGGTGGCGGACACCATTGCAGTGATGGTCCGGGGCCGCACCGTCCAATGCTGGAAAAACGAAAACCTCACCGCCCGGCAGGTGCTTGCCTGCTGCTACGCGGATCAGGAAAAGGAGGCGCAGCCATGAACCGTTCCACCCTTCGGAAAATTCTGCAGGCCTACGGCACCGTGCTGGCGCTGGCGGCCATTGTGGCGGTGTTCAGCCTCATCCGGCCCGACAAGTTCTGCACGGTGAAAAACTTCATCAACATCACCCGGCAGATCTCCCTGCTGGTGATGATCTCCCTGGGCACCACGCTGGTGATGAGCGTCAACGAATTCGACCTGTCCGTGGGCAGCATGGCCTCCCTGGGCGGCGTCATGGCGGCGCTGATGGCGGTGCGGGGGCTGCCCATGGCGGTGTGCTTCCTGGCGCCCGCCGCGGTGAGCTTTGTCATCGGGCTGCTGAACGGATGGATTGTGGCCCGGTTCCGGGTGCTGTCCTTCATCACCACCCTGGGCATGAGCACCGTCCTCTCCGGCGTCATCTACCGCCTCTCCGGCGGCGCCACCGTGTTTGAGGGGATTCCCAGGTCCTTCTCCGTGCCGGGCACTGCCAAGGTGGGGGACATCCCGGTGCTGTCCATTCTGATGGTGGTGTTTGTGGCGCTGTTCTTCTTCCTGCTGGAACACACCACCCTGGGCCGGAAGTTCTACGCCATCGGCGGCAGCGAGGAGACCGCCAAAATCGCCGGCATCCGGGTGCGGAAGTACAAGACCATCGCCTTTGCCCTGTGCTCCGTCATGGCCTGCGTCACCGGCATGCTCATCGCCTCCCGGGTGGGCTCCGCCAACACCACCGCCGGCGACGGCTACTTCCTCCAGTCCTACGCGGCGGTGTTCATCGGCTGCACCGTGTCCCGGAGGGGCATCCCCAACGCGGTGGGCACGTTGGTGGGCGCCGCCATCCTGGGCATTCTGGCCAACGGCCTCACCATTCTCCAGATGCCCAGCTACATGCAGAACATCATCACCGGCGGCATTATCATCCTGGCGGTCATCGCCCAGCGGGCGGGCCGGGGAGACGCCGTGTAAAGGAGGAACCCTGTATGGCATACATCGCCGCTTTTGACGCGGGCACCACCGCCATGAAAGGCACCCTGGTGAATGAGGCGGGGGAGACGGTCGTCTCCTGTTCCGCGGAGCTGACCACCCTGACCCGCGGCGGCTTTCAGGAGCAGAATCCGGGAGACTGGTGGGCGGCCTTCTGCGCCATCACCCGGCAGTTCGCCGAGACGGTGACGCCGGCGGAGATCACCGGCGTCATCATGAGCGGCCAGATGCAGGATCTGATCCTGCTGGACGGGGCGCTGGAGCCGGTGTGCCCCGCCATCCTCTACTGCGATGGCCGGGCGCAGCGGCAGGCCGCCGCCCTGGAGCAGGCGGTGGGGGCGGAGTGCTTCCTGCGCACCACCGGCAACCGCTGCGACGGCTCGCTGCCCCTGCCAAAGCTGATGTGGCTGCGGGAGCAGCGCCCGGACCTGTACCGGCGGACGGCCCACGTGCTCATCAGCTCCAAGGACTACCTTCTGGCCCGGCTCACCGGCGTCTGCGCCGGGGATGTCACCGCCTGCGCCACGGCGGGGGCCATGGACATCCGCCGCAAGCGCTGGGATGAAACGCTGCTGGCCGCCGCCGGGGCGGACCCGGCGCTGTTCCCGGCGCTGTACCAGCCCCACCAGCAGGTAGGGGCGGTGCTGCCGGCGGCGGAGGCCGAGTGCGGCCTCCGGGCCGGAACGGCGGTGTTCGCCGGCATCGGCGACGCCGGTGCCACCACCCTGGCCAGCGGCATCCGGGCGCCGGGGCAGTACAATATCAACCTGGGCACCTCCGGCTGGGTGGCGGCGGTGTCGGAGGACATTCTGCTGTCGGAGGCGGGGGTATTCAACCTGGCCGCCGCGGCGGAGGGGTGCTACATCAACGTGGTGCCCTTCCTGAACGCCGGAAACGTCCACAGGTGGATGGCGGGGGTGCTGGGCCGCGCCGGCGGCGCGCCGGATTATGAGACGGCGGCCGCCCTGCTCGCATCCAGCGTCCCCGGCAGCCACGGCGTGCTGTGCCTGCCCTACCTGTGCGGCGAGCGGTTTCCGGTGCTGGACGGGGACATCCGGGGCTGCTGGTACGGACTGTCGCCGGAGACCACCGCCGCCGACCTGGCCCGCTCCTGCCTGGAGGGGGTGGCCTTCTCCCTGCGTCAGGGGCTGGAGCGGCTGCCGGACACGCCGGTGTCCGTCTCCCTCATCGGCGGCGGCGGACAGGAGCCGGTGTGGTGCCAGCTGCTGGCGGATGTGCTGGGCCACGCCATCACCGTGCTGCCGGACACCCAGTTCCGGGCGGCCCAGGCCCTGGCATCGCTGGTGCGGCCGGAGCAGCCCGCCGGGACGGCCCGGGCGGAACAGGAGAAGGTCTATGTGCCCCGGCGGGAGTTCCGGGCGCTGTACGACGGCCTGTACGCCGGATACCGGAAGCTCTATCCCGCCCTGCGGGGACTCTGAGCGCGCCGCCGGGCGGCCCCTTTGCCCGGAGGGGGATTTTTCCCGGATTTTACACGGATTTCACCGGACCGGGATGGAACGGCGGGCTGGGGACTGGTATCATGATTTCCGCGAGAAAGCTTCATTCTTTCTTTTTTCCTCAGGGGAAGCGCCGCGCGGCTGAGCCACGCGGCGCTTCCCTTTTGCCGCAAGACCTCCGCCCGGAGAAAAAGGGTTCCGTTTCGCGAAGGAAGGAAGTATGAGGGGCGTTTCCCTTTGCCCGGAGATTTTACCGAATCTTTGCAGAAACCCGGTGGAGTACTTAAACAGGGCTGCCCTATACTGGGCGTGTCCCAAAGGGGAAATCACATTCCGGAAAAAGAGAGGAAAATGAACATGATGAAACGACTGTTTGCCAGTATCCTGGCCGGCGCCACAGTGCTGAGCCTGGCTGCCTGCGGCGCCGCCGCGCCCCAGTCCGCCGCGGTGGCCGAGAAGATGAACGCCGCCCTGAACGACACGGTGACCATCAGCGACACCGCCGTGTATGAGGCACCCAAGTCCCCCAAGTATGTGTTCCTGTTCATCGGTGACGGCATGAGCTA
>NZ_JAXEBZ010000013.1:0-80623 GCF_034093755.1 Dysosmobacter sp. | reverse complement strand
CCGCTGCAACCCAGCGAAGCGGTTGCAGTGGGGAGAGGAGGGGCAACGGAGCGGCATGAGGACGCCCTCCCCCGCAGGGCGCTCCGAATGGAGCGAAGTTTGCCCCGACGAAGTGCGCGCGGCGGGCCGCAGCCTTTCTCGCAAAAGTGGCTTCGCCACTTTTGCGAAAGTCAAACCCTCCCGGACCGACAGGTCCGGGAGGGTTTGCGCTTGCGGGGGTTACTCCATGGAAATAATATAGTAGTAGACAGGCTGGCCGCCGGACAGCACGGAGATCTCCGCGTCGGGGCAGGCGGCGGCGAAGCGCTCGCCGGCTTTCTGGGCGTCCTCCTCGGACACGTCCTCACCGAAGTACAGGGAGACGAAGGTGGCCTCCCGGGCCACGGCGTCCCGGGCCAGCTTGTCCAGCAGGGTGTCCAGCCGGCTGTCGGTGCCGAAGAGCTTGCCCTCCTCCAGGGCCAGGTAGTCTCCCTCCCGGATGGCGAAGCCGTCGAAGTCGGAGTCCCGGGCGGCGTAGGTGATCTGGGCGGTGGTGACGGAGGACAACGAGGCGGTCATGGCCTCGGTGACGGACTCCGTATCCTCGGCGTCGAAGTCCACGTTCATCATGGCGGTGATGCCCTGGGGAACGGTCTTGGTGGGGATGACCACCACGTTCTTCTCCGTCAGGGCGTCGCACTGCTGGGCGGCCATAATGATGTTGCTGTTGTTGGGCAGCACAAACACGGTCTCGGCGGGCACCTTGTCCACGCCCGCCAGAATGCTCTCGGTGGAGGGGTTCATGGTCTGGCCGCCGGACACCACGGCGTCGGCGCCCAGGTCCCGGAACAGGGCAGCCAGGCCGTCGCCGGCGCACACCGCCAGGAAGCCGAACTTCTTCTCCGGCGCGGCCACCACGTGGCCGGTCTCCTCCTGCGCGGACTCCAGGGCGGCTTCCTCCGCCTCCAGATCGTCCACGCTCTGGGTCTTGCGGCCGGCGGCCATGTCCTCGTACTGGGTACGCATGTTCTCGATCTTGGCCAGCTCCAGCGTGCCGTACTTCTGGGCCTCGTTGAGGGCGCTGCCGGGGATGTCGGTATGGACGTGAACCTTGAAGGCCTCGTCGTCCTCGCCGATGACCAGGCTGTCGCCGATGCTGTTCAGGTAGGCCCGGAAGGGCTCAATGGATTTGTCGGAGGTCTTGCGGACGATGAACACCGTGTCGAAGGTGAAGGTGATCTCCTCGTCGGTGAGGGCGGCGAAGTCCGCCTTCTCCTTCACCGGCTCGTCCGCCGTCTCCGGCAGGGGCTCGCCCCGCAGGGCCGCCAGCATACCCTCCAGAATCAGCAGGTAGCCCTTGCCGCCGGCGTCCACCACCCCGGCCTTTTTCAGCACCGGGTTCATGTCGGTGGTCTGGGCCAGAGCCTCCCGGCCCTCTTCAATGGCGGCGGAGAGCACCGCGTCCAGATCGTCAGTTTCGGCGGCGGTGTCCACGGCCCGCTTGGCGGCCAGACGGGACACCGTCAGCACCGTGCCCTCGGCGGGCTTCATGACGGCCTTGTAGGCGGAGGAGACGCCCTCCTGCATGGCGGCGGCGAAGGCGGCCGCGTCGGCGGTCTCCCGGCCCTTCAGGCTCTTGGAGATGCCCCGGAACAGCAGGGACAGAATGACGCCGGAGTTGCCCCGGGCGCCCCGCAGCAGGGCGGAGGCGGTGATGGAGGCGGCCTTGTCGATGGTGGCCGGCTCGCTCTTCCCCAGCTCCGCCACGGCGGTGGCGATGGTCATGCTCATGTTGGTGCCGGTGTCGCCGTCCGGCACGGGGAAGACATTCAGATCGTTGATGGCCTGCTTTTCACGGGTGATGCAGGCGGCGCCGTGCAGCACCATGCGCTTGAACAGCGCACCGTTGATTTGTTCGTTCATTGGCGTTCCTCCGTTACAGCGTCATGGAATCCACGCAGACGTCCACGTTCTTCACGGCGACGCCGGTGTTCTTGGTGACGACGTAGCGCACCTCGTTCATAATGGAGGAGCAGACGGCAGGCAGGTTCACGCCGTTTTCCACCACAATGTGCAGCTCGATGGAAATGGTCTCGTCGTCGTTGTAGGTGATGCTGACGCCCTTGCTCATGGCCTCCCGGCGCAGCAGGTGGACCAGGCCGTCGGTCATGGAGCGGTAGGCCATGCCCTTGACGCCGAAGCAGTTGGTGGCGGCCATGCCGGTGATATTGGTAAAGACGGCGCTGCTGACGGAGATCTCGCCCTGATCAGTCTTGAATTGAATCATGGGAACATCCTTTCTTTCTCAGTTTCGACGGGAAAGGGGATCGTAACTCCCCGGAAATGCGAAAAGTACGGAATACTTATATCAGGAGTATTATATACGGTTTTCCCGGAAAGCACAAGCAGAAAAAACGCCGCCGGGACCGCGGACGGGGAAAAGATGCGGGAAAGGGCGGGAGGGTCCGGAAAATCCCCGGGATTTTGGCTGTTGGGTATTGAAAAACGGGAGAAAGTGCCGTAAAATATTAAATTGATTTTTTCTGCGCTCCCCCGGAGACGCGGGGAAGGAAAAGGAGAGAACCCATGAGAGTGATTACCGGAAGCGCCCGGGGCCGCCGCCTGCGGGAGCTGGAGGGGATGGAGACCCGTCCCACCACCGATCGGGTGAAAGAGGGCATGTTCAGCGCCCTGCAGTTTGACATTGAGGGCCGCCGGGTGCTGGACCTGTTTGCCGGCACCGGACAGCTGGGCATTGAGGCACTGTCCCGGGGCGCCGGTTCCGCCGTGTTTGTGGACCGGCGGGCCGACGCGGTGAAGCTGATCCGGGAGAACCTGAAGGTGACGGAGCTGGCGGACCGGGCCCAGGTGGTGGCGGGGGATTCCATGGAATACCTGAGCCGCCTGCGGGAGAAGTTTGACATCATCTTTCTGGACCCGCCCTACGAGGCGGGGCTGCTGGAGCCGGCCATTGCCCACATTGCCAGGTTTGACATTCTGAATCCCCATGGTATAATCGTAGCGGAGTGTCCCGCCGGCCGTCCGCTGCCGGCGCTGGAGCCGCCTTACCGCATTCACCGCTCCTACCGGTACGGCAAGATCGGTGTGACGGTCTACCGCCGGATGGGAGAGGGAAAGAGCGAGGAGTGATACCCATGAAAACCGCTGTTTGTTCCGGGACCTTTGATCCCATTACCCTTGGCCACCTGGATGTGATCCGCCGGGCCGCCGCCTGCTTTGACCGGGTTTACGTCTGCGTCAGCCCCAACGCCGAGAAAAAGTGCCAGATGTTCACGCCGGAGCAGAAGCTGCGGCTGGTGCGCACCGCCGTGGCGGACATCCCCAACGTGGAGGCGGAGCTGTACAACGGCCTGCTGGCCCAGTTCGCCGTGGACCACGGCGCCACCGTCATTGTCCGGGGCGTGCGGAACGCCAGTGACTTCGACCTGGAGGTGCAGCTGGCCCGCATCAACCAGGGCATTTACAGTCAGCTGGAGACGCTGTTCCTGCCCGCCGCCGCCGAATACCAGCATTTCAGCTCCTCCATGGCCCGGGAGATGATCCGTTACGGACAGCCCCTGGAAAAATATCTGCCAGCGGCCATTCTGCCGCTGGTGCGGGAAATGAGAAAGGATGAAGAACATGGCTAACGCGGATGTGAACCGTCTGATTGATATGCTGTGTGAGCGGATTGAGGACGCCAAGTCCCCGGCCCTGAAGCCCGGCATGAGCATTGTGGACCGGGATGAGCTTCTGGACCTGCTGGACGAGCTGCGGGCCCAGCTGCCCATTGAGCTCAAGCGGGCCCAGGAGCTGCTGGCCGCCCGGGAGAAGTTCGTGGAGGACGCCAAGCGGGACGTGGACCGCATGATGCGCCAGGCGGAGCTGGAGGCCAAGGCCAAGGTCTCCGAGAGCGAGGTGATGGCCGCCGCCCGGGAGAAGAGCCGCCGCATCATCGCCCACGCCGAGGAGCGCACCCGGCAGATGTATCAGGTCTGCAACGAGTACACCGAGGACGCCCTGTCCCGGACGGCGGAGGCCATTCAGCTGGCCCAGGACGAGCTGCAGCAGGCCCGGGTCCGGTTCCGCGCCGCCTCCAGCGCCAGGATGCAGGAGCAGCGCGCCAAGCTCCAGGAGGGGCAGAAAGATATGGAAACTGACAAATCCGACGAAAATCAGGACTAAATTTCGTTGAATCGTCCAAAAGCTATTGGATAGTTTCTGAAAAAAGAAAGTTTTGATCTATATTTTGTAAAATATAACCGCCCGACACAAGATATTGTGTCGGGCGGTTTTTCGGCTTTATGGAAACCGGGCGGCAAAAGAGAACCCGGCGCCCCCGCCGGGGAAAAATGACGCCGATTTGGGAAATAATGGATGCTGACAGGGCGGTTTTGGCGAAAAAAAAGCCTTGCAATTCCGCTTTGTTTTGTTATACTTTGAATATGAGGTGGGGAAAAGTGGTGGAAAGTGCCATGATGGGGGTGATCAGTCCCATTCCCGCCCTGTAATCATCCAAAAAAGGGGGGAGACGGCATGGCGAGACTGCTGGGCAAGTCCAACAACAGCATCGACACCAAAGGCCGCATTGTGATCCCCTCCACCATGCGGGAGGCGCTGGGCGACACGTTTTATATCACCATCGGCGCCGAGCAGTGCCTGACCATCTACCCGGAGAGCAAGTGGGAGCAGATCTCCGACGAGATGGACCAGCTGCCCTATACCGAGGCGCTGGCCCTGAGCCTGCTGTACGCCAACGCCGTCCAGTGCGAGCCGGACGGCCAGGGCCGCATCCTGATCCCCGCCACCCTCCGGTCCTACGCCGGGCTGAAGAAGAACGCCACCATCGTGGGCCTCAACACCTTTGCCCAGATCTGGGACGAGGCCACCTGGGCGGAGCGGGAGAGCCAGATGCTCCGCAGCGGCAACATGGCCGCCGCGCTGGACGCCCTGTCCCGGAACCGCCGGGAAGGCAGATAAGGGGGCGGCTCCGTGGAATATGCGCACGTTCCCGTGCTGCTGCACGAGTGTATTGACGCTTTGAACATCCGTCCCGACGGTGTGTACGTGGACGGGACGCTGGGCCGGGCGGGCCACTCCCGGGAGATTGCCCGGCGGCTCACCACCGGACGGCTCATCTGCATTGACCGGGACCAGACCGCCATCGACGCGGCGCAGGACCGGCTGGCACCCTGGCTGGACCGGGTGACGCTGGTTCACAGCAACTTTGATCAGCTGGGGGCCATTCTGGAGGAGCTGGGCGTTGCCGGCGCCGACGGAATGCTGTTTGACCTGGGCGTGTCCTCGCCCCAGCTGGACGATCCCGCCCGGGGCTTTTCCTATATGCACGACGCCCCGCTGGACATGCGGATGGACGAGACGCAGCCCCTTACCGCCAGGGACGTGGTGAACGTCTGGAGCGAGGAGGAGCTGCGGCGCATCCTCTTTGACTGCGGCGAGGAGCGGTACGCCCCCGCCATTGCCCGGGCCATCGTCCGCCGCCGGGCGGAGAGGCCCGTTGAGACAACCCTGGAGCTGGTGGACGTAATCCGCGGCGCCATGCCGGCGGCGGCCCTGCGGGAAAAACAGCACCCCGCCAAGCGCAGCTTCCAGGCCATCCGCATCGCCGTCAACGGCGAGCTGGACGCCCTGCCGCCCATGCTGGAAGCGGCGGCGGACAAGCTGTCCCCCGGCGGACGGCTGGCGGTCATCACCTTCCATTCCCTGGAGGACCGCATCGTGAAAAAGACGCTGCAGCGTCTGGCCACCGGCTGCACCTGCCCGCCGGAGTTCCCGGTGTGCGTCTGCGGCAGGAAGCCAAAGCTGCGGCTGGTGAACCGGAAGCCCATTGTCTCCGGCGGAGAAGAACTGGAAGAAAACCCCCGTGCCCGCAGCGCCAAGCTGCGGGTGGCGGAAAAGTGTGATCCTATGGATCTGTAACCCGGCGGAAGGCCGGTGTGTGTCATTACGGAAGAGGGGAGGGACCTGGCGTGGCGTCTGCGGCCCGGGATCTGCGATACAACCGAAACAGCTATGTGTCTGACAATCTGGCCCGGGAGCTGGACCGGGATCTGGACCGGGAAGTCCGGGAACGGGAATTCCGCCACGCCGGCGAGGCGCGCCGGGAGGAAGCGGCGCCCAAGGTCCGCACCCGCGCCGCGGAGCGTCCCCTGGTGCGGGAGCGCCAGAGGGTGTCCTGGGTGTCCGTAACCGGCTTTGCCGCCGTGGTGGTGATGGCGGTGATGGTGCTGTTCTGCTACGTGCAGCTGACCCAGATCTCCTCCCAGGTGGTGGCGCTGAAAAAGCAGCTGGATGTGCTGGAGGCGGACAACGCCGCCCTCACCGTGCAGTACCAGCAGATGTATGATCTGAGCACCGTGAAGGAGGTGGCGGAGGCCGCCGGCATGGCCAAGCCCCGCGCCAGCCAGATCTATTACGTGGACCTGTCCAGCGGCGACAGCGCCGTTGTCTGCCGGCAGGAGGACCCCGGCGTGCTCAGCGCGGCGGCAGCCCGCGTCAGCGAGGGCTTCAGCGCCCTGCTGGAATATTTTGATTGACCGAAGTCATATGGATACGCAGGGAGTAAGAAGGATGACTTCTTACTCCCGCATTCGCTTTCGGCGTTTTATGGTTGGAACAGAAAGGAAATGATTCATGGCGGAAAAACGCAGGAGTGACGCTGCCCGGCGGGCCAATCAGGTTGTCCGCAGCCGGACTGTGCTGCTGATGCTGCTGTTCGGCGTGTTCACCTTTGTGCTGCTGTTTCTCAAGCTCTATGACCTGCAGATTCTCCGCCACGAAGAGCTGCAGCAGGAGGCGGTGGCCCAGCAGACCCGTTCGGCGGTGGTGACGGCCTCCCGCGGCGCCATCTATGACCGAAACGGCCTGCCCCTGGCCCAGTCCGCCACGGCGGAGACGGTGAACGTGAACCCCCGGGACATCCGGGACTTCATCGCCGAGCAGGACGAGAAGATCAAGGATGAAAAGATGGAGGCCGCGGAGAAGAAAGACAAGGACTACATCGCCCGGGGCCTGGCCCGGATTCTGGAGCTGGAGGAGGACACCGTCCGCAAACAGCTGGATAAGGTGGAGTCCGCCTATGTCATCGTGAAAAAGCGGGCGGACAAGGCGGTGGCCGACGAGGTGCGCCGGTTCATCAACGGCGAGATCGACGACCAGGGCAACCCGGTGGAGGCAAAGCAGCAGCGGAAGATCCACGGCGTCTATCTGGAGCCGGACTCCAAGCGCTATTACCCCTACAGCACCCTGGCGGCCCAGGTGGTGGGCTTTGTGGACGCTGACAACCGGGGCGCCTACGGCCTGGAGAGCCGCTACGAAAGCGACCTGCAGGGCACCTCCGGCCTGACCGTCACCGCCAAGACCAACACCGGCCAGGACCTGCTGTATCAGTATGAGCAATACTACGACGCCGCCAACGGCGACGAGCTGGTGCTGACCCTGGACACCAACATCCAGTACTACCTGGAAAAGGGCATGGAGTCCATGCTCACCAGGTTCGACGCCAAAAACGGCGGCACCGGCATCGTCATGAACGCCAAAACCGGCGCCATTCTGGCCATGGCGTCCTTCCCCACCTTCGACCTGAACGATTACAGCGCCATCTATGACACAAAGCTTCAGGAGAGCCTGAGCCAGACCCTGGCGGAGATTGAGGCCAAACGATCCTCCTACGCCACGGAGGAGGAGTACAACGCGGCGGTGGCCAAGGCGAAAAGCGACGCCCGGGGCCGCCAGTGGCGCAACCGCTGTATCACCGATACCTACGAGCCCGGCTCCACCTTCAAGCCCATTACCCTGGCGGCGGCGCTGGAGGAGGGCGTGGTGAACATGAACACCACCTTCAACTGCACCGGCAGCGTCCTGGTGCAGGGCTGGGGAAAGCCCATCTACTGCTCCAAGCACTCCGGCCACGGCATTCAGGACCTGAAAACCGCCACCGGCAACTCCTGCAACCCGGCCTTCATCAACATGGGCATGCGGCTGGGCACCGAGACATACTATGACTATCTGGAGGCCTTCGGCCTGATGGAGTCCACCGGCATCGACGCCTACGGCGAGGCGGAGAGCATCTTCTCCTCCCGGGAGCGGTTCTGCACCGGCGTGGTGTCCCTGGCCTCCTACGCCTTCGGCCAGACCTTCAACGTCACCCCGCTGCAGCTGATCCGGGCCCAGGCGGCCACCATCAACGGCGGCTACCTTTACGAGCCGTACCTGGTGGAGCAGGTGCTGGATGACCGGGGCAACGTGGTCATGCAGCACGATGCCAGCCCCGTCCGGCAGGTCATCAGCGAGGAAACCTCCGCCAAAGTCCGGGAGTGCCTGGAATACGTGGTGGCCTCCGGCACCGGCAAAAACGGCCAGGTGGCCGGCTACCGCATCGGCGGCAAAACCGGCACCGCCGACAAAACCGGCAACAAGGACAAGGAAGTGGTGGTGTCCTTCATGTGCTTCGCTCCGGCCAATGACCCGGAGATCATCATGCTCATCACCATGGACACCCCCAGCCGCACCACCGGCACCTACGTCTCCGGCGGCAACATGGTGGCCCCCACCGCCAGCCAGATCATGGGCGAGATCCTGCCCTATCTGGGCATAGAGCCGGATTACAGCGCCGAGGGCCTGGCCGCGGCGGACGCCACCGTCCCCAATGTCACCGGCAAGACCCTGGAGGAGGCCGCGGCCCGGCTGCAGGAGCTGGGCTTCGCCTACCGCACCGTGGGCGGCGGCGCGGCTGTCACCGACCAGACTCCCGAGGGCGGCAGCATCGTCCCCGGCAGCGCCACCGTCATCCTCTACATGGGCGAGCAGAAATCCACCGACCCCTGCACCGTTCCCAACGTGGAGGGCATGACGGCGGCGGAGGCCAACACCGCCCTCACCAACGCGGGGCTGATTCTGCGGGTGGCCGGCACCACCTCCGGCTCCGGCAACGTCCGGGCACTGTCCCAGGATGTGGCCGCCGGAGAGAAGGTTGCTCCCGGCTCCGTCATCACTGTCCGCTTCGGCGACAGCACCGTGCTGGATTGACAGCAGGTTTTGCAGGGTTTCCGGCACGAAACCCCGTATACTTTGCGCCTGAGACTGCTTAGAATAAGAAGGCTGGAAAAGCGAAATACACAGAAAGGGCGTTATGTGCCATGAAACTGAAAGAACTTCTCGCCGGGGTTCCCGTCCGCAGCCTCTGCGCCGACGGGGAACTGGAGATTACCGACATCAGCTACGACTCCCGCAGGACCGTGCCCGGCGGGCTGTTTGTGGCCATCAGCGGCTATACCATGGACGGCCACGCCTACATCGGCAAGGCGGCGGAAAACGGCGCCGTCTGCGTGGTGTGCGAGCGGCCGCCGGAGATTGACATCCCCTACGTGCTGGTGGAGCACTCCCGGCGGGCGCTGGCGCTGCTGGGCGTCAACTGGTTCGGCCACCCGGCGGAGCAGATGACCATGACCGCCGTCACCGGCACCAACGGCAAGACCTCCACCACGTACCTGCTCAAGGCGGTGCTGGAGGGGGCCAAAGGGGCCAGGGTGGGCCTTATCGGCACCAACCAGAACATGATCGGCAGCGAAGTGCTGGAGACGGAGCGCACCACGCCGGAGTGCTTCGAGCTGCAGAAGCTGTTCCGCCGGATGCTGGACGCCGGCTGCACCCATGTGGTGATGGAGACCTCCTCCCACGCCCTGTTTGAGGGCCGCACCCACGGCATCCGGTTCGACGTGGGCATCTTCACCAATCTGACCCAGGACCACCTGGACTTCCACAAGACCATGGAGAGCTACTGCGACGCCAAGGCCATCCTGTTTCAGAATTGCAGAGCCGGCGTGGTGAACGCCGACGATCCCTGGACGGAGCGGCTGCTGCGCAATGCCTCCTGCACCCGGCTGACCTACGGCGTGAAGCCCGGCGCCGACCTGCGGGCGGAGAACATTGAACTGGAGGCGGACCACGTGGCCTTTGACGCCGTGACGGCGGAAAAGCGTGTTCCCATCCGGGTGAACATCCCGGGGCGGTTCATGGTGTACAACACCCTGGACGTGCTGGGCGCCGCCCTGGAGCTGGGGGTCTCCCTGGAGGAGAGCGCCCGGGTGCTGGCCTCCGTCCCCCATGTGAAGGGCCGGGTGGAGGTGGTTCCCACCCCCGGCAAGCCCTACACCGTCCTTATCGACTACGCCCACAGCCCCGACGGACTGGAGAACGTGTTGCTGTCGGTGAAGGACTTCGCCAAGGGCCGCACCGTGGCGGTGTTCGGCGCCGGCGGCGACCGGGACCGCACCAAGCGCCCCAAAATGGGCCGCATCGCCGCCGGTATCGCCGACTTTGTGATCGTCACCTCCGATAACCCCCGCACCGAGGACCCCGACGCCATCATCCGGGAGATTCTGGCGGGCATGGAGGGGACCGATACCCCGTATGTGGCCATTACCGACCGGGTGGAGGCCATCCACTACGCCATGGACCACGCGGAGCCGGAGGACGTCATCGTGCTGTGCGGCAAGGGCCATGAGACGTATCAGGTGGTGGGTACCGAAAAACGCCATATGGATGAACGGGAGATCGTGGCGGAGTACCTGCAAAAGTAAAACAGCGGCCGGGGATTTGTCCCGGCTGCCAGCGAAAGGAGAGCGCCGTCCGCGGCATTGGGGCCGCGGAGGCGCGGGAAGGGAGAAAGAGAACATGGAGAGTATCATTGCGCTGATCGCCGGCTTTTTCGTGACGCTGGTCATCGGCCATTTTCTGATTCCGAAGCTGCGCCGGCTGAAGGCCGGCCAGATGATCCGGGAGGACGGCCCCACCTGGCACGCCTCCAAGGCCGGAACGCCGGCCATGGGCGGCATCATGTTCATTCTGGGCACCGGAGCGGTGATTTTCGTCCTGGGCTGGGAGCAGATGCTCTCCGGCCGGTTCACCCATCTGTATGTGTACCTGTTCGCCCTGGTGTTCGGCCTCATCGGCTTTGTGGATGACTACCGCAAAATCCGCCAGCACCAGAACGAGGGCCTCACCGCCCGGCAGAAGTTCCTGCTGCAGCTGGCCGCCGCCATGGTGTTCCTGGTGCTGATGCGCTACGAGGGGCTGCTGACCAACCGCCTGTATCTCCCCTTCCTGCAGCGGAACATCACCATCAACTGGGTGGTCTACCTGGTGTTCGCCGCCTTCGTCATGGTGGGCTGCGTCAACGCCGTGAACCTCACCGACGGCATCGACGGCCTGGCCGCCAGCGTCACGTTTGTGGTGATGCTGTTTTTCACCATGACCTGTATCCTGTGGGAGCTGTCCCCCCTGGGGCTGTTCCCCTCCGCCCTGGCCGGCGGCCTGGCGGCGTTCTACGTGTATAACCACCATCCCGCCAAGGTCTTTATGGGCGACACCGGCAGCCTGTTCCTGGGCGGCGCCGTGGCGGCCATGGCCTTCGCGGAGAATATGCCCCTGATTCTGATTCCCGTGGGCATTATTTACATCGCCGAGACCATGTCGGACATCATTCAGGTGGGCTATTTCAAGGCCACCCACGGCAAGCGCTTTTTCAAAATGGCGCCGCTGCACCACCATCTGGAGCTGTCCGGCTGGAACGAGGAGAAGATTGTGGCGGTGTTTTCCGTCATTACGCTGGTGGGCTGCACGCTGGCCTACTGGGGCCTGCAGGGCCGCTATTGACTGCTGACCGGACGCCGTCAGGGAGAGGAGGGACCCGATCTTGGCAAAGACCATGACCAGAGCGGAGGACGCGGAGCGCCGGGAACGGCGGCTGCAGCGGGAGGCTGAGGGCCGGGAGCTGGCCCGGGGTCCCATCGACATGCCCTTTTTGCTGCTGGTGCTGCTGCTGACGGGCATCGGCCTTGTGATGCTGTTTTCCGCCAGCTTCCCCCGGGCCTATTACAAGGGCCTGAACCCCGCCTATTTCCTGATCCGCCAGGGCGTGTTCGCCACTGCCGGCATCGCCCTGATGCTGGGCATCGGAAAGATCAACTATCAGCGATTCCGGGGCGCTTCCAGATTCCTGCTGGGGGTGTCCATCATCCTGCTGGCCATGGTGCTGATCCCCGGCATCGGCCAGACCCGCAACAACGCCACCCGCTGGATCGGCGTGGGCGAGCTGTTTACCTTCCAGCCCTCGGAGATTGCCAAATTCGCCGTGGTGCTGTACTTTTCCGACACGATCTCCAAAAAGAAGGACAAAATGCGGACCTTCCGCTACGGCATCCTGCCCTATGCCTTCTGGATGGTGGTCATTGCGGCGCTGATGATGCTGGAGCCCCACCTGTCCGGCACGGTGCTGATTCTGGGCGTGGGCGCCATTCTGATGCTGGTGGGGGGCATCCGGTGGATCTGGGTGTTCGCCGCCCTGGGCGTCGCGGGAGCCGCGGGCTACCTGATCGTCGGCGTCCTGGGCTACGGCAGCTCCCGCATCGCCATGTGGCATGACCCGTGGATCGACCCGCTGAAGGACGGCTACCAGATGGTCCAGTCCCTGCTGAGCATCGGCTCCGGCGGACTGCTGGGGGTGGGCCTGGGCAAGAGCCGGCAGAAGTTCCTCTACCTGCCGGAGGAGCACAATGACTTCATCTTTTCCATTGTCTGCGAGGAACTGGGCCTCATCGGCGCCTGCGTCATCATGCTGCTGTTCGCCGCGCTGATTCTCCGGGGCTACTGGATTGCCCTCCACGCCCGGGACCGGTTCGGCGCGCTGCTGGTGGTGGGCGTCACGTCCCTGATTGCCATGCAGACCTTCCTGAACATCGGCGTGGTGACGGGCCTCCTGCCGGCCACCGGCATCTCCCTGCCCTTCTTCAGCTACGGCGGCACCGCTTTGCTGATTCAGCTGGCGGAGATGGGCGTGGTACTCAGTGTGTCCCGGCAGATGAAGCCCACCAAAAACGGATAGGAGATCTGGTAAACGTGAGTAAGGAACTGAAGCGGGTGATCTTCACCTGCGGCGGCACGGCGGGCCATGTGAACCCCGCCGTCGCCCTGGCGCAGCTGCTGCGCCAACGGGACCCGGAGGTCGGAATCCTGTTTGTGGGAGCGGAGCGGGGCCTGGAGAAGGAACTGGTGCCCAAGGCCGGCTATGACTTCCGCACCGTCCATATCTCCAGCTTCCACCGGTCCATGAAGCCCCGGGAGATCAGACACAACGTCATCTCCGTGTGCAATCTGGTCCGCGCACCCGGCGAGGCCCGGGCCATCCTGCGGGACTTCCGGCCCGACGCGGTGATCGGCACCGGCGGCTACGCCAGCTACCCCATGGTGAAAGCAGCGGCGAAGGCGGGCATCCCCACGGCGGTCCACGAGTCCAACGCCGTGCCGGGGCTGACCACCCGGATGCTGGAGCCCTACGCCGGGCGGATTATGGTGGGCTTTGAGTCCTGCCGGAAATACTATAAGCACCCGGAGAAGGTGATGGTCACCGGCACGCCGGTGCGGACCGACTTCTTCTCCCTCACCAAAGAGGAAGCGAAACAGAAGCTGGGGGTGGACGACGGCCGCCCCCTGATCGTGTCTTTCTGGGGCTCCCTGGGAGCCGCGGGCATGAACGCCCAGATGGCGGATTTCCTGGCTCTGGAGAGCCGGTCGGGAGAACCCTTCCACCACATCCACGGCGCCGGCACCGCCGGCTATCCGAAGCTGCTGGCGGCCCTGGAGGAAAAAGGGGTCCGCCTGGCGGACCACCCGGCGCTGCAGGTGAAGGAGTACCTGTACGACATGGGCACCGTCATGCGGGCGGCGGACCTGGTGGTGTGCCGGGCCGGCGCGTCCACCATCAGCGAGATCACGGCCCTGGGGGTTCCGGCCCTCATTGTGCCGTCGCCCTACGTCACCAACAACCATCAGGAGAAGAACGCCCGGGCACTGGAGGAGGCCGGCGGCGCCTGCGTCCTGCTGGAGCAGGATTCCAGCGGACAGGAGCTGTACCGCCTCAGCTGCTCCATCCTCCGGGACGGGGAGCGGCGCTCCGCCATGGCGGCGGCCATGGCCTCCCTGGGCATCACCGACGCCACGGAGCGCATCCTGCGGACCGTTCAGGAACTGCTGTGAAACCTGCCTCTGACACCGGAAACGTCCCTTCCGCATACCATGGAACGCGGAAGGAATTTTCAGGTGCGGAGGGGAGAATATGAGTTGTATTCTGGTGGAGGGCGGGAAACGCCTTGCCGGTGAAGTGGAGATTCAGGGGGCGAAAAACAGCGTGCTGCCCATTCTGGCGGCTACGCTGCTGAGCCGGGACACCTGTGTGCTGCGGGGCTGTCCTCATCTGCGGGACGTGGAGGCGTCGCTGGAGATCCTGCGGAGTCTGGGCTGCGGCGCCCAATGGCGGGAGGGCTGCCTGGCGGTGGACACGGCGCCCATGGACCGGACAGAGATCTCCGACGCGCTGATGCGGGAGATGCGCTCCTCCGCCATTTTCCTGGGGGCCATCCTCAGCCGCTGCGGCCAGGCCACCCTCAGTTACCCCGGCGGCTGCGAGTTGGGCCCCCGGCCCATTGACCTGCACCTGTCGGGCCTGCGGCAGATGGGGGCGGAGATTGAGGAAGAGGGCGGAGTCCTCCGCTGCCGGGCTGCCCGGCTGCGGGGCTGCGACGTGGTGCTGAGCTTCCCCTCTGTGGGGGCTACGGAGAACCTGATGATCGCCGCCTGCGGCGCCGAGGGCGTGACCCGCATTGTCAACGCCGCCCGGGAACCGGAAATCGCCGATCTGCAGGGCTTTCTCCGCGCCTGCGGGGCGGAGGTGTCCGGCGCCGGCAGCGACTGCGTCACCGTGGCGGGAGGAAGGCCCCTCCACGGCTGTACCTACGAAATCATGCCGGACCGCATCGCGGCGGCCACCTACCTGTGCGCGGCGGCCTCCGCCGGCGGTGAGGTGCGGCTGACCCGGGCCCGGGAGGAACACCTGTCCGCCGTGACGGCGGCGCTGCGGGAGGCGGGCTGCGTCATCGAAAGCGACGGCGGGGGCATCACCTGCCGCTGCGGCGGCCGGCTGCGGGCTGTTTCGCCGGTGCGGACGGCGCCCTATCCCGGCTTTCCCACCGACGCCCAGGCGCTGCTGATGGCGGCGCTGCTGCGCAGCCGGGGGACCACGGTGTTTGAGGAGAACATTTTCACCAGCCGCTACCGCCACGTGGATGAGCTCTCGCGGATGGGCGGCGTCATCCGGGTCAGCGGCCGGGTGGCGGTGGTGACGGGCACGGAGCGGCTGCGGGGCAGCCGGGTCCGGTCCACGGACCTGCGGGGCGGCGCGGCGCTGTGCGTCGCGGCGCTGGCCGCGGAGGGCACCAGCGAGATCAGGGGCCTGCACCACATTGACCGGGGCTATGAGGACCTGGCCCGGGACCTGCGCCTGCTGGGGGCGGAGGCGGTGCGGACAGACAGCGGAGAAAACCAACACGAAAGCGGGTGAGCACATGGCCAGAAAACGGGGCAGCGGGCGGCGGCACCGCCGGAACCGCTTCGGCTTCCTGTATAAGCTTCTGACGGCACTGGTCATCTGCGCCGTGGTGGTGGTGGCGCTGACCATGTTTTTCCGGGTGGGCACCATTCAGGTGGAGGGCAACAGCCGTTACACCGACGGGGAGGTCATTGCCGCATCTGGCGTGGCCGCCGGCGACAACCTGATCCTGCTGAACAAGCACGCCCTGGCCCTGCGCCTGACGGAGGAGCTGCCCTATATCGAGGCGGTGTACCCCCACCGCCGCCTGCCGGACACCCTGGTGATTGACGTGACGGAGTGCGGCGTCACCTTCGCCCTGCAGGGGGAGGGGACCTACTGGCTCATGAGCGACACGGGGAAGATCGTGGACACGGCGGCGGAGCCGGGGGACCGGCCGGTGATCGATGGCTGCACGGTGCTGGCCCCCTCCGTGGGGACGGCGCTGGCGCTGCCTGTGGAGCAGCAGATTCAGGGGGAGAGCCTGCTGGCGCTGCTGAAAGCCCTGCGGACGGCGGAAGCCATGGAGCAGGTGGACGCCATCCACCTGGACAGCGCCTCCGAGCTGGTGATGGACTACGCCGGGCGGTTTGCGGTGAAAATGCCCTACAGCGCCGATTATGACAAGATGCTGTCGTTCCTGTCCATTGTCATGGACACGCTGGAAACCAACGAGACCGGCGTTATCGACCTGACCACGGAGGGAAAGGCCAGCGTGCTGAAGCAGTGACGGAGGGGATGGGAGCGTCTCCTCCGCTTCCGTTTATTTCCAGAGAGGGAATCGGAAACGCCGCCGGGGCGTGTTTTTTCAGTTTTGTATTACAAATCCGCGGGGAACACTTGACCTGCGGGAAAAAGTGTCATACAATAACTACATTATGTTGGATAATTGTCGGGAAATTCTTTCCCGCGGGTACAATTTATAGCAGGAGGAACCACTATGGCATTCGGATTGGAGACCGGCCCCGATACTGTTGTGAACATCAAGGTCATCGGCGTGGGCGGCGGCGGCAACAACGTGGTCAACCGTATGGTGCGCTCCGGCGCCAAGGGCGTCGAATTTGTGGCGGTGAATACGGACAAGCAGGCGCTGAACGTCTCCAGCGCCACCTATAAAATCCAGATCGGCGAGAAGCTGACCCACGGACAGGGCGCCGGCTCTGACCCGGACGTGGGCCGCAAGGCCGCCGAGGAGAGCCGCAACCAGATTGCCAAGGCCCTGGAGAACACCGACATGGTGTTCATCACCGCCGGCATGGGCGGCGGCACCGGCACCGGCGCGGCGCCCATTGTGGCGGAGATCGCCAAGGAGCTGGAGATTCTCACCGTGGCCGAGGTGACCAAGCCCTTCGGCTTTGAGGGCCGCCGCCGGATGCAGCAGGCGGAAAAGGGCATTGAGAACCTGAAGGACAAGGTGGACTCCCTGGTGATCATCCCCAATGAGCGGCTGAAGCACGCCACGGACCAGAAGATCACCTTCGCCAACGCCTTCGAGATCGCCGATGACGTGCTGCGCCAGGCGGTGCAGTCCATCTCCGACCTGATCCGGGACACCGGCTTCATCAACCTGGACTTCGCCGACGTCACCGCCATCATGAAAAACGCGGGCCTGGCCCACATGGGCGTGGGCCGCGCCGCCGGCAAGGGCAAGGCCGAGGAGGCCGCCCGCATGGCCATTTCCAGCCCCCTGCTGGAAACCAGCATCGCCGGCGCCCGGGGCGTGCTGATCAACGTCACCGGCTCCATGGACATCGGCCTGGAGGAAGTGGAGCAGGCCGCCTCCCTGGTGCAGGAGGCCGTCCATCCCGACGCGCTGACCATCTTCGGCGCCACCTTCGACGAAACCATGGATGACGAGATCCGGGTCACCGTCATTGCCACCGGCTTCGACCAGAAGGAACCGGAGCCGGAGGAGGCACCTGCCCCCGCCAAGGCAGAGGACAAGCCCGAGCCGGTGCTGCCGAAGGGCAATGTGGCAGAGCCTACGGTGCTGGATATCGCCGACGATCCCAAGCCCGAGGTGCCGGAGGACGATCCCTTCGCCGATATTTTCAAAATTTTCCAGAAACGGGACTGACCGGACTGCTGAGAGCAAGGCGTGATTTGATCACGCCTTGCTTTTTTGCGCCTTGCGCCTTAAAAAATGTTCCTGCCGTGGCGAAAACTCTCTCCGCCGCCGCCCGCAGCGCCGGAAATCGGGGCGCTGGAAACATCCGCTATGGAAGACTGCCGCATTTTGCCCGGCGAAAACCGTAGAAAACTGCAAAGAGTATTCCTGCCGGCGATTTTGCCGGCGCGTTTCGGAAAGGAGGGGTTTTCTTTGCATGAGCGCTTTCAAACGGCAAAAAAATGGCTGCGCAGCTGCGGGGTCGCCTGCTTCGGGCTGCTGCTGGCGCTGTCCCTGGCCACGGGACAGGCGGCGGCCGCCGGGCAGGAGAGCCCCAGAATGCTGACGCCGGTGGGCCACACCATGGGCATCAAGCTGTTCTCCCGGGGAGTGCTGGTGGTGGGGCTGACGCCCGGCAAGACCCCCGCCAGAAGCGGCGGACTGGAGACCGGCGACGTGATTCTGCAGTGCAACGGCACGGCGGTCACCTCCTCGGAGCAGTTCCAGACCCTGCTGCGGTCCGCCGGAGGGGAATCGCTGTCGCTGCAGGTGGGCCGCAACAGTGATCGCACCACCGTCACCGTGCAGCCGGAGCAGAACGAGCAGGGGGACTGGGCCATCGGCGCCTGGATCCGGGACTCCATGGCGGGCATCGGCACCATGACCTTCTGCGACCCGGAGACGGGAACGTTCGGTGCCCTGGGCCACGGTATCACCGACACGGACACGAATCAGCTGATGCCCTTCGCCTCCGGCTCCATCCTGCCCTCCACCGTCAAGGCGGTGCGCCGGGGCGAGGCCGGCGCCGCGGGGGAGCTGCGGGGGGACTTTGACCTGACCACCCAGTTGGGCACCCTGTCCGCCAACACCGGCTGCGGCATTTTCGGCACGGTGGAGGCCCCGGAGTTTCTGGAGACCCTGGGGCCCGCCCTGCCGGTGGCGGAGAAGTCGGAGGTTCGCAGCGGCCCCGCCGTCATCCTCTCCAACGTGGAGGGCGACACGGTGAAGGAGTACGCGGTGGAGATCACCAAGCTGTCCCCCGGCGCCAACGATCCCCGGGAGCTGCTGGTCACCGTTACGGACCCGGAGCTGCTGGCCGCCACCGGCGGCATTGTCCAGGGCCAGAGCGGCAGCCCCATTCTGCAGGACGGGAAGCTGGTGGGGGCTGTGACCCACGTGCTGCTGAACGATCCTGCCAGAGGTTATGGAATTTTCATCGAAACTATGCTGAACGCGGCGGAATAAGGGAAAAAACCGCGCTCCCGGTCCCATACCGGGGGCGCGGGCCCTTTCCGGGGCGTTCCCGGGAATTGTTACTTTTTGTGATGGATTGGGACCATCGCCTGTGGTAGAATGGCCCATATGCAAAAAAAGGGGGAACGGGCCATGAAACGACGCTTTCTGCCGCTGGCGCTGGCGGGACTGGTGTGCCTGACGGCCTGCGGGCAGGCGCGGGAGGTACGGGAGCCGGAGCCGGACATCCTGCTGAAGGAGACGGCCATGGTGTTTGACGACGGCACCGCCGCATCGCTGTGGCAGCAGCCCCATTTCGGCCGGAAGGTCTACCGCCTGTCCGACGGCACGGAGCTGCTGACGGTGGACGCCCCCAACACCGTGGACAATGTGGCCGTCATGGGCATGGAGGGCTACGACGCCCTCAGTGAGGCGGCGGGGCAGAAGGTGCTGGACTACTTCACGGAGCTGGGCATCCTGTTTGATGAGGAGAGGGAGCTGCGGCGGGCCTATGAGGACTGCTGCCTTGCCCAAAAGGAGGACCGGGTGTTTTACACCCACATGCTGGCCCAGGACAGTTCTCCCTACGGCGAAAATGACAGCTACCTGTGCTATATCACCTCGGTGCAGTACCCGGAAGACCTGCGGTTTGACCGGGCTGTCCTGGAGGACCGGTACAGCGTGATTTTTGACAAGCAGACCGGGGAGGCGGTGTCCCCCTGGACGCTGTTCCGGCTGCCGGAGAAGCAGGCCCGGCAGTTTTTGCTGGATCAGATCATGCGCTATTACCGGGGCGATCCCGCAGACGCTGCCGCCGCGCTGAAGGAGGAGTACATCTTCTGGTCGGAGCGGGGGCTGAGCATCGACTTCCCCCAGGGTGCCCTGCCGGGAGAGGAGTACGCCTGGGGCATGACTGTGGAACCGGCGGAGCTGAAGGACGTGCTGACGGAGAAGGCGCTGGACTTCTCGCCGAATAAGAGCTGAAAGCAGCTTGCCAAAACAGCCGCTTTTTCAAAAGCAAAAAAATTCCCTGCCGCGGGGCGGCAGGGATTTTTTCGTATGTCGGGGACCTTACTGTTTCTCGCTGGGCATTTTCCAGGCGGTGTGGTCGGTGTGGAGCAGGTGGTGGGCCCGCTCGCTCATGGGCTTGCCCAGGTACTCCCGGTACAGCACCTGCACGTCCGGGTTCTCGTGGGAGAAGCGGATGTCGGACCGGGCGTCCAGCTTCCACAGCCGGTCGCCCCGGGAGGCGGCCAGCTCCTGGCCGTTGTGGATGGGCTGTCCGCCGCCGCCGGCGCAGCCGCCGGGACAGGCCATGACCTCCACAAAGTCGTAGCTCACCTGGCCCTTGTCCAGCGCCTCCATCAGCCGCCGGGTGTTGGCCAGACCGCTGACCACGGCCACGTGGATGTTGCCGGTTCCGGGGATGTTGAAGGTGGCCTCCTTCCAGGGCTGGTCACCCCGGACGGCCTGGAAGGCATCGGGGTCCGGGTTGTTTCTGGTGATCAGGTAGTAGGCGCTGCGCAATGCCGCGTCCATGACGCCGCCGGTGGCGCCGAAGATGACGGCGGCGCCGGTGCCACTGCCCAGAGGAGAGTCGAACTTCTCCTCCTTCAGGTCGAAGGGGGAGATGTGCTCGCTGCGGAGCATCCGGGTGAATTCCCGGGTGGTCAGCACTACGTCCACGTCCGGGTCGCCGCAGGCGTCGGTCATGGTGGGCAGCTCGCACTCGCTCTTCTTGGAGGTGCAGGGCATGATGGACACCACAAACAGCTTGTGGGGGTCGATGCCCATCTTCTCGGCGAAGTAGCTCTTGGCCATGGCGCCGAACATCTGCTGGGGGGACTTGGCGGTGGACAGGCAGTCGGCATAGGAGGGGTACTGGGATTTCAGGAACCGGACCCAGCCGGGGCAGCAGGAGGTGAACATGGGCCAGCGGTACTTGTTGCGGTGGGTGAACCGCTCCACGAACTCACTGCCCTCCTCCATGATGGTCAGGTCGGCGGCGAAGTTGGTGTCAAAGATGTAGTCGAAGCCCATCTGCCGCAGGGCGGCCACCATGCGGCCGGTGGTGGCGTAGTCGGGGGACAGGTTGAAGGCCTCCGCCCAGGCCACCCGCACGGCGGGGGCGATCTGGACCACGGTGGTGATGTTGGGGTCCGCCAGGGCGTGGAACACCAGGTTGGTATCGTCCCGGGCGGTGAGGGCGCCGGTGGGGCAGTGGGTGATGCACTGGCCGCAGTAGGTACAGTCGGTGTCCTTCAGCCGGCGGTTGAAGGACACGTCCACCGTGGTGCGGGAGCCGGTGCCGGACACGTCCCAGATCTTCATGGCCTGGATTTTGTCGCACACCTGGACGCAGCGCATGCACTTGATGCACTTGCTGGCCTCCCGGACCACCGGAACGCTCAGATCCACGTGGGTGCGCTCCGGATGGACCTTGTAGGGCTGGTAGTGGATGTTCAGATAGCTGGACAGCTTCTGCAGCGGGCAGTTGCCGTTGCGGATGCAGGTGGTGCAGTTGGAGTCATGCTGGGACAGGATGAGACGCAGGTTGGTGCGCCGGGCCTCCCGGACCCGGGGGGAGTTGGTGTGGATCACCATGCCCTCCAGCACCTCGTTGTTGCAGGAGGGGAGCAGGCGCTCCGTGCCCTCCACCTCCACCACGCAGATGCGGCAGGCGGCGATTTCGTTGATGTCCTTCAGAAAGCACAGATGGGGGATGCCGATGCCGATGTCGTTGGCGGCTTTGAGAATGGTGGTGCCTTCCTCCACGCAGATGGGGCGGCCGTCGATAATCGCGTTTACCATTTTTCCACACGTCCTCCCTTGAAGATTCCGTAACCGAAGTGGTCGCAGCGCAGACAGCGGGAGGATTCCTGCATGGCCTCCTCCAGGGACAGGCCGCACTCGATGCACTCGAAGTTGGTTTTCCGGTCGAAGGCGTCCCGCTCCTTGGTGTTGACCCGGCCCCGGGGCTTCAGGTCATAGAACTTGGGCGCCGGCACCGCCACGTCCGCCTTGATCTCGTGGTGGAAGCCCAGATAGTCGTCAATGTTGGCCGCGGCGGCCTTGCCGGCGGCAATGGCGCGGATGACCGTGGCGGGGCCGGTGACGCAGTCGCCGCCGGCGAATACGCCCGCCATGTCCGGCACCCGGGTGCTGGAGTCCGCCAGCAGGGTGCCCCGGCGCTGGATGGTGATGCCGGTTTCCTCGAAGCCGTGAGTCTCGATGCCCTGGCCGATGGCCTTGATGATGACGTCAGCGGGAATCCGCTTTTCCGGCACCTGGGCGGTGTTGGGCTTGGGACGGCCCTGACTGTCGATTTCGCCGGTGATCTGGGGCTGGGTCCACAGGGCCACCACGTTGCCGTCCTCGTCGGCCTCAATGCGGACGGGGGCCTCCAGGGAGAGAATCTCCGCGCCCTCGGCAATGGCGCCGTCCACTTCCTCCTGCTGGGCGGTCATGTCCTCCTGGCGGCGGCGGTACACGCAGGACACCTTCCGGGCGCCCAGACGGATGCAGCTGCGGGTCACGTCCATGGCCACGTTGCCGCCGCCGATGACGGCGATGTTCAGCCCCGTGAAGTCCGGCAGGTCGCCGTCGCCGATGCGCCGCAGCAGCTCCACAGCGGAGATGACGCCGTGGCTGTCCTCGCCGGGAATGCCCGCCTTCTTGTCGGTGTGGGCGCCGATGGACAGGTAGATGCAGTCGTAGGTACGGTTCAGCTCGTCAAAGGTGATGTCGGAGCCTACGTCGATCTCTGTCTTCACCTCAATGCCCAGGGACAGGATGGAGGCGATCTCCGCGTCCAGCAGGTGGCGGGGCAGACGATAGTCGGGGATGCCGTAGCGCATCATGCCGCCCAGCTGCTTGCGGCGCTCGAAAATGGTCACCTTGTGGCCCATGAGGGACAGGTAGTAGGCCGCCGACAGACCGCCGGGGCCGCCGCCGATGACCGCCACCTTCTTGCCGGTGGTGGGGGCGCACTCCGGCTGGGGCACGTCGCCGGCGTTGTCCACGGCGAAGCGCTTCAGGGCACGGATGTTGATGGGATCGTCCACCATGTTGCGGCGGCAGCGGGCCTCGCAGGGATGCTCGCAGATGTAGGCGCAGGCGGTGGGCAGGGGATTGTCCTTGCGGATCAGCCGCACGGCGTCGGCGTAGCGGCCCTCCCGCACCAGGGAGATGTAGCCGGGAATGTCCACGCCGGCGGGGCACAGGGCCACGCAGGGCACGGGGTGGCGCAGGCTGCTGAGGCAGCGGTGATGGAGGATGTGCTCCTCGTAGTCATCCCGGAAGCTGGTGAGACCCATCAGCACCAGCTGCGCCGCGTTGATGCCGATGGCGCAGTCCGCCGTGTCCACGATGGCCTGGGCCGTCTCCTGGATGCGGTGGATGATCTTCACCTCGGCCTCGCCGTCCAGCACTTCCTTCAGCATTTCGGACAGCTGGCTCAGGCCGATGCGGCAGGGCACGCATTTGCCGCAGGTCTGGGCGTGGCACAGGTTCAGGAAGTTCAGTGCCATGTCAATGGGGCACAGGCCCGGAGGGCTGGCCGCGATGCGCCGTTCCATGTTGCGGTACAGCTGATCCACCACCGTCTGAGCCTGGCTGGGGGTCTTGACGTCAAGACGACTCATAATCACTCACTCCTTGTTCAAATCAGAATGCGGGTCCGTATGCGCGGGCGCCGGGGTGCTGTCATAAGGTAATTTGATATTGAGGCTAAGTATAGCACGTTATTTTGAAAATGCAAACTTTTTTTGTAAAAATAGTGTGAATTTTGATGCTAATTAATTAACAAACTAACTTTTATGACATAAATAACGGACTACGCCCCAGAAGAACGGGCGGTTTTGTGTACTTTTTTACACCGTTGGAGGACAAACGTTTTTTCAACGGAAACAAAAATGGAAAAGGGAGTGTATAAAAAAGGCGGGCGGACCAAAAGGTCCGCCCGCGTAAGGGGCTTGCAGCAAAGGCACGGGGGGATTAGAAAATGCCCTGAGCCATCATGGCGTCGGCAACCTTCTGGAAGCCAACGATGTTGGCACCGGCAACCAGGTCATAACCCAGACCATAGCGCTCGGCAACCTCAACAGAGGAGTTGTAGATGTTCTTCATGATGCCCTTCAGCTTCTCATCCACTTCCTCGGCGGTCCAGTACAGACGCTCGGCGTTCTGGGCCATCTCCAGCTCGGAGACGGACACGCCGCCGGCGTTGACGGCCTTGGAGGGAGCCACAACGATGTGCTTCTGGCTCTTCAGGAACTCCAGAGCATCGTTCTTGGTGGGCATGTTGGCCACCTCGATGTAGTACTTCACGCCGGACTCGGCAATCTTCTGGGCCCACTCCATGTTGACGTCGTTCTGGGTGGCGGCGGGCATGTAGATGTCCACGTCCTTGACGCCCCAGCACTTGGTGCCGGGCACGAACTCGCAGCCGAACTTCTCGGCATAGGGCTGGCAGTGCATGGGATCCTTGGCGCGCATCTCCAGGATGTAGTTCAGCTTCTCCTCGGTGACAACGCCCTCGGGATCGTGGATGTAGCCGTCGGGACCGGCGAAGTAGGTGACCTTGGCGCCCAGCTCGGCAGCCTTCTTCATGATGCCCCAGCCCACGTTGCCGTAGCCGGAGATGGCGATGCGCTTGCCCTCGATGGACTCGCCGTCATGCTTCAGGACCTCTTCCAGATAGTACACAGCGCCGTAGCCGGTGGCCTCGGGACGCAGGATGGAACCGCCGGTGCAGACAGCCTTGCCGGACAGAGCGCCCATCTCGGCAGCGCCCACCAGACGGCGATACTGGCCGTACATGTAGCCGATCTCGCGGCCGCCGCAGCCCAGGTCGCCGGCGGGGCAGTCGATGTCCTGGCCGATGTGGCGATACAGCTCGGAGATGAAGGCCTGGCAGAAACGCATGACCTCAGCGTCGCTCTTGCCGCGGGGATCGAAGTCGGAGCCGCCCTTGGCGCCGCCGATGGGCAGGCCGGTCATGGCGTCCTTGAAGACCTGCTCGAAGCCCAGGAACTTGATGATGGACAGGTTGACGGAAGGATCGAAGCGGATGCCGCCCTTGTAGGGGCCCAGGGCCGCGTTGTACTGCACGCGGTAGCCGCGGTTGACATGCCACACGTGGTTGTCATCTTCCCAGGTCACACGGAACTCGACAGTGCGCTCGGGCTCCACCATGCGCTCCAGCAGAGCGGCCTTCTCATACTCGGGATGAGCCTCGATGACGGGCTCCAGAGAGGACAGCACCTCTTCCACGGTCTGCAGGAATTCGGGCTCGTTGGCATTCTTCGCACGGGTGGCTTCCAGAACGCGCTCAATATACTGGTTCATTTCAATCTCCTCCTATAAATATTGATCGATTTTGTCTACAATTACCAATTTCTCGTGCCTTGCTACCTCTACCTTAGCATAAGTTGGATAGAAGTCAAGAGGAATTTATGAAAAATTTAACAGTGTTTCGTTAGTGTGAGAAACCAAACAAAGGAAAAAGTGACGGAATTCCTGCATCATTATTGCATTTTGCAACGAATTGGTCAAAAAGGTTCGGCGAAAAATTTTGTGCCGATTGACACTTTTTTTCCGTCGGTCTATAATGGATTTGTACCCGACAAAAAACCCATTTTTCCGATCTACATATTTGAGGGAGGCTGTTTTATGCACACCTATTCCATGAAGATAGCGGGTCTTGAGCGGAAGCTGCCCATCTGCAGGGTCACGGATGACCTGTACATCGGCGCGTTCATCATGTTCGGCGACGCGGAGCTCACCGTGGCCTGCGCCCGGGAGCTGCTGAAGCTGGTCAGCCCCGACAGCTATGATTATATGCTCACCGCCGAGGCAAAAAGTATTCCCCTGATCCACGAAATGGCCCGCCAGTCCGGCGCGGAGAAGTACTTCATCGCCCGGAAGGGGCCCAAGGCCTATATGCCCGACCCCCTCCACGTGGCGGACCGGTCCATCACCACTGCCGGCCAGCAGGAGCTGTACCTGGGCCGGGACGACGCGGAGCTGATTGCCGGCAAGCGCATCCTGCTGGTGGATGATGTCATCTCCACCGGCGGCTCCCTCCACGCCATGGAGGCCCTGGTGGCCATGGCCAGCGGCACGGTGAGCGGCCGTCTGGCGGTGCTGGCCGAGGGCGGCGCGGCGGACCGGACGGACATCGGCTTCCTGGAGAAGCTGCCTCTGTTCAACGCCGACGGCACCGTCAAGGCATAATGGTAATACCTTATTATATATAATAGTATTATAGCAGAACAGCACATCACGGTGTAAACAAACGAAGGAGGGCATCTGCCCTCCTTCGTTTCGGTTTCCGGGATTTACTTTTCGATGAGCTGGAACTTGTCGGCGGGGGCGTTGCACAGGGGGCAGCGGAAGTCCGCCGGCAGGGACTCGGCCTCGTACACATAGCCGCAGACCGTGCAGCGGTAGCCGTTGATCTGCACCGTGCGGTAGACGGAGGCGGTGGTGGGGGTGGCCTTGCCCCGGTTGGTGAAGTCCTTCAGCGTCAGGGCGGGGCCGCCGCTGAGAACCTCAGACTCCGTGGCCTGGCCCACGAACAGCACGTAGTTGCCCACTTCCAGCCGGTCCACGATCTTGCAGGAGATGCGGGACACCATGTGCTCGGTGAGATAGGGGTTGCCGGCCTCGTCCAGCTTCACGTCCTTGCCGGCGAACTTGTCGGTGACACGGCCGGACTTGTAGCCGAACAGATTCACTAGTTCCGTGGGGCAGTCGGCGGTCAGCAGCGTCACGGCGAAGCTGCCGGAGACCTCCAGGGCCTTGCAGGTCTCGTTGCTCTTGTTGACGGTGACGGTGAATCTGGGGGGGAACGAGGAAGTGACCTGGTGCAGGGAGTTGATGATGCAGCCGCTGTACTTGCCGTTGGCGGTGGTGCCCAGCAGGGACAGGGAGTAGTTCAGGCTCTCATAGGCTTTGGAATTCAGCATGACAATGTCCTCCTTGTTTCGTTGATCTCAGAAATTGGGGTCCGGTTGTTTACAGCATCAGAATATCAGAAGATTCGTATATTCGTAAGTTGTATCTGCAACATTCGGAAAATTATTCTTCCGCCGGATGGGGTTGACTTTCATAAAATTAAATGTTATCTTTAATAATATGAAAGGGGGGCCTATGGCGCTGGAAGTGATTCCGAACTGGATGGCGGAGCTGAATGAGGAGGACGCGGCCTTCATCCGGCGGTTCGTGCTCTCCTCCGGCTCACTGAAGGAGGTGGCGGCCCAGTACGGCGTCACCTACCCCACGGTGCGGCTGCGGCTGGACCGGCTGATTGAGAAAATCCGGCTGGGGGAGCAGGCGGAGGCGGACCCCTACGTGGCGCTGGTGAAGCGGCTGGCGCTGGACGGGCGGATGGACTATGACACCGCCAAGCTGCTGATTACGGCCTACCGGAAAACGAAGGAGGAGAAGTGACATGAGCAATATGACCGTAATGCTGACGTTTCTGCTGGTGCTGATGGCCGCCGGGGTGGGGCTGCAGGTGTTCCTGTCACGCAGGGCCTCCCGGTGGCCGGGGCTGGTGCTGCCGGGCATCTGCCTGCTGTACTCCCTGGCGCTGTGCCTCAACGTGATGGCGGGGCCGGGGGCGGTGTCGGCGGCGCTGGCCGGCTTGCTGCTGGGGAACATCCCCACGCTGATGCTGCTGGCGGTGTACGCCGCCTGCCGGGAGGGGCGGAAGCGCCGCTCCGGCGTGGAGAAAATGAACATTCAGGACCTGTGAAAGACGAAACCCGCCCGGAAGGGCGGGTTTTCTTACAGCTCCTTTGCTCTGGGCAGGTTCCAGCGGAAGTGGGCGGACAGGCACCGGATCACCACCACCAGCGCGATGCCCGCCAGCATGGCGGCCACGCTGCCGGCGGGGTACCACAGCAGCGCGCAGGTCAGCGCACCGGCCAGGGAGGCGGTGGCGTAGACATGGCGGACGAAGATATAGGGCATGTCGCAGGCCATCAGGTCCCGCAGCACGCCGCCGCCCACGCCGGTGACCACCCCCACAAACACCAGCAGGAACAGGGTGGGGGAGGTCACGTGCTGGTAGGCGATCTGTACCCCCACCACGGAGAAGGCACCCAGCCCCAGGGAGTCCATCCACAACATCAGCAGGTTGTAGCGGTCCGGGTTGTGCATCAGCAGTCGGCGGATCTGAGGCAGGAAAATGATGGCGGAGGTCACCAGCGCCAGGGCGGCGCAGGTGGGGTCCCGGAAGGTGGCGGGAGGCGTCAGCCCCAGAATCACGTCCCGGATGACGCCGCCGCCCACGGCGGTGGTGAGGCCCAGGATGCACACGCCGAACACGTCCATGTTTTTCCGCAGGCCGGTGAGGGCGCCGGAGACGGCGAAGGCCACCGTGCCCACCAGGTTGATGATGAGAATGAAAGTATCCATGAAACACTCCTGTGATGAAAGAATCGGGTTAGACGGACATCAGGGCGCTGAACATGAAGTGGGCCAGCAGCCCGGCGTTGACCATGTGCAGCACGCCGGGGACGGCGCCGGCCCGGCGGCTCTTCCAGCCCCGGACCGCTGTATACAGACCATACCCGGCCAGCAGCAGGGGCACCAGCGCCATCAGCAGAAACAGCAGAGCCGTCAGGGGAGAGACCAGACTGTCCGGAAGCAGGGCCATCACCGGCCGGAACAGCATCACGGGCCCCATCACCAGCCCCACGGCCGCCAGGGCATAGAGGTGGGTCACCGCTTCCATGGCGTGGTACAGCGCCGACGGCTCCGCGCCGTACTGATAACCGCAGGCCTCCCACATCACGTCCGCGGCCACGGTGCATACCAGCGCCGTAACGGTGAAAATGCCGTAGGCCCACAGCAGGACTGTCAGGAGGCGGCGCCCGGTCATTGGGTGCCCTCCCGCACCATCTCCATGAACCGGGAGGCCGCGGCGGTGGGGTACACCCCCTCCACCGTGCACATGTCCACGCTGCGGGCGGGGATGTCGAAGCCGATGTTCAGCAGCCGGATGTCCCCGGACTCCAGGGCGTCCCGCACGAACTCCAGAGTGACCCCCGCCACCCCCAGACCGATTCTGGACAACGACACCAGCAGCGACCGGGAGGACAGCTCAATCTCCGGCGTCAGGGTGACGCCGTACTGGAGAAACACCCGCTCCAGAAACACCCGGGAGCTGGCCTTCCGCTCCAGCAGAATCAGGGGAAAATCCGCAATCTCCCGGGGGGTGTACACATGGTCGAAGTCGCAGTCATAGCCGCTGCCGGCCACAAAGGCGGCATGGGTCTGAAAGCAGGGCCAGACGCTGAGGTTGGTTTTGTCGGCGGGGGTGGAGGCGAAGGCGATGTCCACCACGCCGGATTTCAGCAGGCTCAGCACCTTGGCACTGCGGCCGCTGACGATCTTCAGCCGGATGCCCGGGTATTCCCGGTGGAACCGCTCCAGATAGGCCGTGAGGAAATAGGCGGTGACGGTGTCCGACGCGCCGATGGTCAGCGACCCCACCAGCAGGTGCCGGGCCTGGGACAGCCGGTCCTCGCCGGAGGACAGCAGGCTCAGGGCGCTGCGGACATACTCGTAGAGCATCTGCCCCTCGCTGGTGAGGCTGACGCCCCGGGGGGACCGGGCGAACAGCCGGGCCTGCAGCGCGGTTTCCAGCTGCTTGATGGACTGACTCACCGCCGACTGGGAGATGTAGAGGTTTTTGGCCGCCAGGGAGATGTTGCCGGTCTCCGCCACCTCCCGGAACACCCGGTACAGTTCCAGTTTTACCGCCATAAGCGCACCTCCTGCCTGAGATGGGAGCGTTCACTCCTTATTATCTCCAGTATACGGACAGGCGGCGCAAAAAGCAACCGCTCCCGCAAATTTTCGACGGAGCGGGGGAAGGGGAAATTTTCCGGAAGGTGCCGCTTGACAAAGGCGGTTTTCCGGTGGTATGATCTCAAATTGTAGAAAAAGGCTTGGAAAAGGACACTGTCCGGGAAAGACACCAGAGAGGGGCCGCCGTTGGCTGAAAACGGCCCCGGCCGGAACCGGAGCCAGCACCGCCTTGGAGCCGCCCGCCGAAAGGCTTCGCGCCCAGTAGACCGGGACGGGACCTCCCGTTACAGAGGACACGAGCGACGGACAGGCTGTCCGTAAGCAGGGTGGAACCGTGGAATACGTGATTCGTATCTCACCCCTGATTGTTCAGGGGTGAGATTTTGTTTTGTCCCGCCCCTCACCGAAAAAGGAGGAAATTCCCATGAGCGAAGAAAACCTGTACACCTTTGAAAACGAGCAGTACCGCCGGACCTACTGGCACACCTGCTCCCATGTGATGGCCCAGGCGGTGAAGCGCCTGTGGCCCGAGACGAAGCTGGCCATCGGCCCCAGCATCGACAACGGCTTCTACTATGACCTGGACAGCGCGGAGACCTTCACCGCCGAGGACCTGGAGAAGATCGAGGCCGAGATGCGGAAGATCTGCAAGGAGAAGCTGAAGCTGGAGCGGTTCGAGCTGCCCCGGGCCGAGGCTCTGGAGCTGATGAAGGACGAGCCCTACAAGGTGGAGCTGATCAACGACCTGCCGGAGGACGCCACCATCTCCTTCTACAAACAGGGCGAGTTCACCGACCTGTGCGCCGGCCCCCATCTGGACTCCACCGGCCGCATCAAGGGCAACGGCATCAAGCTGACCGCCTGCAATGCCGCCTACTGGCGGGGCGACTCCTCCCGCAAGCAGCTCCAGCGCATCTACGGCGTGGCCTTCCCCAAGAAGGAGGAGCTGGACGCCTATCTGAAGGAGCGGGAAGAGGCCCTGAAGCGGGACCACAACAAGCTGGGCCGGGAGCTGGAGTACTTCACCACCGTGGACACCCTGGGCCAGGGCCTGCCGGTGCTGCTGCCCAAGGGCGCCCGGGTCATCCAGCTGCTGCAGCGCTGGGTGGAGGACACCGAGCAGAAGGCCGGCTACCTGCTGACCAAGACCCCCCTGATGGCCAAGCGGGAGTTCTTCAAGATCTCCGGCCACTGGGACCACGATCTGGACGGCATGTTCATCATCGGCGACCCCTATGACGAGAGCAAGGAGTGCTTCGCCCTCCGCCCCATGACCTGCCCCTTCCAGTATCAGGTCTACCTGAACCGCCAGCGCTCCTACCGGGATCTGCCCATGCGCCTGGGTGAGACGTCCACCCTGTTCCGCAACGAGGATTCCGGCGAGATGCACGGCCTGATCCGCGTCCGCCAGTTCACCATCTCCGAGGGCCACAACGTGGTCCGTCCCGACCAGCTGGAGGAGGAGTTCAAGAACTGCCTGGACCTGTGCAAGTATTTCCTGGGCACCGTGGGCATGCTGGACAAGTGCACCTTCCGCTTCTCCCAGTGGGACCCCGCCAACCCCAACAACAAGTATGAGGGCACCGCCGAGCAGTGGGAGGAGGCCCAGCGGGCCATGGCCCAGATTCTGGACGACCTGGGCGTGGAGTACACCGTCGGCATCGACGAGGCCGCCTTCTACGGTCCCAAGCTGGACATTCAGTACAAGAACGTCTACGGCAAGGAGGACACCCTGGTCACCATCCAGATCGATATGCTGCTGGCCCAGCGGTTCGGCATGTACTATATCGACGAGAACGGCGAGAAGAAGCTGCCCTATATCCTGCACCGCACCTCCCTGGGCTGCTACGAGCGGACCCTGGCCTACCTCATTGAGGAGTACGGCGGCGCCCTGCCCACCTGGATGGCCCCCGAGCAGGTCCGCTTCCTGCCGGTTACCGACCGGGCCAGCGACTACTGCGCCGAGCAGGCGAAAAAGCTGGAGGCCCTGGGCTTCCGCGTGGAGGTGGACTACCGCAACGAGAAGATCGGCAAGAAGATCCGCGAGGCCCAGCTGGAGAAGATCCCCTACATGGTGGTTGTGGGCGACCGGGACATGGAGAACGGCACCGTCTCTCCCCGTCACCGGGCCGACGGCGATCTGGGCGCCATGTCCATGGATGCGTTCACCGCTCTGCTGAAGGAAGTGGTGGACACCAAAGCCAAGAAGTAAAACGGCTGTTTCCGGCCGGAAAAAGCATCGCCCTCCGGAGGTTTTCCGGGGGGCGATGCTTTTCTGATGCAAACAAAGAAAAATACATATGTCTGCATGTGAAAGACAAAAATGTGAAAATAAAGTCGAAAAATCGTTGAAAATTTGGAAGAATACACAAAAAACGAAGGAAAAATTGAAAGAACTTGCAAATATATTCAGCCAGAGTCAAAATGGGGGTTGAAAGATGAAGGATCACGGTTTATAATATGCATATCAAATTACTTGGGCAGCCAAGTAAATTTTGGAAGAAAAGGGGAAGATATTCTATGAAAAAGTTTCTGTCTCTGTCTCTGGCATTGCTGATGACCGTCGGCATGCTGGCTGGCTGCGGCGGCTCCGGCTCCGGCAGCGCGTCTCCCGCTCCTGCGGCTCCCGCCGCATCCGCTCCCGCCGCCTCCACGCCCGCCCCCGCCGGCGAGGCTGCTGACCTGACCTTCACCACCGGCGGCTCCCAGGGTACTTACTACGGCTTCGGCTCCGTGCTGGCCCAGTATGTCAGCTCCAACACCAACGTGAACATCACCGCCATCGAGTCCGGCGGCTCCAAGGCCAACATTGAGGCCATGGCCGAGGGCGAGGCGGACCTGGGCTTCGTCCAGTCCGACGTTATGGCCTACGCCTATGACGGCACCCGCCTGTTTGAGGGCGACGCGGTGGACGACATCTCCGTGGCTGCCGCGCTGTACATGGAGCAGGTCCAGATCGTCACCACCAACCCCGACGTGAAGACCGTCGCTGACCTGAAGGGCAAGAACGTCTCCATCGGCGCCGCCGGTTCCGGCGTGTACTTCAACGCCATCGACGTCCTGGGCGCTTACGGCCTGACCGAGAGCGACATCAACGCTACCTACCAGAGCTTCGGTGATTCCGCCGACGCCCTGCAGGACGGCAAGATCGACGCCGCGTTCGTGGTTGCCGGCGCTCCCACCACCGCCATCACCTCCCTGGCCACCGCCAAGGACGTGTATCTGGTGAACCTGGACGACGAGCACATCGACAAGCTGATTGCCGAGTCTCCCTACTACACCAAGTACGTGATCCCCGCCGGCACCTATGAGGGCCTGGACACCGACACCACCACCGTGGCTGTGGGCGCCGTGGTCATCGTCAACGACGAGGTTTCCGAGGACGCCGTGTATCAGACCGTGTCCACCATCTTCGAGAACGTGGAAGCCATCACCAAGCAGCACGCCAAGGGCGGCGAGCTGGATCTGGAGTTTGCCTCCTCCATGACCTCCATCCCCTATCATCCCGGCGCTGCCAAGTACTTCGCCGAGAAGGGCATCACCGTTCCCACCAAGTAAATCCATATTGCGCTAAGGCGGAATGACTGGGGCCGCGGCGGGCTGTCCCGCCGCGGCCCTTTCCCTGTTCCGTTTTTGATTCACAACTGTAATAAGGAGGAATACGATGGGACTTTTCAAGAAAAAAGCTGATGAAGCGGAAGAAGTCCGCACCCAAACGCCTGTCACGGACGCGGATTCCATGGAAACCGGCACGGCTGCCGACGTGGAAGCCATGATGAAGAAGTATGACCGGGAATCCAACGTCCGGGTGTGGGAAGGCGTTCCCAAAACCGTGATCCGCTGGATCATGATCTGCTTCTCCCTGTACAGCATCTGGGTAACCCTGTTCAGCAACGCCATGCCCCAGAAGCGGCTGACCGTTTTCGTGGGCATGATCATTGTCATGGGCTACCTGACCTTCCCCCGCAAGAAGGGCACCGTCAAGGTCAACAGCCTGCCCTGGTATGACATCGTCCTCATGGTGATGGGCGCGTTCCCCTTCTTCTGGTACGCCGCCAACGCCGTGGAGATCATCAAGATGTCCAAGAAGATCGACCTGTTCCTGGTGGTGCTGGGCTGCCTGGCCCTGCTGTCCATCTTTGAGTTGTGCCGCCGCAGCGTGGGCATTCCCATTCTGTGCGTGGCAGGCGTGCTGCTGGTTTACGCCTTCACCAACATCTACGGCCGGAACCCCGACGTGTTCAAGATGTTCCGCTCCGTGGTGTACGCCCTGTTCTACAGCGAGTCCGGCGTGATGGCCACCCCCATCAACGTCTGCGCCAAGTACATCGTGGTGTTCATCATCTTCGGCGCCTTCCTGGAGCGCACCGGCATCTCCGGCTTCTTCATTGACCTGGCCAACTCCCTGTGCGGCTCCACCGCCGGCGGCCCCGCCAAGGTGGCCGTGGTGTCCTCCGCCCTGTGCGGCATGGTGTCCGGCTCCTCCGTGGGCAACACCGTCACCACCGGCTCCGTCACCATCCCCATGATGAAGCGCACCGGCTACAAGGGTGAGTTCGCCGGCGCCGTGGAGGCCGCGTCCTCCACCGGCGGCCAGATCATGCCCCCCATCATGGGCGCTGCCGCCTTCCTGATGGCCGAGTACATGGGCATCACCTACGCCGAGGTGGCCATGCGGGCCATCCTCCCCGCCGTGCTGTACTTCACCGGCATTTACATCGCCGTCCATCTGGAGGCCCGGAAGCTGGGCCTGAAGGGCATTCCCAAGGAGGAGCTGCCCAAATTCGGCAACCTGATCAAGAAGATCTACCTGCTGCTGCCTCTGGTGGTGCTGGTCTATCTGGTGGCCACCAACACCCGCACCATGCAGAGCTCTGCCGCCATCGCCATCATCGTGTGCATCCTGGTGGGCCTGGTGAACAAGGACGACCGCATCACCGTCAATAAGATTCTGGACGCCCTGGAAGCCGGCGGCCGCAGCACCATTTCCGTGGCCGTGGCCTGCTCCATGGCAGGCGTCATCGCCGGCTGCATCACCGTCACCGGCCTGGCCTCCAAGCTGCTGTCCGGCATCATGACCGCCTCCATGGGCATCCCCCTGATTGCCCTGTTCCTGACCATGCTGTGCTGCATCGTGCTGGGCATGGGCGTGCCCACCACCGCCAACTACTGCATCATGGCCTCCACCTGCGCCCCCATTCTGATTCAGATGGGCTTCCCCGTGGTCAGCGCCCACTTCTTCGTGTTCTACTTCGGCATCGTGGCGGACATCACCCCGCCTGTGGCTCTGGCCGCTTACGCCGGCGCCGCCATCGCCAAGTCCAACGCCATGAAGACGGCCCTGAACGCCACAAAGCTGGCCATCGCGGCATTTATCGTGCCGTACATCTTCGCCATGAACCCGGCCATGCTGTTTGTGGATACCAATGCCATTCAGGTGATTCAGATCTGCATCACCTCCGTCATGGGCATCTTCGGCGTGGCCGCTGCCCTCAACGGTTACCTGTACAAGCACATCAACCCGCTGTTCCGCCTGCTCATCGCCGCCGGTGGCCTGGCCATGATGATCCCCGGCACCCTCACCGACGTGGTGGGCCTTGCCCTGGTGGTGGTCATCATCGTCCTGCAGCGGGCCTCTGCCAAGCGCGTTGCCGCCTGACATCTGTTCCGAAAAAAGTTCCGTGCCGCCCGGCACGGAACTTTTTTTGCCGCTTTCCGGCCGGATTCCGGCTTTCGGAGGGGGAATGGAGAGAGGAAAATTGTGGAAATTTTTGGCGGGCGAAAACTGTTACTGTTTTGTTGCTATTTTCCCGTCAGGTCATGCTATGCTGTGGGCGAACAGAACCGGTGCTGACCGGAAAACCATTTCGGCAAAAGGAGAATCATTATGGCAGAAGTCATGGAACAGGCCACGGAGCAGACTGCTGTCCGGACCCCGGAGCAGACGGCCCCGGCAGGGGGCGGCGGAAAGCCGAAAATGAGCAAAAAGAAGAAGCGCCGCATCCGCCGGATCATCGCGCTGGTGCTGGCGGCGGCGGTGGTGTTCGGCGTGGTCCGCCTGCGGAAAAAAGACGGCGGCGGATCTGCCGAGGTGATCCGGGACGTGGTGACCTACGGCGCCATTACCGCCACCGTAGAAGGCAGCGGCCTCACCAAGGCGAAAAACAGCGAGAGCATCTCCATTACCACCGCCGGAACGGTGCAGGATGTGTTCGTGACGGAGGGTCAGGTGGTCACTGCCGGCACGCCCCTGTTCGTCATTAACTCCGATGACGCCCGCAGTGCGGTGCAGCAGGCGGAGAAGGACGTGGAGGGCTATCAGAAGCAGCTGAACACCCTGAACAAGGATATCGCGGGGCTGAATCTGGCCCCCGGCTACCCCGGCAAGCTGATGGACGTGGTGACCCTGAACCCCGGCGACACCATTACCAAGGGCCAGAAGGTGGCCACGCTGTCCGACGATACCCGGCTGCGGCTGACCCAGTACTACAGCTACGCCTACGCCGGAGACATCAAAGCCGGCCAGGCGGTAGACGTGTCCATTCCCGCCCTGATGACCACCCTCACCGGCAGGGTGGAGGCGGTCCACATGGTCAGCCGCATCACGCCGGAGGGCTCCCGCCTGTTCTCGGCGGACATCCTCATCGACAACCCCGGCTCCCTGACGGCGGAGATGTCCGCCTCCGCCACGCTGAACGTGGGCGGCGAGACGGCCTACCCCTATGAGGCCGGCAAGCTGGAGTACTACCGCACCGGCGATCTGTGCTCCACCGTCAACGGCACCGTCATCTCCAGCAGCCTGGTGGATTACCTGCAGGTGTCCGAGGGCCAGGTGCTGGTGCGCATCGACGGCGAGGACAGCGAGAGCGAGATCTTCTCCGCGGAGCAGTCCCTGGAGAAGGCCCGGGAGGAGCTGGAGACCGCCCGGAAGAATCTGAATAACTGCAGCGCCGTGGCCCCCATCGACGGCACCGTCATCGGCCTGACCATCCAGGCGGGGCAGGAGGTGGCCGCCAACACCACGGTGATCACCATCTCCGACACCAGCTCCATCATCGTCAACGCCACTGTGGATGAGCGGAATGTGGGTTATGTGAAGGCCGGTACCATGGTGGACCTGGACCAGTGGGGCAATCAGACCATGGGTGTAGTGGAGAGCGTCAGCCTGTCCAGCACCGTTACCAACGGCGTTGCCATGTATCCCATGGTCATCTCGGTGGACAACAGTGACGGGATGATTCAGGTCAACAGCAACATTCAGTACAGCCTGGTGGCCAGCCAGAACGAGAACTGCCTGGTGCTGCCCATCCAGTGCGTCCGCAACGCCGCCCTGGAGGACGGCTCGGCGGTGAACGTGGTGTACGTGGAGGGCGACCGGCCGGACAATGCCCTGGAGAACGTGATGGTCAACGAGGAGATTCCCGATGGCTTCTGGCCCGTGGAGGTGGAGATCGGCATTTCCGACAACTACTATGTGGAGATCAAATCCGGCGTGGAGGAGGGGACCTCGGTCTTTACCCAGATCCAGACCTCGGAGGCCTGGGGTTGACGCCTATGGAAAAGCTGATTGAACTGAGAGACGTTTACAAGATCTACGGCGAGGGCCTGGAGAGCGAGGTCCGGGCGCTGGACGGCGTCTCCCTGACCATCGGCCGGGGAGAGTTCGCGGCGGTGGTAGGCCAGTCCGGCTCCGGCAAGTCCACCATGATGAACGTGCTGGGCTGCCTGGACATCCCCACCCGGGGCGACTACTTTCTGGACGGCACCGACGTGCGGGAGCTGACGGACAAGGAACTGTCCCGCATCCGCAACCGGGAGATCGGCTTCATCTTCCAGCAGTACAACCTGATCCAGAGCCTGACGGTGCTGGAGAACGTGGAGCTGCCCCTGATCTACCAGGGGGTGGACGCCGATGACCGGCGGGAGATGGCCCTGGAGGCCCTGAACCGGGTGGGCCTTGCCGACCGGGTGAAGCACAAGCCGACGGAGATGTCCGGCGGTCAGCAGCAGCGGGTGGCCATTGCCCGGGCCATCGCCACCCATCCTCCCATCATCATGGCGGATGAGCCCACCGGCGCCCTGGATTCCCGCACCGGCCGGGAGGTGCTGGCCTTTCTGCAGCAGCTGAACCGGGAGGGCACCACCGTCATCCTCATCACCCATGACAACGGCATCGCCGCCACTGCCCGGCGGATTGTGCGGCTGCAGGACGGGAAGATCGTGGAGGACCGGGAACAGGAGGTGGACTGGTTTTGAATATTCAGCAGGCGGTTAAAATGGCCTGGAAGTCCATCTGGGGCAAAAAGGGCCGCTCCGCCCTCACCATTCTGGGTATTTTTATCGGCATTGCCGCCGTCATGACCATTGTGTCGGTGATGGAGGGCATGAAGCAGGAGACCATGAAGCAGTTTGAGGCAATGGGCTCCAACCGCATCAACGTCAGTGTTTCCAGCTGGATGTATGACGAGGAGGGCAATGACATCTCCAGGGATTACTTCCCGGACCTGTATGACTACTGTGCCGGCCTCAGCGAGTATGTGCTGGGCATCACCCCCACCGGCTACGTGGACGCCACCGTGGTCTACGGCACCAAATCCACCGCCAACATGGAATACCACTGGGATGACACCGGCAACGTTGTGGGGGAACAGCCCCCCACCCTCTACTATGGCAGCGACCAGTACGCTGTGTGCAACAACCTGACCATCGCCAAGGGGCGGGATCTGGCCATGCTGGACATGGAGAAGTACAACCAGGTGTGCGTCATGGGCGCCCAGGCAGCCAGTACCTTCTTTGGCGCGGCCGACCCGGTGGGGAAGGTGATTCAGGTCAACGGCAACAACTTCACCGTGGTGGGTGTCTACGCCGCCCGGGTGGATCAGGACAGCACCAGCAGCTACATCGACAACCTGATTGTGTTCCCCTACACCGTCCGCCGGGTGCTGGGGGGCCAGAAGCCCACGGAGTTTCTGGTGAAGGCCCGCAGCAGCGAGGCCATGACCGAGGCCATCTCCCGCATCGCCGGCTTCCTCCGGGGCCTGGTGGACACCAACACCGGCGGCTACAACGTGTATTCCGAGAGCCAGTGGCAGGAGCAGTCCAACGAGTTTCTGACCATGGTGGGCATGGTGCTGGGCGGCATCGCCGCCATCTCCCTGGTGGTGGGCGGCATCGGCATCATGAACATTATGCTGGTGACGGTGACGGAGCGGACCCGGGAGATCGGCATCCGCCGGGCCATCGGCGCCCAGCGCAGCAGCATCGTGGCCCAGTTCCTCATTGAGGCGGCCATGCTCTGCGGCATCGGCGGCATCGTGGGTATCGCCTTCGGCACGCTGGGCAGCGTGGCCCTGAGCACGCTGATGTTCCAGATGACCATTCTTCCGTCGGTCAAGGTGACGGCGGAGGCCTTCGCCCTCTCGGTGGCCCTGGGCATCGTGTTCGGTGTGTACCCGGCCATCAAGGCGGCCAACCTTCAGCCTGTGGAAGCCCTGCGGGCGGAATAAAGGAGTGAATCGAGATGAAAAAACGCATTTTCGGCCTGCTGCTGGCGGTGTGTCTGGCGGTGACGGCCCTGGCGGCCCCGGCGGCGGCATTTACCGACGTGACGGACGCCGCCACCGCCGTGGACGTGGAGTGCCTGCGGCTGATGGGGGTGCTGGACGGCTACGCCGACGGCAGCTTCCGGCCTGACGCCACGCTGACCCGCGCCCAGTTCTGCAAAATGGCGGTGTACGCCCTCAACGCCCAGAAGGAGCTGGGGAAGTACCGCTCCGTCACCGTGTTTCCGGACGTGAAGCCCTCCCACTGGGCGGCGCCCTACATCAATCTGGCCTCCAAGGGCAAGGGGGTCATCCTGGGCTTTGCCGACGGCAAGTTCCATCCGGAGGCCCGGGTGACCGCCGGGCAGGCGGTGACCATCCTCATGCGCCAGCTGGGGTACAAGGACGAGGACGTGGGCGCCGTGTGGCCCGACGGGTATCTGGCCCAGGCGGAGGTCACCGGCCTCACCGACGGGCTGCACCTCAGCGGCGGCGCGGCCCTGACCCGGGGTCAGGCGGCCCGGCTGTTTGTGAACCTGCTGCGGTGCGACAAGGCCGACGGCAGCTCCTACGCCTCCGGCATCGCCGACCAAGTGCTGGAACCTGTTATGCTGGTGTCCTCCGCCGCCGCGGTTTCCAGCGGGGATGATACCGGCATGCAGACGGGAAGCGGCACCGTGTACCAGATGGCAAACAAGGCCTCCAACGGCCTGCTGAACGGCCGCATGGGCATGCTGCTGCTGGACAGTCAGGGGAAGGTCCTCACCTTCGTGCCCGACGGCGAGGGCACCAGCCGCACGGTGGTGCTGGTGCAGGCCAAGTCCAACTCCCTGCTGAGCACCGCCGGCGAGAAATTCGCCCTGGACAGCGATACCGCCATGTACTATGACGGCGAGGAGACCACCTGGGGCGCCGCCTTCTCCTGGCTGAAGCCCGGCATGTCCCTGACGCTGTACCTGGGCACCTCCGGCGGCGTGGAATACGTCTTTGCCGGCAGCGGCGTGGCCGCTGACCAGGCGGTGGTGGTCTATGCCGACGGCTCCACCGCCGGGCTGGACGCCCTCACCGGCGGCAGCCTCAACTATAAGATCACGAAAAACGGCGCCGCCGCCGGTATCGGCGACCTGCGGGCCTATGACGTGGTGACCTACTCCGGCGCCACCAACACGCTGCAGGTCTGCGACGTGCGCCTCAGCGGCATCTACGAAAGCTGCAGCCCCACTCCCGACGCCCCGGAGACCATCACCGTCATGGGCCATGATTTCAGGGTGCTGCCCTCCGCCGCGGCGGAGTTGGCGCAGCGGAAGGTGGGCGACGCCGTGACGCTGCTGCTGACGGCGGACAATCAGGTGGCCGGCGTGATGGAGGGCAGCAAGGTCCGGGGCAACGCCCTGGGCATCGTCCGCGCCGCCGGCGACGCCGGCGAGGTGGAGCTGCTGTGCGGCATTACCGTCAAGGGCGCCATCACCGGGAAGTCCGCGGACCTGGCGGGCCAGCTGGTGCGGGTGTCCTCCGGCAAGCGGAATACGCTGTCTGTGGGCAGCCTCACCGGCGGCGTCTCCGGCGATCTGAAGGCGGCGGACCGGACGCTGGGCGGCGTCCCCCTGGCGGACAACGTAGTGATCTACCGCACCGGAAACAGCGGCCTGGAGGCCGTGGCCCTGACGGGCCTGCCCTCCGCCGTGGTGGCCAGGGACCAGATCCGCTACGCCGGCACTGACTGGGCCGGCCGGGTGAACCTCATCGTCCTGGGCGACAAGTACAGCACCGTGGACTATATCTACGGCCGGGCAGTGGTCCGGACGAACACCGATGAGGAGGGAAAAACCACCACGACCATCGCCGTGGAGTATGGAAACGGCCAGCAGGCCGGCCCTGTCACCAGCAAATTCGACGAGATCCGCAACGGCCAGTATGTCCGGGCGTCCCTCAGTGCCGGCGGCAGCGATTTCAGTTCTCTGCTGGCGCTGAAGAAGCTGGCCAGCGTGTCCAACTCCGCCTGGACCGGCCGCAACGCCGTGACGGTGGGTGGACGGACCTACACCGTGGGGGATGACGTGCCCTGCTTCAACGCGGCCACGCAGCGCTGGGTCACCCTGGACGAGGCCCACGCCTTCGCCGCCCACTGTGACCTGTACGCGGACAGCACCGGCACCGTCCGGGTCATCGAGGTGGACCAGTAACGGAAAAAACCAGGCAGCCGCTTTCAAGCGGCTGCCTGGTTTTTGCTTTGGTGAAGAGCAGTAAAAAGACACGGCGCGAAAGCACCGTGTCTTTGCTGCCTGTTCAGGACTTTTCCGGAGAGGGACCGGCCTTCAGCTCCCGCAGGAAGGGAATCTGGACCGCCAGCGCGATGAGGAAGGTGGCCACGTCCGCCACCGGCTGGGCCAGCTGCACGCCGAGGAAGCCCAGCAGGGGCGTCAGAATCAGCAGCGCGGGAATCAGACACAGGCCCTGGCGGCTGACGGCCAGCACGGAGGCGGGGCCGGTGCGTCCCACGGTCTGGAGGGTCATGTTGCAGCACACCACCCAGCCGCTGAGGGCAAAGGTCGTGCACTGGTAGCGCAGGGCGGCGGCGCCGTACGCAATGACCTGGGGGTCGTCCCGGAACAGGGCGATGACCCGGGGGGCGAAGGCCATGGCGGGGATGGTCAGCAGCAGGAGAAAGCCGGTGGAGACTTTGATGCAGAACCAGAAGCCCTCCCGCACCCGGTTCCACAGCCTGGCGCCGTAGTTGAAGCCGCACACCGGCTGGAAGCCCTGGCCGAAGCCGATAAGGGCGGAGCTGGCGGTCTGCATGGCCCGGTTGGCCACAGTCATGGCGGCGATGGCGGCGTCACCGTAAATGCCGGCGGAGTGGTTCAGCACGATCATGCCGATGGAGCCGAAGCCCTGGCGGCACAGGGAGGGGAGGCCGCCCCGGGCGATCTGCACCATGCATTCCCGGCAGGGCCGGACGTTGGAGAGGTGCAGCCGCAGGTTGGAGCCCCGGGAGCAGAGCCACAGCAGAATGCAGAAGCCCACAAACTGGCTGATGATGGTGGCCAGGGCCGCTCCGGCGATGCCCAGATGGCAGTAGAAGATCAGCAGCGGGTCCAGGGCGATGTTCAGCACCGCGCCGGCGGTGACGCCCACCATGCCGTACATGGCGCTGCCCTGGAAGCGCAGCAGGTTGTTCAGCGTCAGGGAGCCGGTCATCCACGGGGTGCCCAGCAGAATGATGCGGACATAGCTTTTGGCGTAGGGCAGGATGGTCTCCGTGGCACCCAGCAGCCGCACCAGCGGCGTCAGCAGCAAAATGCCCAGCAGGGCCAGCGCCGCGCCGCAGCCCACGGCCAGCGCGAAGCCGGTGGAGGCCATCTCCGAGGCGGACTGGGGGTTCTGCCGCCCCAGCTCCCGGGAGACGTAGTTGCCGGAGCCGTGGCCGAAGAAGAAGCCCACGGCCTGGATGACGGCCATCAGGGAAAAGGCCACGCCCACGGCGCCGGTGGCACTGTTGCTGTTCAGCAGACCCACGAAAAAGGTGTCTGCCATGTTGTAGAAAGCGGTGATCATCATGCTGATAATGCAGGGAACGGCCATGCGGCAGATCAGGCGGCCCACAGGCTCCTGGGTCATCCGGCGGTACTTCTCCTGCTGCTTGGGATCTGACAAGGGTTTTCGCTCCTTTCCGAAAATGCAGGCGGCTTACACCACCTGAAACAGGTAGAACTTCAGGTAATTGGTCTCCTCCACGCCCCAGAGGATGGGGTGGTCGCAGGACTGCTGCCGGGCCTCAATCTGCCGCAGCTGCACACCGGCGTCATGGGCGGCGGAGCGCAGCATCTCCAGGAACTTCTCCTCCGTGGCGAAGTGGGAGCAGGAGCAGGTGGCCAGGTACCCGCCCCGGGGCAGCAGCCGCATGGCCCGGTAGTTGATCTCCTTGTAGCCGGTCATGGCGTTGTGCACCGTTCTCCGGGACTTGGTGAAGGCCGGCGGGTCCAGAATGATGAAATCGTACCGGGGCGGCTCCTGCTCCAGCCGGGGCAGCAGGTCGAACACGTTGGCGCAGACGCACTCCACCCGGTCAGAAAGACCGTTGCGCTCCGCGTTGGCCCGGGCCATCTCCACGGCGGATTCCGACACGTCCACGGCGGTGACGTGCTTTGCCCCGCCCATGGCGGCGTTCAGGGCAAATGAGCCTGTGTGGGTGAAGCAGTCCAGCACCGTCCGGCCCTCCGCCAGCCGGGAAACCGCCAGGCGGTTGAACTTCTGGTCCAGGAAAAAGCCGGTTTTCTGGCCGTTTTCCACGTCCACCAGGTACCGGATCCCGTTTTCGGTGATCTCCGTCACGGGGGACGCCGGCGGCGCCTCGCCGGGCAGGGGGAACCAGCCCTTTCCCTGGGCCAGTCCCTCTTTTTCCCGCAGGGCCTCGTCGTTGCGCTCGTAGACGCCGGTGATGGTCTGGCCGTCCTCGCGCAGGATGCGCACCAGCGTGGGCAGCAGGAAGTCCTTGCGCACCTCCATGCCCACCGACAGCACCTGCACGCTCAGCAGCGGACCGAACCGGTCCACCGTCAGCCCGGGGAAGGCGTCCGCCTCGCCGAAGATGATCCGGCAGCAGCTCAGGTCCTCGGGCCGCAGGACGGTTTTGCGGTATTCCCAGGCCCAGCGGAGCTTCCGCTCCCAGAAGGCCTCGTCAAACCGGTCATTGGCGTTGCGGGAGATGAGCCGCACCCGGATCTTGGACTGCTCCGACAGCATTCCGGTCCCCAGATACCGCCCCCTGCGGCTCAGTACATCCACCAGACCGCCGTTGACGGTTTCCCCCTGGGCGGAGAGCACTTCTTCTCCGTAGACCCAGGGATGGCCCCGGAGAATGGCGGCCTCCGCCTTGGGGGTGACGGTGTACCGCGGATAAGCACGTTCAGCTTTCATGTGAGAAATTCCTTTCCGGGAAAAGATGATAATCAAGAAAAGCTTAACACATTCCCGGCGGGATTTCCATATAGTATCCGTGGGAAGAACTGAGAAATTATCGTGTTTTCTGCTGGAAAGGAGCGTGTCCCATGCCCATTATCTACCTCAGTCCGTCCACCCAGGACTGGAATGAATACGTCACCGGCAGCGGCTCGGAGGAGTACAACATGAACCGCCTGGCGGACGCCATGGTGCCCTATCTGCTGTCCAACGGCATCCAGTACAAGCGCAACCGGCCGGACATGACGGCGGCGTCCTCCATCCGGGAGGCCAACGCCGGATACTACGATCTGTACCTGGCCCTCCACTCCAACGCCTCCGCTCCGGAGCGCTACGGGGAGAACCGGGGCATCATCGCCTTCTACTATCCCGGCAGCCGGGAGGGGCAGCGGGCGGCGGAGATTTTCGCCCGGAACCTGCGGAACATCTACCCTCTGCCCCAGAACGTCCGGACCCAGGCCACCACCACCCTGGGAGAGGTGCGCCAGCCCCGGTTTCCGGCGGTGCTGCTGGAGATCGGCTACCACGACAATTATGCCGACGCCTCCTGGGTGGAGAACAACACCGACTCCATCGCCCAGAATCTGGTGCTGTCCATCACGGAGTTTTTCGGCCTGCCCTTCATCTGGCCCATGACCCCCGCGACAGGCACCGTCACCATTGACTACGGCACGCTGAACCTCCGCAGCCGCCCCACCCAGACCGCCACGGTGCTGACGGGGATGCCCGACGGGGCCCGGGTGACGGTGTACGGCCAGTGGCAGGGGTGGTACGTGGTCCACTACGAAAACTATGTGGGCTACGCGGCGGCGGCCTATATTTCCCTGCGGTAGGGGCCCGCGGAGACTTTTACCGCCATATGTGGGCCTCTGTGATGCACATTTTCCTTGACAGTTCGCCCGGGAGCGACTAAACTATAACAGGAATCTTATTGGAAGGTATAGGGGTATCTTTCGATTGTTTTCTGACGGGGGCATCCACCCCCCGATTTTCATGCCTGGGAGCAATCCCAAAATCACAAGGAGGTAAGTCCGCCATGATCGTCAATGTGATCATTGCTGTGATCGGACTCGCGGCCGGCTTCCTTCTCGGTTTCTGCTATCGCAAGATCGTATCTGAAAAGGAAATCTCCAGCGCCGAAGAAGAGGGAAAGCGCATCATCAACGAGGCCATCAAGGCCGCTGAAGCCAAGCGCGCCGAGGCTGAGTCCAGAAAGAAAGAGGCCATTCTGGAGGCAAAAGAGGAGATTCTGAAGAGCCGCAGCGAATACGAGAAGGAAGAGAAGTCCCGCAGAGCCGATCTGCAGCGCCAGGAAAACCGGCTGCAGCAGAAGGAAGAGAGCATCGACCGCAAGACCGACGCCATCGAGAAGAAGGAAGAGGCCCTCGTCCAGAAGCACGCCCAGATCGACAAGGAATACGAAGAAGTCAAGGTCATCAAGCGCAGCCAGACCGAAATGCTGGAGCGCATCTCCGGCTTCACCGCCGAGGAGGCCAAACACTACCTCATCCAGCAGGTGGAGGCCGAGGTGACCCACGAGACCGCCCTCAAGATCAAAGAGGTCGAGTCCCGGATGAAGGAAGAGAGCGACATGCGCGCGCGGGAGATCGTGGCCCAGGCCATCCAGCGCTGCGCCGCCGACCAGGTGGCCGAAATGACCGTCAGTGTGGTTCCCCTGCCCAATGACGAGATGAAGGGCCGCATCATCGGCCGCGAGGGCCGCAACATCCGCACCATTGAGACCCTGACCGGTGTGGATCTGATCATCGATGACACGCCGGAGGCCATTACCGTCTCCTGCTTCGAGCCGGTGCGCCGGGAGATTGCCCGGCTGGCCCTGGAGAAGCTGATTGCCGACGGCCGCATCCATCCCACCCACATTGAGGAGATGGTGGAGAAGGCCCGCCGCGAGGTGGACGCCACCATCAAGGCAGAGGGCGAGCGGGCCGTGTTTGAAACCGGCGTCCGCAGCGTCCACCCCGAGCTGGTGAAGATGCTGGGCCGCCTCCACTACCGCACCAGCTACGGCCAGAACGTGCTGCAGCACTCCATCGAGGTGGCTCACATCGCCGGCATGATGGCTGCCGAGCTGGGCGCCGACGTGCAGGCTGCCAAGCGGGCCGGCCTGCTCCATGACCTGGGCAAGTCCGTGGACCACGAGCTGGAGGGCACCCACGTGGCCCTGGGCGTGGAGTTCGCCCGGAAGTACAAGGAGAAAGAGGACATCATCCACGCCATCGAGGCCCACCACAACGATGTGGAGCCCCGCACCGTGGTGGCTTGCCTGGTGCAGGCGGCCGATGCCATCTCCGCCGCCCGTCCCGGCGCCCGCCGCGAGAATCTGGAGAACTACATCAAGCGGCTGGAGCAGCTGGAAAGCATTGCCTCCTCCTTCAACGGCGTGGACAAGGCCTATGCCATTCAGGCCGGCCGGGAGGTCCGCGTGATGGTGAAGCCGGAGGTGGTGTCCGAGGACCAGATGGTGATTCTGGCCCGGGACCTGGCCAAGAAGATCGAGGAGGAAATGGAGTACCCCGGTCAGATCAAGGTCCACATCCTGCGGGAGACCACGGCCATCGAATACGCGAAGTAAAACAGGAAAGAGCGGAGCGCGCGGCGCTCCGCTCTTTTGTCGTTCCCGGGGGGTGTCTGGAGGGTGCCGGCCATTGCGGGAGGATGCGCCGGGCGGCGCGGGGGTTTGCACCGGTCCCGGCGCAATTTCCCCTTTACTGCCAGCTGGCCGCCTTCCGCAGCTCCAGCCGCAGGTAGGGCGCGGTGTCTGCCGGCCCCTCGTAGCCCGTCTCCACGGTATACTGCAGCTTCTCTTCACATTCCGCCAGCACCAGCAGAATCACCGCGTCATTGCCGGACTGGGTCACGTAGGAGGACTCCACCAGACGGCAGCGGCCCTCCAGCGGCCCCTCCGGGAAGTCCGCCGGATAGATGGAACCGTTTTCCCGCAGGTACGCTTCGTCGATGCCGGACTCCTTGTTCAGCTCCCCGCTGTCCAGGAAGGTGTTGTGGCAGGTGACGGTGAGGGTGCGGTTTCTCTCATCGTAGGAGATGTCCGTGTCGGGTACCCAGCAGTAGGCGGCGGTAAAGTCACTGCCGTCCGCCAACGGGCCGAAGGAGAGGGACAGGCCCGACACCTCCAGCTGTGCGCCGGACAGGGCCTCCTGGCGGCCCTCCATGCCCAGCCGGTGGCTCTCGGTGACGGGCGCCCAGTAGGTCTGGCGGCCATCCACGTCGGAGTGCCCGTCACCGTAGGGCATGGCGTCGCCGTATTCGTCATAGCGGCCAAGGATGCTGGCTGTTTCATAGTGGGGGAAGCTCCGGTGGCCGTTGTGGATACTGATGCCGTCGGTCAGCACGTTCACATACCCGGCGGCGCAGATATCCACCGACGCAATGCCCTGTGTCAGCAGCATCAGCTCCCGGCGGACGCCGCTTTTGCCGTAGACCCAGTCCAACATAGGACAGGCGGAGTCGATCTGCACCAGAAAGTCCCCTTCGTAGGGTGTGACGGAAGCGATGGACGAGGCCTCCGTGCCGTAGAGGGCACGGACCTCCGCTTCGGTGGTGACGGGGGTGCGGGTTTCCTCCGCCGGGGCAGAGGACGCGGGGGCGCTGCCGCCGGCGGAGGGGGCGGGCTTTTGGGAGCAGCCGCACAGGGTCAGGGCGGCCAGCAGGGCGCAGAGAACCTGTTTCGCTTTCATAATGACCTCCTTAATATCCGCCGAGGGTGATATTCTCCAGAGTGTAGACCCCGGTCTCCCGGTCCAGACACACGTTGGCCCGCAGTCGGCCGGCGGGGACGGGAACGGCGGAGCCGGTCCGCTCCAGCTGCACGCCCAGCTCCAGCTCCACCTCCCCGGTGACGGAGGCGGAGAAATGGACCTGATCCCGCAAATTCACAGCTCCGGTGAGGGAGAAACCCTTCTCCGGCTCCGGCAGGGCCAGGGTCGCGGCCCCCAGGGTCAGCGTGTTGGCCTTCACGTCCACGGCGATCTGCCGGGCCAGCTCCTCGGTGTACAGCGCCTCCGGGAGAGGATAGTCGGTGATGGCGCCGTGTTCGTCCCTGGTCAGCAGGTGCAGCTCTTCCACGGAGACGCCGGTGCCGCTGCCGGTGTACAGGTCCACCACCAGGGTGTCCGCCGTGGCGGTGCCGTTCACGTCTAGCACCGCCATCCAGGGATCGATGGTCCGGGGCGTCTCAAACTGCCAGCCGCCGAACATGGCCACACTGCCGTCCCACTCGATGAGCACCGTGTCCCTGTTGAGCCGGTACAGCGCCGCCCGGCCGTCGGGGGACTCCGCCGAGCGCCAGATGGTGCCCTGCTCCGTCAGGGCGACACCTTGTTCCATGGGGGTCACCTCCCGGGGCAGCGGGCTCTCCGGCGCATAGGACCGGCCCATCACCGTGCCGGCCTGCAGGGACACCGTGGGGGCCTCCGCCGGGGCGGCGCGGCCGGAGCAGCCGCACAGCAGCGCGGCGCACAGCAGAAAGATCAGAATGACACGTTTCATGGAGAATTCCTCCTTTGTGACACTTTATGACAGTATCATACCAGAACTTCCGGAAAAATCGTGACAATTCTGAAAAGATTGGTGACAAAAAGAAACGGCAGCCCCCCTCAGGACCCGTTCCGCAGCAGGTCATTGGCGTATTGGTTCAATGCCTCGCAGGGCTGGTATTCGCACCGCCAGCCCACGCCGTCGATGACAAGAAAGGGGTTGTAGGCCATCACCTGCCGGGTGGTGCCGTCGGTCAGCTCCAGGGTGAAGATGACGGCCTGTCCGGCGTACTCCGTGTAAGAGTTGTCCCGCCGGTAGACTACCTGCGTCTGCAGCAGCTCTGCCAGCGCACCGGTGTCCGGGACGGGGAGCGTCTTGTCCGGAGGCATCAGCTGCACCGAAGCGGAGACGATCTGCTCCGGCTTCAGGTGCCGGAAGGGCCGGCGGCCCACGGAGCAGGCAACCGTCAGAATGGCCGCCAGCAGAAGCAGGGCGGCGGGGACGCGGAATTTTTTCATGAAAGGCTCCTCCTTTTTGAATACTGCTTATCCTCATAGACGGGATTTCGGGGAAAAGGTTTCCCGGAGGGCGAAAAAACCGGAGGGGAGGTTGGCAACCGGGCGGAAATTTGGTATACTATACGGCAAAGCCACAAAAGCGGGAGGCAATTATGGAATTTCGGGTATTGGCCATTGGCGACGTGGTGGGGGAGACGGGCCTCGCCCATCTGGAGCGGCACCTGCGGTCCGTGCAGAAGCTGAAGAGCATCGACTTCACCGTGGTGAACGGGGAGAACGCCAGCGGTGTGGGCCTGACGCCGGAGCAGGCGGAGCGGATCTATGATGCCGGCGCGGACGTCATCACCCTGGGCAACCACACCTTCGGCAGAATGCAGATCGCGGACTTTCTGGACGACGCGCCCTATATCCTGCGGCCCGCCAACTTCACCGGCCGGGCGCCGGGCCGGGGCTGGGCGGTCTATGACCGGGGGAATGTCACCGTCCGGGTGGTGAACCTCATCGGCCGGTGCGACCTGAACTTCAACGCCGAGAACCCCTTCACCACCATGGACAGGATTCTGGAGCGGCAGCAGGCGGACTTCACCCTGCTGGACTTCCACGCCGAGGCCACCAGCGAGAAGCTGGCCATGGGCTACTATCTGGACGGCCGCGTCTCCGCCATGTGGGGCACCCACACCCACGTTCCCACCGCCGACGAGCGGGTCTTTCCCAAGGGCACCGGCTACCTGACGGACCTGGGCATGACCGGCGCCATCGAGTCGGTGCTGGGCATCCGGCCGGAGCAGTCCATTGAGACGTTCCTGGGGGGCCTGCCGGGCCGGTATCAGACCCCCAAGGGCCCCTGCAAAATGCAGGGAGCCGTATTCGCCCTGAACAGCGACACCGGCCTGTGCGAGGCGGTGGAGCGTCTGGATATTCGCTGAGAAAGAGAGAAAGGTACCATGTCGATTGAAAAAGTGAGAACCTATTTCCGGTCCCTGGGGATGGAGGACCGCATCCGGGAGTTTTCCGTCTCCTCCGCCACGGTGGAGCTGGCGGCGGTGGCCGTGGGGGTGGAGGGCGCCCGCATCGCCAAGAGCCTCAGCTTCAAGGTGGACGAGCGGCCTATCATCATCGTGGCCGCCGGCGACACCAAGGTGGACAACAGCCGCTACAAGGCCTGCTTCCACACCAAGGCGAAAATGCTGACCCACGAGGAGGCCCACACCCTCATCGGCCATGACGTGGGCGGCGTGTGCCCCTTCGCCCTGCCGGAGGGGGTTCAGGTGTATCTGGATGAGTCCCTGCGGCGGTTTGAGACGGTGTTTCCCGCCGCCGGCAGCGCCAACAGCGCCATTGAGCTGACCTGCGACGAGCTGGAGCGCTGCTCCTCCAATTTCACCGCTTGGGTGGACGTGTGCAAGGGCTGGCGCCCGGAGGAAGCATGACCCTCCGGTTTCTCCACGGGGCGGACTTCCATCTGGACAGCCCCTTTTCCGCCCTGCCGCCCCGGCAGGCGGCGGAGCGGCGCCGGGAGCTGCGGCAGCTGCCCCAGCGCCTTGCGGAGTGGACGGAGAGCCATCCCGTGGATCTGGTGCTGCTGTCCGGCGACCTGCTGGACAGCGCCTCCGTCTATCGGGACACGGCGGAGGCGCTGCGGGACGCCCTGGGGCGGATGGACGCCCCGGTGTTCATCGCCCCCGGCAACCATGACTGGTACGGCCCCGGCAGTCCCTACGCCGCCATGCCCTGGCCGGAGAACGTCCATATCTTCTCCCGGCCGGAGCCGGAAGCCGCGGAGCTGCCGGAGGGGAACACGGTGGTGTACGGCGCCGCCTTCACCGGCCCGGAGCGGGGGGGCAGCCCCCTGGCGGACTTCCGGGTTCCGGAGGACGGGCGGCGGCACCTGATGGTGCTTCACGGGGAGCTGGACGGCACCCAGCCCCGCTACGCCCCCATCGCCTCCGCTGACGCGGCGGGCAGCGGCCTGCACTATCTGGCCCTGGGCCACATCCACAGCCGGGGCGCCCGGCAGCTGGGGCGGACCCTCTGCGCCTGGCCCGGCTGCCCGGAGGGACGGGGCTTCGACGAGACGGGGGACAAGGGCTTTTATTACGGCGAGATGGACGACGGCGGCGGAACCCGCCTGGAGTTCGTCCCCTTTGCCCTCCGGCGGTATGAGACCGTCACGGCGGACGTCACCGGAAAGCCGCCTCTGGCGGCGGTGGAGGCGGCGCTGCCGTCGGACACGGCGCGGGACCTGTACCGGATCACCCTCACCGGCGAGACGGAGCAGGCCGTAGACCTGCAGGCTCTGCAGCGTGCGCTGGAGGGGCGGTTCTGCGCCCTTACACTGACGGATGACACCCGCACCGCGGAGAATGTGTGGGCCAGGGCGGAGGAGGACTCCCTCCGGGGCCTGTTTCTCCGGGAGCTGCGCCGCCGTCTGGCGGAGGCGTCCACGGAGGAGGAGCGCCGCACCATTGAGCAGGCGGCCCGGTACGGCCTGGCGGCCCTGGACCGCCGGGACCTGGGCTGAGAAATGGGAAAAATGACGGCCGCGGTTGACAATTCCCCCCAATCTGGCATACAATAGAAATTCGGAAATCACCCGCTTGGCGGGACGCGCGATACACGAATCACATATGTAAAGGAATGGAACATTATGGCACAGGACAAGAGACAACTTGACGCCATTACCCCCCGGGACGTGGACTTCGCCCAGTGGTATACGGACGTCTGCAAAAAGGCGGAGCTGATCGACTATTCTTCCATCAAGGGCATGTTCATCTACCGCCCCTACGGCTACGCCATCTGGGAGAACATCCAGAAGGTGCTGGATAAGGAGTTCAAGGAGACGGGCCATGAGAACGTGGCCATGCCCATGCTGATCCCCGAGTCCCTGCTCCAGAAGGAGAAGGACCACGTGGAGGGCTTCGCCCCCGAGTGCGCGTGGGTCACCTACGGCGGCGGCGAGAAGCTGGAGGAGCGGTACTGCATCCGCCCCACCTCCGAGACGCTGTTCTGCGAGCACTTCAAGAACATCATCCACTCTCACCGGGACCTGCCCAAGAAGTACAACCAGTGGTGCAGCGTGCTGCGGTGGGAAAAGACCTCCCGCCCCTTCCTGCGCCACCGGGAGTTCCTGTGGCAGGAGGGCCACACCATGCACGCCAGCGAGGATGAGGCCCGGGAAGAGACTATGCGGATGCTGAACATCTACGCCGACTTCATGGAGAACGTGCTGGCCATGCCTGTGATCCGGGGCCGCAAGACCGAGAAGGAGAAGTTCAAGGGCGCCGAGGAGACCTACACCGTGGAGTGCATGATGCACGACCGGAAGGCCCTCCAGGCCGGCACCAGCCACTACTTCGGAGATGGCTTTGCAAAGGCCTTCGACATCACCTTCGCCGGCAAGGACAACCAGCCCCACCATCCCCACCAGACCTCCTGGGGTGTGTCCACCCGTATGATCGGCGGCATCATCATGACCCACGGCGACGACAACGGCCTGGTGCTGCCTCCCCGCATTGCCCCCGTGCAGGTCATCGTCATCCCCGTGGCCCAGCACAAGCCCGGCGTTCTGGACGCCGCCGCTGCCCTGCGGGACCGGCTGAGCGCCGCCGGCTTCCGCTCCAAGATGGATGATTCCGAGAACTCTCCCGGCTGGAAGTTCGCCGAGTATGAGATGAAGGGTGTGCCCCTGCGGGTGGAGATCGGCCCCAAGGATATGGAGAAGGACCAGTGCGTCATCGCCCGCCGGGATACCGGCGAGAAGACCGTGGTGGCGCTGGCGGAGCTGGAGGCCACCGTACAGCAGCTGCTGGACGCCGTCCATGACAACATGTACGCCATGGCGCTGAAGAACCGGGAGGAGAACACCTTCGACATCAAGACCCCCGAGGAGGCCAAGGCCATCGCTGAGGGCAAGGGCGGCTTCCTGCGGTCCAAGTGGTGCGGCAGCCTGGAGTGCGAGCTGGCCATGAAGGAGCGGGCAGGCGTGTCCTCCCGCTGCATGCCTCTGGCCCAGTCCGGCACCGAGGGCGTGTGCCCTGTGTGCGGCAAGGCCTGCACCACCGATATCTACTGGGGCGTGGCTTATTGATCTGAATCAAAAAGGAGGGACGGCTGTCCCTCCTTTTTGTTCGGCTGAAGAAAAAGAGGAAACGCGGCTTCGCGTTTCCTCTTTTCGGCGCGTTACGCCATTTTATCCACCAGTTTGCAGAAGCTGCGGGGGTCCACGTTGTCCTCCGCCACCACGGCGGCGCGCTTCCCCACCAGGCTCAGCACGCTCATCAGAGAGCGGGCGTCCAGCATCACGGTATCCGTGCTCAGCCACACCTCATAGGGGGCCTTGCTGGCCAGCAGGTTGATCTTCTCCGCCTGCCGGGTGGTTTTGATGTCGATGAGCTTCGTCATTGTGATCCCTTCTTTTCAAAAGCGTTTGGCTCCCGGTCCTCCGGGAACGGCCATATCTTAGCACGATAAAGAACTCTGTTCAATCTCAAAAATAAATAGAATATCAAAAAGCAACCGATTACGATTTGTGAAAAGTTTAGAATTTAGACGTTGGAGCAGAAGGCGCCGCCTGGCGGACATACATTATTATAATGTGGCGGCGGGGGCTGATTGACAGGAGGGGCCGGTTTGTGATAGGATGGGTACCATCCTGAGCTTCCGGAGGACATTGGCATGACCCTGAAAGAGATCTGGAACAACCGCAGCTGGCGCTTCACCTTCTGGCTGACTTCGGCGCTGCTGGCCTACCGCACCTGCCCGGAGACGGGGGCATCGCCGGCGCTGTCGGCGGCCACCGGAGGGCTGTACCTGGTGATGTGGGTGCTGCTGATCCACCTGGACGCCAGGGCGGGGGAGCGGTTTTCGCCTCTGATGGGCTTTCAGCTGGTGATGATGGCCCTGGCGGCGGTGACCCGGCTGGCGGGCACCGGCGGCGTGCTGACCACCATCGCCCTGTTCTGGCTGGTGCCGGTGGGGATGCCTCTCCAGGGCCTGGTCCGCCTGGTGAATGACGGGGCCAGCCGGTCTGACGGCGGCATGGCCGCGGCGTCGCTGCTGGTGCTGGCGGTGCTGCTGACGCTGCGGCTGGGACTGGGGGCCGCATACAGCCGGAGGGAAAAGTGATGCTGTTTTCCGGCAGTACGGTAAAGAAACAGTGACGAATTTTTCTCCATATTTTCATGAAAAACAGAGAAAATCCTCTTGACAACAGGAGGATTTTCTTTTATTATGGTTCAGGTGTGCGAAATGGACCGTATCCCATGGAGGCACATCACTGCGATGAACCGGGAGATTGCTCCGAGAGGAGGTAACTTCCGGGGAGTATGTCCGATAATCGGGCGGCTGAGACGAATCTGTACGTTGCGTAGATCGCTGCGCCATGAAACAGAGTACCGGCCGGATGGAAATCATGTGCCGGTATTTTTCATGAGCCGGAATGATACGCACGGTTAAGCGTATAGAAAAGTCTCTCGCCGTAGGTCGTCGAGACTGCGTGACAAAACGACGTACGAAATCAGGAGGAAAACACCATGGCAGCACAGAAACAAATGATCCGCATCCGGCTGAAGGCCTATGACCACCAGGTCATCGACCAGAGCGCAGAGAAGATTGTCGAGACCGCCAAGCGCACCGGCGCCGAGGTTTCCGGCCCCATCCCTCTGCCCACCAAGAAGGAGATCGTCACCATCCTGCGTGCCGTCCACAAGTACAAGGACAGCCGCGAGCAGTTTGAGCGCCGCACCCACAAGCGCCTGATCGACATCACCAAGTCCACTCCCAAGACCGTGGAGGCTCTGATGGCTCTGGAGCTGCCCGCCGGTGTGGAAATCGAGATCAAGCTGTAAGACAGATTTCCGAAGCGCAAATCCCCAACCATGTTGCTACCCAATGTCCGCCGTCTTGCGAGGCGGACGGGTCATGTCGGCAGAGCAATGCCGCGGAGAACCCTATCCCCGGTAACCTAAGCCGACCAATAACCTTTAAGGAGGAAAATACATGAAAGCAATCATCGGCAAGAAAGTTGGCATGTCCCAGATCTTCGATGAGAACGGCCGCGTGATCCCCGTCACTGTCATTGAGGCGGGCCCCTGCGTTGTCGTCCAGAAGAAGACTTCCGAGAAGGAAGGCTATGAGGCTGTCCAGCTGGGTTATGAGGACGTTGCGGAGCGCAAGCTCAGCAAGCCCGAGCTGGGTCACCTGAAGAAGGCTGACGTGGCTCCCAAGAAGTACCTGCGGGAGTTCAACCTGGAGAACGCCGCCGAGCTGAACATCGGCGACATCGTGAAGGCTGACACCTTCAAGGCCGGCGACTTCGTGGATGTCACCGGCATCAGCAAGGGCCACGGCTTCCAGGGCGTTGTCAAGCGTCACGGCGCGGCTGTGAAGCGCAACACCCACGGCGGCGGTCCCGTCCACCGTCATCAGGGCGCTCTGGCCGCCGGTACCGATCCCGCCCGTATCTTCAAGGGCCGTGACGGCGCCGGTCAGATGGGCGTTGAGCAGGTCACCGTCCAGAACCTGAGCGTTGTGAAGGTTGATCCCGAACTGAACATGCTGGTCGTCTGCGGCGCCATCCCCGGCCCCAAGGGCGGTCTGGTGACCATCAAGAGCACCGTCAAGGTCCACAAGGTCAAGCAGGCCGGCGCTGACATCAGCAAGAACCCGCAGAAGGCTTCCGGCCGTAACCCCCAGAAGGCTTCCGCAAGAAATAAGTAAGAAAGGGGTGCTTAGATAATGTCTACCGTTAAAGTTTTGAACATGGCCGGCGCTGAGGTCGGCACTGTGGAACTGAACGACGCCATCTTCGGCATCGAGCCCAACGAAGTCGTCGTCCACGAGGTCGTCAAGAACCACCTCGCCAATTGCAGACAGGGTACCCAGAGCGCCCTGACCCGCGCCGAGGTTTCCGGCGGCGGCAAGAAGCCCTGGCGTCAGAAGGGCACCGGCCACGCCCGTCAGGGCAGCACCCGTGCTCCCCAGTGGACCCACGGCGGCATCGTGTTCGCTCCCAAGCCCCGGGATTACAGCTACGTGCTGAACAAGAAGGTCAAGCGTCTGGCTCTGAAGTCCGTCCTGTCCGCCAAGGCCGCCGAGGGCGCGCTGGTGGTCATCGACTCCATCAAGATGGACGCCATCAAGACCGCTGAGTTCCGGAAGTTCCTGAACGCTGTGAACGTGGACGGCAAGGCCGTGGTCGTCACCCCCGAGAAGGACGACGTCATCGTGAAGAGCGCCCGGAACATCCCCGGCGTGCAGACCACCACCGCCACCATCCTGAGCGTGTATGACCTGCTGAACGCCAAGTACCTGGTGCTGGATCAGGCCGCTCTGGCAAAAATCGAGGAGGTGTTCGCATAATGACCGCTTATGATATCATCATCCGCCCGATCATCACCGAGCGCGCCATGTCCGGCGTTGCCGAAAAGAAGTATGTCTTCGAGGTCGCCAAGGACGCCGGCAAGATCGAAATCAAGAAGGCCGTTGAGGAAATCTTCGGCGTGAAGGTCCAGTCTGTCAACACTCTGAACGTCCTGGGCAAGGAAAAGCGCATGGGCGCCGGCCGTCCCGGCACCACCCGCGCTTGGAAGAAGGCCTACGTTCAGCTGACGGCCGATTCCAAGACCATCGAGATGTTCGAAGGCATGGTCTGATAAGGGAAGGAGTGTAACGCGAAAATGTCTATCAAAACTTTTAAGCCGACGACCCCTTCCAGACGGCAGATGACTGTCTCCGGGTTTGACGGCATCGACAAGAAGGCCAAGCCCGAGCCCAGCCTGACTGAGGTTCTGCAGAAGTCCTCCGGCCGCAACAGCTATGGCCGCATCACCGTCCGCCACCGCGGCGGCGGCGCCAAGCGCAAGTACCGCATCATCGACTTCAAGCGCGACAAGGTCGGCTCTGCCACCGTGCTGCGTCTGGAGTATGACCCCAACCGCAGCGCCAACATCGCCCTGATCCAGTATGAGGACGGCGAGAAGCGCTATATCCTGGCTCCCGTTGGCCTGAAGGCCGGCCATAAGATCATGACCGGTCCCGACGCCGACATTCTGCCCGGCAACGCCCTGCCCATCGCCAACATCCCCGTAGGTACCATCATCCACAACATCGAGCTGCATCCCGGCAACGGCGCCCAGCTGGTGCGCTCCGCCGGCGCCGCCGCTCAGCTGATGGCCAAGGAAGGCATGGACGCTCAGATCCGTATGCCCTCCGGCGAGGTCCGCATTGTGCGTACCAACTGCATGGCCACCATCGGCCAGGTGGGCAACATCGAGCACGAGAACATCAACATCGGCAAGGCCGGCCGTAAGCGTCACATGGGTTGGCGTCCCACCGTCCGCGGCTCCGTCATGAACCCCAATGACCACCCCCACGGCGGCGGCGAGGGCCGCGCTCCCATCGGCCGCAGCGGTCCTGTGACTCCCTGGGGCAAGCCCGCCATGGGTTACAAGACCCGCAAGGGCAAGAATCCCACCAACAAGTTCATCGTGAAGCGTCGCAACGAGAAGTAAGGGAGGCAAGGAAATATGAGCAGATCCATTAAAAAAGGCCCGTATGTTGCCCCTGAGCTTCTGAAGCGGGTCGAGGAACTCAACGCCAAGAACGAGAAGAAGGTCCTGAAGACCTGGAGCCGCAGCTCCACCATCTATCCCGCCTTCGTCGGTCACACCATCGCCGTCCACGACGGCCGGAAGCACGTGCCCGTCTATGTCCAGGAGGACATGGTCGGCCACAAGCTGGGTGAGTTCGCTCCCACCCGCACCTTCCGCGGTCACCGCAAGGATTCTTAATGAAGGAGGATGCAGAACATGGATAAGAAAATTGCGAAAGCGTATCTGCGCTATGTCCGCATCGCTCCCCGCAAGATCCAGATCGTCTGCGATCTGATCCGCGGCAAGGATGCCGGCACTGCCATGGCCATCCTGATGCAGACCCCCAAGGCCGCCTCTGAGCCCCTGATGAAACTGCTGAAGAGCGCGATGGCCAACGCCGAGAACAACTTCGGCATGGACCCCGCCAAGCTGGTGGTGTCCGAGGTATTCGCCACTCCCGGCCCCATCCTGAAGCGGATGATGCCCCGGGCCCAGGGCCGTGCCTATCGTATCAACAAGCGCACTTCTCACGTCACCCTGGCTGTGACGGAAAAAGCATAAGAAAGGGAGGAGACAGTTTATGGGACAGAAAGTGAATCCCCACGGCCTGCGCGTGGGTGTCATCAAAGACTGGGATTCCCGTTGGTATGCCAGTGAAGAGAAGGTTGGCGACCTGCTGGTGGAAGACCAGAAGATCCGCAAGTACCTGAAGAAGACCCTGTACGGCGCCGGCGTTCCCAAGATCGAGATCGAGCGGAGCAACGACACCGTCACCATCTACCTGCACTGCGCCCGTCCCGGTGTGGTCATCGGCAAGGGCGGCGAGCAGATCGAGCAGTATCGCCTGGCTGTGGAGAAGCTGATCGGCAAGAAGGTGCGCCTGAACATCGTTGAGGTGAAGAACCCCGACATGGACGCCCAGCTGGTGGCTGAGAACATCGCTCAGCAGCTGGAGAAGCGTATCTCCCACCGCCGTGCCATGAAGAACGCCATGGCCCGCGCCATGCGCGCCGGCGCCAAGGGCATCAAGACCTGCTGCTCCGGCCGTCTGGGCGGCCGCGAGATCGCCGGCGTGGAGCACTATCACGAGGGCACCATCCCCCTGCAGACCATCCGCGCCGACATCGAGTACGGCTTCGCCGAGGCTGCCACCACCTTCGGCCGCATCGGCGTGAAGGTGTGGATCTACAAGGGCGAGGTCCTGAGCCAGACCCTGCGCACCACCCCCCGCACCATGGACACCTCCAAGCCCTATCAGGAGCGTCGTGAGCGTCGTCCCCGCCGGGATGGCGACCGTCGTCAGGGCGGCTTCAACCGTGACCGTCAGAACGGCGGCTTCAACCGCGACCGTCAGAACGGCGGCTTCAACCGCGGCAACGGCCAGGGCGGCTTCAACCGCAACGGCCAGGGCCGTCCCCAGGGCGGTTTCAACCGCAACAACAACACCCGCCCCGCTGCCCCCGCAGCGGCCCCCGCTAAGGAAGGAGGAGCCCAGTAATGCTTCTGCCGAAGAGAGTTAAGTATCGCCGCGTGCACCGCGGCCGTATGACCGGCAAGGCCACCCGCGGCAGCACCGTGGCCTACGGTGAGTTTGGCCTGCAGGCCCTGGAGCCCGCATGGATCACCAGCAACCAGATCGAGGCGGCCCGTATCGCCATGACCCGTTACACCAAGCGCGGCGGTCAGGTCTGGATCAAGATTTTCCCCGATAAGCCCGTGACCAAGAAGCCCGCTGACACCCGTATGGGTTCCGGTAAGGGCTCCCCCGAGTTCTGGGTTGCAGTCGTCAAGCCCGGCCGTATCATGTTTGAGATTGCCGGCGTACCCGAAGAGGTTGCCCGCGAGGCCCTGCGTCTGGCCAGCCACAAGCTGCCCATCAAGACCAAGATCGTCTCCAAGGCTGCCGAGGCAGAGGAAGCAGGTGAGTGAGATGAAGGCAAATGAAGTTCGTAAGATGAATGCCGAGCAGCTCAATGAGAAGCTGACCGGCCTGAAGAAGGACCTGTTCTATCTTCGGATGCAGCACGCCACCAATCAGCTGGACAACCCGCTGAAGATCAAGGAAACCAAGCGTGACATTGCCCGAGTCAAAACCGTTCTGCGGGAGCTTCAGGCTTCCGACAAGCAGTGAGAAGGAGGTAAGCGAACATGGAAGAAAAGAGAACTTCCTCCCGGAAAACGAGAGTTGGCAAGGTCGTTTCCGATAAGATGGACAAGACCGTTGTTGTGGCCATCGCCGACCGCGTGGCCCATCCCCTGTACAAGAAGATCGTCGGCCGTACCTACAAGCTGAAGGCCCATGACGAGAACAATGCCTGCGGTATCGGCGATACCGTGAAGGTGATGGAGACCCGCCCCCTGTCCAAGGACAAGCGCTGGCGCGTGGTCGAGATCATTGAGAAAGCGAAGTAAGGAGGTGCCGAGTTATGATTCAGCAGGAAAGCTATCTGAAGGTTGCCGATAATACCGGCGCCAAGGAAATCAAGTGCATCCGCGTTCTGGGCGGTTCCACCCGGAAGTTCGGCAACATCGGCGACGTGATCGTGGCCTCCGTCCGCAAGTCCGCCCCCGGCGGCACTGTGAAGAAGGGCGAGGTCGTGAAGGCCGTCATCGTCCGCAGCGCCAAGGGCGTCCGTCGTGCCGACGGCACCTATGTCCGCTTCGATGACAACGCCGCCGTTCTGATCAAGGACGACAAGAACCCCAGAGGCACTCGTATCTTTGGGCCGGTTGCAAGAGAGCTGCGCGATAAGGATTACATGAAGATCCTGTCTCTGGCTCCCGAAGTCATTTGAGGAGGGCGCCGAATATGTCTATGAATATCAAGAAGAACGACACCGTTGTCGTTCTGTCCGGCAAGGACCGGGGCAAGAAGGGCAAGGTCCTCGGCACCGTGCCCGCCGACGCCAAGGTCGTGGTGGAGGGCATCAATATGGTGACCTGCCACGTGAAGCCCCGCCGTCAGGGCGAGGAGGGCGGCATCGTGAAGCGCGAGGCTGCCATCGCCTCCTGCAAGGTGCAGGTCGTGTGCCCCAAGTGCGGCAAGGCCACCCGCGTTGCCCACAAGATCGAGGGCGGCAAGAAGATCCGCGTGTGCAAGCACTGCGGCGCTGAGTTGTAAGAAGGGAGAGACGAACAATGGCAAGACTGAAGGAAAAGTACACCGCCGAGGTCGCTCCCGCTCTGATGCAGCAGTTCCAGTACAAGAGCGTTATGCAGATCCCCCGCATCGAGAAGGTTGTGGTCAACGTTGGCTGCGGCGAGGCTCGTGAGAACGCCAAGGTGCTGGAAAATGTTGTGGGCGACCTGAGCAAGATCACCGGTCAGAAGCCGGTCATCACCAAGGCCCGCAAGTCCATCGCGAACTTCAAGCTCCGTGAGGATATGCCCATCGGCGCGAAGGTCACCCTCCGCGGCGACAAGATGTGGGAGTTCCTGGACCGCCTGTTCAACGTGGCCCTGCCCCGCGTCCGCGATTTCTCCGGCATCAACCCCAACTCCTTTGATGGCCGCGGCAACTACTCCATGGGCATCAAGGAACAGCTGATCTTCCCCGAGATCGAGTACGACAAGATCGACAAGATCCGCGGCATGGACATCATCATTGTCACCACCGCTCAGACCGACGAAGAGGCCCGCGAGCTGCTCAAGCAGGTGGGCGCTCCCTTCGCCCGCTAAGGAGGAAGATTGATATGGCAAAGAAATCCATGATCCTGAAGCAGCAGGCTGCTCCCAAGTATTCCACCCGGAAGTACAACCGCTGCAAGCTGTGCGGCCGTCCCCACGCCTACCTGCGTGACTACGGTGTGTGCCGTATCTGCTTCCGGGAACTGGCCTACAAGGGCGAGATTCCCGGCGTCCGCAAGGCTTCCTTCTGAGGAACCGCCCCGCGGCAGAACTCTTTGTAGCCAAGGGCTTTGATATGGGCCCTTAGTGATAATGGATGGCGAAAGGTCACTGTGAATTGGGCACCACGCGCGAGCGGACTGCTCCATTCATAGTGATACCTCGCTGCCAGAACGGCCAACGGCCGTAACTCTAAAATAGGAGGAAAATAGAATGCATATCACTGATCCTGTTGCGGATATGCTGACCCGCATCCGCAACGCCAACAATGCCAAGCATGAGACCGTTGATATCCCCGCTTCCAACATGAAGAAGAGCATCGCTCAGATCCTGCTGGACGAGGGCTATATCAAGAGCTACCAGGTGGTGGACGACGGCCTGCAGGGCATGATCCACGTCACGCTGAAGTACAACGCCGGCAAGGAGAAGGTTATCACCGGCCTGCGTCGTGTCAGCAAGCCCGGTCTGCGCGTTTATGTGGGCGCCGATGAGCTGCCCCGGGTGCTGCGCGGTCTGGGTATCGCCATCATCTCTACTTCCAAGGGCGTCATGACCGACAAGAAGGCCCGCGAGGCTCACGTCGGCGGCGAAGTCCTGGCATTCGTTTGGTAAGGAGGGTATTTGAACAATGTCTCGAATTGGCAGAATGCCCATTACCGTTCCCGCCGGCGTCACCGTTGAGGTGGCCGAGGGTAATGTGGTTACCGTGAAGGGACCCAAGGGCCAGCTGACCCGCGCTCTGTGCCCCGTTATGGATATTAAGCAGGAAGGCAATACGATCACCGTATCCCGTCCCAACGACGACAAGCTCAACCGCAGCCTCCACGGCCTGACCCGCACCCTGCTGCACAACATGGTGGTGGGCGTCACCGAGGAGTACAAGAAGGAACTGGAAGTCAACGGCGTTGGCTACCGTGTCGCCAAGGAGGGCAAGAACCTGGTCATGAACCTGGGCTACTCTCATCAGGTGATCGTTCCCGAGATCGAGGGCATTTCCATTGATGTCCCCGCTCCCAATAAAATCGTCATCCGCGGCTGTGACAAGCAGGCTGTCGGCCAGTTTGCCGCTGAGGTCCGCGAGAAGCGTCCGCCCGAGCCTTACAAGGGCAAGGGTATCAAGTATGCCGATGAGGTCATCCGCCGTAAGGTCGGTAAGGCCGGCGGCAAGAAGTAAGGAGGTGTGCCGATATGATTAAGAGACCGAATACCAAGGCTCAGCGCCTGAAGCGCCACAAGAGAGTGCGCGGCAAGATCGCCGGCACTCCCGAGATGCCCCGTCTGAATGTTTTCCGCAGCGAAGCCAACATCTACGCTCAGGTCATCGATGACGTGAACGGCGTGACCCTGGCTTCCGCTTCCTCCCTGGATAAGGCCATCGAGGGTTACGGCGGCAACGTTGCCGCTGCCACCGCTGTTGGCAAGCTGGTTGCCGAGCGCGCTCTGGCGAAGGGTATCGAGAACGTGGTTTTCGACCGCGGCGGTTACCTGTACCACGGCCGTGTGCAGGCACTGGCCGAAGGCGCCCGCGAAGGCGGCCTGAAGTTTTAATCGGAGGGAGGAACAACAATAATGGCCAGATTTGAAAGAGAACCCAGCGAGTACACTGAGAAGGTTGTTGCCCTCAACCGTGTTTCCAAGACCGTCAAGGGCGGCCGTGTCATGAAGTTTTCTGCTCTGGTGGTCGTGGGCGACCAGAAGGGCAAGGTTGGCTATGGCCTGGGTAAGGCCGCCGAAGTCCCCGAGGCCATCCGCAAGGGCCTGGAGGCTGCCAAGAAGAACATGATCACCGTGAACCTGTCCGGTACTACCATTCCTCACGAGACCATCGGTGTGGCCGGCGCCGGCCGCGTGCTGATGAAGCCCGCTGCCCCCGGTACCGGTGTGATCGCCGGCGGTGCGGTCCGTGCCGTCGTGGAAGCCGCCGGCATCAAGGACATCCGTACCAAGTGCCTGCGTTCCAACAACGCCAACAACGTGGTTGCCGCCGCTTTCGAAGGCCTGCGCGCCATGCGCAGCCCCGAGGAGGTCGCCCGCATCCGCGGCAAGAGCGTTGAAGAGATCATTGGTTAAGGAGGAGCTTAACAATGGCAAATGTAACGATTAAGCTCGTCAAGAGCCTGAACGGTCGCCTGGATAAGCAGGTTGCTACCGCCAATTCTCTGGGCCTGCGCAAGATCGGTGACGTCACCGTGCAGCCCGACAACGACCAGACCCGCGGCAAGATCGCCAAGATCGGCTACCTGCTGCAGGTTACCGAAGAGGGAGGTAACTGAACATGAAACTGAGTGAACTGTCTCCCGCTGAGGGTTCCGTCCGTTCCGCGTACCGCAAGGGCCGTGGTGCCGGTTCCGGCAACGGCAAGACCGGCGGCCGCGGCCACAAGGGCCAGAAGGCCCGCTCCGGCGGCAAGATCCGTCCCGGCTTTGAGGGCGGCCAGATGCCTCTGGCCCGCCGCATCCCCAAGCGCGGCTTCAACAACATCTTTGCCGAGCCTCTGGAGATCATCAACCTGAATGCCCTGAACAAGTTCGAAGACGGTGAGACCGTCACCGCCGAGGCTCTGCTGGCCAAAGGTATCCTGTCCAAGTGCCAGTATGGCTACAAGGTTCTGGGTAACGGCAAGGTGACCAAGAAGGTCACGGTTCAGGCTTCTGCTTTCTCCGCTTCTGCCAAGGAGGCTATCGAGGCAGCTGGCGGAAAGGCAGAGGTGATGTAACGTGATCCAGACCATTCGCAAAGCGTGGGGTATCCCCGAGCTGCGTAAGAAGATCATCTTTACACTCCTGATCCTGCTGATTTTCCGCATTGGTAATGCGATCCCCGTTCCCTTCATCAGCGTGGAACTGCTCAGCGCCTATCTGGAGAGCCAGAGCACGACCATCCTGGGCCTGTACAACGTGATGAGCGGCGGTGCTTTCGCCCAGGCCACGCTGTTTGCGCTGTCCATTCAGCCCTATATCAACGCGTCCATCATTATCCAGCTGCTGACGGTGGCAATCCCCTACCTGGAGCGGCTGGCCAAGGACGGCGGCGAAGAGGGCAAGAAGAAGATCCAGTCCATCACCCGCTATACCACCGTGGGCATTGCCCTGCTGCAGGCTTTCGGCTACTATATGCTGATGAAGAACTACGGTCTGCTGAGCGTCAGCGATCCCAACCTGTGGCACGCACTGGTGATTATCGTGTCCTTCATGGCCGGCTCCTCCTTCGTGATGTGGATGGGCGAGCAGGTCACCGAGTTCGGTGTGGGCAACGGTATCTCCATCATCCTGTTCGCGGGCATTCTGTCCCGCGTTCCCACCGCGGTCTCCGGCCTGTATGATGGCTTCCGCACCTGGCTGTCCATCGCCAACGGCGAGCTGAGCGTGGACGCCCTGGTGTCCGCCGGCCTGACGCAGGAGGTGGCGGAGTCCTACTTCGCAAGCGCCCAGAGCGCTGCCATGGCTCCCTGGGTCATTCTGCTGATCCTGGTGGGCGTGCTGGCCCTGATCATGTTCATCGTGTTCATCAACGACGCCGAGCGCCGGCTGCCCGTGCAGTACGCCAAGCGTCAGGTGGGCCGCAAGATGTACGGCGGTCAGTCCAGCAACCTGCCCATGAAGGTGAATATGTCCGGCGTTCTGCCCATCATCTTCGCCCAGAGCATTGCCTCTCTCCCCGCCACCATCCTGGCCTTCACCGGCACCGGCGAGGAAGGCACCTTCAGCTATGCTGTGGCCCAGTTCATTGACACCAAGTCTGTGCTGTATATGATCTTCTACTTCCTGATGATCATCGGCTTCAGCTATTTCTACTCCAGCATTCAGTTCAATCCTGTTGAGATCGCCAACAACCTGAAAAAGCAGGGCGGCTTCATCCCGGGCTTCCGTCCCGGCAAGCCCACGGCGGACTTCATCAAGAAGGTGCTGAATAAGGTCACCATGTTCGGTGCCATCTACCTGGGCATCGTGGCCATCTGCCCCCTGATCCTGGGCAAGATTGTTCAGAACAGCGCGCTGTCCATCGGCGGTACTTCCGTCATCATCGTGGTGGGCGTTGCTCTGGAGACCGTCAAGGCTCTGGAATCCCAGATGCTGATGCGTCAGTACAAGGGCTTCCTTGAATAAATGAGAGAAGGCGCTGGCTTTGAAGTTGATTTTATTGGGCGCCCCTGGCGCCGGCAAAGGCACACAGGCGGAGCGCCTGTGCAAAGAGCTGAACATCCCCACCATTTCCACCGGCAACATCCTCCGTGCCGCCATTAAGAACGGCACCCCCACCGGCATGAAGGCCAAGTCCTTCATGGACGCGGGCCAGCTGGTTCCGGATGAGGTCATCATCGGCATCATCACGGAGCGCCTGGCGGAGGCTGACTGCGCCAACGGCTATATCCTGGACGGCGTGCCCCGCACCATCGCCCAGGCGGAGGCACTGGAGAAGGCGGGAATCAATTTTGACGCTGTGGTGTCCATCGAGATTTCCGACGAGGAGATCATGGAGCGCATGGGCAACCGGCGGGTCTGCGAGGACTGCGGCGCCAGCTACCATCTGGTGGCAGTGCCCCCCAGGACTCCCGGCGTGTGCGACAGCTGCGGCGGAAAGCTGGTCCAGCGCAAAGATGATGCCCCCGAGACGGTGAAAGCCCGCCTTGAGGTCTATCATAAGGAGACCGAGCCCCTGAAGGCGTTCTACGCCCAGCGCGGCCTCCTGAAGCCTGTGGAAAACCGGGCCTCCGTGTCCGAGATGACCCAGGCCATCCTCCACGAACTGGGGAGATAAGCGATGATCACGCTGAAATCCTCCCACGAGATCGAACTGATGCGCCGGGCGGGAAAAATTACCGCGGCTGCCCGTGCTTTGGCAGGGGAATTGGTAAAGCCCGGCGTAACGACCCGCGAGATCGACAGGGAAGTGGAGAAATTCATCCGCAAGGAAGGCGCGGTTCCCTCCTTCCTGCACTACAATGGTTATCCCGCCTCCGTCTGCGTCAGCGTCAACGACGAGATCATCCACGGCATCCCGGGACCCCGGGTGCTGCAGGAGGGCGATATCGTCAGCATTGACGTGGGCGCCTACATCGGTGGGTTCCATGGGGACTGCGCCGCAACCTTCCCCTGCGGCCGGATCTCTCCGGAAGCCCAGCGTCTGATCGATGTGACCAGACAGAGCTTCTTCGAGGGCATCAGGTTCGCGAAGGAAGGCCATCGCCTGCTGGATATTTCGGCGGCGATACAGCAGTATGTGGAGTCCAACGGCTACTCCGTCGTCCGGGAGTTCGTCGGCCATGGCGTCGGCGCCCAGATGCACGAGGCGCCGGAGATCCCGAACTACGGCCATCCCGGCCGCGGCCCGAGACTGCTCCGCGGAATGACCCTTGCAATCGAACCCATGGTGAACGCAGGCAGCGCTGCCATTGTGCAGCTGTCCGACGGCTGGACCGTCCGGACGGCGGACGGCAAGTGGGCCGGCCACTATGAGAATACGGTTCTGATTACGGACGGCGAGCCCGAGATTCTGACGGCTCCCGCGATTTAAGAAGAGACGTATGGAAATTGCAAAATCGAACATCGTACGGTCGGATGCCGGCAGGGACAAGGGAAAGCTCTTCTACGTCCTTGACACGCAGGGTGAGTACCTCCTGCTGGCAGACGGCAAATCCCGGAAGGTGGAGTCTCCCAAGCGGAAAAAGCGGCGGCACGTGCTGTTCGTGGCCGCGGAGGAGAACCGGCTTTCCGGCAAGATCAAAGGCGAAGAGAAAATTACCAACAGTGAGCTTCGCAAAGCACTCGCGGCATTCCGCGAGGAAGATTATCCGAGCCAGGAGGGATAACGTTTGGCAAAATCCGACATGATTGAAGTGGAAGGCGTGGTTGTCGAGTCCTTGCCCAACACGACGTTCCAGGTAGACATTGGAAATGGACACATGATTTTGGCGCATATTTCCGGAAAGCTCAGAATGAATTTCATCAGGATTCTGCCCGGCGACAAGGTGACGGTGGAGCTGTCCCCGTACGATCTGAACCGAGGCCGGATAACCTGGCGTAGTAAGTAGGAGGTTAACGAACATGAAAGTAAGACCGTCCGTGAAGCCCATGTGCGAAAAATGCAAGGTGATTCGCCGCAAAGGCCGTGTCATGGTGATTTGCGAGAATCCCAAGCATAAGCAGAGACAGGGCTAAGTTGAAAGTGGAGGTGCTTTAAGAGTATGGCACGTATTGCCGGTATTGACCTGCCCAAGGATAAGCGAATCGAAATCGGACTCACTTATATCTATGGTATTGGCAGAAAGAGCGCGAAGGACATCCTGGCCCAGACGGGCGTGGATCCCGACACCCGCGTGAAGGACCTGACCGACGCTGACGAGCAGAAGCTGCGTGACGCCATCGACGCCTACGTCGTCGAGGGCGACCTGCGCCGCCAGACCGCTCTGGACATCAAGCGTCTGACTGAGATCGGCTGCTACCGCGGCATCCGCCACCGCAAGGGCCTGCCCGTGCGCGGCCAGCGCAGCAAGACCAACGCGAGAACCCGCAAGGGTCCCAAGAAGACCATTGCGAACAAGAAGAAGTAAGGAGGGAGATTGAAAAATGGCAACTGCGAAAGCATCCGCCGGCAAGAAAGTCGTCCGGCGCCGTCGCGAAAAGAAGAACATTGAGCGTGGCCAGGTCCACATTCGTTCTTCCTTCAACAATACCATGGTTACCGTCACTGACACGCAGGGTAACGCGATCTCCTGGGCTTCCTCCGGCGGAATGGGTTTCCGCGGCAGCAAGAAGTCCACTCCTTTCGCCGCGCAGACCGCCGCTGAGGTGGCCGCCCGCGCCGCTATGGAGCATGGCCTGAAGACCGTTGAGGTCTTCGTGAAGGGCCCCGGCCAGGGCCGTGAGGCCGCCATCCGCGCCCTGCAGGCGGTGGGCCTGGAAGTGACCATGATCAAGGACGTCACTCCCATTCCCCACAATGGCTGCCGTCCCCCCAAGCGTCGCCGCGTTTAATCGAAAGTAGGAGGTAAAGCGATATGGCAAGATATACCGGAGCAGTCTGCCGCCTGTGCCGCAGAGAGGGCCAGAAGCTCTTCCTGAAGGGCGACCGCTGCTATACGGAAAAGTGCTCCATCGAGCGTCGTGGTTACGCTCCTGGCATGCACGGCAATGCGAGAAACAAGAAGCTCTCTGAGTATGGCGTGCAGCTGCGCGAGAAGCAGAAGGCCAAGCGCTACTACGGTGTGCAGGAGAGCCAGTTCCGTGATTATTTCGAGATGGCCAACAAGAAGACCGGCATGACCGGCGAAAACCTGCTGGCGATCCTGGAGACCCGCCTGGACAACGTGGCTTATCGTCTGGGCTTCGCCATGAGCCGCGCCGAGGCCCGTCAGCTGGTGCGTCACGGCCACTTCACCGTCAACGGCAAGAAGGTCAACATCCCCTCTTACCTGGTGAAGGTGGGCGATGTCATCGAGCTGAAGGAAGGCTCCCGCAGCCTGGATAAGTTCAAGGGCTCCCTGGAGGCCAACGCTTCCCGCGTGGTCCCCAAGTGGCTGGACATGGACAAGAACAACGTGGCCAAGGTCATTGCAGAACCCGCCCGTGAGGACATCGACCTCCCCATCGAGGAGCACCTCATCGTCGAGTTGTACTCCAAGTAATTCGGAGGAAACCCTCGAGAATGACACGAACTGCAAGCGGTGTGCTGCGTAGCATTGCCGCAACGAGAAGATGAAGGAGGGTAACTGCATGATCGAAATCGAAAAGCCCCAGATCGAGTGCATCGAGGCTCCCGGTGACGCCACCTACGGCAAGTACGTGGTTGAGCCGCTGGAGCGGGGCTACGGCACCACTCTGGGCAATGCGCTTCGCCGCGTGATGCTTTCCTCTCTGCCTGGAACGGCACCGACCACCATCAAGATCGCCGGTGTGCAGCATGAGTTCTCCACCATCCCCGGTGTGAAGGAGGACGTCACCGAGATCGTCCTGAACATCAAGGGCCTTCTGACCAAGCTGCATGCCGAGGGCACGAAAACCGTGTATATCGAGGCGGTGGGACCCTGCGTGGTGACGGCCGGCGACATCAAGCTGGACGGCGAAGTGGAAGTTCTGAACCCTGATATGCACATTGCCACCCTGGACAACGGCGCCGCGCTGAACATGGAGATCACCCTCTCCCACGGCCGCGGCTATGTGCCCGCCGACCGGAACAAGCCCCAGCAGAACGTGATCGGCACCATTGCGGTGGACTCCATCTACACGCCTGTGTATAAGGTGAACTACACCGTGGAGCCCACCCGCGTGGGCGCTTCCAGCGACTTCGACAAGCTGACGCTGGAGGTCTGGACCGACGGCACCATTTCTGCCCGGGATGCCGTTTCCCTGGGCGCCCGGATTCTGTGCGACCACTTCACCCTGTTCACGGACCTGTCCGAGAACGTGGGCAGCAAGCCCACCGTGGTGGAGAAGGCAGAGGCGCAGCGCGACAAGGTTCTGGAGATGACCATTGAGGAACTGGACCTGTCCGTCCGCAGCTTCAACTGCCTGAAGCGCGCCAACATCAACACCGTCGAGGATCTGATCTCCAAGACCGAGGACGAGATGATGAAGGTCCGCAACCTGGGCCGCAAGTCTCTGGAGGAAGTCATCAACAAGCTGGCGATGATGGGCCTGTCCCTGGCCAGCGATGACAACAACTGACCTAAACCGCCCGGCGGGAGGCCGCCGGGGAGATAAAATTCCCGATAAGGAGGAATACCGAAATGCCCGGAACTCGCAAACTCGGCAAGACGACCGATCAGCGGATCGCCATGCTGCGCCAGCAGGTTACCGATTTCCTGGACAACGGCAAGATGGAGACCACCGTCACCCGCGCCAAGGAGATCAAGCCCCTCGCTGAGAAGATGATCACCCTCGGCAAGAAGAGCGACCTGGCCGCCTATCGTCAGGCCATGAGCTTCATCACCCGTGAGGACGTGTGCAAGAAGCTGTTCAAGGAGATCGCTCCCAAGTACGCCGAGCGCAACGGCGGCTACACCCGTATCGTCCGCACCGGCGTTCGCCGCGGCGACGCTGCGGAGACCGCCATCATTGAGCTGGTGTAATTAACCGCAGAAAAAGCCCTTTGCAGTGGGAACTTTCCCCCGCTGCAAAGGGCTTTTTTGTTGCGCCGGACCGGAATATGTGGTATGCTGGCCACAGAGAGGAGTGGTCATGGTGCAGAAAGTACGCTGTTACGAGTGCGGCCGGAGCTACGATTATGACGAGGACGCCTTTTGCCCCCGGTGCGGTGCCTTTAACCTGCCGGGCCGTGATCATACTGTCCGGGTGGGGGAACTGACGGAGGACCGCAGGGACGGCCTCAGTGAAAAGGGCCATTCCGGCTCCTTCCTCCACCAGGAGTTCCACAATGAGGAGCGCCAGCGCCGCCGCCTGGGTCTGGACCGGGAGGAAACCCCGCCGCCCCGGCAGGCGAAGCAGCCGGCCCCGGCCGCAAGGTCCCGGAAGCGGGAGAAGGGCCGCGGGAACCCCTCCGTGGCCGTGCTCATTTTCATCCTGCTGATTCTGTTCCAGCTTCTGAGAGCCATCTTTTGAAAATACCGCCACCCGGCGCACTGGCGTCGGGCGGCGGTTTCTCTGTTCAGGCTCAGAAGGGCTGGCAGTAGGCCTCCTGAAAGGCCAGCTGCTGCCGGGTGTCGGGAAACTCCGTAATGTCCGCGTAGTCGAAAATGCCCACAATGTCCCGCTACCGGGCCGGGCGGCCCAGCTCCACCAGATAGATCCGGTTGTTGGCTCCCATTATGCCGGACTGCAGGGCGTTGAGCCGGGAGCCGCAGCATTTGACGCCGTAGCCCAGCTCCAGCAGCCGGTCCCGCAGCATCTGGTAGGCGGGCAGGTAGTTGTAATCCTCCCCGGTGATGGTCCGGCCATCCATCCGGGCAGTGAGGACGATGTTTTCCGACGTCTCGCCCTCGTCAGCCAGAATTGTCAGCGGCTGCTCTGTGTTCCGGAACAGGTGCAGCAGCGTCACCTCGTAGCGCTCCATGGGGCCTCCTTTCCTGCAGGGGGAATCCGTCCGGGATCATCTCCCGCCGGTATGAAATCAGCTTTTGCACGAAATCCGCTTCTATACCTTTTATTCTACAGAAAAGCGCGGGAAAGTCATGACAAAACAGTGACAGTTCCGGAACAAATTGCGGCGGACGCATGATTCCTCCGGCGCCGGCGCAAACTACGGTGGAACGCAGAGGAGAGGAATGGACGCGGATGAGAGGAAGAAAGCTGGCGCTGCTGGGAATGGCGCTGGTGTGCCTGGCGGGCTGCGGAGAGACGGCGGTGCCGGCGGGCGGCGGGGCGGAAATACCGGCGGAAGCCCCCAAATATGTGGCCCTGACCTTTGATGACGGCCCCCGCCGGGACACCACCGCCCGGCTGCTGGACGGCCTGCGCCAGCGGGGCGCCAGCGCCACTTTTTTTCTGCTGGGAGAGCAGATCGCCGGAAACGAGGACCTGGTGCGGCGGATGGCGGCGGAGGGCCATCAGGTGGGGAACCACTCCTGGAGCCACGCCAGGCTGCAGGGAGCGTCCCGGGCCGCGGTGGACAGCGAAATCGGCAGGACCGACGCGCTGCTGCGCCGGCTGCTGGGGGAGGGGACCTACTGGGTCCGGCCGCCCTACGGCCTGCTGGACCCGCAGCAGCGGGCCTGGTTCACCGTGCCGCTGGTCCACTGGATGGTGGACCCGGAGGACTGGCGTCTGCGGGACGCAGACAAGGACGTGGCGGCGGTGCTGCGGGCGGTAAAGCCGGGGGATATCATCCTGATGCATGACACGGTGCCGGCGTCGGTAGACGCGGCGCTGCGGATTGTGGACACGCTGCAAAGCCAGGGGTATACCTTTGTGACGGTGGAGGAGCTGCTGCATCTGGCGGGGGTGACGCCGGAGGCGGGGGTGATGTACCGCTCCGCCACAGTCTCCGCCGCCTGAAAAGGGCCAAACCAAAAGTAAAAGCGGGTGCGAATCATCGCACCCGCTTTCCGGAAATCGCTGATTACTGCAGAACGTTCAGGACCAGAGTCAGCACCACAAACACGGCGCCCACCCACTTGGTGGCGCGGGCCAGCTTGGCGTCAATGGTCTTGGCCTTGTTCTTGGCCAGGAAGGAATCGGCAACACCGCCGATGGTGCCGGACAGGCCGGCGCTCTTGCCGGACTGAACCAGGACCATCGCGATCAGGGCCAGGCCGCACAGCAGCTGGATCACAGTGAAAATCAGAAACGGAACAGACATAATCGGAAACCTCCAATGGTTTTGGCACGTGCCGTCCATGCACACGCTCTCATTTTACAGAACACAATTTTAACACGGTTTTGGGGAATGTGCAAGAGGAAAGACGGTTTTTTCCCGTGAAAAATCCTCAGAAAAATGGAACAAATGTTTGCATACCGGAAGAAGCTGTGGTATAATACAGAAAAACCGGAGCTGCGCCGCGCAGAGACAAGGAGGCCGCCCATGCAGGAGCTGTCGAAAATGCAGCGGAAGATCTACGATTACCTGGTCGCGTGTATCCGGGAGCAGGGCTATCCCCCCTCCGTCCGGGAGATCGGCGAGGCGGTGGGGCTGCGCTCCCCCTCCACGGTCCATTTCCACCTGAAGCACCTGATGGAGGCGGGGTACATTGAAAAGGGCGCCGGCAAGGGCCGGGCCATCACCCTGACCCATCCGCCTGCCGCGGAGACTGCGCCGGCGCCGGCGCCTGCGGAGCCGGAGCCGCCGGCCGACCGGGTGCCCATTGTGGGCAATGTGGCCGCCGGCAGTCCCATCCTGGCGGAGGAGTGCATTGAGGACTACCTGACCTTTGACACCGGCGGCCGCAGCGGCGAGTATTTTGCCCTGCGGGTCCGGGGCGACTCCATGATCAACGCCGGCATTTTCAGCGGCGATCTGGTGGTGGTCCGCCAGCAGCCGGTGGCCAACAACGGGGAAATCGTGGTGGCCCTCCTGGAGGACGAGGCCACGGTGAAGCGGTTCTCCCGCCGGAACGGCCACATCTGGCTCCTGCCGGAAAACGACGACTACCAGCCCATTGACGGCACCTATGCCTCCATCCTGGGCAAGGTGGCGGCGGTGGTCCGGCGGTATGACTGAGGGAAAACAAACCCGGAGCGGTGCATTGCGCACCGTTCCGGGTCCTTTTTGCGTTACCGGGGCTCCGCTGCCAGACGGAGAATGGCCTCCATGTCCTCCGGGCCGATGGCGGCAAAGGTGCCGAAGGGGAAGGGGTTGGGCTTCAGCCGCCGGTGGGCCACCGCGGCGGGAATGTCCTCCGCCGGGAAGCCCAGCTCACCCAGCGTCACCGGCATGCCGATGGACCGCAGCCAGGCGGTTAGCCGGGCAATGCCCTCCCGGGCCGTCACCTCCGGGTGACGGAAGTCCATGGGGCAGCCGAATACCCGCACGGCAAACTGGGCGAAGCGCGTCACATCCCGGTCCATGACGTAGGTCATCCAGGCGGGGGTCAGCGCCGCCAGCCCCGCGCCGTGGGCGCAGCCGCACAGGGCGGACAGCTCGTGCTCCATCTGGTGGCAGGCCCAGTCTTGCTTCCGGCCCACGCCGCAGAGGTTGTTGTGGGCCAGCATGCCCGCCCACATCAGCTCCGCCCGGGCGTGATAGTCATCGGGATGGGCCAGGGCCTGGGGGGCGGCGGCCAGAATGGATTGCATCAGCCCCTCGCACAGCCGGTCCGTCACGTCCACGTGGTCCGTGGGGGTGAAGTACCGCTCCAGAATGTGGGAGAGCATGTCCGCCGCGCCGCAGGCGGTCTGGTAAGGGGGAAGGGTGCAGGTGTAGTGGGGGTTCATGACGGCGAACACCGGGCGGTACACGTCGCTTTTGGTGTTGCCCCACTTCCGGTTCCCCTCCTCGTGGGTGATGACGGAGGAGTCGGAGGCCTCGCTGCCGGTGGCGGCGAGGGTCAGAACCACGCCCACCGGCAGGCTCTTTTCCGCCGCCCTGCCGGAGTACAGGTCCCAGAAGTCTCCGTCGTAGGGAACCCCCACGGCGATGGCCTTGGCGGTGTCGATGGCGCTGCCGCCGCCCACCGCCAGCAGGAAATCCACGCCCTCCCGGCGGCACAGGTCAATGCCCTCGTAGACCTTTCCGCTGCGGGGGTTGGGCTGCACGCCGGACAGCTCCCAAAAGGGGATGTCCGCCTGGCGCAGGGCGGAAACGGCGTCATCGTAGGCGCCGTTGCGCCTGACGGAACCGCCGCCGTAAACCAGCAGGACTCTGGTGCCGCCGAACCGCCGCACCAGGGCGCCGGTCTGGCGCTCCTGCCCGTCGCCGAAGGCGAAATAGGTGGGGGAGCAGAAGGTGAAATTCTCCATGGGCATCCTCAGTAGCCGCGGGTCCGGTCCACCAGCTGCTTGAGAGGCCGGCCGGCGGCGTAGTTTTCCAGATCCTCGCAGAACATCTCCACGTTCCGGTCGCAGGTGTAGCCCAGGGTCATGTTGCCGGAGACATGGGGGGTGAGAATCAGATTTTTGGTGTTCCACAGGGGATGGTCTGCCGGCAGAGGCTCCGGGTCCATCACGTCCAGCGCCGCGCCGGCCAGACGGCCGCCGTTCAGGGCATCCATCAGGGCCTCCTGGTGAATGGCGGTGCCCCGGCCCACGTTGATCACATAAGCGTCGGCGGGCAGCAGGGCGATGCGCTCCGGGGACAGAAGGCCCACGGTCTCCGCTGTGCCGGGCAGCGCCATAATGAGGTTCTTCGTCTCCGGCAGAATCTCGTCCAGCCGGGAGATGGGCAGAACTTCGTCAAAGTCCGCCGCGGGGCGGCCGCTGCGGCTGAGGCCGATGATCTTCGCGGCGCCCATGCCCCGCAGCCGCTGGGCCACGTTGCTGCCGATGTTGCCGGTGCCCAGAACGGTAAAGGTGTTGTTCCGGATGGAGCGGATGGGCCGCTGGTTGCCCCAGCCGTGATTCCGCACCTGCTCCTCATACTCCGGCATCCGCCGCAGCAACATCAGCGTCACCATGATCACGTGCTCGGCGATGGTGACGCCGTAGGCGTTGGTGTTGGTCAGCAGGCAGTCGGGGTTGGCGAAAATGGTGGGGTCCTTGCAGTAGGGGTCCACGCCGGCAGAAGAGCAGCAATACCACCGGAGGGTCTTGGGCGCCTCCCGCATCAGCTTCGGCGCGTGGGCATACAGCACTTCGCAGCTCTGCAGGCACTCCCGCGCCTCGTCAAACTGCTCCAGTGTGAAGTAGTGGGGGGTGAACCCCAGCTTTTCCGCCGTCCGGTTGATTTGCTCCTTGTGGGCAGCGGTGAGAAATTCCTGATAGATGCAGATGTTTCGGCTCATGTGGTTCCTCCTAAAAATACCTGCCGCTTACGGCCGGTAAGAATAACAGATTTGTTCGGCGATGCGCATGCCGTCCGCCGCGGCGGACAGAATGCCGCCGGCGTAGCCCGCCCCCTCGCCGCAGGGGTACAGCCCCCGGAGGGCGGACTGGCCCGTCCCGTCCCGGGGCAGGCGCACGGGAGAGGAGCTGCGGGTCTCCACCGCCGTCAGCAGGGCGTCCGGGTCGTCAAAGCCCCGCAGCTTCCGGCCCAGCACCGGCAGCGCCGCCTCCAGCGTCTCCGCGATGAAGGGCGGCAGGCACAGATGCAGGTCCGTCATCACCACGCCGGGGCGGTAGGTGGGCTTTACCCGCCCCGTCCGGACGGAGGGACGGCGGGCCAGGAAGTCCTCCACCCGCTGGCAGGGGGCCTTGAAGTCGGACCCACCCAGGGCGAAAGCGGCGGATTCCAGCCGCCGCTGAAACTCCACGCCGGCCAGGGGGGAGCTGCCGCCGAAGTCCTCCGGCGTCACGTTCACCAGAAAGCCGCCGTTGATGTTCTCCCCGTCCCGGGCGAACTCGCTCATGCCGTTGGTCACCAGCCGGGCCTCTTCCGACGCGGCGGCCACCACCTGGCCGCCGGGGCAGACGCAGAAGGAGTAGGCCGCCCGCCCGTTGGGCAGGTGGCAGGACAGCTTGTAGCTGGACACCGGCAGGCTGGGGCTTCCGGCGTACCGGCGGTACTGGGCCATGTCCACGTCCGCCTGCCGGTGCTCAATGCGCACGCCCACGGCGAAGGGCTTGGCCTCCATGGGCACGCCCCGGGCGTGGAGCATGGCGAAGGTGTCCCGGGCGGAGTGGCCCAGGGCCAGCACCAGCTGTCGGCAGGGGAGGCGGCAGGTCCCCTCCGGCCCCTCCACCGTGACGGCTTCCAGACGGCCGTCCACGGCCTGCAGGTCCGTCAGACGGCTTTCAAAGCGGATGTCTGCCCCCAGGTCCAGCAGCTGCCGCCGCAGCCCCTGCAGGGCGATGTGGAGGCGGTCGGTGCCGATGTGGGGTTTGGCGTCAATGAGAATGTCCTCCGGCGCGCCGCAGGAGACGAACTGATCCAGAATAAAGCGGTGGCGGGGGTCTTTGGTGCCGGTGTTCAGCTTCCCGTCGGAGAAGGCGCCGGCGCCGCCCTCGCCGAACTGTACGTTGGAGGTGATGTCCAGCTGTCCCGTGGACCAGAAGCGCTCCACGTCCCGCTGCCGCCGCTCCACGGGGCGGCCCCGCTCCAGCAGAACGGGCCGCAGGCCCGCCCTGGCCAGCACCAGGGCGGCGAACAGTCCCGCCGGGCCGGCGCCCACCACCACCGGAGGCACCTCCGGCGCCGGGAAGGGGCCGGGGGCCTGATAGGCCGGGGCCGGGGTGTAAACGCTGACTCTGGCGGAGCCGTGCAGCCGCCGCAGCACGGCGGCCTCGTTGGCCACCTCCACCGCGGCGGTGTACACCAGCTTTACCTCTTCCCGGGCGTCCACGGACCGGCGGAGAATCCGGATGGAGAGAATGTCCCGCTCCCGCAGCTTCAGCGTCCGGGCGGCGTGGGCCGTCAGGGCGGAGAGGGGCTCCTGGGGGGCGAGCTTCAGATTTTCGACTTTCAGCAAATTTGTCTCGTCCTTTCCGCAAATTTAAAGGATGATTTAAGCTAAGCATACTATACTTCAGGCAAAGGTGCAAGAAAGAAGGATGGAAGCAGCGGAAAAAACCGGAGGAAGAGAAATTCAAAGAACGTGCAAGATTTCTTCATAATTTAGACACATAGCCCTGTTATCATCCAAGACAACAAGAGAGTTCGTTTCAAGGAGGAACGATACCATGTACGACGACGAGAAAAATCTTTACCATTATACCTACCGTAAGGACGGCAGCGAGACCGCGACCCAGCCCGGCCAGAGCTATGACGCCCGCGGCACCCAGCCCGACCCCGTTCCGGTGATGACGCCGGAGGCACCGAAAAAGAAGAAGCACACCGCCGGCAAGGTGGCGGCTCTGGCGCTGGTGTGCGCCCTGCTGGGCGGCGCCGTAGGCGGCGGCGTGGTGTACGGCGCGGGCCGCATGAACGCCGACACCACGGAGGTGAGCGTCTCCGGCCGGCTGCCGGAGGCGGTGAACGTCCATCAGGTGGACGGCAAGACCAAAATGACGGACGCGGAGGTCTACGCCGCCAACGTCAACAGCGTGGTGTCCATCAACGTCACCGGCACCAGCGGCACCAACTTCTTCGGCCAGAAGGTGCAGACTGCCTCCTCCGGCTCCGGCTTCATCCTCACCAAGGACGGCTTCATCGTCACCAACTACCACGTGGTGAAGGACGCCGAGCAGGTGAAGGTCACGCTGTACAACGGCGACGAGTATGAGGCCAGGTACGTGGGCGGCGACGAGGACTATGACATTGCCGTCATCAAGGTGGAGGCGGCAGACCTGCCCACCGTCACCCTGGGCGACAGCGGCAGCCTCAACGTAGGCGACCGGGTGCTGGCCATCGGCAACCCCCTGGGTGAGCTGACCTTCTCCATGAGCGGCGGCATGGTGTCCAGCGTGAACCGGACCATCAATGTCTCCGGCACCCCCTTCAACATGATCCAGACCGACGCGTCCATCAACCCCGGCAACTCCGGCGGCCCCCTGGTCAACCAGTACGGCGAGGTGGTGGGCATTGTCTCCGCCAAGTATTCCGGCACCGGCAGCGAGGCGGTGGAGGGCCTGGGCTTCGCCATTCCCATCAATGACGTGTTTGCCATGATCGAGGACATCATGACCAACGGCTACGTCACCAACAAGCCCTACCTGGGCGTCAGCGCCGGTACCATGACGGAGCAGATGGCGGCCCAGTACCGCTACGATATCTCCTCCGGCGTGTTCATCTACTCCGTGGAGGAGGGCTACGCGGCGGAGAAGGCGGGGCTGCAGATGGGCGACGTCATCACCAAGGTGGATGACCACGCCATCACCTCCCTGGAGGACCTGACCGCCGTGAAGAAGCAGTATTCCGCCGGCGACACCGTGACGCTGACGGTGTATCGCGGCGGGGAGACCATCACCGTGGAGCTGACCTGGGACGCGGTGCCCGCCGAGGAGAAGGCGGACAGCGACACCCCGACCTCCGGCAGCGGCCGGGATGACAGCCAGTACGGCGGGTACATGAACCCCTACGACCTGTTTGATTATTTCTTCCGCCAGTTCCGTTAAGGAGCTGACCACCGGCGAGATGGCTGGCGGGCGGTCTGCGGCAGCAGCCGCGGAAAAGCCAAAACCGCCCCTGCCACAGCCGTTTCCCGGTTTTAGAATAGCAGGAACTGTGGATGACATCCCCCTGCGCGTGCCAATGGCCTGCGCGGGGGGACCTTTTCAGCCGTGGTGCAGAATCTCCCGGTTTACAAGCGAGGCCGGAAGGCGTATAATAAAATTCCACGGATTCCGACAGGGTTCCCCCTGCCGGAGCTGCCGCCGTTCCATAAAGGAGTTGTCGTTTTGCTGGAGACGCTGTTTGGAAAGTGCATGATGGTGTTTGCCATGGCCATGGTCCCCGTGGTGGAGCTGCGGGGCGCCATCCCGCTGGGCGTCTCCATGGGCCTGCCGCCGCTGACGGTGTACATTCTGGCGGTGCTGGGCAATGTGCTGCCGGTGCCGTTCATCATTCTGCTGGTGCGCCGGGTGTTTGACTGGCTGCGCCGGGGCCGCTTCTGGGGGCCGAAGATCGCGGCCATGGAGCGCCGCGCCCATCTGAAAGGCCGGCTGGTGCGGAAGTACCGCCTGTTGGGCCTCATTGTGCTGGTGGCGGTTCCCCTGCCGGGCACCGGCGCCTGGACCGGCGCGTTGGTGGCCGCCCTGTTTGACATCCGGCTGCGCAGCGCCCTGCCGGCGATTCTGCTGGGAGTGGCCATCGCCGGCGGCATCATGCTGGCGGTGTCCTGCGGCCTGCTGGCGCTGTGGTTCTGAGCCGCTGAAAACATATCCGCATAGGAGACAGACTATGGACATTCAGGAAGCCATCCGCGCGCGGCATTCCGTGCGCAGCTATATGGACAAGCCCCTGGCAGCCGAGGCGGTGGAGGCGCTGGAGGAAGAGATTGCCGCCTGCAACGCCGAGAGCGGCCTGCACATCCAGCTGGTGACCGGCGAGGCGGAGGCCTTCGGGGGCCTCATGGCCCATTACGGGAAATTTTCCTGCGTGAAAAACTACATCGCCCTGGTGGGGCCGGAGGGGCCCGGCCTGGAGGAGAAGGCCGGCTGGTACGGCGAGCGGCTGGTGCTGAAGGCCCAGATGCTGGGGCTGAACACCTGCTGGGTGGCCCTGACCTACAGCCGCCGGAAAAGCCGCCACGAGACGCAGCCGGGGGAGAAGCTGGTGTGCGTCATCGCCGTGGGCTACGGCACCACCCCCGGCCGGGAGAGCCGTTCCCGGCCCGTCACCTCCGTGTGCCGGGTGGACGCCCCTATGCCGGAGTGGTTCCGCCTGGGGGTGGAGGCGGCGCTGATGGCTCCCACCGCCCTGAACCAGCAGAAGTTCCGCTTCATCCTGAAAGGGGACACGGTGCGGGCGGAGACCCGCCCCGGGTTTTACGCGAAGGTGGACCTGGGCATCGCTAAATACCACTTCCAGCTGGGCGCCGGCAAAGAGAATTTTACATGGGAAGCATAAAACATCTCCGGACTGTGTCCGGAGATGTTTTTTCAGCGCAGAAACGTGAGCCAGACCCACAGGCCGCCGATCAGCAG
>NZ_JAXEBZ010000012.1:0-31839 GCF_034093755.1 Dysosmobacter sp. | reverse complement strand
CCGAGAAGAAGCCCTTCTCCATCGTCATGCCGCCCCCCAACGTCACGGGCCAGCTCCACATGGGCCACGCCCTGGACTGAACCCTGCCGGACATCCTGACCCGCTTCAAGCGGATGCAGGGCTACTCCGCCCTGTGGCTGCCCGGCACGGACCACGCCGGCATTGCCACCCAGATCAAGGTGGAGGAGGAGCTCCGGGTCAAGGAAGGCAAGACCCGCTACGACCTGGGCCGTGAGAAGTTCCTGCAGCGCGTCTGGCAGTGGAAGGAGAAGTACGGCGGCCGCATCGTGGAGCAGCAGAAGAAGCTGGGCGTGTCCTGCGACTGGAGCCGCTCCCGCTTCACCATGGACGAGGGCTGTTCCAAGGCCGTCCGGGAGACCTTCTGCGAGCTGTACGACAAGGGCCTGATCTACAAGGGCAGCCGCATCATCAACTGGTGCCCCCACTGCGTCACCGCCCTGTCCGACGCCGAGGTGGAATATCAGGACAAGCCCGGCAATCTGTGGTATATCCGCTACCCCCTGTCTGACGGCAGCGGCGACATCGTGGTGGCCACTACCCGTCCGGAGACCATGATGGGTGATACCGGCGTGGCGGTGAACCCGGAGGACGAGAAGTTCAAGCACCTCATCGGCAAGACCTGCATCCTGCCTCTCATGAACCGGGAAATCCCCATTGTGGGCGACGAGTACTGCGAGATCGGCTTCGGCACCGGCGCCGTGAAGATGACCCCTGCCCATGACCCCAACGACTTCGAGGTGGGCCTGCGCCACAACCTGGAGGTCATCCGCGTCATCGCCGATGACGGCCGCATCAACGAGAACGGCGGCAAGTACAATGGCATGGACCGTTACGAGTGCCGCAAGCAGGTGGTGAAGGACCTGGAGGAGCAGGGCTACCTGGTGAAGGTGGAGCCCTACAGCCACAACGTGGGCACCTGCTACCGCTGCCACAACGACGTGGAGCCCCTGATCTCCGCCCAGTGGTTCGTGAAGATGGAGCCGCTGGCCCAGGAGGCCCTGCGGGTGGTGAAGGAGGGCGAAGTGAAGTTCGTCCCCGAGCGCTTCTCCAAGACCTATATCAACTGGATGGAAAACGTCCACGACTGGTGCATCAGCCGCCAGCTGTGGTGGGGCCATCAGATTCCCGCCTGGTACTGCGATGACTGCGGCCATATCAACGTCAGCCGGGAGGACCCCACTGTCTGCGAAAAGTGCGGCAGCGCCCACCTGACCCGTGACCCCGACGTGCTGGACACCTGGTTCTCCTCCGCCCTGTGGCCCTTCAGCACCCTGGGCTGGCCGGAAAAGACGGAGGACCTGGCCTATTACTATCCCACCTCCGTCATGGTCACCGGATATGACATCATCTTCTTCTGGGTGGCCCGGATGATCTTCTCCGGCTGTGAGCAGATGAAGCAGATTCCTTTCCACACCGTGCTGATCCACGGCCTGGTGCGGGATGACAAGGGCCGCAAGATGTCCAAGTCCCTGGGCAACGGCATCGATCCGCTGGAGATGGCGGAGAAGTACGGCGCTGACGCCCTGCGCTTCAACCTCATCACCGGCAACAGCCCCGGCAACGACACCCGGTTCTACACCGAGAAGTGCGAGGCCATGCGGAACTTCGCCAACAAGATCTGGAACGCCTCCCGGTTTGTGCAGATGAACCTGACCATTGAGGAGTGCCGGCTGCCCGCCACCGAAGAGCTGGAGCGGGAGGACAAGTGGGTCCTGACCAAGCTGAACACCCTGGTGAAGGAAGTCACCGAGAATCTGGACAGCTATGAGATCGGCGTGGCCTCCGCCAAGGTCTATGACTTCATCTGGGACACCTATTGCGACTGGTATATCGAGCTGACCAAGACCCGCATGAACGGGGAGGATCAGGCGTCCCGTCTGGTGGCGGAAAACGTGCTGTGCTACGTGCTGACGGAAGTGCTGAAGCTGCTGCATCCCTTCATGCCCTTCATCACCGAGGAGATCTGGCAGGCGCTGCCCCACACCGGCGACTATCTGATGACCTCCCAGTGGCCGGAGTATCAGGAGGCCCTGAACTTCCCCGCTGAGGCCGACGCCATGGAGGCGGTGATGGACACCATCAAGGCCATCCGCACCCGCCGTGCCGAGATGAACGTGCCCCCCTCCAAGAAGGCGGAGGTGATTCTGGTCACCGACGAGCCCGCCATCTATGAGCAGGGCGCCCACTTCATCACCCGTCTGGCCTACGCGGAAAAGGTGACGGTGGCCGGCAAGGCGCCGGAGGACCTGAACGGCCTGGTGAACATCGTTACCCGGAAGGCCAACGCCTATATCCCCCTCAACGAGCTGGTGGATTTCAAGGCGGAGCTGGAGCGCATCGGCAAGGAGCTGGAAAAGGCCCGCAACGGCCTGCGCATTACGGAGAACAAGCTGAAGAACGAGAAGTTCGTGGCCAACGCTCCGGAGGCGGTGGTGAACGCCGAGCGGGAGAAGGCCGCCAAGTACAGCGAGCTCATCGCCAAGCTGGAGGAATCCGCGAAAGCCATGCAGGGCTGAGGGGAGGATTTCCTGTCAGTTGGCGCACTCTGCGGCTTGCCGCAGATGCCTGAATAGAGAACAAGCATCCGTATGGCTCAGCCATACGGATGCTTCAGGTTGTCGAAAAAGTCCTTCGGACTTTTTTGACAGCCTTCAAACTGCCTCGCTTTTTTGCCTGATACGCAGTCAAAAAAGCTGCCGCTATGCGGCGCAAACGCTTGCTGCGCAAGCTTTTTGCAGGCATTCGATCCAATTCGAGGCGGGCTCTGCCCCCTCGAGCTCCCCCTGCTTTTTGAAAGCAGGTCCTGTAAACGCAGTTTTCTCGACACGCTCAAGCATCCGTATGGCTAAGCCATACGGATGCTTGCTTTTCATGCAGTTTTTGTCCTGCCTGTGAGAGGGTTCGACAAAATGCAGAAAGGGCCTGTGCTATCATCGGCATAGGCCCACTTATTTTCGGAAGAATCTGGAAAAATCTCAAACAAAAGAAGGGAAACAAATGGAGATACAGGCGAAAAGTGTTGACCGGAAATTGCTGCTGCGCTTTTCCGGCGAGCTGGACCACCACGGCGCGAAAACCGCCATCCGGGAAGTGGAGGAGGCGGTGGAATCGGCGCTGCCGCTGCAGCTGGTGCTGGATTTCGGCGGCGTCACGTTTATGGACAGCTCCGGCATCGCGGTGCTGCTGCGGGCCCAGCGCAGCGTGCGGAATCTGGGGGGCAGTGTGGTGGTGTGCCGGGTGCCCCGTCAGGCCAAACGGGTGATGGACGCCGCGGGCATTGACCGGCTGATGACCATTCAGGCAGGAGGAACAGACGATGAAAAGTAAAGCGGAAAACTACATAACCGTGGAATTCCCCAGCCGCAGCGCCAACGAGGGCTTTGCCCGGGGCGTGGTGGCGTGCTTCGCGGCGCAGATGGACCCCACCCTCAACGAACTGGAGGACATCAAGACCGTGGTCAGCGAGGCGGTGACCAACGCCATCGTCCACGCGTACCCGGCCACTATGGGAAAAGTGATTCTGAAGGCCCGTATCTGCCCCGGCAGCGTGCTGGAGATCACGGTGAAGGACCACGGAAAGGGCATCCCGGATGTGGAGAAGGCCCGGCAGCCCATGTACACCACCGGCGGGGAGGAGCGCAGCGGCATGGGGTTCACCATCATGGAGAGCTTCATGGATAAGCTGGCGGTCAAATCTACGCCGGGGCGGGGCACCACCGTGGTGATGCGCAAAAAGATCGCCACCCGCCTGAAAAAGCAGGGATGAACGGGGAACTGCTGCAGGCGGCCCAGTCCGGCGACGCCGAGGCCTGTGAGCAGGTGGTCCGGGAAAACAGCGGCCTGATCTGGAGCATTGTGCGCCGCTATTATGGCCGCGGCGTGGAGCCGGAGGACCTGTATCAGCTGGGCTGTCTGGGGTTTCTGAAAGCGGTCAGGGGCTTCGACTTCTCCTACGGCACTTGCTTCTCCACCTACGCCGTCCCGAAAATCGCCGGGGAAATCCGGCGGTTCCTGCGGGACGACGGAGCACTGAAAGTCAGCCGCAGCATGCGGGAGAAAGCACAACTCCTTTACAGCACAAGGGAGACTCTGCGACACCAGCTGCACCGGGAGCCGCTGCTTTCCGAGCTGGCGGAGGCCACCGGACTGGAGGCGGAGGAGATCGCGCGGGTGGACCTTGCGTCTGCCGCGCCGGAGTCCTTGCAGGCGGAGACGGAGGAGGGCCTGCCCCTGGAGGGGATGCTGGGCACCGACGCGCCGGAGGAGGGCATGGTGGAGCGCATTGCGCTGCGGGAGGCCATTGACCGCCTGCCGGAAAAGGAGCGGATGACCATCCTTTTCCGGTACTTCAGGGGGATGACCCAGGAGCAGACGGCAAGGGTCCTGAAGGTCTCCCAGGTGCAGATTTCCCGGCTGGAAAAGAAGGGGCTGGCCCATCTGCGGGAGAGCCTTGGGGAGTGAAGTGCTCCGGCCCCTGAAACTCCGTCATGGTGTTCCAGTACCGCTTGGGCATGTGGGTCATGCGGCAGCGGGGGTTCTCCCGCTCCCGGATGGCGATGGTGTCGTAAAACCGCTTCCAGAGCTGCCGGTAGGCGGCCTCCGTCTCGTCCGGCGGCGCCATCTGGAAGTGCTCCAGCGGGAGGATCACGGCCTTCCCGTCGGCGTAGAACAGCGCCTCCCGGTGGGTGCGGTCATAGATGAAGAATTTTTCGTTTTGATACCGGCTGCAGAAATGGCCCCGCAGTACCGGCAGAATGCGGTTTTTCGGCTCGATCTCGCTGCCCAAGACGCCGTTGAAGTCGGAAAACCGCACGAAGCCCCGCAGCTTTTCCGCCTCCGCCCCCAGAAAGCGGACGGCCTTCAGCACAGGGTACAGCGTTTCGTCGGACAGGTTCCGCAGAAAGCCGGGCCCCTCCCGCAGAAGCTTCGCCACCAGCCGGTAGAGCTGCAGCTCCATCTCCGGCATGCAGGTGAGAAACCCCCGGCGCACCAGGTCGGCGGCGGCGGGGGACAGCTGGCGGATCTTCCGGTAGACCCGCCGGGCGTGGTCCCGGTCCGTGACAACCTGCCGGGTGGGGTACAGCGTCGGCTCCGAGTCCTCATCGCTGTTGATGGCGGTGAGGACTTCGTGTCTGGCGTAGCTCTCAAAAATACAGCAGAGGAAGCCGTCAAAGCTGCCGTCGTAGCAATAAACCATTTCTGTCATGACAAGCCCCTTTCAGACCGCGTCAAACAGGGACAGCTGTTCCATCGCCGGCTGGGGAAGGGCGGGCCGCTCCGCCGCTGCCAGATTCCGCAGCAGGGACTCCGGGGTGAACCGGATTCCCTCCGTCATTTTCCCGGAGGCGGTGAGGAAATACTGGGCCCGCTTCATCACCACCCCCAGCTTCCGCAGCTGGTCCAGGTGCAGCCGCCCCGCCCGCCGGGAGTACAGAATCCGTCTGGCGGAGGTGACGCCGATGCCGGGGACCCGGAGCAGCGTCTCATAGTCCGCCGTGTTGACCTCCACGGGGAAGAAGTCCAGATGGGCCAGGGCCCAGCTGCACTTGGGGTCCACCAGCGGGTTGAAATCCGGGGTTTCCTCGTCCAGCAGCTCCTCCGCCCGGAAGCCGTAAAACCGCAGCAGCCAGTCCGCCTGATACAGCCGGTGCTCCCGCAGCAGCGGCGGCTTCACATCCCGGGAGGGAAGCAAAGCGTGTTCCACCACCGGCACATAAGCGGAGTAGAACACACGTTTCAAACGGTATTGGTCATACAGTCCCTGGGTCAGCCGCAGGATGTGGAGGTCGCTGTCAGCCGTGGCGCCCACGATCAGCTGGGTGCTCTGGCCGGCGGGAGCGAATTTGGGAGCGTGGCGGTATTTCACCAGCTCTTCCTTGTTCTCCGCCACCCGCTGCCGGATCTGGCGCATGGGGGCCAGAATGGCGGTTTTGGTCTTGTCCGGCGCCAGCGTCTGCAGGCCCCTCTCAGAGGGCAGCTCAATGTTGACGCTGAGCCGGTCCGCCAGCAGCCCCAGCTGCTCCACCAGCGCCGGGGCGGTGCCGGGGATGGCCTTGGCGTGGATGTACCCGTTGAACCGGTACTCCTCCCGCAGAATCCGCAGGGCGCGGATCATCAGCTCCGTGGTCTCGTCGGGACTGCGGTACACGCCGGAGGAGAGGAACAGCCCCTCAATGTAATTGCGGCGGTAGAACTGGATGGTCAGCTCCGCCAGCTCCCGGGGGGTGAACATGGCCCGGCGGGTGTCATTGCTGCGGCGGTTGACGCAGTATTTGCAGTCATAGACGCAGCGGTTGGTCAGCAGTACCTTCAGCAGCGTGACGCAGCGCCCGTCGGCGGAAAAGGTGTGGCAGCAGCCGGCGATGGAGGAGGTGGTGTTGCCGATCATCCCCTGGCGGAACCCCCGCTTCACCCCGCTGGAAGTGCAGGCGGCGTCATATTTCGCCGCGTCGGAGAGGATGGTCAGCTTGTCCAGAAGCTCCATGGCGGAGCTTCAGCGGGCCATGGCCCGCCGGCGGCGGGAGCGCTTTGCCGGCTGCTCAATGGCGTCGATGACGCGGAAAAGCTGGGTGGTCAGAAAAACGATGCCCACCATGGTGAAGAAAAAAGTCCAGCCAGTCATGAGAATTCCTCCTGTCGAACAACTGTTCTAATCTTGCCATTATCATAACTCGAACAACTGTTCGTGTCAAGAGGGAAATGGAGGAAAACCGAAAAAAAGCGCCCCGAATCCGCGGATTCGGGGCGCTTTTTCAGTCACTGGGGATGGCGGAGGGGCAGCAGGAACCGGACCTGGTCATACAGCTCCCGCTTGACGGCGGGGGAGATGCAGGCCTCCTTGATGGGCTTGGCCAGCTTTTTCAGCTCCGCCCTGCAGGCGGCGGCGACTTCCTCGTCAGAGGCGCCGCTGTCCAGCAGCGCCGCCGTCTCCGGCAGCTCCACCGGCTGGGTGCTGACGGCGCCGACCACCAACTTGGCGGGACGGTTTCCGCCGCAGTGGAGAGCGAAGTTGATAAGGGGGAAGTCGATGGTGGAGCGCATGGCGTACTTGTGGAAGCCGCTGCGCTCGCCTTCGGCGGGCTTGGGCACCCGGAAGCGCAGCACCAGCACCGGCAGATGGCGGTTGCAGGCCAGACCGTTGGCGGCGGTGTGGCGGCTGATCAGCTCCGAAAGGGGGCAGGTGCGGACCTGGCCGTCCTCCATGTACTCCGCCTCCGCGTCATAGGCCAGCAGAGCGGTGGCCACGTCGGAGTAGTAGATGGCGCGGCAGACGGGGGAGTTGGGAATCTGGTGGCAGACGCTGCCGCCGGTTTTGAAGCACAGCGGCAGGGCGCCCCGCCAGTAGAGACTCTGGTTGAAGTAAATGCACCGCCGGTCCTGCATGATGTTGCCGCCGATGGTGGCGATGTTGCGGATCTGGGGGGAGGCGGTGGCAGCAGCGGCCTGGGCCGCGGCGGGCAGCAGGCGGCAGATGTCCGTATGCCGGGAGACGTCCCACAGGGTGACGCCTGCGCCGATGCTCAGATGGGTTCCCTCGTCCCGGATCTCTTTCAGCTCAGGAATGTCCTTCAGGAACACCAGGTTCCGGTCATTCCGGACGTGGTTTTTCAGCAGCGGCATCAGGTCCGTGCCGCCGCCCACATAGGTGACGGGCGCGGCGGAGACAGCCTCCTGCACGGTCTTGGGCATGTTGTTCATCAGCGGCGCTCCTCCTTTCGCTTGCTGGGGAGAATGACGAATTTGTCGCACAGGGGCAGGGAGGAGATCTCCGTGCCGGCGGCGTGACGGACGGCATTGACAATGGCGGGAGCCACGGGAACCGTGGCCAGCTCGCCTACGCTCTTGGCTCCCAGCGGCCCGTAGGGATCATAGCTGTCCACCATATCAACATAGGTCTGGGGCATATCGTCCATCTGAGGGATGCGGTAGTGGAGCAGGTCAGAGGACAGGGTGCGCTTGGTTCGGGGGTTAATTTCCATGCGCTCGTACAGCGCATAGCCGACGCCCTGAGCGATGCCGCCCTCCAATTGACCGGCGACGGTCATACGGTTAATGGGAGTGCCTACGTCCACCACCTGAATGATGTCCAGCAGACGGATGGCGTTGAGCTTCTTGTGGTACTCCGCCTTGACGAAGCACACGGAGAAGGGATTGGGGCAGGCGGCGGCTTTGTAGCTGCCGGATCCGATCATAACGCCTCCCTTGAAGTCAAACAGGATCTTTTCGGCGGCTTCCCGGAAACTCAACTCCAGGTTTTCGGTGCCGCGGATGTAGTAGCGGTGGTCTTTTTCCTCGACTTCGCAGCCAGAATAGATGACCTTCAGCTGCTCCAGGACTTTGCGCTTCAAATCATCACAGGCCAGGGTCACCGCGTTGCCGCAGATAAAGGTCTGGCTGGAGCCGAAGGTACCGGTGTTATAGGGGGTGGTCAGGGTGTCGGCCGCAGTGATCTGGACATCGGACAGGGGAATCCCCAGACACTCTGCCGCGATCTGACACTCCATGGTTTCGCTGCCCTGACCGATGTCGGCGGAGCCTACCAGCAGATGGACAGTGGCGTCTGCGTTGAGCATAATGACCGCACCGCTCAGACCCTCCTTGGAGGAGGGGCCGGAGCCGTGGCAGCTGAAAGCAATGCCCCAGGCCTGACGAATCTCATCATTGTCAATGAGCGGGGCCTTGGCGTCGATCTCATCCTGAATTTCGCGGCAGCGTTTGGCGCACGCCTCAATGCCGTTGCTGCTGACCGGAATACTGGCGCAGGGGAAGCATTCGCCTACCTGGACCTGATTTTTCAGACGCAGCTCCACGGGGTCCATATTCAATGCTGTGGCCAGACGGTCCATGAGAATCTCACGGCCAAACGTCAGCTGTGAGTTGCCGTAGCCGCGGAAAGCGCCTCCGGTGATATGATTGGTGAACACGCTTATGCCGTGGAAGAAGTAATTGGGGACGTTATACTGCAGTTTCCGGGCAGCGGCGGCAACAACTGTCGGGCTGTGGGTAGTGAAGGGACCGGCATTCAGACGGAAAGTAGTATCGAACAGTTGAAGCATACCGTCCTTGGTGGCGCCGATACGCAGGTCCACGTCGGAGCCGTGGCGCACCACGGAGTACAGGTCCTCCTCCCGGGTGTAGGTCAGATTTACCGGTCGCTTGAGTTTTCTGGACATCAGCGCGGCCACATGCTGGGCGTGGAGCTGCTGGCGGGCGCCGAAGCCGCCGCCCACAATGGGCTTGTTGAAACGCACATCGGTTTCCTTCAGCCCCAGGATCTGCGCCATAATGCGTCTCTCCTGAAAGACGGTCTGAGAGGTGCTGTAGACAGTCAGGTGCTTACCATCGCTGAAATCACACAGGCAGGAGGTCAGCTCGATGGTGGCGTGCTGCATGGGCGGGGTGTAGAAATGGTCCTCCACAATGATGTCGGAGGCTTCTTCGCCGGCCTTTCGGTCGCCCTGAAATACCTCGCGATGCTGGATCACATTGTCTGCGGAGATATGCGGCTGAACCGGGACAGCATCGGGACGCAGGGCATCGGGAATATCCAGGCAGGGTGTCAGCACCTCGTACTCCACATGGACGGCGTCGGCGGCCAGACGGGCGGCTTCCTCGGTCTCAGCGGCTACGCACATGATGCGGTCACCCAGAACCTTGGGTTCGCGGGTAAAGACGGTTTCATCCGCCATCAGCAGGGGAGAGGGCGGGTTGCCGGAGCAGTTGAAATACAGGGTGGGGGCTTCTTCCGGCATCAGGCAGCCCAGATAGCCGGGGACCTTCTCCGCGGCGGAGATGTCGATGCTGAGGACCTTTGCCCGGGAGTAGGGGCTGCGGACGATGGCGGCGTAGGCGGTGTTGGGCAGGCGGATGTCATCGGTGTACAGCGCCTTGCCGGTGGCCTTGTCCATGGATTCCAGCCGGGGAATGGGGTGATTGACGGTCTGGAAAGGCGTCTTAGTTTCCATGGGCTTTCCCTCCGTTCTGCTCCGCGTAGGCGGCGATGATCTCCGACGCCTGCGCAATGGCCTGCTCAATCTTCTCATAGCCGGTGCAGCGGCAGAGGTTGCCGGACATGGCCTGCCGGATCTCCTCCATGGTGGGGGAGGGGTTCCGGTCCAGCAGGGCCTTGGCGGCCATGATCATGCCGGGGGTGCAGTAGCCGCACTGGATGGCGCCGGCGTCCACAAACGCCTGCTGCAGGGGATGGGGCGCCTCGGCGGTGCCGATGCCCTCAATGGTCTCCACGTCGGCGCCGTCGGCCTGGAGGGCAAAGACGCAGCAGGAGTTGACGGCCCGGCCGTCCATGATGACGGTGCAGGCGCCGCACTCCCCCAGGTCGCAGCCCTTCTTGGCGCCGGTGAGACCGGCCTGCTCCCGGATGAGGTGCAGCAGCGTCTCCTCCTGTGTCACCGTGAAGGTCCGGGGCTGACCGTTCAGGGTCAGCCGGATGGTGTAAGTCATTTCAGCCATAGATCCTTCTCCTATTCATATTGCCCGGCGGAAGCCGGCGCTGGTTCAGACAGGGAATATCAGCTTGAAATCCAGTAAAACAGCTGGATGTAAAAAAATATAAAACTCCCGGAAATTTTTTATCCGAAAAGATAAAAACTGCCCTTCCGGCAAAAAAGACCCGCCCCGTCCGGAGGGAACGGGGCGGCTGGGGCTTATTCTGTCTCCTGATCGGCCTTCCAGGTCAGGCCGGAGCCGTCGCCGTAGTAGCAGCGGCGGCCGTAGGACCAGTCGGCTTTTCCGGCATAGGTGCCGTAGGGATAGGCGGGATGGCTGTCGGAGCGGTACTCCAGCCGCTCCTGCAGAAGGGTCCGGGGATTGGCCTCCTGCCCGGCGGTGAACAGAACGTAGCCCCGGCGGGTGTGGGAAAACAGGGGCCAGCTGAAAGGCGGAAACTCCGCGGAGCACTCCGTATAGGGCTGGCCGAAGAAGTCCAGCCCGGTGTTCATGACCCCGTCCTCCGCCGCCAGCTCCGCGGCCCGGAATCTGCCGCCCCGCTGCCACGTCAGCCGCGTGGTGCAGCCGGTGACGGCGGCGTTGGACCGGACGGAAAGCTGGCACTGCCAGAAGCCGCCGCCGTCGCCGGGGGCGAAGAAGTGGAGAACCCGCACGTCGCCGTCGGGCATCAGGAAGAAGAACACCTGGTTTTCGTGGAGGTTGCCGCCGTCGCTCCCCTGGGGAATCTCCTCCACGCCGCCGTCATCCAGCCGGACGGCGCCCCGAAGGGACAGCAGGTCCGTTTCCGTCAATTGCTGCGCCCACACGCTCCCAAAGCCCAGCTCTGCCAACTCCTCCTGTACAGCCCGGCCCTCGGGAGAGAGGGGAACCTCCGTGACCGCCGTGCCGGAGAGGGGGGTGTGTCCCCAAAGCACCATGGCCAGCCCCACCAGCGCCAGCAGGGAGCCGAGGCACACCGCCCGCAGCCGCTCCCCGCTGATGCGCACCGGGGCGGCGCGGAGGGCATACCCGGCGGTCTCCAGCTCCGCCGCGGCGGACAGCAGCGCCCGGACGATGCGGTAAAAGGCGAAAATCAGCAGGAGGAACACCGGCCAGCCGGGCTGGGGCAGGAACAGCGCCAGCAGAATCAGAACGGCGTACCACGCCAGCGCCCACAGGGCCGGGTCTTTCCGGAAATCCGGTGCCGTCTCCCGGGTAATCTGCCGCAGCCCCTGCCGGAAGCAGACCAGCAGGGCTGCCGTCAGGGGAATGCCGGAAACGGTGTTGAACAGGGCGAGGGATGCGTGGAAGGTCGTGGCCGCTGCCGCCAGATTGATATAAAGGAAGATTCCTTTACATGCACTGATGATGAAGAACCGGCGGAACCATCGGTTGGCGTCCCGGAGGCTCCGGGCGCCCAGATACAGCTCCATGGCGCCCAGGGCGGGCAGCAGGTACTGCAGCCCCAGAAAATTCAGCGTGAAGCAGGTAAGGCACAGCCCGGTGACGATCTGCTTCATGGCCCGGCGCCAGGGCGTGACGGCGTCCATGCCCTCGTCGGGGGGCGGCAGCTGGCTGAGGGAAGAAGCCAGCGTGCAGTCAAATTCATCCCATTGGCTCATGGCGCGTCACCTCCCAGCTCCTGCCGCAGCCGCTGGCGCAGGCGGTACAGCCGCCCCTCCGCCGCCCGGAGGGACAGGCCCATCTCCGCGGCGATCTGCGCCACAGGCTGCAGATAGTAGTAGCGGCGGTAAAAGAGGGCCCGGTCTTTGTCGGACAGCCGTTCCACGGCCCTCCGGAGCCGCTCCGCCTGTTCCTTTTGCAGCACCGCCTGCTCCGGCGTGGCGTGGTCCGCCGCCTCCGCGTCCGGCTCCGCCTGATGCCGCTCCCGCCGCAGCCGGGCCTTCAGGTGGTTCAGGGCGGTGTTCCGGGCCGCCGCCGTCAGGTAGGAGGACAGCCGCCCCTGCTCCGGGTCGAAGCGCTCCCCGTTCTGCCACAGGGACAGGGTTACTTCGCTGTAGCAGTCCTCGGCGTCCTGGGGGTCCCGGAGGACGCCGCCGATGACGTAGCGCAGCAGGGGACCGTATTGCCCCAGCAGGGCTTCCATCCCGGCCTCCCGGTCCGTGCGCAGCAGCTGGGCCAGTTCCCGGTCCGTCATGGCAGCCGCCTCCTTTCTCTGTGTCTGTTCAATGGTACAACGCCGGGCGGGAAACCCCACGAAAAAAGCCGCCCGCAGGTGGCTTTTTTGATGTCAGACTTTCGGAAGGTCCCGCAGCAGCTCCTCCACGGCGCTCTCCGGCGTGGCCCAGCTGGTGACAAACCGGATGCAGGTGTGGTCCGCGTCCACCGGATGGTCCACCTCAAAGCCGTAGCCCAGCTCCTCCAGACGGCGCACCACATCATTGGGCACCACGGGGAACAGCTGGTTGGTGGGGGAGTCCACCGGCATGGGGTAGCCGTGGTCCAGAATGCCCTGACGCAGGCGGGCGGCCATCTCGTTGGCGTGGCGGGCCAGATCGAAGTACAGCCCGTCCCGCAGCAGCTCCCTGAACTGGATGCCCAGCAGGAAGCCCTTGGCCAGCATGGCGCCCCGCTGCTTGATATACCAGCGGAAACAGGGCTTCAGATCGTCATTCATCAGCACAATGGCCTCGCCGAACAGGGCGCCGTTTTTTGTGCCTCCGATGTAAAAGGCATCGGTGAGGGCGGCCACGTCCGGCAGCGTCAGGTCATTGCCGGGGGCGGTGAGGGCGCAGCCCAGCCGGGCGCCGTCCAGGAAGAGGTACAGGCCGTGCTCATCGCAGCAGCGGCGGAGGGCTGTCAGCTCCGCTTTGGTGTAGATGGTGCCCAGCTCCGTGGTGTCGGAGATGTACACCAGTCTGGGCGCCACCATGTGCTCGGAGTGGTGGGCGCTGAGAACCTGCTCCACCAGGGCGGGGGTCAGCTTGCCGTCGGGGGTGGGGACGGCGCAGACCTTGTGACCGGTGGCCTCAATGGCGCCCGTCTCATGGACGTTGACGTGGGCGGTGGAAGCGGCGATGACCGCCTCAAAGGAGCGGAGGGCCCCGTGAATCACCAGCAGGTTGGCCTGGGTGCCGCCTACGGCGAAGTGAACGTCGGCGGTGGGGGCGCCGCACAGGGAGCGGATCAGCTCCGCTGCCTCCTGACAATGGCGGTCCAGACCGTAGCCGCAGTTCTGCTCCAGGCCGGCCTCAGCCAGGGCCTGCAGAACGCGGGGATGGGCGGTTTCACTGTAATCGTTGGTAAAGCTGTACATGGAGGGGCCTCCTGATTCTAAAAATTTTCAAATGCTCTTGAAATCATAGCGCGAAACAGGGCATAATGCAAGACAGGAGCATGCAGAATATTTTCGCGGAGGCGGAAACTTTTTGCCTCCGCGATTCGTCTGAGAAACAGACACCAAAAAACAAGGAGAAACGATCATGATGAAACGCATTTTTACCCTGCTGCTGACGGCGGCACTGCTGACTACTCTCCTGACGGGCTGCGGAGCTTCCGGCAAGCAGGAGACCCCCGTGGATCTGACCGCCCTGTGGACGGAGATCAGCGAACTGGACAGCGACTGGGGCGAGTCCTATTTTGCGGACCTGACGGAGGACCCGGAGCTGCTGGAGAACTTCTATCCCGGCCTGAAGGACATCCCTGCCAGACAGCTGATCGTCCGGGTGCCCATGATCTCCGCTGCCGTGGCGGAATTCGTGCTGATGGAGTGCGAGACGGAAGACGGCGCCGGTCAGGCCAAGGACATTCTGGAGCAGCGGGCAGAGGATCAGGCCAACGGCGGCGCCTGGTATCCGGCTTCCATGGAGGTCTGGAAGGATGCCCAGGTCATTTCCAACGGCCGCTATGTGGCCCTGCTTGCCTCCGGCAGCCACCAGTCTGAGGCGGCGGAGCTGTTCAACGCCAAGTTCAACGGATGATTGTCCCAAACCGATGGAAAAAGACCGCAGCCTGCCGCTGCGGCCTTTTCCGTGAAAGGAGGCGCTGCGTGTGGTATTCAGCAGCCTGACATTTCTGTTTGCCTACCTGCCCATTACGCTGCTGGTGTATTTTGCCGTTCCGCTGCGGTGGAGAAACGCCGTTTTGCTGGCGGTGAGTCTGTTTTTCTACGGCTGGGGCGAGCCGGTATATATCCTCATCATGTTCCTGTCCATCCTCATTGACTACACCCATGGCCTGCTGGTGGAGAAGTACCGGTCCAATGACCGGAAAGCCCGGTGGTTCGTGGGGCAGTCGGTGGTGTTCAACCTCCTGCTGCTGGGCTTTTTCAAGTACTGGGGCTTCTTTGCGGACAACCTGTTCCTGCTCACGGGGGTGGAACTGCCTGCCGCTGTTACTCTGGCGGGGCTGACCATCCCCCTGCGGAACATCCCCCTGCCTATCGGCATCTCCTTTTTCACCTTCCAGACCATGAGCTACACCATCGACGTCTACCGGCAGGACGCGCCGGCCCAGCGGAATATCATTACCTTCGGCGCCTTTGTCACCATGTTCCCCCAGCTGATTGCCGGCCCCATTGTCAAGTACAAGACGGTGGCCCGGGAGCTGGATTACCGGGTGAATACGGCGGAGGACTTCGCCCTGGGGGCGCAGCGGTTCTGCGTGGGGCTGGCCAAAAAAGTGCTGCTGGCCAACGGCATCGGCGCGCTGTGGGATGCCCAGCTGGCGGCCCAGGCTGCCGGGACGCTGACGGTGGCCGGCGGCTGGATGGGCCTGGCTGCCTACTCCTTCCAGATCTATTTTGACTTTTCCGGCTACTCCGACATGGCCATCGGCCTGGGGCGGATGCTGGGCTTCCGGTTCGACGAGAACTTCAACTATCCCTATCTGGCTGCCTCTGTCACGGAATTCTGGCGCCGGTGGCACATTTCCCTGACCTCCTGGTTCCGGGAATACCTCTACATTCCCCTGGGCGGCAACCGCTGCGGCGCGGCAAAGACGGTGCGGAACATTTTCATTGTCTGGTTCTGTACCGGCTTCTGGCACGGGGCCAGCTGGAACTTCATCCTGTGGGGATTGTATTTCTTCTGCTGGCTGATGCTGGAGAAGTACCTGCTGCGGGACGTGCTGGCCGGAATCCCTGCTGCAGCGCGTCATCTCTACACGTTGATTGTGGCGGCAGTGGGCTGGGGTATCTTCGCCATTGAGGACCTGGGACGCTGCGGTGCGTACCTGCGAATCTGCTTCGGCGGCGGTATGCTGTGGAGCGGCGCGGACGGCTATACCCTCCGGAGCTATGCGGTGCTGCTGGCGGTGGGGTGCGCCGCGTCCACCACCCTGGGCAAAAAGGTCTGGCAGCGTCTGCCGGACCGGGCGCGGAAGGTGCTGACGCCGGTGCTGATGGCCGCGTCTCTGGTGCTGTGCACCGCCTATCTGGTGGACGGCAGCTACAACCCCTTCCTGTATTTCCGGTTCTGAGGAGGTGAACGGCATGACAAAAGCATACAGCCGTTTTCTGACGGCGCTGTTCGTCCTGTTCCTGGGGGGAATGCTGGTGTGGTCGCTGGTGCTGCCGGACCGGGAGCGGTCCGAGGTGGAAAACCGCACCCTGGCCCAGTGGCCGGCGTTTTCGTGGCAGTCTCTGAAAAGCGGCAGCTTCACAGAGGGGGTGGAGGAGTACTTCGCCGACCAGTTCCCCCTGCGGGACCAGTGGACGGGACTGAAGGCCCGGGCGGAGCAGCTGCTGGGCAAGCGGGAGTTCAACGGCGTGTACCTTTGCGGTGAGACGCTGATCTCCCGAGTGGAGAAGCCGGAGCCGGGGCTGACGGAGAAGAATCTGGGCTATGTGTCCGCTCTTGCGGACAAGGCGGAGGCCCGTGTCTGGCTGGGCCTGATTCCCTCCGCGGCGGAGGTCTGGAAGGACCGGCTGCCCGCCGGGGCGGAAAGTTGGGACCAGAAGGCCGTTTTGCAGCAGGCGGCGGAGACGGGGGTGCCCATGGTGGACTTCTGCGCCGCCCTGACGGAGCATCGGGAGGAGCCGGTTTTTTACCGCACCGACCACCACTGGACCACCCTGGGAGCCTTTTATGGGGCCAATGTCCTGCTGGAGACGTTGGGCAAGGAGCCGCTGGAAGCAGCGGATTTCCCCCCGGAAACGGTGTCGGAGGACTTCAACGGCACGCTGTACTCTACCTCCGGCGTCCACTGGCTGACGCCGGACACCATGGAGTTCCGGGTGCGGGATGCGGGCTTGTCCGTCACCTCCTGGCGCACCGGCGCGGCGGAGCCTGCCGCCCTGTATGACCGGACGTATCTTGACCGGAAGGACAAGTACTCCGCCTTCCTGGGGGGCAACCAGCCGCTGTGCGTCATCCGGAATGAAAACCTGCCGGACGGCGGGAAGCTGCTGCTGGTGCGGGACAGCTATTCCGACGCCCTGGCGCCCTTCCTGGCCCAGCGGTTTTCCGAGGTGCACCTTCTGGACCTGCGGTACTACCGGCTGCCCGCCGCCCGATACGCGGCGGAAAACGGCATCGATGACATCGTGGTGCTCTACAGCATCCCCAACTTCCTCACCGACAAGAACCTGGTCTTTCTGAGCCAGTGAGGAAAGGACCGCTCCCCATGGGGAGCGGTCCTTTTTCTTAATCCTTTGTAATGGTCAGGGACACCGTCCGGGCTGCCACGTCGTAGGTGTAGTGGTAGGTCCCGGCCCGGTGGATGACGGCGGTGCGGTCGTCATTCAGCAGGTTTTCGTCAAAGTGGGCGGTGTAGGTGAGGGTGGAGCCGTCTTCACTGAGCTCCAGCGTCTCCGGAGAGTCCGCCGGCCCCCAGGGATGGCGGCTGGGGAGAGGCAGCCGCGCCCGGGTGCCATCGGGGTAGATGACGTCCAGCGTGGCGGCGGGGCCGTGGGGAATGCCGCCGTAGCCCCAGGACACCACGGTACAGGTGTCGGCGGTCAGCTCCCGGTCCAGATAGAAGATATTCTCGTGGTTCCAGTCGATGCTGTCGTAAGCCTCCTGATAAGAATTGTATTGGGTGAGCTTCACCGTGGGCTCCTCCGCCAGGGGCAGGGTATCCGGGTCGATCTCCGGCTCCGGCTCCTCCTGCGTGATGCCTAAGGCTGCCAGCATCCGCTGGGTGAACACTTCGTCGCCTGGGATGCAGTCGTCCATGGAGGCGTTGTACAGGTAGGTCTGGCTGCCGTCGCCGTTGACCCGGAAGAAGACGTACAGCCAGCTGCCGTCGCCGGGGGTAAACCAGCCGTCCCCGTCCATGGACTGACCGCCGGCGATTTCCACCGCCATGGGGTCCTCCGCCAGGTACTCATAGCTGACCCGGTAGACCGCCACCTCCGAACCCAGCAGGTCCACGTACTCGCCGGAGTAGGTGACCGTTTTTTCGACGTCCGTCACCCGAAAGCCTGCCAGCTGCGCTTCAGCGCCGAACCGGGAGGGGTCCGCAGAGTCCTCATAGAACCGGTCCCGCACCACGTTTTCCACCGTGGTTGCCACCCGGGAGGGAACGTCCCACTGATTGGTGATGGCCACCAGCCGGCGGTAGGCTGCCGCCCCTTCCTCCGTCAAAGAGCGGGTGTTGAAGAACAGGGAGGACATCTCGTTCTGGAAATCCGCTTCGGCCTCCGCATCGGACCGGGCATAGCCCGTCAGCCGGTCCAGCACCTCCTGCTGTACCGCCTCCGGCTGCTGTCCCAGATCGTTCAGGAAGCTCCATGCGTTGCAGTAGAACAGGTAGAACAGGTCCTGCGCCGACAGATCCTCATAGATCAAAAGACCGCTGCGGACCAGAAGCCAGCCTACGTTGGCGTGGAAAAATACGCTGTCCGCCCTCTCCTGGGGAAGGATGCCGTTGTCCCGCACCAGCTGCTCACCGCCGCGGTTGTCGGTGACCCGCAGCAGCCAGAGACTGTCCTCCGTCCAGAAGCCGCCGTACCAGCCGTCCTCGTCTACGAAGGAGCCGCCGGCGGTGATGACCTCCCAGGGAGTGGGGGAGTGGAACTGGTAGGAGAATCCGTAGACCTCCACCGTGAGGCCGGGAAAGTCCGTGTACACCGCCTCCCGGGCCAGGCAGCTGAGCCGGCAGCCGTCCCAGTTCTGGTCCGCCAGATAGCCCTCCGTGCCCTGCTTGCTGGCGGCGTAGGCGTCCTCCGCGGCCTCGGCGGCGGCCCGGGCCACCGACTCCGGAACGCCTTCGGTGAGGGCGTCACCATAGGTGCGCTTGTAGAGCAGCAGGTTTTCTCCATCGAAATAGAGGTTCCGGAACGCCGTGGCGGCGGATGCATTCCCGTGGCCGGGGAAGGGGACACTGCCGGTGAGAGACAGGCAGCGCCCGGCGCCGTCCCAGTTTCCGAAGCCGGCGAACCGAAGCTCCGGCCAGGCCTCTTCCAGAACAGCGCTCAGGTCAGCCTGGTAAATCCGCCCGTCCCGCGCGAAGAACAGCTGGGCGGTGTCGCCGGCGGAGGCCGCCAGCTCCTTGTTCCCGTCGCCGTCCAGGTCCGCCTCCAGCACCGCACCGTAGGCCCGGGCCAGCAGGGCGGGGGTGCCGGCTTCGTCAAAGGTGTAGTAATCGGTGATGGTGTTGTAGACGTTCTCCCGGAGCTGCCCGGTGTAGCGGACGGTGAGGCCGCTATGGCCGAAGAGATGGCTGAAGAAGAACAGCTCACCGTCCTCGCCCTCCGGCAGCGTCAGGAAGCAGTCCGCCTCCCAGTCCTCCATGGCGCCGCTGACTGCCCGGCCGCCCCGCTCCACCGCTACATAGGTGTGGCCGTCTGTGGAGCGGTAGCTGCGGACGGTGACGCCGCTGCCCACGGACCAGCCGTCCAGCCGCTCCGCGCAGTCATTGGAATGGCGCTCCGCCGTTACCGCCTCCGGTGCGTAGGGCCGCAAATCGCCCAGGGGAATCACCAGCCACGGCTCGCCGTCGGGATAGGAGGTAGCCACCATGGGGGCGTCACAGGGCAGGTTGGACAGGAAGTGGTAGCCGTCCTCCGTCTCCCGCAGCCGCAGGCACTTCCAGCCGCCGCCCAGGAAGGCATCGTCATAGTACAGCTGGATGACGTCCCCCACCCGCTCCCCGGCGGAGAAGGTGACACTGCTCCGGTAGTTGGTGTCGCCGTGGGTGTCGTAATAGGCGTCATACTCCGCCAGCCAGACAAACCGGTCCAGATTTACCTGGTTCGTCTCCGTCAGATGCAGTCCGGTGTATTCCAGCAGCACCTCGTCCATGGCTTCGGCGGTGATCTTGACGGTGGGGCAGATTTCCTGGCCCTGGGAATCGAAACTGCCCACGATAGCCAGCTCCTCGTCGCCGATGACCCCGGGAGTGAAGCTGCCGCAGTAGAACAGCTCGTAGAGGTCGATGTCCTCCGGCGTCTCATAGGTGGAGGACAGGAACTGATTGCGGATGGAGTGAAAATGATTGTTGAAGTATTCCTCATTGAAATACGTCAGCTCCGCTCCGGTGAGGGGCACCACCTCCACGGTGGCGGCGCCGGGGTCCGTCTCTCTGGCCCCGCTGAAGGTGACGGCGCAGCACAGCGCCGCGGCGGACAGCAGCAGAAATACCGCGATGGCCACCGTCTGCCGGTTCTGGGCGATGCGGGTGATGCGGTCCTTCAGCTGACGCTTGCCCGCCGTCATGGTGGTGGCGGACAGCATGGGGTTCCCGGGCCGCCGCACCGGCACCAGAGACAGCAGCGTGCGGCCATAGGGGATGCGCTCCTCCTCCCCCAGCCGCTTCAGCGTCCCCTCGTCGCAGGCCAGCTCTCCGTCGGCTTTGGACAGCGCGGCGGCCAGCCACACCAGCGGGTCGAACCAGTACACCGTCAGGCACACGCACCGCAGCAGCGCCCACAGGGGGTCCAGATGCCGGGCGTGGGTCTCCTCGTGGGCCAGCACGTGGCGCAGCTTTTCCGGCTCCGCGGCGGCGGGGGTCAGGTACACGGCGGGGCGGAACAGCCCGAACAGGCACGGGGAGGGCAGGCCGCTCTCCACCACGTAAACCGGGTACCGGCACTCCGGAACGCTGTAAGGGATTCTTACTTTACGCAGCTTGCGGTAAAAAGAGAGATTGGACGCCAGCATCCAGACGGCCACGACCGCCATGCCGCCGTACCAGACATACCGGAGAACATCGGCGGAGGTCATTCTGCGGTACTGCACGGCAGTCTCGTCCGTCTCAATGACCCAGATGCTGGGCTGTCCGGGGGCGATGGCGTGTTCCGGGTCCGCATCCGGGGCGGCGGGATGCCGCTCCAGCGGCTCCCGGGCCACCGGAACATAGATCTGCCGGGATTCCAGATTGGCGGAGACGGTCTGCTGCACCGGCTCCGTCACTGTCAGCACGCTGAAATCCATGGCCGGCAGGCTGACGGGCAGGAGCAGCCGCAGCAGCACCACGCCCCACAGGGCGTACTGCACCCGGGCGGGGACGGTTTTGCGGAACACCGCCCGCAGCGCCGTCAGCAGCAGGATCAGCACCGAGGAAGCAATGAGAATTTCGTTCATCTGCCATCCTCCTTCGCCTTGTCCAGAATGGCGGAGAGCTGGGCGATGTCCTCCTCCGTCAGGGCGTGGCTGTCCACCATGGCGCTCATCATCAGCCCCAGACTGCCGCCGTAGACCCGGGAGAGGAAGCTCTCCGTCTCTGCCCGGGCGGCCTCCTCCCGCCGGATGAGGGGATAGTACTGCTTGGCCCGCAGCCCCTCCTCATGGCGGACGGCGCCCTTGGCCTCCAGCCGGGAGAGCATGGTGATGACGGTGCTTTTACTCCAGCCGGTGTCCTCCCGCACCAGCGCCGTCAGTTCCATCATGGTGCGGGGCGCCCGGTCCCACAGGGGTTTCATCAGTTTCCATTCCGCGTCGGACAGATTGACTTTCATAGCGGTTCCTCCTGACTTGGTTGACATTTGTCTGCCTCTTGTCCCGAGCATAGCAGAACGGTTGACAAATGTCAACCACAAAATCGTAACAATCCGGTAAAGGACTTTCGGGGAAAAACGCCGTTGACCTGGGGCGGCTTTTGGCCTAAAATAGACAGCGAATCTATGCGAGGATAAGGGGAAGCTATGACGGATTTTCAGGAACGGTATTGCAAGGCCCGGCGGCGGGTCATCGCCCGGGATTTTCAGCGGTTGAACCCCATGCAGCGGCAGGCGGCGCTGACCACGGAGGGGCCGCTGCTGCTGCTGGCCGGCGCCGGCAGCGGCAAGACCACGGTGCTGATCCAGCGGGTGTATAACCTTCTGACCTACGGCCGGGGCAGCGACAGCGACTTTGTGCCGGACTGGGCCACGGAAGAGGACCTGCGCTTTCTGGAGGAGTACCCGGCGGAGCCGGACGGGGCGGACAGGGCACGGGCGGTGCGGCTGTGCGCCGTGGAGCCGGCGCTGCCCTGGTCGGTGCTGGCCATCACCTTTACCAACAAGGCGGCGGGGGAGCTGAAGGAACGTCTGGCGGCCCGGCTGGGTGTGAAGGCCAATGACATCTGGGCCTCCACCTTCCACTCCGCCTGCGTCCGCATCCTGCGGCGGGACATCGACAAGCTGGGCTTCCAGAAGGACTTCACCATCTATGACACCGATGACTCCAAGCGGGTCATCAAGGACATTGTGAAGGAGCTGAAGCTGGAGGAGAAGTCCTTCCAGCCCCGGGACGTGCTGGGGGTCATCAGCCGCGCCAAGGACAAGTACCAGACGGCGGAGGAATTCGCCGCCGAGGAGGGCAGCAGCGGCGACTGGCGGCTGGCCCGTATCGCGAAAATCTATCAGAAGTACGAGGAGAAGCTGCGCTCCGCCAACGCCCTGGACTTCGACGATCTGATCTTCCACACGGTGACGCTGCTGCGGACCAACGCCGAGGTGCTGCGGTACTATCAGGAGAAGTTCCGCTACGTGCTGGTGGACGAGTATCAGGACACCAACCACCTGCAGTACCTGCTGACGGGACTGCTGGCCGGCGGACGGAAGAACCTGTGCGTGGTGGGCGATGACGACCAGTCCATCTACCGCTTCCGGGGTGCCAACATCGAGAACATCCTCAGCTTTGAAAAGCAGTACAAAAATGCCCGGGTCATCCGTCTGGAGCAGAACTACCGCTCCACCCAGAACATTCTGGACGGCGCCAACGCCGTCATCCGCAACAACCAGGGCCGTAAGGGCAAGACGCTGTGGACGGAAAACGGCGCGGGGGAGAAGATTCGGGTCCGCACCGTGTTCAACGAGAGCGACGAGGCCAACTTCGTGGCCGGCGACGTGATGATGGGGAAGAACCGGGGCCGGGACTTCCGGGACAACGCGGTGCTCTACCGTACCAACGCCCAGTCCAACGCCCTGGAATACGCCATGAAGCGCAACGGCATCCCTTATAAGATCGTGGGCGGCACCAAGTTCTTTGACCGGGCGGAAATCAGGGACATGCTGGCCTACCTGTGCGTGCTGAACAATCCCATGGATGACCTGCGGCTGCGGCGCGTCATCAATGTGCCTGCCCGGTCCATCGGCAACACCACCGTGGAGAAGGTTCAGGCGGTGGCGGCGGACCAGGGGCTGTCCCTGTACGAGACCTGCCGCAACGCGGACATGTTCCCGGAGCTGAAAACGGCGTCGGCCAAGCTGCTGAAGTTTGCCGACCTCATCGACTCCCTGCGCCGTCTGGGCGGGCAGCTGTCCCTGCCGGAGTTCTATGACGCGGTGTGTGACCGCACCGGCTACGTCCGGGCCCTGGAGGAGAAGAATGACCTGGAGAGCCGGGGCCGCATTGAGAACGTCCAGGAACTGAAGTCCAACATCATGGGCTTTCTGGAGCAGGACCCGGAGGACCCCACGCTGTCCGGCTTCCTGAATGAGATCGCCCTGTACACCGATCTGGATTCCATGGAGGGGGGGGATGACTGCGTCACCATGATGACCATGCATTCCGCCAAGGGTCTGGAGTTCCCGGCAGTGTACGTGGTGGGCATGGAGGACGGCCTGTTCCCCAACAGCACCGCTGTCTATGACCAGGAGGAGCTGGAGGAGGAGCGGCGGCTCTGCTACGTGGCCATGACCCGTGCCAAGGAACAGCTGACCATGACCAACGCCCGCCAGCGGATGCTCTACGGCCGCACCACCTCCAGCCTGCCCTCCCGGTTCCTAGAGGAGATTCCGGAGGAGAACATGGAGTGGAGCGGACGGCCGGAGCAGCGGCCCGCCCGTAGCGACTGGGACCAGGGCGGCAGATGGGGCGACACGGACTGGGACAGCGGCAGCTTCCGCACTGCCTCCGGGCCGGTCCGGGCAAGCTCCGGCCGGTCCGACAACTGGGCCGTTTCCGGACCGGGAAGCGGCTGGAGCAGCGGCGGCGTCCGCTCCTACCGGGCGCCTGCCCAGCAGGAAACCCGTCCCACGGCGGCCTCCGCGGCGAGACCCAAGGCCGCCTCCGGCGCCATGCTGCAGCTGGAGCACGGCGACATGGTGGAGCACACCGCCTTCGGTAAGGGCATGGTGCTGTCGGTGCGGCCCATGGGCGGCGACGCCCTGGTGCAGGTGGTGTTCGACGGCGTGGGGGAGAAGAAGCTGATGCTGAAATCCGCCGGCGCCTACATGAAAAAGCTGTAACAGGTCAAAGAACCGGAGGGAATGTTCCCTCCGGTTCTTTCATTTACCGTTTTTTCCGCTCCGGCAGGAGCAGTTCCTCAAAAGAGCGGATATACACGTCGCAGAAGCCCCGCATTTCCCGCTCGTCCTGGGCGAAATAGTCATCGTAGACCCCCACGGTCCGCATCTTGGCGGTCCGGGCACCCTGACAGGCGGCCAGACTGTCGTCAAACACGGTGCAGTCCTCCGGGCGGACGCCGTTTTTTTCGGCGGCGGCCAGCCAGATGGCCGGGTCCTTCTTTTCCAGCTGCAGTTCCTGGGCGAAGGTGATGTTCCGGAAATACTTCTCCAGGTCTAGATGGCGCAGGGCAGTGCGGCAGTGCTCCGGCACGGCGGAGGTCACCACCGCCATGTCCCGGCCCTCGGCTCTGCACTGCTTCAGGTAGGCCCGGACGCCGGGCTTCACCGCCACCTTGGCGTACATCCCCCGGGCCAGGTCCATCCACTCCGCCATGATCTCGTCGCAGCTCTCCTCCAGATGGCAGTATTCCTTGGTGAATTGGGCCGCCAGAGGGAAGATGGTGTGGGCCACGCCCTCGTAATAGGCGTGGGTGTAGGGCATCCCACGGCGGGCCAGGAACGTCCGGTCCACGTCCTTCCAGATGCCGTTGGAGTCGATGAGGGTGCCGTCCATGTCAAATAAGAACATCCTTCAATCCTCCTGTATCAGTTGAAAGCGCCAGGGAAAGTCCCGGGCCTCCTCCGCGTAGTCCACGCCCACCCGGGGAGAGCATACAATCCGCTCCCGCCGGTCCGGCGGGGAGAGGGAGAGGCCGGCGTCGGCGGGGGAGCCGCACAGAAACAGCGTGTCCTCCGTGAGATCCATTCCGTTCTCTGCCCTGGACAGGGAAAGTCCTTTACAGATCTTGCCGGGTCCGTTCATCCGGTTTTTCCGCTGATAGGGCGTCATCTCAGCGGCGGGACACCCGAAGCGCAGGCGGCTGACGGTGTCGCCGCCGGCCACCACTTCCACGCCCCGCAGCAGCACGGCGGAGGGCTCCCCCTCCGGCTCCGTGACGAAGTTGAGACAGTGGTACATCCCGTAGATGAGGTAGATATAGGCGTGGCCCGGCGGGCCGAACATGGTGGAGGTGCGCTCCGTCCGGCGGTAGTTGTAGGCGTGGCAGGCCTTGTCCATCCGGCCCACGTAGGCCTCCGTCTCCGTAATGCGGCAGGCCAGAAGTTCGCCGCGGAGCCGGCGGATCAGATACTTCCCCAGCAGGGTCCGGGCGATCTCCACCGTATCCCCCAAATAGAATTCCCGGGAAAGTCTTGCCATTTCCTCACCCCAGTGGTAAAATACCGGTTTAATGCGGCATAGGGCCGCAAAAACACACCGGGCGGCGTTTGCCGTCCCGGCAGCATTATATCATGGATGGAAATTGGGAGCAAGAGAAATGAACACGAAACAGATTCGTCAGAATGGGATGGCGCTGCTGGCGGCGCTGATCTGGGGCACGGCCTTCGTGGCCCAGAGCGTGGGCGCGGACTATGTGGAGCCGTTTACCTTCAACGCGGCCCGGTCGGCGGTGGCCTTCTGCTTTCTGCTGGCGCTGTGTCTGGTGCGCAGAAAGCTGGGCCGGGGCGGCAGCCAGTCGGTCCGGGACCTGCTGATCAGCGGCCTGTGCTGCGGCGCGGCCCTGACGGTGGCCACCAACCTTCAGCAAAAGGGGCTGGAGACCACCACCGCCGGCAAGGCCGGCTTCATTACGGCGCTGTACATCGTCATTGTGCCCATCGCGGGGCTGCTGATGAAGAAGAAGGCCCCTAAGACGCTGCTGCTCAGCGTGCCGCTGGCGGTGGTGGGTCTGTACTGCCTGTGCATCACGGAGGAGTTCACCATCACCGGCGGAGATTTTTACATCCTGCTGTGCGCCTTCTGCTTCTCCGCCCATATTCTGGTGATCGACTATTTCGGGCAGCGGGTGGACGGCGTGGAGATGTCCTGCGCCCAGTTCCTGGTGGTGACGGTGCTGTCCTCCGCCGGCATGATCGCCTCGGAGACGCCCTCCTGGGCGGCGCTGTCCCAGTGCGTCTGGCCCATTCTGTACGTGGGCATCTTCTCCAGCGGCGTGGCCTACACCCTCCAGATCCTGGCCCAGAAGGACTCCAACCCCACGGTGGTGTCGCTGCTGCTGAGCCTGGAATCGGTGTTCGCCACCCTGGCCGGCGCGCTGATTCTCCACGACCAGATGAGCCTGCGGGAGTATTTCGGCTGCGTGGTGATGCTGGCGGCGGTGATTCTGGCCCAGCTGCCGGAGCCGAAGAAAAAGGATTGTTCCGCTGCGGCAGCGGCAGAATAAGTCCCGAAGGAGACGCCGGAAGGCGTCTCCTTTTTAATTTGGATTGGACAAGCGGGGAACGGCGTGTTATACTATACACTGTATGAGTATGTAACGAGGTGTTTTCATGCGGATCGATGTGTTAGGGGTCGGATTTGACGATCTGACCATGGAGGAAGCCGTGGCGGCGGGCATGGCGCTGCTGGGACAGGAGGGCTGCCACTATGTGGTGACCCCCAACCCGGAGATCGTGGAGGTCTGCCGGGAGAACCCGGAGGCCATGGAGGCGGTCAACGGCGCGTCGCTGGTGCTGGCGGACGGCATCGGCGTGGTGAAGGGGGCGGCCATGCTGGGCACGCCCCTGAAGGGCCGGGTGCCGGGCATTGAATTTGCCGGGGGCCTGATGGAGAAAATGGCGGAGAGAGGGTTGTCCCTCTACCTGCTGGGCGCCAAACCCGGCGTGGCGGAGCAGGCGGCGGAGAAGCTGACGGCCCGCTATCCCGGACTGCGGATCGCCGGCACCCATGACGGCTATTTTCAGGAGGACGGCCCGGTGGTGCAGGCCATCGCCGACTCCCGTGCCGACGCGTTGTTTGTGTGTCTGGGCGCCCCCAAGCAGGAGCTCTGGATGAAGAAAAACGGCCCCGCCACCGGCGCCCGGCTGCTGTGCGGCCTGGGCGGCAGCCTGGATGTGTTCGCCGGCGTGGTGGAGCGGGCGCCGAAATTCTGGTCCGACCACGGCCTGGAGTGGTTCTACCGGCTGTGTAAGGAGCCGAAGCGCATCGGCCGCATGATGAAGCTGCCGCTGTTTCTGGTCCATGTGCGCCGGGAGAAAGGAAAGCGGAAATGAAGGGAAAGCTCATTGTATTTGAGGGAACCGACGGTTCCGGAAAGGCCACCCAGGCGAAGCTGCTGTGCAGGCGGCTGGAGCAGGAGGGGCTGGCTTACCGGGAGATCGACTTCCCCCGCTACGGCAAGCCCTCCGCCGCCATGGTGGAGGAGTACCTCCGCGGCGGCCTGGGGAAGAAGGCTGGAGACGTGAACGCCTACGCCGCCTCCGTATTTTACGCGGTGGACCGCTACGCCTCCTACAGGCAGGACTGGGGCGATTTCTACGAAGGCGGCGGGCTGGTGGTGGCGGACCGCTATACCACCTCCAACGCCGTGCACCAGGCCTCCAAGCTGCCGGACGGGGAGCGGGAGGCGTATCTCAACTGGCTGTTCGATCTGGAGTACGGCCGCATGGGCCTGCCGAAACCGGACCTGGTGGTGTACCTGGATATGCCCACGGAGATCACGGAGCGGATGATGCGCCGCCGGGAGAGCGACACCGGCACCCATGCCGACATCCATGAGCAGGACACGGCGTACCTGCGCCGCTGCCGCGCCAACGCGGGCGAGGTGGCCCGCCTGTGCGGCTGGACGGTGGTCCACTGCGCCGACGGAGACGCCCCCCGGACGGTGGAGGACATTCACGGGGAGGTCTGGCAGCGGGTGCGGGAGGTTCTGTAAAACGGAAACAGGGACGCCGAAGCGCCCCCGTTTCTCCGCCCGTGTCAGCAGCAGTTATTGTTCCGACAGTCGTCGTTGCAGCCGCAGCCGCTGCCGCCCCAGCCGCCGCAGCAGCTCAGCAGCAGAATGATGATAATAATCCACCACAGGCAGGAACAGTTGTTTCCGGAGTTAAACCACATGAATGTCACCTCACCATCGTTTCTGAGCCATTCTATGGTCCCGCTCCGGAGATGGAAACTTGACCTGCGAAAAAAATCTGCCGGACAGTCCGGCAGCCGTTCAAGACTGACCCCGCCGTGCCGGAGAAGGCTCCGGCAGGGGAGAGCAGGAGGTATTTATGTCCGATTACAAGAATCAGGATACTGCCAGCTGGGACACGCAGCAGGTCCGCTCCGGCGGAGAGCAGCGTCACAGCCAGAGCAGCCGGAAAAGACGCCGCAGGAGGGTGAACCCCTTCCTCTACCTAATCTTTGTGCTGGCCACGTCCGCCATTCTGGCCGGCGTGGGCTGGCTGCTGGCCAACGACCTGTGCTCGCTGAACAAGGAGCCGGTGGAGGTCACCGTGGAAGTCACCTCGGAGGACGATCTGGACAGCATTGCCCAGAAGCTGAAGGACGCCGGCCTGGTGGAGTACAAGTGGTTTTTCAAGTTCTTCGGCAAGATCGACAAGGCGGAGGAGAAGATCGGCATCGGGTCCTATCAGCTCAACAGCAACATGGACTATATCGCCCTGATCACCGCCATGCGCAACTCCTCCGGCAACCTGAAGGCGGAGACGGTGCGGGTCACCATCCCCGAGGGCTACACCGTGCAGCAGATCATCAAGCTGCTGGCCGGAAAGGGCGTCAACACCGAGGAGGCGCTGACGGAGGCCGCCAAGAACACCAAGTTCTCCTATGACTTCATCAACAACGATTCCACGGAGCTGTCCCGGCTGGAGGGCTACCTGTTCCCGGACACCTATGACTTCTACCTGAACGAAAAGCCCTCTTCCGCCCTGAACCGTCTGCTGCAGAACTTCGACAAGAAGATGACCGCCGAGCGGATGGAGGCGGTGGAGGCCTCCAAGTACAGCCTGAAGCAGATCATGATCATCGCCTCCCTCATCGAAAAGGAGACGGACGGCACCGACCAGCGGAACATCGCCTCGGTGATCTACAACCGGCTGGACGGCCCCGGCGACAAGGGCGGCACCTACGGCATGCTGCAGGTGGACGCCTCGCTGCTGTACGGCCTGCCGGACCACGAGGGCGCCATCACCAACGCAGACAAGCAGACCGACTCCAAATATAACCTGTACAAGTACGCCGGCCTGCCCCCCACGCCCATCGCCAACCCGGGCATCGCCGCCATCGACGCGGCGCTGGACCCGGCCCAGACGGATTACTATTACTACGCCCTGGGCAAGGACGGAAAGCACTACTTCTCCACCACCCTGGCCGAACACAACAACTTCCTGAACAGCAGCAATTATGTCGGAAATTAAGAGAAACAAGCCGGAGCTGCTGGCTCCGGCGGGAGATTGGGAACGGCTGCGGATGGCCGTCCTCTACGGCGCTGACGCCGTTTACCTGGCGGGCACCAGCTTCGGCATGCGCTCCTTCGCCGGAAACTTCGCGGATGAGGAGCTGCCCCGGGCGGTGCGGTACGCCCATGACCACGGCGTCCGGGTCCACTGCACGGTGAACACCATGCCCCGCAACGATGAGGCGGACCGCCTGCCGGAGCATCTGGAGCGGCTGAATGACGCGGGGGTGGACGCCCTGATCTGCGCGGACCTGGGGGTGTTCACCCTGGCGGGGAAGTACGCGCCCCGCTGCCAGCGGCACATCTCCACCCAGGCCAGCATCTCCAACTACGCCTGCGCCAACGCCTGGTATGAGCTGGGTGCCCAGCGGGTGATTCTGGCCCGGGAGCTGAGCCTGGAGGAGATCCGGGAGATCCGGGCGCGGACCCCCCGGGAGCTGGAGATCGAGACCTTTGTCCACGGCGCCATGTGCGTCAGCTACTCCGGGCGGTGCCTGCTGTCCAACTATATGACCGGGCGGGACTCCAACCGGGGCGCCTGCGCCCAGCCCTGCCGCTACGAATACGCGCTGGTGGAGGAGAAGCGGCCCGGCCAGTATTTCCCGGTGTTCGAGGACGAAAAGGGCACCTATATCATGAACTCCCGGGATATGTGCATGATCGACCATCTGGACGATCTGTGCGATGCGGGCATTGCCAGCCTGAAGATCGAGGGCCGGGCCAAGTCCGCCTATTACGCCGCCATTGTCACCGGCGCCTACCGCCACTGCCTGGACGCCGCGGCGGAGGGGCTGCCCGTGGACCCGGTGTGGCGGGACGAGGTGGAGCATGTCAGCCACCGCCACTACTCCACCGGCTTCTTCTACGGCCAGCCGGGGCAGTTTTACGAGGATTCCCGCTACATCCGGGAGTGGCAGGTGGCCGCCATTGTCACCGAATGCGACAGCCGGGGCAATGCCGTGCTGTCCCTGCGCAACAAATTCCGCACCGGCGACACGGTGGAGATCGTCGGCCCGGACACCCGGCCCTTCTCCTTCACCGTTCCGGAGATGCGGAACGAGGCGGGGGAAGTGCTGACCGAACCCCGCACGCCCCAGATGACCTTTACCATGCAGCTGCCCCGACCGGTGCCGGCATATTCCATTCTGCGCCGTCAGGCAGACCTTTCCCCGAAAGAAAAATCAGGAGGAATTTGACTATGAATACCGACGTTGTCATCATCGGCGCAGGCCCCGCGGGCATTTTTACCGCGCTGGAAATGCTGAAGAAGGGCAGCAAACAGAAGATTGTCATGGTGGAAAAGGGCCAGAGCGTGGAAAAGCGCCACTGCCCCAAGGACAAGACCCGCAAGTGCATGAACTGCAAGCCCTACTGCCATATCACCACCGGCTTCTCCGGTGCCGGCGCCTTCTCCGACGGCAAGCTGTCCCTGAGCTATGAGGTGGGCGGCGACCTGCCCACCCTCATCGGCGCGGAGCTGGCCCAGGAGACCATCCACTATGCCGATCAGATCTATCTGGAATTCGGCGCCGACGAGCACATCGAGGGCCTGGAGCACGAGGAGGAGCGGAAGGACATCCGCCGCCGTGCCATCCAGGCGGGACTGAAGCTGGTGGACTGCCCCATCCGCCACATGGGCACCGAGAAGGCCCAGGCCATCTACCTGAGCATCGAGAAATACCTGTTGAACAACGGCGTGGACATCCTGTTCGGCTACGAGTGCAGCAACATCATTCTGGAGGGGGACGTCTGCAGGGGCGTGGCCGTCTCCAACGGCAAAACTGACCTGGAGATTTACGCCAGGCACACCGTGGTGGCCACCGGCCGCCGGGGCGCCGACTGGCTGGAGAAGCTGTGCGCCGAGCACAACATCGCCCACGCCCCCGGCACCGTGGACATCGGCGTCCGGGTGGAGGTCCGCAACGAGATCATGGAGACGGTGAACCGGGTGCTGTACGAGTCCAAGCTGGTGGGCTATCCCCGGCCCTTCAAGAACAAGGTCCGCACCTTCTGTCAGAACCCCGGCGGCTTCGTCAGCCAGGAGAACTATGACAACAACCTGGCGGTGGTCAACGGCCACTCCTACAAGGACCTGAAGAGCGACAACACCAACCTGTCCATCCTCTGCTCCCACAATTTCAGCGTCCCCTTCAACCAGCCCATCGCCTACGCCCAGAAAGTGGGCGAGCTGACCAACATGCTGGCCAACGGCCAGATCCTGGTCCAGCGGTTCGGCGACATCCTGGACGGCAAGCGGACATGGCAGAAGGAGCTGGCCCAGTCCAATATCCGGCCCACCCTGCCCGACGCCGTGGCCGGCGATATCACCGCCGCCATGCCCTACCGGGCCATGATCAATATCATCAACTTCATCAAGGCCATGGACGAGGTCGTGCCCGGCTTTGCCGCCTATGAGACGCTGCTGTACTCTCC
>NZ_JAXEBZ010000011.1:0-21808 GCF_034093755.1 Dysosmobacter sp. | reverse complement strand
GTTCCCCACTGCAACCCAGCGAAGCGGTTGCGGTGGGGAGAGGAGGGGCAACGGAGCGGCATGAGGACGCCCTCCGCCGCAGGGCGCTCCGAATGGAGCGAAGTTTGCCCCGACGAAGTGCGCGCAGCAGGCTGCTGCCTTCTCGAAAAAGTGGCAAAGCCACTTTTTCGACAGCCTCAGTACCCGTTGACCATGATGTTCAGCACCTTCCCCGCCACGGTGCCGGCCACGGAGCTGCCGCCGCCGCCGTTTTCCACCAGCACCACAAAGGCGTAGGGGGCGTCCTCGTTCCGCAGGAAGCCGGTGAACCAGGCGTGAGGCGCCTGCCCTTCCCCCACCTCGGCGGTGCCGGACTTGGCGCACAGCTCCATGTTGGGGAAGCGCTTGGTGCCGTAGGCCGTCTCCGCCGCCTCCGCCATCAGTTCCGTCATGCGCTCCGCCGTGGAGGGACTGATGAGCGTACCGGTTTTTTCCGTCCAGCGGATGGGGGTGGAGAGGCCCAGGGAGTTCACTGTTTTATCCACAATGCGGGGCACCGCCGCCTTTCCGCCGTTGGCGATGGCGCCCATATACACCATCAGGGCACAGGGGTTCACCAGGTCCCGGTGCTGCCCCACGCCGGCCCAGCCGGTCTGCCCCTCGGTAGCGGTGTCGAAGCCGAAGCTGCCGGCGGCAGTGAGGATGCCGTCCACGGAGTAGCGGTCCGTCAGCCCCGCCTTCTCCGTGTACTTTTTCAGGGTGGAGGCCCCCAGCTCCGCCGCCATCTCCGCAAAGGCCACGTTGCAGGAGTTGGCCAGCGCCTCCCCGATGTGCTGCTCCCCATGGACGCCGGAGCAGGTGATGGTCTCCTCCCCGATGGTGACGCTGCCCCCGCAGGTCCAGGTGCGGCTGTCCAGGTCCGGAATCTCCTCAATGGCCGCCGCCAGGGTCACGGTTTTGAACACGGACCCCGGCGTGAAGGTGGAGGAGAGCACCCGGTTCAGATAGGCCCCCTTGTAGCGGTCATTGCTCTCAATGTCCGCCGGGATGTTCAGAGGATCGTAGGACGGCGCGGAGACCATGCAGAGAATCTCCCCTGTTTTATAATTGTATACCGCCACGGCGCCGGCTCTGCCGCCCAGGGCCTCATAGGCCTCGTAGTTGTACCGGGCGTCGATGGTCAGGTACAGCCGGTTGCCCTGCTTTGCCCCGAAGGCGCCGTTCACCAGGTCGAAGCCCGTCAGCCGGTCGGCGAAGGCGCTGAGGGCGCCGGTGCCGATGTTGCCCTGGGGGTCCCCTACAGCGTGGAGGGTGGCCTTCCGGACGGTGGCGTTGTCGTAATAGGTCCGGGTGCCGTCCTCCCGGACGGTGGTGAGCACGTCGCCGTCCCGGTCCAGCACCGTGCCGGCGGCCAGCTGGCCCGCGTTATTGTAAAGGTGGCGGTTGAAGGGGGCCGAGGCCCACCGCCCGCCGCTGCTAAACCAGCGGAACACGAACAGTCCCGTACCCAGCGCCAGCAAAGCCGCCAGCAGACAGCACAGCACCGCCCGGCGCTCAATCTTCTTCATCGTCCGCCTCCTGTTCCCGCGCAAAGGGAGAAACCTGCTCCGTCCGCTTTGCCGCCTCGTTCATCAGTTTTCGCCGCTTGCCCATACCGGTGGCAAAGCTGGCGTTTTCCCGGGTGTCGGTGGCCTTCAGGAAGGCCAGCAGGCCCCAGGCGCCCATCATGGCGGAGCCGCCGTTGGACACGAAGGGGAAGGTGACACCGGTGAGGGGCAGAATGTCCACCGAGCCGAACACGTTGAGGCAGGTCTGGAACACCATCAGCGACGCCGCGGCGCACCCGGCGATGGTGTAGAAGCTGGAGCGGCCCACGCCGCAGGCCCGGGCGGCGAAAAAGGCCAGCGTCACAATGGACGCCACCGCCAGCACCGCGATGATGAGGCCCCACTCCTCGCAGATCATGCCGAACACCAGGTCTGTATCGCCGGCGGGAATCCGGTGAAGCCAGCCGTTGCCGGCCCCCATGCCCACCAGGCCCCCGGAGGCGGCGGCGGACATGGTGCGGGTCTGCTGGTAGCCGGCCCCCACGTTGGCGTTGGACCAGGCTTTGCCCCAGGTGGCAAAGCGGCTGAGAATATAGGGCTTGAAGGTCAGGATGATGCCCACGCCGAACACCGCGCCGCCGCAGATCAGGGCCAGGGTGGCAAAGTCGCCGGAGCGCAGGTAGGCGATGACCAGGAAGGTGACGAAGAAGATGGCCGCCGTGCCGAAGTCGCTCATCAGTCCCAGGCAGCCGATGCACACGCCGGTGAGCAGGATGAACAGCGTCAGGTTCCGGCGGCGGAACAGCCGCTCCAGCGTGGCGGACCCGGCGAAAATATAGCAGATTTTGGCCAGCTCCGAGGGCTGGAAGGACATCCCGCCCAGGGTGATCCAGTTGGCGGCGCCGTATTTTCTGGTGCCCGCCACCAGCGTCAGCGCCAGCAGGCCGATGGCCCCCGCCGCCATGAGCCAGCGGATGCGCCGGGTGCGGCTCAGGTCCCGCAGGAACAGCCCCAGCACCAGAAACAGCGCCAGCCCCAGCACGATGGCCAGGAACTGCTTCGCCAGCGCCGACGGAGCGGAGGAGGCGGTGACCGCCAGGGACAGCGTGGACAGGAAGAAGGCGATGGTCTCCATCTCAAAGCCCACGCAGCCCGTCAGCCGCAGGACGATAAAGTACAGCCACATCACCGCCGTTAGCCCCAGAAACGCCAGAGGCAGCTCCACGGCGGCGTCCGTTCCCGCCGCGGCAATCAGCTGCAGACAGGTGAGCATCTGAAACAGGGTGAGCCACAGAAACGACAGCCACACCGTGGGCGGCCGCTCCGCCCGGCGGCGCTTTTCCAGCGCCTCCCGGTCCCCCACCGTCTGGGGCAGGAACACCAGGGGCACGCCTCCCAGGGTGATGGTGTCCCCCATGGAAACCGCCGCGGAGCCGTTCACCGGCACGCCGTTGATCAGCGTCCCGCCCTTGCCGCCCAGATCGTAGACGGTCCACTCGTCCCGCTCCCCCCGGCAGATGGCGGCGTGCTGCCGGGAGATGCTGGGATAGTTCAGCCGCACGTCGGCGGAGGCCCCCCGGCCGATGATATTCTCCCAGTGGGTCAGCATCACCGGCGCGCCGTTGGGCAGGCTCAGCTGCCCCCACACCTCCGGCGTGTGGGGCACCTTCAGCAGCGCCCGGATGGCCCGGGCCAGAATCAGCACTGCCAGCACCGGAAACACAAAGCGCACCAGCGCCGTGAACCACTGCTCCGCCGCCGGGTATGATGCCAGCATCCCCGTCAGCTGATCCAGCAGGGACTGCAGTCCCTCCATCACGCAATCACCTCCCGTCCGGCCGGCGCCGGACATGTTTTCTCATTCTGATGATTGTAGCGGCTCCCCCCGCCGGAATCAAGAGACAAATTATGAATACTGCTCTCCGCGGAAGGGCCTCCGGCATCCGGAATCCGGAAGCGCTCCGCAGGATCCGACAAAAGTTTCAGGGAAGTGCCCTGTTTTTTGGATTTCCACTTGACCTGACCGAAAAAATCTACTAAAATACTTGGGTATGTATGATGACTTCAGCACGGCACAGCGTTTTTTCAACTGCCGTTTTGTTCTGTTTGCGTGCAATATCCGCAGATAATCTCTGTACTGGAAAGGCCGATTCAACACATGAAACATCCCTACAAAACCCGGGAAGGCGGCGCCACGGTAACGATTTTCGTCCCCTATGACTGCAAGAACCACTGCCCCTTCTGCATCAACAAAGGCGAATACGCGGACCTGACGGGTTTCTCCGCCGAAAAGATCTGCCAGAGCATCCGCACCATGGATGCCATCACCCCCTACTGCGACTTCGTGTTCACCGGCGGAGAACCCTTCGCCAATCTGGAGTCCCTGCAGATGATGCTGGACACCATCCCCACCACCCACAAGGTGTACATCAACACCACCCTGCCCGTCTCCGAGCACCAGTCCGAGGACGACATCGTGGCCTTCACGGAGCGCAACAAGGACAAGATCACCTGCATTAACATCTCCCGCCATATGCAGCGCTACGTGGTGGAGTCCAATGACGCTCTGCTGAGCCGTCTGGCGGTGCCCTTCCGCATCAACTGCGTGCTGTTCAAGGACTATCCCTCCGAGGGTCTGGTTCCCTATCTGGAGCGGTTCCTGAAGGTCCCCGGCGCTTCCATTCAGTTCCGGTTCGACTATACCGCCACCACCCCCGAGAACCTGTATGACCAGGAGGGCGACCGGATTCTCCAGGACCTGAAGAAGATCGCCCCCTACACCGGGCTGGACGGCTGCCGGATGCGCTGCGGCTTCCACTTCGACTACAAGGGCATGGAGCTGACCTACCACAAGACCCTGCCCTACTCCACCATTGTGGAGACCGATCCCAAGGACGGCGTTACCTACGACATTCTCTACGACATTCTCATCAAGCAGAACGGCGACATCCACTCCGACTGGACCGGCGTTCTGATGGATGTGGACGCCTACCGCAAGGTGGTGTTCGAGCCCTACGATCTCCACTGGATCGAGGGTTCTGCCAGGGCGTAAAAAACAGCAAACGGAAACGGCGGAGAAGCTTCTCCGCCGTTTTTTCCGGAATCAGGAGGAATCATAATGAAGCCGATTACATCCATTGACGTGGTGGGTCTTGGCGCCCTTGGCGTGCTGTACGCCGACTATTTCACCCGCGCCCTGGGAAAGGAGCACGTCCGGGTGCTGGCCAACCGGGACCGGATGGAGCGCTACCGCCGGGAGGGGGTCATCCTCAACGGCCGGCCCTGCGATTTTCAGTATGCCGACGCCGCTTCGGAGAGCCGTCCGGCGGAGCTGCTGCTGTTCTCCGTGAAATTCGGCGCCCTGAAAGAGGCCATGGCGGAGGTGGCCCATCTGGTGGGGCCGGACACCACGATCATCTCCATTCTCAACGGTATCTCCAGCGAGCAGCTGCTGGGAGAGGCCTTCGGGGCGGAGAAGATCGTCTGGTGCGTGTCCCAGAAGGCCGCTGCCCTGAAAGAGGGCAACCGGGCCTCCGTCCGGGGCGTGGGCACCCTGGCGCTGGGCATTCCCGCCGGGCAGGACCCGGAGCGGTTCCGGGCCGTGGTGGACTTCATGAACCGCACCGGCTTCCCCTGTGAGCTGCCGGAGGACATCCACCGCCATATGTGGAGCAAACTGCTGTGCAACACCGGCTGCAACCAGGTGGTGATGGTGTATGAGGGGGACTACAGCACCATCCAGTGCCCCGGCGAGGCCCGGGACCGGATGATCGCCGCCATGGAGGAGGTGGTGCAGGTGGCCAACGCCGAGGGCGTGGCCCTGTCGGAGGCAGATGTGCAGATGTGGGTGTCCGTGCTGGACGGCTTTGACCCCGGCAGCGAGCCTTCCATGCGCCAGGACGGCAAGGCGCACCGGAAAAGCGAGGTGGAGCTGTTCTCCGGCACCATCCGCCGTCTGGCCGCCAAGCACGGCATCCCCGTGCCGGTGAATGACTGGCTCTACGAAAAAGTGGCGGAGATGGAAGGCGCCTACTGAACACAACAACCACGGCTGTGAACCCACAGCCGTGGTTGTTTCTTTTACCGCAGGAACACCCGTTTGCCGCCCCGGTACTCCCGCACCGTGCCGATGCGCTGGGCGCTGGGCACCACCCGGTTCAGCTCCGCGTACAGCTCGTCGGCGTCGGCGGGGTCCACCGCCATCAGCAGGCCGCCGGCAGTCTGGGGATCGTACAGCAGGTCCTGTTTGGCCAGCTCCGTGTCTCCCGGGTCCACCTCCGGCTCCGCGAAGGCCCGGTTGCGGTACATGCCCGCCGGCAGGATGCCCATGCGGGCCAGGCGCAGCGCCTCCGGAATCAGGTCGATGGCGTCCACCTGCAGCTCCGCCTCCACGCCGCTGCCCTGGGCCATCTCCAGCAGATGGCCCAGCATGGCAAAGCCTGTCACGTCGGTGCAGGCGTGGACCCGGTATTTCACCATGGCGTCCCGGGCGGCTTTGTTGAGGGTGGTCATCATCCGCTCCGCCAGGTCGATGCCGGCCCTGGAGGCCATGTCCGCCTTGGCGGCGGTGGTCAGTACGCCGATGCCGATGGGCTTCGTAAACAGCAGCACATCCCCGGGCTTCGCCCCGGAGTTGGTCAGCACCTTGTCGGGATGGACGAAGCCCGTCACCGCCAGGCCGTATTTGGGCTCGTCATCCAGAATGCTGTGGCCGCCGGTGATGAGGGCGTCCGCCTCGTACACCGTATCGTAGCCGCCCCGCAGCATCCGGTGCACTGCGTCCTTTGGCATGGACTCCGGAATGGCCATGATGTTCAGGCACAGCTTGGGCACGCCGCCCATGGCGTACACGTCGGAGAGGGCGTTGGTGGCGGCGATGCGGCCGAAGAGATAGGGATCATCGGCAATGGGCGGGAAGAAATCCACCGTCTGCACCAGCGCCAGATCGTCGCTGACCTTGTACACCGACGCGTCATCGCTCTTGTCGAAGCCCACCAGCAAATTGGGGTCCTGATGAACCCGGATGCCCTCCAGCAGCTGGGCCAGCACCCCGGCCCCCACCTTGGCGCCGCAGCCGGCGCACTTGGCCAGCTTCGTCAGCTTCACCTCATTTTCAGCCATGGGCCCTGTCTCCTTTCAGAATCCCGCTGAGGCCCAGAATGGCCTCCAGCACGCCGCCGCCCACCGCCAGCGCCTTGTCACTGGCGCAGTAGCAGTGGTCCTCCGTGCAGCGGGGGTCAATGTCTCCCGCCTTCATGCCCTTGAACACCGGCGTGCCCTCCGGCAGGATGCCCCGCAGCACGCCGTCCAGGGTGCAGACCATGGGCACGCCCTCCACTGTGGCGGCCACGTCCCCCTGCTTCACTTGGGCGCCGATGTCCAGCAGCTGGTGAAACACGCCGTCCGCCGGCGCCCGCAGCACCCGTTCGCCGGCAAAGCCGCCGATGAGGCCGGGGATGCCGGTGTTGGGGAGGGCACTGCCCCGGTAGATGACCCGGCCCAGATAGTGGCCCCGCATAGTCTCCACCACCGCGTGGCAGTCCTCCCCGGCGGTAAAGCCGGGGCCTACGCCCACCACCACCGGCGCGTCGGTGATGCGGGTGCCCAGATTCCGCTTGGCCAGGATGGCGTCCACCACCCCGTCGGGCTTCAGCGCCGCCAGGCACTGGCCCTCCGGGTCCGCCAGCACGGGGATGACCCCCTCCGCCAGCAGCGCCGGAACCTGCTCCGGTCCGGCGGCCCGGCGGGCGGTCATATCCTCCACCGTTGTCTCGCCGTGGACGATGGCCTGAGAAAAGCACACCGTCCGCCGGATGGCGGTGGGCTGGGGCAGGTCGGTCATCACCACATCCAGCCCCGCCCGCTTCAAACGCAGGGCAATGCCGGTGGCAATGTCCCCAGCGCCCCGAATCAGAATCAGCATCTTCTGTACGCTCCTTTTTGCATGGTTCCCAGCACGGCGGGCCGTCTTAGCGCCTGCGCGGCCCGCAGGGCCCACTCCCACCGCTCCGGGGTATCCGCCTGATTGAAGAACCAGAGGTCCGCCAGCCCCTCCCGGGCCAGCACCAGCGCCGTGTTCTCCGGCGTGGCGGCGGCCTCTGTCACCGTCTCCGCCAGCTCCGCGAACCGCTCCGGCCGGTGGGCCGCCTCACAGATGGGCAGGCCGAAGCCGGACACGCCGGTGACGCAGACGGTCTGTCCCGCCTCCGACGGAATCACCGGCTCGTGGGACAGGTGGGCTTTCAGGGGCCGGCGGGCGGAGCCGTCCGCCTCCACCAGCACATACTCCGCCAGCTCTGCCAGCTCCGCCATGGGGATGGCGGGAGCCGTCAGCTTGCCGCTCTCCGGCAGCATCCTTCCGGCGCACACCAGGCGATGCTCCGCCAGAGCCGCTGCCAGAGCCGCCGCGCCGCCCTCCGTCACGTTGGGCAGGCCGGGGAATGGAAACATCTTCGTGGTGGCGCACAGCAGCACCGTGTGGCCCGCCGCCGCCAGCTCCTCCCCCGCCGTCCGCAGCAGGGTGGTTTTTCCGCCGCCGCCGATCACCGCCGTCACGCCGGGACGCAGCCCCAGCGCCTCGCTGAGCGTCATGTGCTTTTCCCCCCTCCGTTCATCTATTGGCAGAATAACACCTTTCCCTGTGACCGTCAAGGCAAAGCCGCGGCGGCGATGCTTGACATGTTACGGAAAGTTGTGTATGATGACTGTACGTTCATCTCGTTTGAGTATCACGAAGGAGGTCCCTGCCATGACAGACGTCTGCGGCCGCACCATCGATTATCTGCGGCTGTCGGTGACGGACCTGTGCAGCTACCGCTGCCGCTACTGCATGCCGGAGGATGGCGTGGTGAAGCGGCCCCACGGGGAGATTCTCTCCGTGGAGGAATGCGTGGAGATCGGCAGGGCCGCCGTGGACTGCGGGGTCCGGAAGATCCGCCTCACCGGCGGCGAGCCGCTGGTGCGCCGGGGCATTCTGGACATCTGCCGGGGGCTGCGGTCCATTCCGGAGCTGGAGGAGCTGTGTCTCACCACCAACGGCCAGCTGCTGCCGCGGATGGCTGCCCCCCTGCGGGAGGCCGGCGTGGACCGGCTGAACATCAGCCTGGACACCCTGCGCCCCGACCGCTTTGCCTACATCACCCGCCGGGGAAGCCTCGCGGAGGCGCTGGAGGGCATTGCCGCCGCGGAGGCGGCCGGATTCACCGGCCTGAAGCTGGACACGGTGCTCATCGGCGGCTTCAACGATGACGAGATCGGAGATTTCATTGATCTGACCCGGCATCACCCCTGGTCCGTCCGGTTCATTGAGCTGATGCCCATGGGAGAGTGCGCCGGCTGGGACAAGGGCTGCTTCCTCCCCAACCGGGCGGTTCTGGACGCCTGTCCGGAGCTGGTGCCCGCGGAGCCGGAGGGTGTGGCCCGGCGGTTCCGGATTCCCGGCGCGCCGGGGTCGGTGGGGCTGATCTCCCCCATGAGCCACGAGTTCTGCGCCCAGTGCCGCCGCATCCGGGTGACGGCGGACGGCCGGCTGAAGGGCTGCCTCCACTCCCGGGAGGAGCTGCCCCTGCGGGGGCTGCACGGCGAGGCGCTGCGCAGCGCCATCCGGCAGGGCATTGCCCGGAAGCCCATCCGCCACCATCTGACGGAGCGGCCCAGCGACACTCCCCGGAACATGAATCAGATCGGAGGATGAGCATGAGCGAGCTGACCCATTTCAACGAACAGGGCCGTGCCCACATGGTGGACGTCACCGGCAAGGCCGTCACCCACCGGGTGGCAGTGGCCGCAGGAGAGATCCGCATGGCCCCGGAGACGCTGCGCAAGGTCCGGGAGGGCACCCTGAAAAAGGGGGACGTACTGGCAGTGGCCCAGGTGGCGGGCATCATGGCCGCCAAGCACAACGCGGACCTGATCCCCATGTGCCACCCCCTGATGCTCACCGGCGTGGACATCGCCTTCGCCCTGGAGGACGATCCCAGCCGGGTGGAGATCCGGGCCACCGTCTCCTGCAGCGGAGAGACCGGCGTGGAGATGGAGGCGCTGACCGCCGTTTCCGTGGCGGCCCTCACCATTTATGACATGTGCAAGGCTGTCCAGAAGGACATGCAGATCACCAACATCCGCCTGCTGCGGAAATCCGGCGGCAAGAGCGGCGACTATATCGCGGAGGAATAAGCCATGGCCAGGGTGGTTTCTGTCAACATCAGTGAGCGCAAGGGGGAGCTGAAGCACCCCGTGCCGGAAATCCAGCTGAAGCTGCGCCACGGCATTGTGGGGGACGCCCACGCCGGAGACTGGCACCGCCAGATCTCCATGCTGGCGGAGGAGAGCGTGGACACCATGCGGGACAAGTGCCCCATTCCCCTGGACCCCGGCGTGTTCGCCGAGAACATCAACACCGTGGGCATCGATCTGAAGCACCTGCCGGTGGGAACCCATCTCCGCATCGGCTCCACCGAGGTGGAGGTCACCCAGATCGGCAAGGAGTGCCACAACGACTGCGCCATCAAAAAGGCGGTGGGCAAATGCGTCATGCCCACCGAGGGCATTTTCGTCATCGTGGTCACCGAAGGCGTGGTCCGCGCCGGGGATGACATTGAAATACTGGAGGCAAACGCATGAAGCTGATCAGAACCGAGGACGCGGTGGGTCACGTCCTCTGCCATGACATGACCCAGATCATCAAGGATGAGTTCAAGGACGCCCGGTTCCGCAAGGGCCATGTGGTGCAGCCGGAGGACATCCCCGTGCTGCTGGCCATGGGCAAGGAGAATCTGTTTGTCTGGGAGATGACCCCCGGCATGCTCCACGAGGACGAGGGCGCCGAGCGGCTGTACGCCCTGTGCGCCAACGAGAACATGGAGCGCTCCGGCGTGAAGGAGGGCAAAATCGAGCTGCGGGCCGCCTGCGACGGCTTGTTCCGGGTGAAGTCCGACCGCCTCATTGCCGTCAACTCCCAGGAGGACATCATGATCGCCACCCGCAAGGGCAACACCGCCGTCCGCAAGGGCGACAAGCTGGCGGGCATGCGGGTCATCCCCCTGATCATTGAAGAGGAGAAGCTGAAGGCCGCTGAGGCCGCCGCCGGCGGTGAGCCGCTGCTGGAGCTGCTGCCCTACCGGCTGAAAACCGCCGCCATCGTCACCACCGGCAGCGAGGTGAAAAAGGGCCTCATTCAGGACACCTTCACCCCCGTGGTCCGGGACAAGCTGGCGGCCTACGGCATGGAGACCGTCGCCCAGACCATGTCCGGCGACGGCGTGGAGAACGTGGCCGCCGCCATCGCGGAAATGCGGGCCAAAAAGCCGGACCTCATCGTCTGCACCGGCGGCATGAGCGTGGATCCCGATGACAACACCCCCGGCGGCATCAAGGCCAGCGGCGCCCGCATCGTTTCCTACGGCGCGCCGGTGCTGCCCGGTGCCATGTTCCTGCTGGCCTACTTCGACGACGGCACCCCCATCCTGGGCCTGCCCGGCTGCGTCATGTACGCCGGCGCCACCATCTTTGACCTGGTGCTGCCCCGGATCGCCGCCGGCGTGGAGATCACCCGCGCCGATCTGGTGGCCTACGGCGAGGGCGGGCTGTGCCTGGGCTGCAAGCCCTGCCGCTACCCCGTCTGTCCTTTCGGCAAGTAAATCCACCCGCGCCCGGTCCGCCGGGCGCAGGTTTCCCCGTCCGTTATCCTTGCATGAGAATCACGTTTTGACATAGAATTCGAAGGAATGAAAAGGAGCTGTACATCATGAAAAAACTGCTTTCCCTTGCGCTGGCCATGGCTATGGCCCTGTCTCTGACCGCCTGCGGCGGCAGCAGCGGATCCTCTTCCACCGGTGCTGCCGCCTCTGCGGCGGGCAGTTCCGCCTCCTCCGCCGCGTCCTCCCAGACCGCGGCGGAGCCGGTAGAGCTGTTCGTCTTTGCCGCCGCCTCCCTCACCGAGTCCCTGGACCAGATCATTGCCAACTACACGGCGGACCATCCCGAAGTCACCATCACCCCCACCTATGACTCCTCCGGCACGCTGCTGACCCAGATCAAGGAGGGCGCCGTGTGCGACCTGTTCATCTCTGCCGCCCCCAAGCAGATCAATGCCCTGGACGGCACCCTGAAGGATGACGCCGACAAGAACCCCGACGGCCTGGACATGCTGGCCGACGGCACCCGGGTCAACCTGCTGGAGAACAAGGTGACCCTGGCGGTGCCCGACGGCAACCCCGGCGGCGTGGAGAGCTTTGACCAGCTGGCGGAGCGCCTCCAGGCCGGCGACGTGATGCTGGCCATGGGCAACAGCGACGTGCCCGTGGGTCAGTATACCCAGAAGATCTTCACCTACTACGGCATCGACGAGGCTGCCATTGCCGCCAATCTGACCTACGGCTCCAACGTGAAGGAAGTCACCACCCAGGTCAGCGAGGCCTCCGTGGACTGCGGCATCATCTACGGCACCGACGCCTTCTCCGCCGGATTGACGGTGGTGGATGAGGCCACCGCCGAGATGTGCGGCCAGGTGATCTACCCCGCCGCCGTGCTGAAGGACAGCGCCAACCCCGACGCTGCCCAGGAATTCCTGAACTATCTGGCCGCTGACGACGGCGGCGCCCCCGTTTTTGAAGGCGTGGGCTTCACGATGATGAAATAATGTGATATAATGGCCGCGGATAAACCGTCGCGGCTCATGATCCCATAGCGGGGCGGGCCGTCTGTTTGCCCGCCCCCTATTCTTTCCGGGAGGTGTTTTCCCTTGGATTGGTATCCCCTGATGAACTCCCTGCGCATTGCCGCCGTATCCACCGTGTCCGTGTTCTTTCTGGGGCTGCTGGCGGCCTACTACATCGCCAAACTGCCCCGGCTGGCAAAGGGTGTGCTGGACGTGGTGCTGACGCTGCCGCTGGTGCTGCCCCCCACGGTGGTGGGCTGGCTGCTGCTGTGCCTGCTGGGACCCAAACGGCCCTTCGGTGGCTGGGTGCTGGAGACCTTCGGCGTCCGGCTGGTGATGACCTGGTGGTCCGCCATCTTCGCCACCATTGTGGTGTCCTTCCCCCTGATGTACCGCACCGCCCGGGGCGCCTTCGAGAGCTTTGATCAGACCCTCTCCGACGCCGGCCGGACCCTGGGCCTGTCCAACACCTACATTTTCTGGTGGGTCCGGATGCCCTACTGCCGCCAGGGGATTCTGGCCGGCATGGTGCTGGCCTTTGCCCGGGCTCTGGGCGAGTACGGCGCCACCTCCATGGTGGCGGGCTACACCCCGGGCCGCACCGCCACCATCTCCACCACCGTCTACCAGCTGTGGCGCACCGGCGATGACGCAGGGGCGCTGAAGTGGGTGCTGGTGAACGTGGCCATCTCCGCCGTGTTCCTGCTGGCAGTGAACCTGCTGGAGTCCCGGGAGCGCCAGTGGAAGAAAGGAGGCCGCTGATGAGCCTGCAGGTGGATATCCGCAAGCAGCTGGGGGGCTTCTGTCTCAGCGCCGGCTTCACCGCGGAAAACGGTGAGCCGCTGGCCCTGCTGGGGGCCTCCGGCTGCGGAAAAAGCGTCACGCTCCGGTGCGTGGCCGGAATTCTTAAGCCTGACGAGGGCCATATCGAGCTGGACGGTCAGGTGCTGTTCGACAGCGCCGCCCACATCGACCTTCCGCCCCAGAAGCGGCACGTGGGGTATCTGTTCCAGCAGTACGCCCTGTTTCCCAACATGACCGTCTCCCAGAACATCGCCGTGGCGGTGCCGGACAAGGCCCGCCGGTCCGCCGTGACGGCGGAGCTGCTGCGGCGGTTCCAGCTGGAGGAAGCGGCGGCACTGCAGCCCCGGCAGATCTCCGGCGGCCAGCAGCAGCGGGCGGCACTGGCCCGCATCCTGGCATCGGAGCCCAGGGCCATTCTGCTGGACGAGCCCTTTGCCGCCCTGGACAGCTACCTGAAATACCAGCTGGAGCTGGAGCTGCAGGACACCCTCCGCGCCTTCCCCGGCCCGACGCTGTGGGTCACCCACGACCGGGGCGAGGCCTACCGCAACTGCCGCCGGGTCTGCGTCATGGACCGGGGCGTCTCGGAGCCGGTGATGGCCATGGAGGAGCTGTTCCGCCGCCCCGGCACCGTCTCCGCCGCCCGGCTCTCCGGCTGCAAGAACTACACCGCCGCCGTCCCCGACGGGGAGCGGGTGGTGCTGCCCCAGTGGGGGCTCACGCTGGAGTGCGGCGGCATTGTCCCCGGCGACGTGACCCAGGTGGGCATCCGCTCCCACCACGTCCATCCTGCCGCCGCCGGCAGCGCCAATCCCATCCCCTGCACCGTGGCCAAGGTCATTGAGGACGTGTTCGGCATGATCGTGCTGCTGCGGCCCCATGGCTGGCGGGAGGGGGCGCCGCTGCTGCGGATGGAGCTGCCGAAAGAGGAATGGGCCGCCCTGCCGGACCGGGAGCGGCTGACCGTCACCGTGGCCCCGGAAAATATTCTGCTGTTGAAATAAGGAGGATTTCCCATGTATCAGTGTGCCGTGCTTACCATCAGTGACCGCAGCTTCCGGGGCGAGCGCCCCGACGAAGGAGGCCCCCTGGTGTCCCGGCTGCTCACCGACGCCGGCTTCTCCGTGGCGCACACAGAGATTCTGCCGGACGAGCAGGCGGACATTGAAGCCGCTCTGTGCCGTCTGGCGGACAGCGGCGACTTTCCGCTGATCGTCACCACCGGCGGCACCGGCTTCGCCCCCCGGGATGTGACTCCGGAGGCCACCCTGGCGGTCTGCGACCGGCTGGCCCCCGGCATTCCGGAGGCCATGCGCTACGCATCCATGCAGGTCACCAACCGGGCCATGCTGTCCCGGGCCCAGGCCGGCATCCGCAGGGGAACTCTCATCATCAACCTCCCCGGCTCCCCCAAGGCCGCCCGGGAAAATCTGGAGGCGGTGCTGCCCGCCCTGTCCCACGGGCTGGAGATGCTCTCCGGCCGCCCCGCCGACTGCGCCAAACTCCCCCGCTGAACAAAAGGAGGTCCCGCCATGGACTGCACGGAAAACACCTTCCCCATGAAAATCATCGCCCGCATCCGCACCGATTTCCCGGAAAAATTCGGCATTCCCCGGCAGAGCGGCCTGGTGGACACCCTGCGGGGGGAAATTGTGTTTGAGCCGGAGTTCCGCAATCCCGACGCGGTGCGGGGACTGGAGGGCTTTTCCCACATCTGGCTGCTCTGGGAATTCTCCCGGGCCGTGCGGGACAGCTGGTCCCCCACGGTGCGGCCTCCCCGGCTGGGGGGCAACGCCCGGATGGGGGTCTTTGCCACCCGCTCCCCCTTCCGGCCCAACCCCATCGGCCTCTCCTGCGTGAAGCTGGAGGGCGTGGAGCTGACGGCAGACCGGGGGGCGGTACTCCATGTAGCCGGGGCGGACCTGCTGGACGGCACCCCCATTTTCGACATCAAGCCCTACGTCCGCTATGCCGACAGCCATCCCGACGCCCTGGGCGGCTGGACCGGCGGCGGCAACTCCGACAAGCTGCTGCAGGTGGAGTGCCCGGAGCACCTGCTGGCCCTCCTGCCGCCGGACCGGCGGCAGGCGCTGCTGGGGGTGCTGGCCAACGATCCCCGGCCCCACTACCAGTCGGACCCGGAGCGGCTGTACGGACTGCGGTTCGCCGGGTACAACGTCCGCTTCACCGTGGCGGAGGATGTTCTCACCGTCCGGGAGATCACCCCGGAGGCGTAATCCCGGAAAAACGGCCGGAATCCTTAGAGCCGCAGCCGTTTCCCCGATTTTTCCATCAGCCTCTTGACAGCCTCTTTTCCCCCATGGTAGGATAGTTTTGTCACAAGGGGAGTAGTCGGCAGGGCGTTTTGCCCTGTGGTAAAGTCAACAAGCATGTGCGCGGCGTCTGATCGCGCTCTGGCTTTGCATGAAACGACCAGACCTGTGTTCCGTCCGGCGGAACACAGGTCTTTTTTTCTGTATACCGTGCGGGCCGCGGCCGGCAAAGAATCTCTGCGGAAGGAAGAGTGGAAATGGAATTTCTCATCGAAGGACTGTTGTCCGTCACCTGGCAGCAGGTGGTGATGTACTGCGTGGGCGGCATGCTCATCTATCTGGCCATCGAAAAGAATTACGAGCCGTCGCTGCTGCTGGGCATGGGCTTCGGCGCCATTCTGGTGAACCTGCCCATGTCCGGGGTGCTGAACCAGATCACCGCCGGGGTGGGCGAGACCTCCGGCATCATCCAGTGGCTGTTTGAGGCAGGCATTGAGGCCTCCGAGGCCTTCCCGCTGCTGCTGTTCATCGGCATCGGCGCCATGATCGACTTCGGGCCGCTGCTGTCCAACCCCAAGCTGTTCCTCTTCGGCGCCGCCGCCCAGGGCGGTATCTTCCTGACCATCATTGTGGCCGCACTGCTGGGCTTCGACATCCGGGACGCCGCCTCCATCGGCGTCATCGGCGCCGCCGACGGCCCCACCAGCATTCTGGTGTCCCAGGTACTGAAATCCAACTACGTGGGCGCCATCGCCGTGGCGGCCTACAGCTACATGGCGCTGGTACCCATTATCCAGCCCTTCGCCATCCGGCTGGTGACCACCAAAAAGGACCGGGCCATCAAAATGCCCTACAAGCCCGGCACTGTCAGCCGCCGCACCCGCATCCTCTTCCCCATTTTGGTGACCATTGTGTCCGGTCTGGTGGCCCCCTCCTCCGTGGCGCTGGTGGGCTTCCTGATGTTCGGCAACCTGATCCGGGAGTGCGGCTGCCTGGAGTCCCTGTCCCAGACAGCCCAGCACGAGCTGGCCAACCTCATCACATTGCTGCTGGGCATCACCATCTCCTACTCCATGCAGGCGGACAAGTTCGTCACCCCCGAGACGCTGCTGATCATGGGCCTGGGTCTGGCCGCCTTCGTGCTGGACACCATGTGCGGGTGCCTGTTCGCCAAGCTGTTGAACCTGTTTTGCAAAAACAAGGTGAACCCCATGGTGGGCGCCGCCGGCATCTCCGCCTTCCCCATGTCCGCCCGGGTGGTGGAAAAAATGGGCCTGGAGGCCGACCGCACCAACCATCTGCTGATGCACGCCGTGGGCGCCAACGTCTCCGGCCAGATCGCCTCTGTGGTGGCCGGCGGCGTCATTCTGGGCTTCTTTATGTGAGAAAAGGAGGAACACAGGCATGTCTGAAAACCTCGCTTCCGCCCTCCTGCTGCTGGGACAGGGTATGGCCGGCATCTTCACCGTGCTGGGCCTCATCGCCCTGTCGGTGGCCCTGCTGAGCCATCTGGATGGCAAGAAGGCCAAGGGCCAGCAGAAAAACAACAGCGGCCACACGTTTGAGTGAGCTACATAAACCTTTTATGACCAGGCCCCGGAGAACATTCTCCGGGGCCTGGTTTTTTTACGGCATACTGTACCGCCACGTTTTCACAATATTGTCCGTTACGCTGAAGAAATCCACGGTAAATTCGGCGGAGAACCCGTCGGAGATCTCGCCTTTCAGATTGTACCCCAGCTCCCGCAGGACGCTCTCCTCCGCCACCTGCCGCAGCCGTTCCCTATCGTCATATTTGGGCTGAACGGCAAAGCGGTACACCCCGTTTTCATTGGGCACTGCCTGCAGGATGTACGTCTCGTCCCAGTCGAACACCCCGTCCTCCCGGACGCCGGTGTCCTCATCGCTGTACCCCACGGCGACCCGGCCCCGCAGCCGCATCCGGCACTCCGCCCGGACCGCCCCCGGCGCGTCGGCCCACACGTACAGCGCCTTCGGCTCCGGACTGCACTCCCCCAGCAGCAGCGCCGCGCCCTCCGTCTCCTCCGTCAGCAGCAGCCGGCCGCCCCGACGGAGGAAGCCGAACTTCCGGTAAGTCTCCTGGGCCGCCAGGCGGCCGTCGGGCCACCGGAGGATCAGATAATGGCGGCCGGCGTTGTTCTCCTCCCGCTGCCGCAGCAGAATCTCCGGCTCAGAAAGGCCGTACTCCTCCGCCGTCCACCGGGCGCAGAGGGCATCGGTGGGCGGGGCGAAGCCGGTGACCGCCCACGCCAGAAACAGCGCCAGCACCGTCAGCGTCAGGTTCCGCGCGATCCGCTGCCGCCGGCTCAGCCGGGGCAGCTTCTTTCTCAGCCCCTTCATGGGAACGCCTCCTCTCCCGCCGGCAGATCGATGCGCAGCGTCCACCCGGCAGTCTGATGGGAGATTTCCACCCACGCCGGGTCATTTTCAAAGCCCCGCAGCATCACCGTTCCCACGCTTTTTCCGTGACCGCCGGCGCCGTACCCGGCGATGTTGGGATAGCCGTGGACAGTGTACCGGTTCCCGGCGCTGTCCACCGCCTCCAGCACGTCGTACAGCGCCGGGCCGTCCAGCCAGAATCTGGGCGTTTCGGCGGTGACGGTCAGCTCCAGCAGGTTCATGGCACTGTTGTCCATCAGCGTCAGCGCCCCCTCTCCGCCGTCCCGGAGGCGGTAATACCGGGCCTCCGCCACGGTGACGGTGTAGCTGCCCATCTTCACCGGAGCGGGACAGTTTACCGCTCCGATCTCCGGGTAATCATACTCCGTCACAGCCGGCACCTCCGGACTGAACCACTGGTTCAGCCCCGTGAAGCCGAAATTCGCCAGTCCCACCGCCAGCACCGCCAGTGCCGCCCACAGCGCCAGCCGGCTCACCTCCCACAGCCAGCCCCAGAGGGGCCTGTGGACGGCATCAAAGGCCCGGCCCAGGGCCTCCGGCTCTCCCATGGCACCCAGGGCACGGTCCGCGGCCAGGGCCGCGTCATAGCCGATGCGCTCCAGATCCGCCACGTGGTCATCGAAGTGGGCGTCCAGCTCCTCCCCGATGGCGCACCGGTCCGGCCAGAACCGCACCTGTTCCAGCACCTGCCGCCGCCACGATTGGTAGGCGGCGCTTTCCTTTCCCGACGCCATGGCTCACGCCGGGGCGATGCCGTGGACCACCGCGTTGACCTTCTCGGAAAAGGTGTTCCACTCCGCCTTCTTCTCCTCCAGCACCTTCAGACCCTTTTTCGTGATGCGGTAGTATTTCCGCATCCGGCCGCTCTCCGCCGCCCGCTCCCGCACCGTCACCAGCCGGTCCGCCTCCAGGGCGTGGAGGATGGGGTACAGCGTCCCCTCCTTCAGTTCAAACGTGCGGTCGGAGCGGCGGGACAGCTCCGTAATCATCTGGTAGCCGTACATCTCCTCCCCGCTGAGCAGGGACAGAATCAGCAGCGTGGTGCTGCCGGTCATCAGGCTTTTGTCGATCTTCATGCCGCTCCTCCTTTACCATCCATAGGATTCTTCCTCCAGAACCTCCACCTGCTTCTCGTGGAGCAATCTGCCGCTTTCGTCGTACAGCCGCAGCACCGCCTCATAGTTCTGCGCCGCCACCTCTCCGCCGAACAGCCGCCGCTCCGTGACGGCGGCCTCCGACGTGTCCTCCTCCCCATAGCGGGGCGTCAGGGTGAAGGCCACGGCCCCCGGTGCGGCCCATTCCCCCTCCGCGGCATAGGTCTCCCGCAGCAGCGTGCGCTTTACGTCTCCCACGCCGGCGGTGACCTCCACGGTGCATTCCATCTCCGTCCGGGCGGCCTCCCGCAAATCGCCGAAGGCCAGCACCTGCAGGGGCAGCTCCCCGAAAAAGTTCATCTGGCGGAAGCAGTAAATGTTGTCCGGCTCCCGGTACAGTTCCGCCGTCATCAACTGGCGCCCCAGCGGCGACCGGCCGTACCGCACCGCCAGCAGCGTATCGCCGGCCCGGCCGTACACCGTGGGCCAGCAGACACCGCCGGCACCCCGCTCCTGCCCGTCGTACAGCAGCTCCGTGCCCTCCATCAGATACATTCGCTCTGCCCGCCGCAGCAGTCCCTCCGCCGTCAGGCAGGGAAAGCCCATCATCCACTCCAGCAGAAACAGGCACATCGCCGCTGCCAGCAGATTCCGCACCAGCTTCTGCTTCCGGCTCAGCCGTGGAATGTACTCCTGCAGCTTCATGGCGTCACCTCCCGGAAGTTCAGGCGGATGGAGAAGTCCTCATTCAAGATGTACCCCAACTCCACCCAGTCCGTCTCGGCGCTCTCCAGCGGCACGTTCAGGTGGTAGGTCAGGAAGGTCAGGCCCTGCTCCGGATTGTTCCAGTTCACGTCGCACACCGGGGAATCCTCCTTCCAGTGGGCGGTAACATACCGCCGCCCGGCGCTGTCGGTGACGGTCAGAGGCACCAGGCTCATGTCCTCGTCCCAGAACCGCCGCTTTTCCGCCCGCATCCGCACCGACAGCCAGTGGTACACGTTTCCGTCCCGCCGCTCTTCCCGCCAGACGGCAGCATAGGCAACGGAAACAGTATAATCCCCGTTCTCCCACGGCTCCGGCGACGACGCCAGCAGCGCCGTCCGCTGCCAGCCGCTCTCCCACAGGGGGCTTTCCGGCCCCAGAAAGGCAGGCCCCTCCGCCTCGCAGTCCGTGATCTCCGCCGGACGGCGCAGGTCCTTCCGGACATTGTGCCAGCCGCCAAAATCGCCGGACCAGCCGCACCACAGCGTCAGCACCAGCAGCACCGCCGCCAGCACGCGGCTGACCATCCACAGCCATCCCAGCAGCGGCCGGTGGACGGCGTTGAGAGCCTTCCCCACTTCCTCCGGGTCCCCCATGGCCCCCAGCGCCCGCTGCCGGGCCAGGCCGTCCTCATAGCCAATGCGCCGCAGGTCCTGCACATGGTCCCAGTAGTGGTCCGTCAGCTCCCGGCGGATGGCCTTCCGGTCCGGGAAAAACCGCACCTGCCGCTCCACGCGGCCGCACCAGCGTTCAAACTCTCCCGCCATCGCTCTCACCTCCCGGCCATAATACCTCGGTCATCTATGTTCAGTATACATAGATGACCGATGCTTGTCAAGGAAAGTTTTGGACGGCCCGCTGGGGCCGTCCGGCTTCACTTCTTCGGTTTCTTCGGCTTCGGCAGCGGCAGCTCCGGATCCATAGCCTCCAGCAGCGCCGCCAGGAAGGCCCGGTCATCCACGTTTTTCACAAGAATCATGTCCTTCGCGCCGGGGTAGGGCGGCTCCATGGGGGCCTCCGGCAGCATCCTCCGGGCCGCTGCCACCGGCTTCACCAGCAGCCGGTCATCGCAGAGGTACGCGGCGATCCTGCCCCGGTAATAGAGGATATACTCCCCCATCATGGCCCGGTGCGTCACATCGTCCAGCCCGGACAGCTGGTCCAGAATAAACGTCAGATACTCCTTGCTGGTGGCCATATCATTCTCCCTTTCCCTACTGCGGCAGCAGCGGGCTGTACATCATAATCGCGTCATTGGTCAGGAGAAACTCCTCACCCAGAACAGTACCGTCCGCACCGTAAGTCCGGCGGTACAGGGCATTGTGGCGGATATAGCCGCCCCAGGACGCCTGGTCCATGCGGTGATCCCGCTCCACAATCTCATAGCGCACTGCCGGCGGTTCCGCGCTGCGCCACTCCCCCTCCAGATGGGTCTCCCCCACCCGCAGGCACAGCTGAAAATCCCGGTCTGTATCGTTGCGGATCATCAGATCCCGGTGGGGATAGGCACAGGTGGCTCCGCTGCCGAAGGGCTGGGTGCGGTTGGCGTCGGGGAACACGTCGTGCGAGTGGCGGTAGCGCTCCGTCACCGTCAGGGGCGTATGGAGGGTCATCCAGAAGATGAGGTTGGAAAGCTGGCACAGTCCGCCGCCCACGTCGCTGCCGATGCGGCCCAGAAACAGCACCATCCCCTCCCGGTAGCCTTTCCGGCGGGTGGGCCTGCCGATGAGCTTCCAGTAGCTGAAGGTCTCCCCGGGATGCAGGATCAGGCCGTCCAGCCGGGCCACGGCCAGTCTCAGATTGATGACCTTGTTCCGCTGCCACTCCATCTCCTCGCCCCGCAGGCGGCGCATCAGGGGCGTTGCATGGGCAAACTGAACCCACGGCAGCTGTTCGGACCGCCGCTCCTTCGCCCAGCGGAAGCGCGGCGAGCACCACAGCAGATAGCGCTTCCCGGCGTACCAGGCCTTCCCCAGCCGCAGACGCAGCCAGCTGCGTCGGATCGGCGGGCGCAGCTGATTGTTGGTCAGAACCATTCTCATTCCACCCCCTTATCCTCTTCTGATTCTACCAAACACTCCGGCCTGGTGCATTACAAAAAAGTAACAAATGGGGTTGCCGCAGGAGGGGAAAACAAAAAGAGCGATGGTCTTGCGACCATCGCTCCTGTGTTGGCACTACCTATTTTCCCGGGCCGTCACCAGCCAAGTATCTTCGGCAGAGATGAGCTTAACTACCGTGTTCGGAATGGGAACGGGTGGACCCTCA
>NZ_JAXEBZ010000010.1:0-3669 GCF_034093755.1 Dysosmobacter sp. | reverse complement strand
TCGAGAAGGGCTGCGGCCCGCTGCGCGCATGAGCTTGTCCGCTTTCAGCGGACAGCTCACACACTTGCGGACCGGGAAGTGTTTTTTCCGCCGCCGCAGCGTAAAAAAATGTGCCAGTGGCACATTTTTAGCGTAGGCCGAAGCGGCTGTGCCGCAAGGGAGAACCAGGTGCCGCCGGAAAAAACGAATTTCATTTTTTCGCACCTGCGGGTGCGAACTCTGCGAGGCTCATTTGAAAAGCTGAAAAAACATCTCCGGACTGTGTCCGGAGATGTTTTTTCAGCGCAGAAACGTGAGCCAGACCCACAGGCCGCCGATCAGCAGCACCTGCAGAATCAGAATGGCGGGAATGCCCAGGCGGAAGGACTTGTGGAGGGTTTTGTGGTGAAAAACCTTCATTCCCAGCAGGGCGCCCACGCTGCCGCCCAGACCCGCCAGCAGAAACAGCGTCCGCTCCGGCACCCGCCGGACGGACTCCTTTTTCTCCTTCCGTCTGGCCTTCCACTTGTCCAGGCCGAACACCAGAAAAGTGACCAGGCTGATGAGCAGCAGCCAGCACCCCAGCAGTCCCCAGGGGGAGCCGATGAAAAACCAGATGAAGTCATTCCGCGCCTGGGGCTGAAACATGGGAACCGCCTCCTGTGTGGTGTGTTTCGGCCATTATACCAGCTTCGCCGCCGGATGGCAAGATGGGGCGGCAGACGGAAAATTTTCCGGTTCCGGGAACCGAATCGCCTCCTCTGGCGTCTAAACCTGCAAAAGGAGGCGTTGACCATGAGAAAATGGACGCTGTTTCTGGGATTGTATTTCTGCGCGGCACTGCTGCTGGGGGGCTGCGCCATGGAGCGGACCGCCGCCCCTGTGCCCCCATCCCCCGACCCGGCAGCCTCTACCGGACAGGAGCCTGCCCCGCGGCAGTCCGTCACCTGCCGGGTGGTGGCCGCGGGGGAGGACGGAGCGCTGACGCTGGCGGAGCTGGAGGGCAGCGGCGTGTACCTGCTGTCCGCCCCGGAGCTGGAGGCGCGGCCGGGCCAGCTGGTGGACGTGGAGTACGGCGAGCTGCTGGAGACGTACCCTGCCCAATTCGGCGGAACGGTGACGGCGGCGGCCCGGCCGGTCACCGACGGCTTTGACGACCGCTGCGGGCTGTACCTGCGGGTGCTGAATGAGCTGTGGGAGGAGGACGCGGGGCTGAACGAAGGCGTGGAGCAGGCGGGGGTGGACCTGTCCGCCACCAGCCTCAGCGAAAGCGAGCGCTCCGCCGTGGCCTGGGCCTTCGCCGTTCAGCACGGCGCGGAGCCGGTGGAGGGCACATGGCAGCAGCTCATCGACCGGGGGTACATTTCCGCCTGGATCGAGGATCCGGAGTGCGACTGCCTGCCTGTTTACCAGTGGGAGAACGGCTGCCTCTACTCCATCCGGGAAAAGCCCATGGAGGGGACCTACAGCCTGATTCCCGTCACCTTTGACGCGGAAAAGTGGCGCAGCGTCACCGGGGCGTATTTCTACTGCGACTGCACCGCCCTCCGGTCCGAGGCGGGGGAGTGGAGCGGCTACACCGTGGGCGCCCACGCCATCGCCTGATGACAGGAAAAGCCTTGACTTTTTCCGCCGGAAAGCTATACTGAGGGCAGACCGCATGGGCAAACTGAATACAGGGGCGCTGGGGGCAGACCCGGCTGAGATGCGGGACGCGGCGCCGTCCCCGGTCCCTCACACCTGATCCGGATAATGCCGGCGCAGGAAGCGATTCAACCGTTTTGAAAAACTTTTGTACCGCATCACGCCACGGAATCCGGTTCGCGTATGCGGTACTTTTTTATCTGGAGGCATTTTTATGTCTGAGACGAAACACCGTTCCTCTCTCCGCCCGCTGGTGGAGGGCGCCCTGATGGTGGCGCTGGCCATCGTGCTGGGCTACATCCGCATTTTCCGCCTGCCATACGGCGGCTCCTTCGACCTGGCGCTGGTGCCCATGTTTGTCTACTGCCTGCGGTGGGGCCCCAGGTGGTCCTTCATCGGCTGCTGTGTCTACGGCGTGCTGGAGTACCTGCTGGACGGCGGCATCGCCATCTCCTGGCAGTCCATGCTGATGGACTATGTGGTGGCGGAAACCGCCCTGGGCCTGTGCGGCTTTGCCGCCGGGAAGAAGCTGGGCTGGCTGTGGGGCGTGGTGCTGGGCACCGCCGGCCGGTTCGTGTCGCTGTGGCTGTCCGGCGGATTGCTGTGGTACATGTACATGCCGGATGTGTTCATGGGCCTGCCCATGCATAACCCCTGGGTCTACTCCGCCCTCTACAACGGCGTCCTGTGCGCCACGGTGATGGTGATGGACCTGGTGGTGCTGGGCCTGATGAACACCAGCTCTGCCCTGCGGCGGACGGTTCTGGCCCGCCAGGAGTGAGATTTGGGGCAAAAAATCCGATTCCTCTTGTCAAAGCGGCGAAAAGAGTGTAAAATAACCCAATCTGATACGCAGCAAAAACAAGAAAACGGGTGATTGATATGAGCTATACGAAAATCGCGGCGATCTACGCCGACAGCGAAACCCTGTCCGGGCAGGAAGTCACCGTGGGCGGCTGGGCCCGCACCATCCGGGACATGAAGAACTTCGGCTTCATCGAGCTGAATGACGGCTCCTGCTTCAAGAATCTGCAGGTGGTGATGGACGCCAGCGCCCTGGCCAACTACAAGGAGATCGCCGCCCAGAACGTGGGCGCCGCCCTGGAGGTCACCGGCACCGTGGTGCTGACTCCCGGGGCCAAGCAGCCCCTGGAGCTGAAGGCCTCCGCCATCCGGGTGGAGGGCGCCTCCGCCCCCGACTATCCCCTGCAGAAGAAGCGCCACACCGTGGAGTACCTGCGGACCATCCAGCACCTGCGGCCCCGCACCAACCTGTTCTCCGCCACCTTCCGGGTGCGGTCCGTGGCGGCCATGGCCATCCACGAGTTCTTCCAGAACCGGGGCTTTGTGTATGTCCACACCCCCATCATCACCGCCTCCGACTGCGAGGGCGCCGGTGAGATGTTCCGGGTCACCACGCTGGACATGGAGAACCCGCCCCGCAAAGAGGACGGCTCCGTGGACTTCAGCCAGGACTTCTTCGGCAAGCCCGCCAACCTGACGGTGTCCGGCCAGCTGAACGCCGAGAACTTCGCCATGGCTTTCGGCGATGTGTACACCTTCGGACCCACCTTCCGGGCGGAGAACTCCAACACCCAGCGCCACGCCGCCGAGTTCTGGATGATCGAGCCGGAGATGGCCTTCTGCGACCTGAAGGGCGATATGGACGTGGCCGAGGCCATGATCAAGTATATCATCAAGCGCACCATGGAGCGCTGCCCCGACGAGATGGCCTTCTTCAACCAGTTCGTGGACAAGGGCCTCATTGAGCGGCTGAACCACGTGGCAAACTCCGACTTCGGCCGGGTGAGCTACACCGAGGCGGTGGAGATTCTCAAGGAGCACAACGACCAGTTCGACTACAAGGTGGAGTGGGGCACCGACCTGCAGACCGAGCACGAGCGGTTCCTCACCGAGCAGGTGTTCAAGCGCCCCGTGTTCGTCACCGACTATCCCAAGGAGATCAAGGCGTTCTATATGCGGTTGAACGATGACGGAAAGACCGTGGCCGCGGCAGACTGCCTGGTGCCCGGCATCGGCGAGATC
>NZ_JAXEBZ010000009.1:0-55358 GCF_034093755.1 Dysosmobacter sp. | reverse complement strand
CAACTGTTTCAGCTTGTGTTCCAACTGCTTTTCCTTGTGCTTGGCTGCGGTCAATTTCTTCTCCAGCTTGTGTTGCTGTTGTTTCAGTTTTTCCAATTCTTCACTTGGCATCGGGGCAACTCCTTTCAGATTTTTGATAATGGGCAAAACAAAAGACACGAACTTTTTACGGTTCGTGCCTTTTGGCTTGGTCATTATTTGATTTTTATTGTCTGTGTGAAACTGAAGTTTTCTAATCGTACTTATCCTATTAGGGATTAGCGAATAACAAATTCAATCTCCGCACTTTCATAATTCTGACGCAAAGTTCCAAGCATTTTTTCTTTCTCTCTGATGTGTGATTCCGTTTTTTCATTCACAGGAATGCAGACCTTTATCTTCATACCGATTTTGTAAACAGTAAAGCAATCCTCGCCAAGCTCCGTTGCATTGACTACCGCATCGCAGACAGCTTTCTCTTTAGATACGGACGCGCAAGCCGTTCAAATCCTCGGCGCGGATACCCACAAGGTACCATTCCTGCGCCGCGCTCATTTCAATGCGGGTCGGCTTCCATTTGCCGCCTGTGAATAGAAATAATCATACGTCACTCATTCTCACCACCTCTTTCTGCGGGAAATGCTCCTTTTTCAGAGGGGTTCTGCGGAAAGTCGTATCCTTCAGCTTGTACGGACAGCGGACAAAAAAGCAGAAGCGGTACTTCCATCGTGGCTGATAATTCTCACAGTCTTTGCAGCACTTCGGCTTATCACGGCGATTGTATTCATACTCATACATATCAACGCACCCCCACTTCCTTCATAATCTTCCTGGTACACCAGCCGATGCAGGGATGAACCCGCCCATAAGGACAACCTTCACATTCCGACTTCGGCTTTGGGGGTACGGAGATTAAGTAGTAGCAATTCTCTTCGCCCAGGCAGCAGCCCTTTTTATTGTTTTTCCAGAAATGGCAGTAACGGCAGTCGTTTGGCTTGTCTGGGGAATAGACGATCTTACTCAAAAATCAAACCTCCAATCTTTCAGATTTACCCATGAATTTTGGGCATAAAAAAAGAGCGTCTATCCATCCCCGATACAGGGGCAAATAGACGCTCTATGTACATGGTAATATTCAGTTTTATTTCTTATAACGGCGTTGTACTCAAAACATCCGCCTTTTGTATTAGCAGGGTTTTTAGCACGCTTTTTCGCCTAATTAGCTGGAAGGGCATTTTCATTAGCAAAAACGGCCCTTTTTCTGCTAATGATTAGCAGAAATATTTGTCTTATCATAGCAGTTCAATTTTTTAGGGCTTGTCAAAAATCAGAATTTGAAGTAAAATTTGAAAACATTATTTCGTCTCCGCAATCACACAGGAATTTGTTAAAAAAAGCCGAAAGTCCTTGAAAACAAAGGCTTTCGGCGTTGTTAGCTGGCGTCGCAAAAGGGACTTGAACCCCCGACCCCACGCTTAGGAGGCGTGTGCTCTATCCAACTGAGCTATTGCGACATGGCTAAATTTATGATTAAGCCCGAAGAAACTCGAACTGTAATCCTATATGAAGTTTTTATGAGTTGCCCGTTATAACGCCACCTTAGGAGGCGGATGCTCTATCCTGCTGAGCTACGGAGACAGATGGCGGCATTGCGGCGGCGGGGGACCAGCCGCGTACCGGAGTACCAATTTCGTACAACACCTGATTTTACCCGTTTTTGCCGCCGCTGTCAACGGCAAAAAGCAGCCGTCCCGGGATTCCGGGACGGCTGCCTGCGTTTCACAATTACTCCCAGCGCAGCACCCGGGTGCGGATGACGCCGGACAGGTTTTCCACGTCGCGGATGACGGAGTCATCCACCACGGAGCCCAGGTCCACGATGGTGTAGGCGTAGTTGCCCAGGGACTTGTTGCTCAGGTTCTCCACGTTGGCGCCGTCCTTGCTCAGCAGGCTGGTGATGCTGGCCAGCATGGCGGGGATGTTCCGGTGGATGAGGCACAGGCGCATGACGCCGCTGCGCTCCTGGGACACGGAGGGCAGGTTCACGGAGTTGCGGATGTTGCCGTTTTCCAGATAGTCGATCAGCTCGTCGGCGGCCATGACGGCGCAGTTCTGCTCGCTCTCCGGGGTGGAGGCGCCCAGGTGGGGGAAGGCCACCACGTGACGGGCCTTGACAATCTTGTTGTTGGGGAAGTCGGTGACGTAGCAGGCCACCTTGCCGGTCTCCAGAGCGGCCATCATGGCGTCATCGTCCACGATCTCGCCCCGGGCCAGGTTGATGAACCGGGCGCCCCGCTTCATGGCGGCGATGGCCTTGGCGTCAATCATGCCCCGGGTGGCGTCGGTCAGGTGGATGTGGACGGTGATGTAGTCCGACTTCTTATACAGCTCGTTGATGTCCTTCACCACGTGGACGTGGCGGTCCAGACGCAGCGCCGCGTCCACGGACAGGAAGGGGTCGTATCCATAAACGTCCATGCCCAGATCCAGAGCCACATTGGCCACCAGCGCGCCGATGGCGCCCAGACCGATGATGCCCAGGGTCTTGCGGTAGATCTCCGGGCCCGCGAAGGCGGCCTTGCCCTTTTCCACCACGGTGGTCACGTCCACGCCGGCGTCCACCTGCTCCTGCACCCAGCGGGAGGAGCCTTCCACGTCGCGGGAGGCCAGCAGCATGGCGCAGATCACCAGCTCCTTCACGGCGTTGGCGTTGGCGCCGGGGGTGGAGAACACGGCAATGCCCTGTTCGGAGCAGCGGTCCAGCGGGATGTTGTTGACGCCGGAACCGGCCCGGGCGATGGCCAGCAGACTGTCGGGGAAGGGGTAGTCGTGGAGCTTGGCGGAGCGGACCAGAATGGCGTTCTCATTGTCCAGGGCGTCGGACACGGCGTAGCGCTCCCGGTCGAAACGGTTGAGGCCCACAGGGGAGATCTTGTTCATGGTTTTGATGCGGTACATTTGAGGATTCCTCCAAAACTGCTGATGACAGTACATCAGGATACTTGCAGGGGAACGTGCGGCGCTGGCGCCGCTTCTCGCTGCAGCAAACTCCATTATAGGAAGGGAAAAGACAGCCGTCAATGTGGGAAAAGTCAAAAAACGGGACGGTTTTTCAGGTTCTTTGTACAAAAATGCGGCTCCCGGGGGAGACTGGGTGTGAGACGCGAAAAAATGTCTGTTTTTTTCAGAAAACGGGGAGTTTTCTCTTGAAAACAGCCAATTGCAGGCATATAATAGGAACCTGTGTGAAAATCTTGCATCTGTGGGAGACGTCCCCCGGCGGCTTTCCCGCCATGCAGTAAGGAGATCGCTTATGCAGAACGAACATTTGAGAAACGTCGCCATCATCGCCCACGTGGACCACGGCAAAACCACCCTGGTGGACGAGATGCTCAAGCAGGGCGGCGTGTACCGCGAAAACCAGGAGACGGTGGAGCGCGTCATGGACTCCGGCGACCTGGAGCGGGAGCGGGGCATTACCATTCTGGCCAAGAACACCGCCATCCGCTACGGCGAAACCAAGATCAACATTGTGGACACCCCGGGCCACGCCGACTTCGGCGGCGAGGTGGAGCGCATTTTGAAAATGGTCAACGGCGTCATTTTGCTGGTGGACGCCGCCGAGGGTCCCATGCCCCAGACCCGCTTCGTGCTGAGCAAGGCCCTGGAGCTGGGCCACCGGGTCATCGTGGTGGTGAACAAGATCGACCGCCCCGATCAGCGCATCCACGAGGTGGTGGACGAGGTGCTGGAGCTGCTGATGGACCTGGACGCCACCCCCGAGCAGCTGGATTCCCCCATGCTGTTCTGCTCCGGCCGGCAGGGCACTGCCTCCTACTCTCCCGACGTGGTGGGCACCGACCTGAAGCCCCTGTTCGACACCATTCTGGAGTATATCCCCGCCCCCGAGGCCAACGTGGACGAGCCCTTCCAGATGCTGGTGTCCTCCATCGACTATAACGATTTCGTGGGCCGGATTGCCATCGGCCGCATTGAGCGGGGCACCCTGAAGCAGAACCAGGAGATCGCCGTGTGCAACTACCACGATCCCGAGGCCATCCTGCGCAAGGCCAAGGCCACCGCCATCTATGAGTTCGAGGGCCTGGCCCGGAACCCGGTGACCCAGTCCACCGCCGGCAACATCATCGCCATGAGCGGCATCCCCGACATCACCATCGGCGACACCATCTGCGCCCCTGACTGCGTGGAGGCCCTGCCCTTCGTGAAGATCTCCGCCCCCACCCTGGAGATGACCTTCTCCGTCAACGACTCCCCCTACGCCGGCAAGGAGGGCAAGTTCGTCACCTCCCGCCAGATCCGGGACCGGCTGTTCCGGGAGACCCTGAAGGACGTGTCCCTCCGGGTCACGGAAACCGACCGGGACACCGCCTTCAACGTGGCGGGCCGGGGCGAGATGTCCCTGTCCATCCTGATTGAGACCATGCGCCGGGAGGGCTACGAGTTCCAGGTGTCTCCCGCCCGCGTGCTCTATAAGGAGATCGACGGCGTGAAGTGCGAGCCCATTGAGCGGCTGGTGGTGGACGTGCCCGGCGACTGCGTGGGCTCCGTCATCGAGAAGCTGGGCCAGCGGAAGGCGGACATGGTGGAGATGACCCCCGTGGGCGACCGCATGAAGATCGAGTTCCTGATTCCCGCCCGGGGCCTGTTCGGCTACCGCAGCGACTTCCTCACCGACACCCGGGGCGAGGGCATCATGGCCTCCGTGTTTGACTCCTACGCCCCCTACAAAGGCGACATCCAGCGCCGGGGCAACGGCTCCATGATCTCCTTCGAGACCGGCGAGTCCATCACCTACGGCCTGTTCAACGCCCAGGAGCGGGGCACCCTGTTCATCGGCGCCGGCGTTCCCGTCTACGGCGGCATGATCATCGGCGTGTCTCCCCGCAGCGAGGACATGACCGTCAACGTCTGCAAGAAGAAGCAGCTGACCAACACCCGGGCCTCCGGCTCCGATGACGCGCTGCGTCTGGTGCCCCCCAAGCAGATGAGCCTGGAGCAGTGCCTGGAGTTCCTGGCGGACGACGAGCTGCTGGAGGTCACCCCCAAGAGCCTGCGGATGCGCAAGGCCATTCTGGACCACGAAAAGCGCATGAAGGCCCTCCACGGTAAGAAGAATTGAAGAAGCAGAGCCGCCGCAGACCACGGTCCGCGGCGGCTTTCACGTTACATGTGGAGGTCATTCTCCTTTAAAAAGACGTTCAGCTTCTCCTCAAAATAGCGGATGCCCTCCACCCGGTTGGGCCGGGGAATCCGGTTGGTGACCTTGTAGCAGATGCGGTCCGGCGGGGGATTGGGAATCTCGTAAACCTGCACGGGATGGCCGCTGGCGGTGGCGGTGAGCTGCAGATAGGGAATGGCGCAGGCGGGAACGATGCACCAGATGCCGTCGGACAGGTAGTTGCAAACGTTGGCGGCGGTGTCCACCGCCACCAGAGGCCGGTGGCCCAGATCGAAGTAAGCGTCGTGCCACTCCCGGAAGCTGGAGCTCCAGTCCGTCAGCAGCTCCTTCCGGGAATCCAGGGTCCGGGGGTCGATGACCCGCTTGTCGGAGCCCAGGCAGCCCACCAGATAGTGCCGCTCGGAAAAGATGGGCACCACTTTCAGCGTGCGGCTGACCCGCTCCCGGACCGTGAAGCCGATGTCAGAGGTCTGGGCCTCCATGTCGGAGATGGTCTGATAGGAGCTGGAGGTCCGGATGGACAGGAAAAAGGGCTGCTCGGCGATGATCTCCTGATACAGTCTGGAAAACAGATAGGAGATGGTTTCCGAGGAGGAGACGGACAAAGACCGTTGCAGAATGCTCTTTTTCAGGTTGTCCGTTTCCTGGGCCAGGGAGAGCCACCGCTCCGCGATGGGGATGAACTCCATGCCGGCGTGGGTCAGCTCAAACTCCCGTTTTCCCCGGGAGCGGACGATCAGCGGCATCCCCACCTCCTCCTCCAGATGGTTCAGCCGGTGGCTGAGGGCGGACTGGGAAATGCACAGGGTTTCCGCCGCTTTTGTGAAGCTTTTGCAGTCAATTAGCTTGATAAATGCCTCCACCTGATTGGTATCCATCACAAATCTCCTTTCTGAACGGGAAGAAAGTTGCGGCTGATTGCCCGGGAATTATTCATGATATCAATAATTTACCACCAAATAATTCATTTTACAAGATATAAATCCCATGGTATAGTAAACGTGTGACGCAAAGTGTCTGATTTTGAAACGGAAAAGCCTATAGAATTGGGCAATTTGTCGAATTGCTCCTGCGCAAAAAGTGCAAGAGTGGGAGGAGGAGAGCAAGTGCAATTCAGCAATCACATGGACGAAATCCAGCTGTCCAAGATTCGTCAGATCGGCGAGCTGGCAGGCCAGATGGCCAAAGAGGGCCGCTCTGTGATCAAGCTGCAGGTGGGTGAGCCTGATTTTGACACCCCGCAGCATATCATTGACGCCGCCATCGCCTCTCTGAACCGGAAGGAGACCCATTATGCCCACAACCGGGGCACCATGGAGTGCCGCAAGGCCATCTCCGACAAGCTGTGGAGAGACAACGGCATCAAGGCCGACCCCGAGAAGAACATTCTGGTGCTCAACGGCTGCGCCGAGGCGCTGCAGTGCGCCACCCTGGGTATTCTGGACCCCGGCGAAGAGATGATCATCATCGAGCCGACCTTCATCAACTACATCCAGCTGGCCAAAATGGCCCAGTGCACCCCGGTGATCGTCCGCGCCCGGGAGGAGAACGGCTGGCTGCCCGACGTGGAGGACATTGAGAAGGCCATCACCAGCCGCACCCGGATTCTGCTGCTGAACAGCCCCACCAACCCCACCGGCGCCGTGTATCCCAGGGAGCTGCTGGAGCAGATCGCGCAGCTGTGCGTGAAGCACAACCTGATCGTCGTCTCCGACGAGGTGTATGAGAAGCTGATCTACGGTGACGCAAAGCACGTCTCCATCGCTTCCATCCCCGGCATGGAGGACCGCACCATCACCATCAACGGCCTGTCCAAGGCCTACGCCATGACCGGCTGGCGCCTGGGCTATGTGGCCGCCGACGAGAACCTGGTGCTGCCCATGCTGAAGGTCCACCAGTATTCCACCACCTGCCTGCCGGTGTTCGTCCAGGCCGGCGCCGCCGAGGCCCTCAACAACGGCGAGGCCGACGTGGAGGCCATGCGCCGGGAGTATCAGCGCCGCCGCGATATGCTGGCAAAGCTGCTGCTGGAGTGCGAGGACCTGAGCCTGCGGGTGCCGGACGGCACGTTCTACATGTACCCCAACATCAGCAAGCTGGGCATCGACTCCCACAGCTTCGTCTTCAGGCTGCTGGAGGAGACCGGCGTGGCCACCACCTACGGCACTGCCTTTGACCAGAAGGGCGAGGGCAACATCCGCATTTCCTTTGCCAACAGCGAAGAGAACCTCAGGGAAGGTGCTGCACGCATCCTGCAATTCATTGCAAAGGTGCGTTGAAGCATAAATACCACTGCAGAAAGGGAGAAAACGTATGGAAAAAAAGAAAAAGATTGGTCTGTCCGCCAAAATGCTGATTGGCATGGCCCTCGGTCTCATCGTGGGCATTGTCGTCGGCCCGTCCATTTCCTGGATTAAACCCTTCGGTACCATTTTCGTGAACCTGCTGAAGATGTGCATGGTGCCTGTCATCTTCGTCTCCATCACCCTGAGCATTGCCCAGGTGACGGACCTGAAGGCCTTCGGCCGCATCGGTATCAAGATCTTCGTGTTCTACTGCATCACCTCCGCCCTGGCTGCCGTCAACGGCATCTGCTGGGCCACCATCATCCGTCCCGGCGTGGGCTTCTCCGCCGCCACTGCCGGCGCTGTTGAGAAGGAAATTCCCGACATCGTCAGCACCCTGGTGAACATCATTCCCACCAACATCATTCAGGCCCTGGCCAACGCCAACCTGATGTCCATCATCTTCTTCGCCATCATGTTCGGTATCGCCATCTCCCTGATCGGCGAGAAGAACAAGCCCGTCATTGAGGTGCTGGATTCCCTGAACGCCGCCATCCTGAAGATGATCAACATCTGCCTGCAGTATGCCCCCATCGGCGTGTTTGCCCTGATGGCCAACATGGCCGGCGCCAATGGCCTGGACGTGATCCTGCCTCTGGGCAAGTTCCTCATCACTGAGTATGCTGCCATGCTGACCCAGATCCTGGTGGTCTACGGCGTCCTGCTGGCCATCATGGGCAAGATCAACATCTTCAAGTTCATCAACCGCGTGAAGTCCGTGCTGATCATGGCCTTCTCCACCACTTCCTCTTCTGCTACCGTGCCCCTGGAGCTGGAGCTGTGCGAGTCCCACATGGGCGTGCCCCGTTCCATCGGCGGCTTCTCCTTCCCCCTGGGCTCCACCGTCAACCAGGACGGCGCCGGCCTGAACATCCCCATCTGCCTGCTGTTCACCGCTCAGATCTACGGCATGAAGTTCACCTTTGCTGAGCTGATCATGATCGTGTTCCTGTGCCTGATCATGTCCATCGGCGCTGCCGGTATCCCCGCTGGCGCTTCCATCTTCATCCTGATGATCCTGGGCCAGTTCGGCCTGCCCTCTGACGCTTTCGGCCTGATCCTGGCCAGCTACGTGCTGATCGACGTGGGTCTGACCACCGTCAACATCTGCGGCGATATGGTCTGCACCACTTCCGTCTGCCGCACCGAGGGTGTTCTGAACACCAAGGTCTGGGAGCCCGGCTATGACGCCGAGGCTGCCCACGCCGCTGCCAAGTCCGCTGAGTAATTCACCGGCTGCGTACATCACAAGTCTGCGGATGCACTGAACTGCAGCAAGCCCCCGTATCAGACGATACGGGGGCTTGTTACGGAATGAGGGAGATCGGGGGATTACAGCGTCACGTCGTCGAGAACGCGCAGCTGCTCAAAGCCCACATTGCCGCCGGACACCAGAAAGCACACCTTCTCCTCCGGCTTCACGGGGAGCAGGCCCTGGAGCACGGCGCCCATGCCGATGCAGGCGGCAGGCTCGCCCAGCAGCTTGCCCTCCGTCAGCAGCAGCTTCATGGCCTTCAGGGTGTAGGCATCGTCCACCGGGAGGGTGCCCGCCACATGCTGCTGCACCACGGGGAAGCAGTGGCTGCCGGGGGTCTGGCCGATGAGGGCGTCGGCGATGGTGGGCTTCTGAGGCACGGTGACCGCCTTGCCCTCCGCCAGGCTGACGGTGTAGCGGGGCAGGGGAGCCGGCTCGGCGCCGTAGACCCGGGCGTTGGGGCACAGGGTTCTGACGGCGGTGGCCACACCGCTCAGAAGGCCGCCGCCGCTGAGGGGCGTGATCACCACGTCCACGTCGGGGCAGTCCTCGGCGATTTCCAGACCGGCGGTGCCCTGACCGGCCATAATGGCGGGATCGTTGAAGGGCGGCACCAGAACGGCTCCCGTCTCTTCGCAGATCCGGTCCGCCGCCGCGTGGCGCTCAGAGGGCTCGCACATGACGATCTCCGCCCCCAGGGCCTTGATGGCGTTGAGCTTCATAGCCGGCGCGCTGTTGGGCATGACGATGGTGGCCTTGGTGCCCAGCATTCTGGCGGCATAGGCCACCGCCCGGCCGTGGTTGCCGGAGGAGGAGGCCACCACGCCGTTTTTCAGCTGCTCCGGCGTCAGGGACAGCATCTTGTTCATGGCGCCCCGGAGTTTGAACGCGCCGGTGGTCTGCATGCATTCCGCCTTGACGTAGACCTGGCAGCCCAGATAGCTGTCCAGATTCTGCAGCCGCAGCAGGGGAGTACGGGCGATATAGGGCGCGATGCGCTCTCTGGCCTCCCGGATGTTTTCGATGGTAAAGGACATGGCAAATACCTCCTTTGGTTGTTGCCTTCAGTATAACGCAGATTGAAATGGATGTAAAACTGATTTTGTAAAGTTTGCGGCTTTCCGTGAAAAAGCCGGAGAAACAGGTCCGGCCTGCGGAAAGAACGGCGGGTTTGCACTTTGTTCCGGGAAAAAAGCCGTGATATGATAAAACCACAAATGAAAGAGCGGTCCTCCGGGGCCGCGCAGTCAGGAAAGGAATGAGAAAATATGAAAGTTGTGATTCCCCAGGAGATCACCGAGGCCGGCAAGGACTACCTCCGGGAGAGAGGCTATGAGGTGGTCATGGGCCGGGGCGGCTATGACCAGGCCCTGCTGAAGGAGGACATTGCCGACGCCGACGCCATCATCGCCCGCACCTGCCCCTATCCCGCCGAGGTGCTCGCCGCCGCCAAGAAGCTGAAGGTCATCGGCCGCTACGGCGTGGGCATTGACAATATCGACATGGACTGGTGCACCGCCAACGGTGTCAAGGTCTGCATCACCCCCAACGCCAACAGCGTCTCCGTGGCGGAGCACGCTGTGGGCCTGATGCTGGCCTGCGCCCACCACATTCCCTACTTCGACCGGAACGTCCGGAACCAGGTCTGGGGTGTCCGGGATACCTGCCGCAGCTTTGAGCTGACGGGCAAGACCGTGGGCATCATCGGCATGGGCCACATCGGCGGCCACGTGGCGGAGATGTGCATCCGTGGCTTCGGCATGAAGGCCATCGGCTATGCCCGCTCCCTGCCCGCCGACCGGTATCCCGCCGGCTGCGTCAAGGCAGAGAGCATGGAGCAGGTGCTGCGGGAGGCGGACTTCGTGTCCCTCCACATTCCCAGCACCCCCGCCACCCGCAACTTCATCAACAAGGAGACCCTGGCGCTGATGAAGCCCGGCGCCTTCCTCATCAACACCGCCCGGGGCGACGTGGTGAACACGGAGGACCTGGTGGCCTGCCTGAAGGCCAACGGCATCGCCGGCTACGGCACCGACGTCTACGCCACCGAGCCGCCCACGGCGGAGAACTGCCCCCTGCTGGACCTGGACAACGTGGTGATGACCCCCCACTGCGCCGCCCTGACCCAGGAGGCCATGGACCGCATGGGCCTGATGGCCGCCGCCGATATCGACGCCGTCCTCAACGGCCGGGAGCCTGCTCACCCCATCAACTGAAACCATGAACCAACAGCCTCCGCCGGAAAGGGCGGAGGCTGTTGCGTTTTGCGGGAAACTGGATTAAAATGGAGAAAAATCCACAAGGAGGCCGACACTTATGAAAAAGATCATCGTGGTGGACAGCACCTACCGGGCCAGGGGCAACTGCGCCTGCATTGCCGACAAGCTGGCGGCGGAGATTCCCGACGCCCAGGTGGAGGTGTTCCGCCTGAAGGAAAAGACGGTGAAGCCCTGCCTGGGCTGCGACGTCTGCAAGAGGAAGGAGACTCCCGGGTGCGTCCAGAAGGACGACATGGGCGCCCTGGTGGAGCGCATCGACCAGTGCGACGGGCTGGTGATTGCCGCACCCATCTACTTCAACGGCATCTGCGGCCAGGCCAAGACCTTCATTGACCGGCTGTACTGCTTCTACAACCCCACGAAGCCCGGCGCCTCCGCCGCCACCAAACGGGGCAAGAAGGGCGCCCTGGTCTGCACCTGCGGCGGCGGTCCCGTGGACGTGTACACCGCCCATGCCCGGGACCTGGCCGGCGCGCTGGGCATCATGGGCGCCGATGAGACGAAGGCGCTGGTGCTGGGAGGCATTTTCCCCGCCGGCTCCGTCCGGGAGAATCCGGAGTATCAGCAGCAGCTGTCCGACCTGGCAAAGTGGCTGGGAGAGTAACCGCAGCAAGTAACAGGTCCGTGCCGCAAGGCACGGACCTCTTTTGCGCTTAATAGGTGGGGAACAGGTTCAGCAGGGACAGCAGGTTTTCGGCCGGCAGGTAGGTGACGCCCGCCTCAAAGAGACAGGGGGCGATGAGCCACTCCTCGCCGCCGGCGGTGCGGGCCGTGTCCAGGCCGGGCAGCACGGAGAACACCAACTCGCCGCTGCTCTCCCGCACCACGGCGCCCTGTCCGGCCACCCATTCCACCTGATAGCCGGCAGCCTCCGCCACCGCCCGGATGGGCAGCAGCACCTCGCCGTCCACCACCTTGCCGGGGACGGCCACCGGCGCGTCATTGACGGCGGCGCGGCCCTCCGCCGTCCAGCCGGCATAGCCCCGGTACTCATAGGCGAACACCATCACCTTGGTGACGGCGCCCTCGTCATCCGTCCACACCAGAATGCGGCTGCCGGGCCGCAGGGACTCCAGCGTCACCATCTGCCGGGTCCGGTAGGGGAACAGAACGGCATCCTTGGTGACGGTGAGGGCTTCCCCGCCGGTGGTCACCAGGTCCGCATGGGTCATGGGCGGTGTGGGATAGATGGCGATCACGGCCCGGGGCTCCACCCGGGCGATCTGATAGTACTGGGGGACGCCGAAGTCCGCCGGGATGTTGGCCAGAATCAGCTCCGCCGCGGCCTGGGGCGGCAGGCTCATGGTCATGGCAGGCCCCACCCAGGCGTAGATGGTCTCCCCGTCCCGCAGCTCCCGGTCCAGAGGCAATCCGGTGACGGCGTCCAGACAGGGGGTGTTCTCCGGCAGATGGAGGATGATGTCGTGGTAAGGGTCATTCTCGTTGGAGTTTTCCAGGTGCAGGCTGCCGTTTTCCAGCCGGGTTACCCGGCCCCACACCTGCACCGGCGGCAGGTACGCCGGCATTTCCGGCTCCAGGGCCTCAGCGGCCATGGCGGGGGCGACGCCCAGCAGCAGGGCGCACAGGGTCAGGGACAGAAGGCGGGAGAATTTCTTCATGATCGTTCCATCCTTTCATGGCATTTATTGGTTGGACGGCCGGAGAGGGGAAAAAGTTCCCGGCTTCGGAAATCTTCCGGGCTTACGCATCCCGGCGGAACACGTGAACATGGAAGGCAATGTGGGTGGTGAGGCTGTCCAGCGCCGCCAGCCGCGCCGCCCCCTCTTTCGGGGTTTTCCAGTAGTAGGGGGTCATCTGGAACAGGGCGTGGATGTCCTCCTGACAGGGCAGGGTGATCATGGCCTCCACGCCGACCACCTCCTGCAGGGTGAAGCCCTCGTAGGCAACCTCCTTTTCCTCGTTTCGGTAGGGGCGGTCATACAGCACCTGCTTCATCTCCCACAGGTGCTCCGCCGCCGGCACCACGTAGAGGAACGTGCCGCCGCCCCGCAGCACCCGGCGGAACTCCGGAACGGACAGGGGGGAGAAGCAGTCCAGCAGCAGCTCTACGGAGCTGTCCGCCAGCGGGAGACGGTAGCAGGAGGCCACGGCAAATTCCACGTCTCCGGTCCGTTTGGCGGCCAAACGGAGAATGGCCTTGGAGATGTCAATGCCCGCCATGCGGGGGGATTTCCCGGCGTCCAGCAGGGCCTGGCGGATGCCGGCGGTGTAGTACCCCTCGCCGCAGCCGGCGTCCAGAATGGCCGGCGCGGAGCCGGTGTGGGCCACAGAAAGATTACAAAGAGTATTCAACAGCGGGGAGTAATACCCCTTGGAGAGGAACTCCCGCCGTGCCCGGGCCATGCCGGGGTCATCACCGGGGGCGGCGGAGTGCTTCCGGTTCACCGGCAGCAGGTGGGTGTGGCCCTCCCTGGCGATGTCGAAGCTGTGGCCGCCGGGGCAGCGGTAGGTCCGCTCCTGACGGACAAGGGGCTGAGCGCACAGGGGACAGCAGAACAGACTGGTCATGACGGTTCCTCCTGCAGCGTAACGTCGTTGATCCACTTCCGGCTCCGCAGCCGCACCACGCCCATGGGAGTTTTCATGAGGCTCTCGCAGTGGGTGGCCACGCACACCAGAAAGACGGGCACCTCCACCACCAGGGCGAACAGGGCCGTCAGGGGAATGGCCAGCAGCCACAGGGGCAGCAGGTCCAGCACGGCGGCAGTGCGGGTGTCGCCGCCGGCCCGCAGCAATCCGGTGATGTTGGTGATGTCAAAGGCCCGGGTGGGCATCACCGTCAGATAGACCAGGGTCATGGCCGCGGCGATGTAGGCCGCCTGCTCCGACAGCCGGAACAGGGGGAACAGCACGGGGATGAAGAAGGTGGGCAGCAGCACCAGCAGGCACAGGCCGATGATCAGCCCCAGCAGGAAGCTCAGCAGCAGCAGGCAGGCCCCCAGAGAGTAAACCTCCTCCCGGTCCCGGCCCTCGCCGATGCTCTTGCCGATGACCACGGAGGTAGCGCCTGCCAGACCGAAGCAGGCCACGGTGGAGAACTTGTCGATGTTGCCCACAATGGCGTAGGCCGCCAGCATGTCGCCGGAGATGGCCATGTGGCCCATAATGGCGGTGAGGACGCTGGTTCCCAGGCCCCACAGCGTCTCGTTGACCATGACGGGGCCGGAGTAGTGGAGCACGCCCCGGAACACAGCGGTGCCGGGCCGCAGCAGGGCCGCGGGCAGCAGGGGCAGCCGCCGGTTGGTGACGGCGTACACCGCCACAATGGCGAATTCCACCATCCGGGCGGTGAGGGTAGCGGCGGCAGCGCCCACCACCCCCAGGGCGGGGAAGCCGAAATGGCCGAAGATCAGGCAGTAGTTCAGGAAGGTGTTCAGCAGCATGGAGGTGCCGAACACCAGCATGCCGAACCGGGGGTTCTCCGTGCTGCGCTGCATGCCCACGTACACGGAGCTGACGGTATTGAACACGTAGGAGACGCCCACAATCCGCAGGTAGGGGGCGCCGGTGGTGATGAGGGCGGCGTTGTCCGTCACGATGGACAGCACCCCCGCGGGGAACACAAACAGGACCAGCGCCATGACCCCGGAGATGGCCAGCCCGGCGTACAGCACCACCCCCATGCAGCGGTTGATGGCCTCCGCGTCCCCCTTGCCCCAGTACTGGCTCACCAGCACGGAAAGGCCGCTCATCAGCCCGAACACAATGACCTGAATGAGGAAAATAGGGGTGTTGGCGGCGGTGACGGCAGACAGCTCATTGCTGCCCAGCAGGCCCACCATGAAGGTGTCCACAAAGGCCAGGGACGTGGTGATCAGGTTCTGCAGCACCATGGGCAGCGCCAGCTGCACCAGACGGCGGTAAAAGCCCGGCTTCTGCCGGAGAAGCTGAAACATGGGGGATGACCTCCAGAATTTGATGATTACAGCCGGGGGAACCGGGTGTCATGGTGGCGGCGGAGAGCCGCGGCGCACGCGTCGATGTCCTCCCGGGTGGTCTCCGGGCCGAAGCTGATCCGGATGACGCTGCCCTGAACCTCTTTGGGCAGGTGCAGGGCGGCCACCACGTGGCTGGGTTTGCCCCGGTGGCAGGCGGAGCCGGCGGAGATGCAGATGCCCTGGGCCGACAGGTCGTTGACGATGTTCTGGCTGGGGTAGCCCACCAGGGCGAGGGCCAGCACGTGGGGGGCCGTGCCGCCGCCCACGATCCGGCAGTCGGGGATGGCGGTGAAGGCGGCAGCGGCGTAGTCCCGCAGGGCCGCCATCTCCGCCAGCGTTTCGGAGAGGCGCTCCGTCCGCAGCTCCACCGCCTTGGCGAAGCCGGCGATCTGGGCGGTGGCCTCGGTGCCGGAGCGGAGGCCGGCCTCCTGGCCGCCGCCGGGCAGCAGCGGCCGGGGATTGCGGACCCGGTCGCCGATGTACAGCGCCCCGATGCCCTTGGGCCCGCCAATTTTGTGGGCGGAGATGGTGATGAAGTCCGCCCCCAGGGTCCTGGCGGAGAAGGGTACCTTCAGGAAGCCCTGCACCGCGTCGGTGTGCAGCAGGGTCTGGGGGTTCTTCCGCTTCAGCCCCCGGGCGATGTCGGCGATGGGGAAGACGGTGCCCAGCTCGTTGTTCACCAGCATGACGGACACCAGCGCCGTGTCGGGCCGGACGGCTTGAAGCACCTGCTCCGCCTTGATGACGCCGTCGCTGTCCGGCGCCAGGTACGTCACCTCGCAGCCCTCCTGCTCCAGCTGGCGGCAGGATTCCAGCACGGCGCTGTGCTCCACCGCCGTGGTGACAATGTGGCGGCCCAGCCGCCGGTTCTGCCACACGGCGGCCCGGATGGCCCAGCAGTCCCCCTCCGTGCCGCAGGAGGTGAAGTGGAGCTGCTTTGCGGCGCAGCCCAGTGCCCGGGCCACCGTCTCCCGCTGCCGCTCCACCTGCTTTTTCATCTCCAGCCCCATGGCGTACTGAGCGCTGGGGTTGGCAAACTGCTCCGCCAGCACCTGATACATGGCGTCGGCCACCGGGCGGGGAACAGGCGTGGTGGCGGCGTGATCCAGATAAACCATAACAAAAAACCTCCGGGAAAGACGCCGGGAGGGTTGCCCCCCGGCGGAAATATCGGTATAATACCCTCGTGAACGGCAGCGCGGCGGATTGACCGCGTCCCGAATACATTATTATATCGGGAAGTGACCCGAATAGCAAGGAGTATCCCCTATGAAAGTTGCCATTTACACCCTCGGGTGCAAGGTGAATCAATATGAGACCCAGGCCATGGAGCAGGAGCTGGTGAGCCGGGGCCACGAGATCGTGGACTTTTCCGGCGACGCCGACGCCTACGTGGTGAACACCTGCTCCGTCACCGCCGTCAGCGACCAGAAATCCCGCCAGGCGGTCCACCGGGTTCAGCGGAGCCATCCCAACGCGGTGGTGGCGGTGTGCGGCTGCTACGCCCAGACCCACCTGGAGGACGTGCGGAAGCTGGGGGTGGACCTGATCGCCGGCACCGGCGAGCGGGGGAAGTTCGTGGAGCGGCTGGAGCAGGCGGCGGCGGAGAAGCAGCCTCTGGAGTTTGTGGACGAGTCCCTGAAGCGGCGGCAGTTCGAGGTGCTGCCCGCCGGGGGCCTGGCCACCCGCACCCGGGCCATGCTGAAGGTGGAGGACGGCTGCGTCAACTTCTGCACCTACTGCATCATCCCCTACGCCCGGGGACCGGTGCGGTCGGAGCCGCTGGCCGACGCCGTGGCCCAGACCCGGCAGCTGGCGGCGGAGGGCTACCGGGAGATCGTCCTCACCGGCATTGAGATTTCCTCCTGGGGCCATGACCTGAAAAACGGACAGAGCCTCATTGACCTGGTGGAGGCGGTGTGCGCCGCCGCGCCGGAGCTGCGGGTGCGGCTGGGGTCCCTGGAGCCCCGCACCGTCACGGAGGAGTTCTGCCGCCGGGCGTCGGCGCTGCCCAACCTGTGCCCCCAGTTCCACCTGTCCATGCAGAGCGGCTGTGACGAGACGCTGCGCCGCATGAACCGGAAGTATGACACGGGGCGCTTCCTGGAGTCCGTGACGCTGCTGAACCGGCATTTCTACCGGCCCGCCGTCACCACGGACATGATCGCCGGCTTCCCCGGCGAGACGGAGGAGGAGTTCGGAAAGACTCTGGACTTCATCCGCCGCTGCGGTTTTGCCCAGATGCACATTTTCCCCTACTCCGTCCGTCCCGGCACCCCGGCGGCGAAGATGGAGCAGGTGCCCGCGGCGGTGAAGGAGGACCGGGCCCGGCGGGCCGCCGCGGTGGCGGCGGAGCTGCACCGGGCGTATCTGGAGGGCTGCGTGGGCCGGGTGTACCCGGTGCTGTTTGAGCAGCCCAAGGGGGACCGGTTCTCCGGCCACGCCCCCAACTACATGGAGGTGCTGGCGGTGGGGGAGGACCTGCACAACCAGGTCCGGAATGTCCGCGTCACCGGCATCGAGGACGGCGCCCTGGTGGGCGAGATTGCGGATTGAGGAGGAGTCGGACGTGAAAAGTCACTTTTTTGCCTATATCTCCCGGATGCGGTTTATCCAGCGCTGGGCGCTGATGCGGAACACCGCCCCGGAGAACGTGCAGGAGCACAGCCATCAGGCGGCGGTGCTTGCCCATGCCCTGGCGGTGATCCGCAACGAGAAGTTCGGCGGCCACACGGACCCCGGTAAGGTGGCGGTGGCGGCGCTGTACCATGATGCCTCGGAGATTCTCACCGGCGACATGCCCACCCCGGTGAAGTATGACAACCCCGCCATTCAGGCGGCCTACCGTCAGGTGGAGGCAGTGGCCAACGAAAAGCTGGTGTCCATGCTGCCGGAGGAGCTGCGGGGCGTCTACGGGGAGATCCTGGACGAGTACGACCCGGAGACCCGGCGGCTGGTAAAGGCGGCGGACAAGCTGTCCGCCTACATCAAGTGCGTGGAAGAGCTGAAGGCCGGCAACGCCGAGTTCCGGGAGGCGGCGGCCCAGACCCGCCGGTCCCTGGAGGAGTACGGCCTGCCGGAGGTGGACTACTTCCTGGACACGTTTATGGACAGCTTCTCCCTGACTCTGGACGAGCTGAAATGACCGGCGCCGCCCTGCCGTTTTACGGCGGGGCGGCGTCTTTCTACTTCTTCCGGGGATAGGGCTTTTTTTCGTTGGTGAGGTCCAGCAGGTAGTCCACGCTGGTATCATAATAGCGGCTCAGGCGGATCAGCACCTCTGTGGGGATATCCCGCCTTCCGTTTTCATAGTGGGAGTAGCACACCTGGGAGCAGTTCAGGTATTGGGCAAGGTCCGTCTGCAGCAAGTCCCGGTCCTCCCGGAGGTCACGAATCCTGCGGTACATGGCTTGTGTCTCCTTTCCGGCATGGATGGATACACAAAAGTATATGTATAACATTTTGTTATATTGATTTATATAACAAAATGTTATATAATGGACGGACACAGAAAGGGGGCGGCGGGAATGACCAGGGAAGAGCAGCTGGAGGCGGCGGAGCGGCTGGCGGCGGAGGGCGCGCTGACAGCGGCGGAGCTGGCAAACGTCCGCCGGAGGCTCGAGCCGGACACGGCTGCCCGGCGGTACGAGGCGTATCTCCGGCGGCATATTCTCCGGGGATACCGGAATGCGTCCCGGGCGTCCTTTCCGCCGCTGACAGCCTCCATGGTCCGGGAGGAGACGGCGGAGCTGTGGGAGGACGGACGGTGGAGGACCGCGGACCTCCGGTATATTCTGACCTGGGTGGAGGTTCCGGACAGCGGCGGGGCTGTGCGCCGGCGGGAGCTTGCCATTGTGGTGAACGGGCAGGATGAGCCACAGTTCGCCATGGAGCGGGCGGTGGGGCTGCTGGGAACGGAGAATGGCCGGTGGCTGCGGCTGCGGCCGGTGCGGTAAAGGAAAGGTCCCGTCCGCGGCGGACCGCGGGCGGGACCTTTTTTTAAAAGACCAGGCGGATCAGGGCCATGTACACGGCGGTGCCGCCGGCGATGCTCAGCAGCACGTTTCCCTTCCAGCGGTGGAGCAGCACCACCGCCGCGATGGCCATCAGCTCCGGCGCGCCGTGGGGGGCGGCGGTCCACCGGACCCCTTTCAGGCAGTACACCACCAGCAGCCCCATGGTGGCGGGGGGCAGCACCCGGCTCAGGTACTGCACGATTTTCGGCGGCGTTTTGTTCTCCGGGAACAGCAGGAAGGGCAGCCACCGGGTCAGCTGGCAGCCAGCGGCGATGGCCAGCATGGTGGCGATGATCTGAAACGGCGTCATCTGCACAGCACCTTCCTCCCTCCCAGCAGCACCGCCAGGATCAGCGCCATGGCGGGAATCACCAGGTCCTCGCCGAACAGCCCCAGGGCCAGCGCGGCGCAGCCCAGTCCCACCAGCCCGGCGGGGCGGCTTTCTTTCTTGTTCCACTGCTCCATGAACAGCACCACAAACAGGGCCGTCAGGGCGAAGTCCACCCCGGTGAGGTCCATGGTCAGGGCCTTGCCCAGCAGACCTCCCAGCAGGGAGGCCGCGAACCAGTAGACGTAGTTCAGCAGGGAGACGGAGAGGTAGAACCGCTTCCGGTCCACGCCCTCCGGCACCTTCACCGAGGACACCAGGGAAAAGGTCTCGTCGGTGAGGGTGTATATCAGCGGGAACCGGGCGGCGCCCATGCCCCTGTACTGTTCCAGCAGCGACAAGCCGTAGAACATGTGGCGGGCGTTGACCATGACGGACAGCAAAAAGGCCTGCAGCGGGTCAAAGGCGGCGGTGAGCAGGGCAATGGCCACGTACTGCATGCTGCCGCAGTAGCACACCAGACACATGAGGGCGGACCAGAAAGGGCCGTAGCCTCTGGCCTGCATCAGCAGGCCGTAGGCCAGCCCCAGGCAGGCGAAGCCGGTGAGCACCGGCAGAGTGACGGGAAAGGCGGCCCGGAGAGCGGTCCCCCAGCTGCTGGAAGCGGTTTTGGATTTCATGCCACATCTCCTGAGAAATGTTGTGATTGGAAAGAATCATACGGCGGCCGGGGAAATTTGTCAAGAAAAAGCCCGTGTCCGGCGGACACGGGCTTTTTGTGTGATGACATCTTCTTGCGCTTACATCTTCTCCGGGGCCTCCACGCCGATGAGGCGCAGGCCGTTGCGCAGCACCACCCGGGTGCAGTCTGCCAGCTTCAGCCGGGCGGCGGCCACCCGGGCATCCTCCCCCTTGATGCGGCAGGCGGTGTAGAACCGGTGGAAGCAGCCCGCCAGCTCCACCAGATAGCGGTTGATGTGGCTGGGATCGTAGTCCCGGGCCGCAAGGCGGATCTCCTCGCAGAACTGGGACAGCTGCTTGATGAGGGCGGTCTCCGTCTCGCCGGACAGCAGGCCGATGTCCACGTCCGCCATGGCGGGGACGTGAATTCCCTCCGCCTCCATGGTCCGCAGCAGAGAGCAGATGCGGGCGTGGGCGTACTCCACGTAATAGATGGGGTTCTCGGAGTCCTCCCGCACCGCCAGACCCAGGTCGAACTCCATCTGGGTGTCGGGCTTGGCGTTGAAGAACCAGCGGGCGGCGTCCACGGGGATCTCGTCCAGCAGGTCGTGGAGGCTGATGGCCTTGCCGGTGCGCTTGCTCATGCGCACCACCTCGCCGTCCCGCAGCAGCTTCACCAGCTGCATCAGCACAATGTCCAGCTTCTCGGTGCCGTTGAGGTCCAGGGCGTCCAGCGCGCCCTTCAGACGGGCCACGTGGCCGTGGTGGTCGGCGCCCCAGACGTTGATGACCCGGTCGAAGCCCCGGACGGCGAACTTGTTGCGGTGGTAGGCGATGTCGGCGGCGAAGTAGGTGTAGAACCCGTTGGCCCGGCGCAGCACATCGTCCTTCAGGTCCAGCTTGTCCACGTCCGCCTGCTTCTTGCCGGCCTTCAGCAGGTTCTGGCGCATGATGTCGGCGGTGCGGAGCCACAGGGCGCCGTCCTTCTCATAGGTCCAGCCTTTGGCGGTCAGCAGGTCCACCGTCTCCGCCACGTAGCCGCTCTCGTGGAGGGTGGACTCGTAGAACCAGGTGTCATAGTGAATCTTGTACCGCTCCAGGTCGGTTTTCATCCGGGGCAGGTTCACGGACAGGCCGAACTGGGCCAGCTTCTCCTGCCGCTCCGCCGGGTCGGCGTTCAGCAGCTCATCGCCGTGGGCGTCATAGTAGGCCCGGGCCAGGTCCCGGATATCGCCGCCCTGATAGCCGTCCTCCGGGAAGGCCACCGCGTCTTCCCCCAGAATGATCTGGAGGTAGCGGGCCTCAATGGAGTGGGCGAACTTGTCGATCTGGTGGCCGGCGTCATTGACATAGAACTCCCGGGACACGTCGGCGCCGCAGGCGGCCAGCACGGCGGCCAGGGTGTCGCCCAGCACGCCGCCCCGGGCGTTGCCCATGTGCATGGGGCCGGTGGGGTTGGCGGAGACGAATTCCACCATGATCTTCTGGCCCTTCAGGGTGTCGGAGGTGCCGTAGGCCTCCCCCTCGGACTCCACGGCGGCCATCACGTCCCGGAGCCAGACGGGGTCCAGCCGGAAGTTCAGGAAGCCGGGGCCGGCGATCTCGGCGGAGGCGAAGTAGCTGCCCTCCAGGTTCAGGTGCTCCAGCAGCTGCTGGGCCACGTTCCGGGGGGCCATCCGCAGCTGCTTGGCGGCGGCCAGGGCAAAGGTGGTAGTGAAGTCGCCGTTTTTCGTGTCCTTGGGAATCTCCACGGGTGCGCCCTTCACGTCGGCCTCCGGCAGCTTGCCCCGGGCCACGGCGGCGCGGTAGGCGTCCATGGTCAGCCGGGCGGCCTGGTCTTTCGCGTTCTGGATCATGTGGATCATAATATCGTACCTCTTCTGTTGAGTTTGTGTTGTCAGCTTTTGGTCCGTACCCGGATTTTGAACATGTTCTTTCCGGTGACGGTGTGCTCCACGGCAATGGTGAAGCGGATCTCCAGAATCCCGCCCCGGGCGGTGAGATTGTGCCGCAGGCGGCTGGTCTGGATGTCCACGGTGAGACTGCCGAACAGGGTGCCGTAAAGGGAGGTGTGCTGCTTGCCCTCCTCAAACACCATCTGGGAGTTGACGGTACCGGTGCGGGTGAGGATGGCCTGCCGGCCCTGCACGGTGAAGGTGGTGGTGGTCCCCTCCATGCCGGTGAGGTCCGTCTCCTGGTAGGAGAAGGACAGCCCGTCCTCCCCTTCGGTGAGATAGCCCTCGGTCATCAGCTCCGTCACGTCGGGGTCAGCGCCGTCATAGTACTGCTCACCCCGGACGGTGATGATCACCGGGACGCGGTTGGGTTCAATACTGCTCAATGTCAACCCTCCGTGCGCCGTGGCGCAGCTCCTCCTGCAGAAAGAGGGAGGCGATGCGCTCGAAATCCTCCACCCGGTCGCTGACGCAGAACTCCGCCGTTCCGGCGCGCCGGGGGTCCGCCCGCAGCTCCCGGGCCTTCAGCAGCCGCTTCAGCTCGAAGGCGGACTCCTCTCCGGCGGACACCAGCGTCACGCCGGGTCCGCAGATGCTGCCGATGATCTCCGACAGCAGCGGGTAGTGGGTGCAGCCCAGAATCAGGGTGTCAATGCCCGTCTCCAGCAGCGGCTCCAGATACTCCCGGGCCACCGTCTCAATGACGATGTCGCCGGGGTGGATGCGCCCGTTTTCCACCAGGGGCACAAACAGGGGACAGGGCTTCGCGAATACCTGCACCTCCGGAGCGATGCGGGCCAGGCACGCCTCGTAGGCGCCGGAGCGGACGGAGGCCAGGGTGGCGATGAGGCCCACCCGTTTGTTTTTTGTCATGGCGGCGGCCCGGCGGCAGGTGGGCTCCACCACGCCCACAATGGGCAGGTCGTTTTCCGCCTGCAGGGTGGTGAGAGACGTGGTGGACACGGTGCCGCAGGCGATGAGGATGGCCTTCAGATCGTGGGTCCGCAGAAAGCGCACGTCCTGCCGGGCGTAGCGCAGCAGCGTCTCCCGGGAGCGGCCGCCGTAGGGGACCCGGGCGGTGTCGCCGAAGTAGATGAGATTTTCCTCCGGCAGAATCTGCCGCAGGGAGCGAACGGCGGTGAGCCCTCCCAGTCCGGAGTCAAACACGCCGATGGGGCGATTGTCCATAGAGAAACCTCCAAGCAGCCGTTTTCCGCCGGGGAAGGAGAAAACGGCATCTGAATTTCATATTATACTATGTCTTGGAAAGGGCCGCAAGACAGTTTTGACAGCTTTCCCATATTTTTTGCGGAAATTCCCCCGGCAAGAGTATGGCTTTTTCCGGGAGGGTTTGCTATAATGAGTATCAGCTTTCACTGGACAATGGATCGGAGGTGTCTGCAAGTCCATGAACATTGAACTGACGGATCAGCAATACCGCTATTTGCTGGATCTGGTATACATCGGAAACTGGGTGATGAACTCCACCCGGGAAAATGACCGCATCCGGGAGTATGACCAGGTGGAGAGCCTGATCTTTTCCTACGCCCCCACCTGCGGCATGCGGAAGCTGGCGGAGCGGCTGGACGGCGAGATCATCCCCTCCCGGGCCTTTGCCGACGGCGGCATTCACGAGGTCATCGCCGACTATGAGGACGTGGCCTTTTACGAGATTCTGGCGGAGGAGATGGCCCTCCGGGATATGGACGGGGAGCCGTTGACCCGGGAGAACTACGACCAGCTGATGGAGCGCATCGACACCTATCTGGACGAATTCGACGCCCACGGCACCGACCACATCTCGGTGGATCTGGGGGAGGACTGACCGGTTTTTGCCGGAGAGGAAAAAGAGAAAGAGGAGAAACGACATGGCAGAGAAAGCAAAGGTCTATTTCACGGATTTCCGCTGCCCCAGCTGGCGGGAGAACCTGCCCCAGAAGCTGGCCCGGCTGATGATGACCGCCGGCTTCGGCGACATTGAAATGGAGGGCAAGTACGTTGCCGTCAAGATGCACTTCGGCGAGCCGGGCAACCTGGCCTTCCTGCGCCACAACTGGGCCAGGGTGGTGGTGGACCTGGTGAAGTCCCAGGGGGGCAAGCCCTTCCTGACGGACTGCAACACCCTGTACGTGGGCGGCCGGAAGAACGCCCTGGACCACATTGAGTCCGCCTATCTCAACGGCTTCAACCCCTACGCCACCGGCTGCCACATCCTCATCGGCGACGGCCTGAAGGGCACCGACGAGGTGGAGGTGCCGGTGGAGGGCGGCGAGTACGTCACCGCCGCCAAAATCGGCCGGGCCATCATGGACGCCGACGTGTTTGTGTCCCTGACCCACTTCAAGGGCCATGAGCAGGCGGGCATGGGCGGCTGCCTGAAAAACATCGGCATGGGCTGCGGCTCCCGGGCCGGCAAAATGGAGATGCACAGCGCCGGCAAGCCCTACGTCAAGGAGAAGAAGTGCGTGGGCTGCCATGCCTGCGCCAAAATCTGCGCCCACGGCGCGCCGGTCATCGAAAACGGCAAGTGCGCCATTGACCAGAACAAGTGCGTGGGCTGCGGCCGCTGCCTGGGCGTGTGCCCCAAGGACGCCATCGAGGCCGCCAATGACGAGGCTCCCGACATCCTGAACAAGAAGATCGCCGAGTATACCAAGGCGGTGGTGGCGGGCCGGCCCTGCTTCCACGTGTCCCTGGTGCAGGACATCTCCCCCAACTGCGACTGCCACGGCGAGAATGACGCCCCCATCGCCCCGGACATCGGCATGTTCGCCTCCTTCGACCCGGTGGCCCTGGACCAGGCCTGCGCCGACGCGGTGGCGGCCCAGAAGCCCCTGCCCGGCTCCGTCCTGTTTGACAAGGACAGCGGCTGCGACTGCGGCAGGGACGATCTGCTGTACGCCAACCACCCGGACACCGACTGGAAGGTGTGCGTGGAGCACGGCGAGAAGATCGGCATCGGCACCCGCCAGTATGAACTGGTTAAAATCTGAATGTTCCGAACAAAAATCACCCCGGAATCATCCGGGGTGATTTTTTATGCAAGCTCCACAATCTGTCCGGTGATGGGCTGTCCCTCCGCCAGCTCCGCCACGGCGTAGGTGGGCCGGGCGCCCCGGCCGATGCTGCCGGGGTTGACAAACAGCGTCCGCCGCCGGAAGTCCCACAGCGGCCGGTGGGTGTGGCCGAACAGGAACAGGTCCAGGTTCTTCTCCTCCGCCGCGAAGCCCGCGGAGATCAGGGACTGCTTCACGCCGTAGGTGTGGCCGTGGCACAGCAGCACCCGCCGGTCCGCCAGAAACACCAGCCGCTCCGCCGCCGCGTCCGGCCGGAAGTCGCAGTTGCCGGGGACCTGCTCCATGGGGATGGAGGGGAAGAGCATCCGCAGCTGCTCCGCGTCCCGCCAGCAGTCCCCCAGATGGCAGATCAGGTCCGGCCGGGTCCGCTCCACCGCCCGGGCCATGTTCTCCACGCAGCCGTGGGAGTCCGACAGCACCAGCAGCTTCATGGGGCGGCCTCCTGCCCGGCGGCGAATTCCTCGTACCGCTCCTGCAGCCAGGTCTTCATGGCCTCAATGCCCGGCTCGTCCCAGGGGAAGTCCTCCCGCACAATGTCCTCCGCCAGCTCGTAGCACACTTTGGAGTACACGGCGGCGTGGATCTGTCCGGCATCCTTGTCCTGCTCCAGCCGGAAGCGGAAATCCTTCCGGAACGGCCCCACGGAGCCGCTGTAAACCGTGGCACGCTTGAGCCAGGTGGGGGTCAGCCGGGAAAAGCACTCTAACATGGACGGAACCTCGCGTTCTTCTGAAATCAGGCCGGCGGCCTGTGATCCCAGTGTACCACAAACGGCGGAAAAATCAATCCCGGGCGTTGCGGGTGGGCGGCGGAACGTGGTATGATGGGAAAAACGATGCCGGGAGGGATTCGCCATGTCATCCATGGGCAGCAACCGCGTGGTGCCGCTGCAGGTGCTGCGGACGCTGGAGCGCTACGCCAGCGAGGAAAAGCCCCTGTCCAATCTGCAGATCATCGCCCACATCCAGCAGGATGAGCGGGTGACCCTGGCCCGGAACACCGTGGCCGCCGCCGTGGCGGCGCTGGAGTCCATGGGCTACGCCGAGCGCACCTCCAGAGGCTCCTACGCCGTCCGCCTGTTCGACGAGACGGAGCTGCGGGTGCTCATCGACGGCGTCATGGCCTCCAAGTACCTGCCGCCGGTGGACGCCCGGTACCTCATTGACAAGCTGATGCGCCTGGGCAGCGATGATTTCGGAAAAAAGGTGAAGCACGTCCACATGGCGGACCAGTGGAGCCACCAGGGCAACGTGGAGTTCCTGCGGAACATCGAGCAGTTCGAGGAGGCCATGGAGCGGGGCGCGAAGGCCACCTTTTTCCGCAACACCGTGCGGCCCGACGGCTCCATGGAGCGAGTGGGGGAGGTGCACGTGGTGTCCCCCTACGGCATCATCTGCACCAACGGCCAGTACTATCTGGTGTGCTGCAAGGAGGGGGAGCAGATGCTCCGCCACTACCGCATTGACCGGCTCACCGACGCGGAGGTGCTGCCGGACCGGCCGGCGGAGGATGTGCGGAAGCTGCCCGGCTGCCGGGACGGGTTCCATCTGGCGGAGTACGCCGCCACCCACAGCATGATGTTCAGCGGAGAGCTGGAGGTCATCGTGCTGCGGATGCCCGCGGATCTGGCGGGCTACGTCCGGGACACCTTCGGGGACCGGGCGGCCATGCGGGAGACCGGGGAGGGCATGATGGAGGTGCGCATCACCGGCACCGCCCGGAACGTCCGGTTCTTCGCCCTGCAGTACGGCCCCTCCGGCTGCGAGGTGCTGCACCCGGAGTCGCTGCGGCGCCAGCTTCTGGCCGACGGGTCGGCCATCGCGGAAAAATACCGGTAATGTTACAGGGTGCTCAGATTTCTGAGCGCCCTGTTTGCTATGCTGAAACCAGAACAGAAAAGGCAATACGCCGAAAGGGAGGAGCATGGCAATGAAAAAGAGATGGACAACGGCACCGGGATTTCACCAGGATCTGTGGGTGATGTTCGCCCTGGGGGCGGCAGTGCTGGCGTGGAACGCCTGGTTCATCGGCTGGAGCCCGGAGGGGCAGGCGCTGGCGGAGGGGCTGCTGGCGGGTTACGTGGTGCTGGGAGGCGGCGCGGCAGCGGGCTTCTGCGCCGTGACGGAGGACCCCGCCCGCCGGCGGCGGAAAAGGCGGGGCTTGCGCGGCGGCCGGGACTGCCGTATACTGAAAGGGAATCTTTGACCGCGGGAGGACCTTTTATGCGACTGTACGCCGCCCCCATGCAGGGCGTCACCACCCACCGGTTCCGCGCACTTCACGCAGAGCTGTTCGGCGGCATCGACCGCTATTACACCCCCTTTTTCTCCCCCACCGGGGAGCACCGGGTGACGGAGCGGGACCGCCGGGATCTGACGCCGGAGCACAATGACCTTGCCCGGGTGGTGCCCCAGATCATGGCCAGGCGGCCGGAGGACTTCCTCTGGGCGGCGGAGCTGCTGCGGGGCATGGGCTACAGGGAGGTAAACCTGAACCTGGGCTGCCCCTCCGGCACGGTGACCGGCAAGGGGAAGGGGGCCGGGCTGCTGCGGGACCCGGCGGCGCTGGCGGTGTTTTTTGAGACGGTGTACGGCGCCCTGCCGGACTTCCCCGTCTCCGTCAAGACCCGGCTGGGTTTCCGGGAGGAGGACGAGTTTGACGGACTGCTGGCGGTGTACAACCGCTTCCCCATTGCGGAGCTGACCATCCACGCCCGGGTGCGGGAGGACTTTTACAAGCGCCCCGCCCGGCTGGAGGCCTTCGCCCGGGCGCTGCCCCGGGTGCAGGCGCCGGTGTGCTACAACGGGGACCTGGTGACGGCAGCGGACGTGACGGCGTTTCAGGACCGGTTTCCCGCCGTGGAGGCTGTGATGCTGGGCCGGGGCCTCATCGCCGACCCGGCCCTGGGCCGGAAGCTCCGGGGCGGCCCGACCGCCTCCCGGGAGGAGATCGCGGCGTTCACCCGGCGGCTGTATGAGGGCTACCGGGCGGACTACGGCGACGACAACCCCGCTGCCCAGCGGATGAAGGAACTGTGGTTCTTCCTGATCCGCCTGTTCGGGGAAAACGAGAAGCTGGCCAAAAAGATGCGCCGGGCCGCCCACCCCTGGGAGTATGAGGCGGCGGAGGCGGAGATCCTCCGTGACCTGCCGCTGCTGCCGGAGCCGCGGGGCGTACTGGGCTGAGGCTGTCAGCCGGAAAGGGGATTTCCCTTTCCGGCTGCTTCGCGTCCTCTTGCCATATGCCGCCGGGTTTGCTATATTGGAAATGGAATCCAACATGGGGAGGAACACCATGGAACAGCATCACGACAGCATGGCGGACGCCTATTACACCGGGCTGATGGGCGCCGTGGGCTACCGGAAAAAGGACCTGGGCAAGCCGGTGATCGGCATCGTCAACTCCTGGAACGACGTGAACCCCGGCCACAAGCCCTTCAAGGAGCTGGTGAACCACGTGAAGGAGGGGGTGTGGGCCGCCGGCGGCACCCCGGCGGAGTTCACCGTTCCCGCCCCCTGCGACGGCATGGCCCAGCTACTGGGCATGCAGTACATCCTGCCCCAGCGGGACCTGATCGCCGCGTCGGCGGAGGCCATGGCCAAGGCCCACGCCTTCGACGGGCTGGTGTTCCTCTGCTCCTGCGACAAGATTGTGCCGGGAATGCTGATGGCCGCCGCCTCCGTCAACGTGCCCTCCCTGTTCCTGACGGCGGGGTCCATGGTGCCCTACGAAACCGGTGATGAGACCCTGGTGACCCCGGACCTGAAGGAGGCCATCGGCGCCCGGAACGCCGGGAAGATCACGGAGGAGACCTTCGGCGATTACAAGGAGAACATCTGCTTCTCCTGCGGCACCTGTTCCATGTACGGCACCGCCAACACCATGGGGGTGTTCGCGGAGGTGGTGGGCCTGTGCCCCATAGGCTCCACCACCATGCTGTCCTGCTCCGCCGCCAAAACCCGGCAGGCCCGGGACGTGGGGGAGCGGATTGTGGAGCTGGTGCGGGAGGGCGTTCCCGCCCGGGCCTTCCTGACCCGGGCGTCCATCGAAAACGGCATCCGCCACGCCTCCGCCACCGGCGGGTCCAGCAACTTCGTCATGCACGTGATGGCCATCGCCCGGACCGCCGGGGTGGCGCTGGACCTGCGGGAGCTGGACGCCATTCAGGAGAGCGTGCCGGTGATCGCCAAGTTCAAGCCCTCCTCCCGGTATCACCTCACCGACTATCACAGGGCCGGCGGCGTGGCGGGAACCCTCCGCGCCATCCGGGACAGCCTCCACCTGGACGTGCCCATGGCCTTCGGCGGCACCCTCCGGGCGGTGCTGGACGGCTTTACCCGGCCGGTGAATCCGGACGTCATCCGGGACCGGGAGCACGCCTACCTGCCAGACGGCTGCTTCACCGTGCTGTACGGCAACCTGGCCCCCGGCGGCGCGGTGGTGAAAAAGAGCGGCGTGGACCCCAAAATGTATTACCACCGTGGCCCTGCCGTGGTGTTTGAGTCGGAGGAGGACCTGATGGACCACTTCCTCCATTCCAAAGTGGAGCCGGGCTGCGTGCTGGTAATCCGCTACGAGGGTCCCAGGGGCGGCCCCGGCATGCGGGAGATGTCCATCCCTGCCGCCATGCTTATGGGCATGGGGCTTCACACCTCCGTGGCCATGATCACTGACGGCCGGTTCTCCGGCGCCTCCCGCGGCCCCTGCGTGGGCCACATCTGCCCCGAGGCCTGGGAGGGCGGCCCCATCGCCTGCGTGCGAAACGGCGATATCATCACCATCGATCTGGAGCATAAACGGCTGGACGTGGAGCTTTCCGATGAGGAGCTGGCGGAGCGGCGGAAGCACATCCGCCGTCCGGATCACCCGGCGCCGGGCATGCTGCGGCCCTATCGGAGCGGCGTGGGAAGCGCCAGCGAGGGCGCTCTGTGGCTCATGGGCGGCGAGGCGTAAGGAGGAAATCATGGAACCGAAAACCCTGTTGGACATTCTGGCGGTGGCGGAGCGGCTGAAAAGCGTCCCCCGCCACGCCTATACCTCCGCCGGGCGGCGGGAGAGCGTGGCGGAGCACAGCTGGCGTCTGGCGCTGATGGCCCTGCTGACGGCGGACGAGTTCCCGTCCCTGGACATGGACCGGGTGATCCGCATGTGCCTGATTCATGACCTGGGAGAGGCCTTTACCGGGGATATCCCCACCTTTGAAAAGACGGATGCCCACCGGGATACTGAGGACCGGCTGCTCCACAGCTGGGTGGCAGGCTTCCCGGAGCGCCAGCGGGCGGAGTTTCAGGCGCTGCTCTCGGAGATGGAGGAACAGACCACCGACGAGGCCAGACTCTACAAGGCCCTGGACAAGCTGGAGGCGGTGATCCAGCACAACGAGGGAGACATTGCCACCTGGCTGCCCCTGGAATATGACCTGCAGCGGACCTACGGGGCGGAAAACGTGGAGTTTTCCCCTTATCTGCGGCGGCTGAAGGCGGAGATCGACCGGCAGACGGAGGCCAAGATCGCCGCCGCCGGCGGACCGCCGGACACACAAACCCAATCCAGCCCGGACACCGGGCGCTGAGGAGGAACCATGATGCGTACATCCAAATCCCGGGACAGCTTCCGCTCCCGCTGGGGCTTCATCCTGGCCTGTATCGGCTCCGCCGTGGGCATGGGCAACATCTGGCTGTTTCCCACCCGCGTCTCCCAGTACGGCGGCGCCACCTTCCTGCTGCCCTATCTGCTGTTTGTGGTGCTCATCGGCTCCACCGGCGTCATCGGCGAGATGGCCTTCGGCCGGGCGGCGGAGGGCGGCCCCGTGAAGGCCTTCGGCCTGGCGTCGAAGCAGCGGTGGGGAAGCGAGCGGCCCGGCCGGCTGCTGGGCCTCATCCCCGTGCTGGGGTCCCTGGCGATGGCCATCGGCTATGCCGTGGTCATGGGCTGGATTTTCAAATACGCCTTCGCCGCCTTCACCGGCGGCATGGGGCAGTACTCCGGCGTGGAGGGCTTCGGCGGCCTGTTTGACGCCACCGCCTGCGCCTGGGGCAACAACCTGTGGCAGATCGCGGGGCTGCTGACGGCCCTGCTGGTGATGGCCTTCGGCGTGGGCGGAGGCATCGAGAAGGTGAACAAGGTGATGATGCCCCTGTTCTTCTTCCTGTTTGTGGGGCTGGCGGTGTACGTGGCCGCCCTGCCCGGCGCGGCGGAGGGCTACCGCTACATCTTCGTGCTGGACCCCCGGGGACTGCTGGACCCCGCCGTGTGGGTCTACGCCCTGGGCCAGGCCTTCTTCTCGTTGTCCATTGCCGGAAACGGTACGCTGATCTACGGCTCTTACCTGGACAAGGAGGAGAACGTGCCCTACAGCGCCCGGATGGTGGCTCTGTTCGATACCACCGCGGCCATGCTGGCGGCGCTGGTAATCATCCCTGCCATGGCCACCGCCGGAGAGCAGCTGAGCAACAGCGGCCCGGGATTGATGTTTGTGTTCCTGCCCAACCTGTTCTCCAATATGCCCGGCGGCCGGGTGATCATGATGGTGTTCTTTGCGGCGGTGACCCTGGCGGGCCTCACCTCTCTCATCAATTTGCTGGAGGCTCCCACCGCCACGGTGCAGGAGCTGTTCCGGCTGAACCGCCCGGCGGCGGTAGCCGTTACCGGCGGGTTTGCCATGGCGGTGAGCCTGTGCATTCAGGGCGTGGTGTCCGGCTGGATGGACGTGTGCTCCATCTACGTCTGCCCTCTGGGGGCGGCGCTGGCGGGCATCGGCTTCTTCTGGGTGTGCGGAAAGGAATACTGCCTGTCCCAGGTGAATCTGGGCCGAGAGAAGCCCATCGGCGGCTGGTTCTACCCGCTGGCGAAATACGGCTTCTGCGGCGTGACGCTGCTGGTGCTGGCGGTAGGCGCCGCCTGGGGCGGCATTGGCTGAGCCGATATGGCGCGTACGAGCATTGACGGTCAGGTGCGGTTCGGCGACGGTGGAAACCATAAAAAATACGCTGTTCCTACAAGGAACAGCGTATTTTTTCCGGCTTTCTTACTTGCTGAAGATCATGCTGCGGTCGATATCCGCCAGGGAGTGGGCGCCGCACATGGCCATGGTGTCCGCCAGCTCGGCCTTCAGCTTGTCCACGTACACCTGCACGCCCTCAGCGCCGCCGCCGTAGACCATGGTGACGAAGGGGCGGCCGATGAGCACGCCGTCGGCGCCCAGGGCCAGGGCCTTGAACACGTCCATGCCGGTGCGGATGCCGCCGTCCACCAGAATGGCCATCTTGCCGCCCACGGCGTCGGCGATCTCCGGCAGCACCTCGGCGGTGGCGGGGCACTGGTCCAGCACCCGGCCGCCGTGGTTGGACACCACGATGCCCGCCGCGCCGGCTTCCAGGGCCTTCTTGGCGCCCCGGACGGTCATGATGCCCTTGAGGATGAAGGGCTTGCCCGCCGCGTCGGCGATCTGGCGCAGCTCCTCCACGGTTTTGCTGCCGGCGGGGGGCGTCAGGTTTTTCAGGAAGGGCAGGCCCGCCGCGTCAATGTCCATGGCGATGGCGAAGGGGTCCGCGGTTTTGACCAGGTCCATCTTTCCGCGGATGGTGTCCACGTCCCAGGGCTTGATGGTGGGCACGCCGTGGCCATGGTTCTTGGCGATGGCCTTCACCGCGGCCTCCACCACGGCGGGGTTGGTGCCGTCGCCGGTGAAGGCGGCGATGCCGGCCTCCGCGCAGGCGGACACCAGAATGTCGTTGTAGGTCAGATCGTCATACTTGTCGCCGTAGTGGAGCTGCATGGCGCCCACGGGTGCGGCGAACACCGGCAGGGCGAAGGTCTGGCCGAACAGCGAAAAGGTGGTGTCCACCGGCTTGTTCTCGCAGATGGTGTCCATGTTGACGCACAGCTCCTGCCACTTCTGATAGTTGCGGATGAAGCCTGTGCCGATGCCCTTGGCGCCGGGGCCGGGGACGGTGTTTTTGCAGGCCATGCCGTTGCAGGTGGGGCAGGCCTTGCAGTAGGGGCCCACGCAGGTGCGGGCGTTGGCAAGAATCTCCTGATAAGTCATGAATGTTTCCTCCGAAATCTGTTTTCTTACTCGCGGTTCATGATTCCCAGCTTTTTGCCGGAAAGGATCAGAACGTTGTCCATGGCAGGCTCCACCAGATCGTGGGTCACCTTTTCCTCCCAATCCTCAGGGGTGATTTCCTCCAGAGAAATGGTAATGGACTCCTGGGGGCAGCCCCAGACCTCCTTGATCACCTCCGAGACGCGCTCCACCATGATTCGCTTCTGCTCGTCATCCCGGGGATAGGATTTGATGGAAAAGTACGGCATAGGGTATGTCCTCCTTATTTTGAGACTGCTCCTATGATAGCAAACCGGCGGGAAAAGTGCAAGACGCCGCCGGTCCGCACCCTTTGGAAGAAGCAAAAATTTTTCCTGTCAGCGGAAACTTTTTGCTCCGTTAGCCGTCTAAAGAGGCAAAGGACCAAAATTCGGAAGGAGGATCTCTCATGAAAAAGAAGCATTTGTCTCTGGCTGCGCTGGTGCTGGCGGCTGCGCTGGCGCTGTCCGGCTGCGGCAGCAGCTCCGGCGCCACCGCAAGCAATGCAGTCTCCAACGGAATGTCCATGGCGGAGGAAAAAGGGTGGGCCATGGCGGCCACGGAAGTGGCGGAGCCTGCTGCGGCGCCCATGGCCGGAAGCGGCGCGGAGGCGCCCCAGGGGGCCAAGCGCATCTACACTGCTGATCTGCAGATGGAGACTACAGCCTTTGACAGCGCCGTGGCGGACCTGACGGCCCTGGTGGAGCGGACGGGGGGCTACTTTGAGAGCAGCAGCGCCGGCGACTATGGCCGCACCTACCGCAGCGCCAACTACACCGTCCGGATTCCGGCGGAGCAGTTCCAGCCGTTTCTGAACCAGGTGGGGCAGCTTTGCCACGTCACCTGGCAGACCTCCTCCTGCGAGGATGTCAGTGAGTACTACTATGACACGGCGGGCCGCCTGGAGACCCAGCGGACCAAGCTGGAGCGGCTGCAGGAACTGCTGGCCCGGGCGGAGAGCATGGAGGACATCATCACCCTGGAGAGCGCCATCTCCGAGACGGAGGAGCGCATTGAGTCCCTGTCCGGCGAGCTGCAGCACTATGACGCCCTGGTAGACTACTCCACCGTCTGCATCTCCTTGCAGGAGGTCTACCGCCTGTCCAACACCGAGGAGGCGGCGGAGACCTTCGGTGACCGGGTGGGCTCCGCCCTGTCCTCCGGCTGGCGGAACTTCACCGACGGGCTGGAGGAGTTGGCGGTGGGCCTGGCCTACAACTGGGTGGCGGTGCTGATTCTGCTGGCGGTGATTGGAGCGGTTGTGACGGCGGCGCGCCGGCGGCGGAAGCGGAAGGCGGCGAAAAAAGCCATCCCTCCGGCGGATGACAAATCCGGCGAAATGTGATATAGTGGGTCCATCCAAACAAACAAGGAGGGCCGCTTATGACCATCACCTGGCTGGGCCACGCCTGCTTCCGGCTGGAGCAGGGAGGCTTTTCCATCATCACTGACCCCTACGAGGGTGTGGCGGGGTATCCGGACGTCCGTGCCGAGGCCAACGCCGTTTACTGCAGCCACGGACACCATGACCACAACTACACGGCGGGCGTGACGCTGCTGCCGGAGGGGGAGAACCCCTTCACGGTGACGGAGGTGTCCTCGTTTCACGATGAAAAGGGCGGCGCCCTCCGGGGCAGCAACACCATCCGGGTGTTTGAGGCGGACGGCGTCCGGGTGTGCCACCTGGGGGACCTGGGCCATCTGCTGTCGGCGGAGCAGGTGTCCGCCATCGGTGCGGTGGATGTGCTGCTGGTGCCGGTGGGCGGCGTGTACACCGTGGGGCCGGAGGAGGCCAAGGCGGTGGCACGGCAGATCAGCCCCCGCTGCACCGTGCCCATGCACTACCGCCACGCGCCCTACGGGCTGCCCAATGTGGGCGGCGTGGAGCGGTTCCTGGAGCTGTTCTGCGGCGGCGAGGTGACCACCCTCCCCGGCGCGTCCTTCACCGTGACGCCGGAGCTGCGGGGCATTGTGGTGCCCACTTACCGGGGATAACCGGCAAAAACCTGCATAAAATGAAGCCGCGGCCGTAACTGGCCGCGGCTTTTCATTTTCGGGGGTGCGGTATGGGCAAACGGCTGCGGAACTGGGAGACCGGAGGCTTTTTCTGGACGGTGCTGGCGGGAACGGCGCTGCATTTTCTGTATGACTGGACCGGCGGAGCGGTGTGGGCGGCGGTGATCTCCGCCGTCAATGAGTCGGTGTGGGAGCACATGAAGCTGCTGCTGGTGCCGGTGTTCCTGTTCACGCTGGTGCAGCAGGCGGCGCTGGGGCGGCAGTACCCCAACCTCCCGGCGGCGCGGGCGGTGTCACTGCTGGCGGCGCTGGCGTTCCTCCCGGCGGCCTATTACGCCTACACCGGGGCGTTGGGCGTCCATGCCCTGTGGGCGGATATTCTGCTGTTTGTGCTGGCGGCGGCGCTGCTGTTCGCCCTGGACTGCCGGCTGCTGCGGCGGGGGACCTTCGACGCCGGGTGGCAGCAGGCGGCGGGGCTGCTGGCGCTGTGGGCGCTGGTGTTCGTGTTTGCCTGGTGCACCTTCCGGCCGCCGGACTTTCCGCTGTGGCAGGATCCTGCCCGGGCTTTCTCTTGACCCTCCGGCCAAAGCGCGGTATAATCGTGGTAATGTGTGAAAGGTTCGCCTTTCGCCAATGAACGCAAGGAGGTCCTGCGATGACTGCCCGTAAACCGGTGGCTCCCTTTTACGCCGCCGCCGTGGTGTGGCTGGTGTATGCCCTGTTCTTCCCGTTGTACCGGCCGGTTCACTTCCTGATTGTCATCGCCGCGTCGGCGGCGGTGTTTCTGGGGGTGCAGCTGCTGTGCGCGTCCGTGAAGGAACCGGCGGCGGAGCCGAAGAAGGAGGAAGCACCCAAGGAGACATCCACCGGCAGCGCCGGGCTGGATAAAATGCTGAAGGACGGCCGCCTGGCCATCGCGGAGATGAAGCGGCTGGATGACAACATTGCCGACGAGACCATCTCCGCCCAGATCGTCCGGCTGGAGCAGGTGTCCCAGCGGATCTTCGACCGGGTGAAAGAGGACCCGGAGAAGCTGCCCCAGATCCGCCGCTTCATGGATTACTACCTGCCCACCACGCTGAAGCTGCTCAACGCCTATGACCGGGCCAGCTCCGCCGGCATCTCCGGCGAGAACGTGAACGCCACCATGACCAAGGTGGAGGGCATGATGGAGACCATCGTCACCGCCTTTGAAAAGCAGCTGGACAGCCTGTACGGCAGCGAGGCCCTGGACATCTCCACCGACATCACCGTGCTGGAGAACATGATGGCCCGGGAGGGCCTGACGGATCAGCCCCTGAAAGCCCAGACATCCGGAGGAGATGACGGCATCCGGCTGGAGCTGTGAGCCCACTGACGAAAATAAAAACATAAACGGAGGAACGAACCATGAGTGACAACAGTATCCCCGAGCTGACCCTGAATCCCACCGCCGCCGCGGCGGAGGAGGTCCCCGCCCTGACCCTGGAGCCCAACGCCCCCGCCGCCCCTGCCGTTCCTGAGCCGGAGAAGCCCAAGGCGGAGCCGGTGGAGATGGACGAGCGGCTGCTCAGCGACGCGGAGAAAAAGGCCGTGGAGGAGTTTTCCAAAAAGATTGATATCATGGATTCCAACATGGTGCTGCAGTACGGCGCCGCCGCCCAGAAAAACGTGGCGGGCTTTTCCGAAAGCGCCCTGAAATCTGTTCGCACCAAGGACCTGGGTGAGGTGGGCCAGTCCCTGTCCGAGCTGGTGGTGGAGCTGAAGGGCTTCGGCCAGGAAGAGGAGAAGAAGGGCCTGTTCGGCCTCCGGAAAAAGGCCGGGAACAAGATTGAGACCATGAAGGCCCAGTACGCCAAGGTGGAGAGCAACGTGGAGAAGATCGCCCGGGAGCTGGAGCAGCATCAGGTGACGCTGCTGAAGGACGTGGCCATGTTTGACCAGATGTACGAGCTGAACCTGAAGTATTACAAGGAGCTGACCATGTACATCCTGGCGGGCAAGCGGAAGCTGGCGGACGTGCGGGCCAACGAGCTGCCTGCCCTGAAGGCCCGGGCGGAGGCCAGCGGCGCCCAGGAGGACGCCCAGCGGTACAACGATATGGTGCAGATGTGCGAGCGGTTTGAAAAGAAACTCCACGATCTGGAGCTGACCCGCATGGTGTCCGTTCAGATGGGCCCCCAGACCCGGCTGCTGCAGAACAATGACACCATCATGATCGAGAAGATCCAGTCCTCCCTGGTGAATACCATCCCCCTGTGGAAGAGCCAGATGGTGCTGGCCCTGGGCATGGAGCACACCCGTCAGGCCACGGCGGCCCAGAGCGCCGTGACGGAGATGACCAACGAGCTGCTGAAAAAGAACGCGGATATGCTGAAAATGGGCACCGTCCAGGCCGCCAAGGAGGCGGAGCGCAGCGTGGTGGACATCGAGACGCTGCAGCACACCAACCAGCAGCTGATCTCCACCCTGGACGAGGTGCTGAACATCCAGAAGGAGGGCGCCGCCAAACGCCGGGAGGCGGAGGCGGAGCTGGGCCGCATCGAGGGCGAGCTGAAGCAGAAGCTGCTGGAGCTGCATAACTGAGCGCCGGAAATTGCGCCGGACCCGGTGCGGTGTGCCGGTGATCACCGGGAGATGCAGCGAAGGCTGCGGCTTCCCGGCCCCCACTTTTCTTTGCCTGTGCAAAGAAAAGTCGCCGCCGGAGCGGTGGAAAAGAAACACGTTTCGTGGGCTTTCGGCTCTGCCGAAAGCCCAGACCGGGAGTCTCCTCAGACACTGCTTCCTATGCCCGGAAGCCTTCTGCCGGGTGCGCTGAACATTGAATGAAGATTGAAAATCTGCCGTCGCAATTTGGGGCCTGGGCGGTCAACGGGGTGCGGAACCGAAAGGCCCCTGCGTGTTGGCCCCGGGCGTTCCGCTTCGCTACGCCCTACCTGGGAAATAAACGATAACCACTCCGGGTATGCGCGTAGCGAAGCGGAACGCGCGGGAAGAGAAGAACAGACCTTTCGGTTTTCCACCCCGACAACCGCCGCACTTCCGCAACCTGCGGCGGAAAGCTGCCGATAAGCAACAGGTCCTCCGCACCCGGCAGAAGGCTGCCGGACTTAGTCGGCAGAGTCTGAGGAGACCCCCGGTCTGACCTTTGCGGAGCAAAGGTCACGCCCAGCGCCTTTTTCTTCCACCGTGCACGGCGCATTCTTTTTCGGCAAGACGAAAAAGAATGGGGGGTGCAATCCCGCCGACGATGGTCGGCACTCCCAGAACCCGGACGGGTGCATTCCCGCCGGGGTCCCGGCAATTTCCCGCACCGAAATCGGTGCATTATCCTCCGCGGGGAACTCGCGCCCCCCCACCGATCCCGGTGTCAAAAAAAGAGGACTGCCATGCAGGCAGTCCTCTTTTCAATGCAGGAACCTGTGGAGAAATCACTCCTCCGGCTTGACCAGGGCGATATGCAGCTCGTCCAGCTGTTTCTGAGTGACCTCGGAGGGGGCGCTCATCATCACGTCCTGGGCGTTCTTGTTCATGGGGAAGGGGATGATCTCCCGGATGGAGTCCTCGCCCGCCAGCAGCATCACCATCCGGTCTACGCCGGGAGCGATGCCCGCGTGGGGGGGCGCGCCGTAGGTGAAGGCGTTGTACATGGCGGGGAACTTGGCCTTCACGTCCGCCTCGCCCAGCCGGACCAGCTCGAAGGCCTTGATCATGATCTCCGGATCGTGGTTCCGGACGGCGCCGGAGGACAACTCCACGCCGTTGCACACCAGATCGTACTGGTCGGCGGTGATGCTCAGGGGGTCGATCTCGCCCCGCTCCGCCTTCAGCAGCACCTCAAGACCGCCGGAGGGCATGGAGAAGGGGTTGTGGCAGAACTCCAGCTCGCCGGACTCGTCGCCGATCTCATACATAGGGAAGTCCACAATCCAGCAGAAGGCGTACTGCTCCTTGTCCATGTGGCCGGGCACGGCGGCGCCCAGGGTCTTCACCAGCACGCCGGCGGTCTTCTGGGCGGCACCCAGGGCGCCGGCGGACAGGGCCACGAAGTCGTTGGCCTTCAGACCCAGGGCGGCGATGACCTGCTCCTTGATGGGGTTGACGAACTTGGCGATGCCGCCCACGATCTCGCCCTTCTCGTCCAGACGGAACCAGTAGGGCTTGCCGCCGGACACCACTTCCACGTCAGAGAGGGTCTTGTCGATGAACTTGCGGGTCTCGTGGAAGTCGGACACCACCACGGCCTTCACCACATTGCCCTCAAAGGGGCCGAAGCCGCAGCCGCCCAGCAGGTTGGTGGCGTCCTGCACCGTCAGGTCAATGCGCAGGTCCGGCTTGTCGGAGCCGTACTTCTCCATGGACTCCCGGTAGGGGATGCGGACGAAGGGGGCGGAGGAAGCCCGGTCATACTTGCCGAATTTGGCGAAGATGGGAGGCAGCACGTCCTCGCACACGGCGAACACGTCCTCCTGAGAGGCAAAGGCCATCTCCATATCCAGCTGATAGAACTCGCCGGGGGAGCGGTCGGCCCGGGCGTCCTCGTCCCGGAAGCAGGGGGCGATCTGGAAATACCGGTCAAAGCCGGAGGTCATCAGCAGCTGCTTGAACTGCTGGGGGGCCTGGGGCAGGGCGTAGAACTTGCCGGGGTGGTTCCGGGCGGGCACCAGATAGTCCCGGGCGCCCTCGGGGGAGGAGGCGGTGAGGATGGGGGTGGTGATCTCCAGGAAGCCGTGGGCGGTCATGGCCTGCCGCAGGGCGGCCACCACATTGCACCGCAGCACGATGTTGCTCTTGACGGCGGGATTCCGCAGGTCCAGATAGCGGTACTTCAGCCGCTGGGCCTCGTCGGCCTCCCGGCTGCGGTTGATCTGGAAGGGCAGCTCGTTGTGCTGGCAGCGGCCCAGCACCGTCACCTTGGCGGGCACCACCTCAATGTCGCCGGTGGGCTGCTTGGGGTTCTTGCTGTCGCGCTCGCGGACCACGCCCTCCACGGAGATGGTGGACTCCTTGGTGATGGCCTTGAACTGGTTCACCATGTCCTCGGTGTCGGCCACCACCTGGGTGGTGCCGTAGAAGTCGCGGACCACCACGAAGGCCAGGCTGGCGCTGACCACGCGGACGTTTTCCATCCAGCCCACGATGGTGACGGACTTGCCTGCGTCGGCGAGCCGCAGCTCCCCGCAGGTATGGGTACGGGATTGCATCATTGTTGTTCGTTCCTTTCTGTATGTGAAAATGAAATTCATTGGATGCGCGAGGTTATTGGAACAGCTGCCAGCCGGGCAGCTGCCGCAGCCGGGCGGCGCACGCCTCCATGTCCAGGGCGGCCCAGGCGTCGGTGAGTTCCACCGTCAGCCGCGCTGCCGTGTCCCGGAGGGCGGCGTCGTAATCTGCCCGGGCCGGGAACAGCGCTGTCACCAGCTGCTCCAGCTGTCGGTGCTGGTCATCCCAGGCCATGCCTGCGGCGGAGCAGCCCATGTAGCCGGCGCCGGCGGGGTTGCCCTCCGGCAGGGGGATGCCGTATCGGGCCGCCAGACGCTCCATCGCCGCGTCGGCTACCATGGCGTTCACGGCCTCCCGGGCCATCTCCGGGGCGGTGGTGTGGAGCAGGTGGGAGCGGTTATGGCTGTCCAGATACCGAGCCAGGGTGGGGGCGATCTGCGCCGCCGTCAGGGACTGCCCGCCGATGACGGCCAGCACTGTCTCCGGGTCCGTGTCCAGCATGTCCCGGCACAGGTCCAGGGTCTGCGGTTCAAAGGTCAGCCGCTGGGCCGGGTCAATGAGCCGGGCCAGCATGGCGGCGGCCGCCGCCCGGGACAGCGCGGCGCTGCCGTGGAGGGAGCCGTATGGGTCCTTGCCGTTGAGGATGCCCCAGCGGTAGAACTGCAGAATGGTTTCGTCCATGCAGTCCGGCACGGCGGACACTTCGTTGATCTCCGGCAGGGTCACGTTCAGATTCTCCAGCACGGCCGCCAGCAGCCGGAAGAACGCCTCCCGGCTGCAGGGGCTGGTGGGGATGACCTTTCCGCTCTGATACCACGCCGCGTCGGCAAGGGCGGGAATCCGCTCCGTCAGGTAGCCGTCATAGGGGGTCCACCAGTCGGGGCCGGTGATGGAGATAGGCTCAAAATAGTCCAGGGAGCCGCCGGAGAGCAGCCGGTGGAACCGGGCGGCGATGACGATGATCTGGGCGTGGCTCAGGCCCACCTCCGGCAGGAAATGGCGGCTGTCCACCCCGTCCATCAGCCCCGCCTGGCAGCAGGTGGCCGCCGCATTTTCGCAGATGGTGCCGGCGGTGTCCGTGAAGGAGCGATAGTCCCGCTGTCTGGGAATCAGCCAGTCTGTCTCTGACGCGGAGACAGTTACGCAGCAGGCCAGCATCGTCAGGGCGGTCAGCAGGGACAGAAGACGGATGCCTTTCATGATTGCATTCTCCTTTCGGCGGGACGTCTGGGGTACCATGAGGGGACGGAAGGCGGGCCGGGTCATCCAGAAACCATTACAATCCGTATATTATATACCCGATATTACGGAACAGAATCAGATTCGGGAGGGTTTCACCGGAAAAGAGAATGCTCTCGTCCCCGCGGTTTGGGACGAGAGCATGACGCTTCGTGGTGCCACCCAAATTCAAGAGGCGCGAAACCTCTCCTTGTGTCCTCCTGTTACGGGGAGGGGGCCGTGGATGTTTCCATCCCCGCTCCGCCGCTGTCCTTCATCCGGAGACAGCGAAACGCTTTCAGCAATCGCGTTTCTCTCTGTGGGCCGTCGGGCCGGATTACTGCTGCGGCATCTGCGCGGTGTGGCTCTATTGTAGGCAGGTTTTGCCGAAAAGTCAAGCGGGGCTTTTCAGAGAAGGACTGCCCGGTTCCGGGGATTCTCCACCAGGCGCCAGTCCAGATCGCCCCGGGCCAGGCCCAGAACCAGCATTTCCGCTGTGGCGATGTTGGTGGCGAAGGGAATGTTGTTCTTGTCGCACATCCGGGTGATGTAGGACACATCCTCCGACATATCGTCGGTGTTGGGGTCCCGGAAAAACAGAACCATGTCGATCTCATTGTAGGCGATGCGGGCGCCGATTTGCTGGCTTCCGCCGTGAGCGTAGGAGAGGAAGCAGTGGATGTTCAGGCCGGTGCTTTCGGACACAACGTGGCCGGTGGTGCTGGTGGCAAAGAGGTCATGCTGAGACAGGATGCCGGCGTAGGCGGTGCAGAACTGGACCATCAGATCTTTCTTGTGATCGTGGGCCATCAGGGCAATGTTCATGGGAGGAAGCTCCTTTCTTTATTTAATCCGCATCAGGGGTACGCGGTTTCCCAGAATACGGTTTGCGATGTTTCGATAGGCGGTGGAGGCCATGCGGGACTCCGTCAGCAGCAGCGGCACGCCCCGGTTCTGGGCCAGAGGCAGGTGATCGTCCTCCGGCACCACACCCAGCAGGGGCAGCCCTGCGGTGTCGATGGCGTCGTCAATGGTGGCGTGCATGGACCGCAGCAGCTTGCCCCGCACCCGGTTCACCACCAGGTGCAGCGTTCCCCGGGGGTACCGGTTCAGCTCCATCACGGTGTGCTGGGCGTCCCGGAGGGAGGAGGCGTCGGTGGTGGTGACCACCACGCAGCGGTCCGCGACGCAGACGGACAGGGAAAAGCCGTAGCCCAGCCCGGCGGGGGCGTCCAGCAGGCAGTAGTCATACTCCCTCCGGACGGCGGCGAGCAGGGCGGACATCTCCGTGGCTGTCACCGGCCGGCCCCGGAGACGGGCGGGGGCGGTCAGAAGAAAGAGGTTGGGCAGCTGGGGGTGGGGCACGGCGGCGTCAGACAGCCGGCAGCGCCCCTGGGCCACGTCGGAAAAGTCCATCAGCGCCCGGTCGGACAGGCCCAGGGCCAGGTCCAGGTTCCGCAGGCCCACGTCACAGTCCAGACACAGCACCCGCTTGCCCGCCAGGGACAGCGCGGCCCCCACTCCGGCGGTGAAGGAGGTTTTTCCGGTGCCTCCCTTGCCGGAGACCACGGCGATACATTCTCCACGGTGCTTCTCCAACGCGGACCCTCCTTCCTTATTATAACGGGTTTTTCTTGATTTTAGCAAAGGCGCGGGGATATTTTGCCGGGGAAGGCGCGATTTTTTCCACTACCACCAGCCGGTGGGTCACGTCAGTGCCGGGGATGGGGTAGTCCTTCACCTCCCGGATCTTGCCGCCCAGCAGGGAGATGGCGTGCTTGGCGGAGTTGATCTCCTCCTCGCTGTCCACGGCCTTCATGGCCAGAAACACGCCTCCCACCTTCACAAGCGGCAGGCACAGCTCCGACAGCATGGGCAGCGCCGCCACCGCCCGGGAGGTGGCCACGTCGAAGGTCTCCCGGTGCTTGGCGGCGAATTCCTCCGCCCTGGCGTGGATACAGGCCACGTCGTTCAGCCCCAGATCGTCGCACACCCCCTGTAAAAAGTGGATGCGCTTGCCCAGGGAGTCCAGCAGCGTCAGGCGGATGGAGGGCTCCAGAATCCGCAGGGGCATGCCGGGGAAGCCGGCGCCGGTGCCCACGTCCACCACGGACCTGCCCCGCAGGTCCGTCAGGGTCAGCAGGGCGGCGCTGTCCAGAAAGTGGAGGGACGCCACGTCCTTCGGCTCCGTGATGGCGGTGAGGTTCATCACCTTGTTGGTTTCGATGAGCAGTTCGCCGTACCGCACCAGCGCCGGGGCGGCCTCGGTGGGCAGGCCCAGCGCCGTCAGGCCGGCGGTGAGGGTTTCGTTCATAAGCGGTTCCTCGCGGCAGGTGAATTTTGGGTTACTTCTGCTCTTTCAGCAGGTCCCGGATCTCCGTCAGCAGCTTTTCCTCGGCGGAGGGCTCGGGGGGAGCGGGAGGCGCGGCGGGGGCCTCTTCCTTCTTCTTATGGAGGCCGTTGAGGAACTTGATGAGGCAGAACACGGCGAAGGCGATGATCAGGAAGTCCAGAATGGTGGCCAGGAAGGAGCCGTACTTGATGGCCACCTCGGCGGCCACTTCCGCGCCGCCGGCGTCCACCACAGCCTCCTTCAGCACGATCTTCCAGGCGCTGAAGTCCACGCCGCCGGTGAGCATGGACACGCCGGGCATGATCACGTCATTCACCAGGGAGGTGGAGATCTTGCCGAAAGCGCCGCCGATGATGACGCCGACAGCCATGTCCATCACGTTGCCGCGGGCGATAAACTTCTTGAATTCCGCGAAGAAACCGGTATCTTTTGCCATAAACTCAATCCTTTCTGTATATTTTAGTTCGGATATTACGATTTGGAATTGATTTTATCCATAGCGGCCTGGGTCCTTCGTTCCTCCCGAATCGCCCCGCCCCGCTGGATGATGCAGAGCATGATCACAGCGGGAAGGATCAGCAGGTACAGCCGCCGGTCCCCCATGGATGCCGCCAGCAGCACCACACTCAGGAGATACAAACCGGTGCCTACGTCGAAAATCATGTGGGGCACACCGAAGAGCTTGTACACCTTCAGATAGTGCAGAGCGGACTGGAGGGGGAGAATCGCGGTGAAAAAGATCACCAGGAACAGAAACAGGGGGGTGAAGACAGAGGTCCAGGCCTCGGAGAACCAGCGGACAAAGTCCTGCGCGGTTCCGGCCCAGGGCGCGACCCCGGCCAGAGAGATCCGGCCCATCTCCCAACACACCCGAAGCTGGGGAACGAAAAAGAAATCCGCGGCAATGAGAATCACATTGTTGACCATCCGGCTTCCGGTGCTGAGGGACCGCTGCTTCCGCACTTGCCGCAGCAGTACGGTGATCAGGCCGCACACCAGGTAGACTGCGATCCAGATTTCCAACCGCCGCGGGAGGGCGGCCATACCGTTTTCCGTCAGGCCCAGTACATTTTTCAGGAAGACCTCGGGATACGCGTTGGTCCGCAGGCAGTGATAGAGGTCCTGAAAGCCCTGGAGCGACTGCAGGAGGCTGGTGTTGGGATCCATGTTACTTTTTGGGCACCAGCTTTTCCTTGCCGCCCATGTAGGGACGCAGCACTTCGGGGATGAGTACGGTGCCGTCAGGCTGCAGGTTGTTCTCCAGGAAGGCGATGAGCATCCGGGGAGGGGCCACGCAGGTGTTGTTCAGGGTGTGGCACAGCTGCATCTTGCCGTTTTCGTCCTTGTAGCGGATTTTCAGGCGGCGGGCCTGGGCGTCGCCCAGGTTGGAGCAGGAGCAGACCTCGAAATACTTCTGCTGGCGGGGGGACCAGGCCTCGATGTCGCAGGACTTGCACTTCAGGTCCGCCAGGTCGCCGGAACAGCACTCCAGCTGCCGCACGGGAATGTCCAGGGACCGGAACAGCTCCACGGAGTAGCGCCACAGCTTCTCGTACCACTCTTTGGATTCTTCGGGCCGGCAGACCACGATCATCTCCTGCTTTTCAAACTGATGAATGCGGTACACGCCCCGCTCCTCAATGCCATGGGCGCCCTTTTCCTTGCGGAAGCAGGGGGAGTAGGAGGTGAGGGTCTGGGGCAGGGAGGAGGCGGGCAGCACCTGGTCGATGAACCGGCCGATCATGGAGTGCTCGGAGGTGCCGATGAGGTACAGGTCCTCGCCCTCGATTTTGTACATCATGGAGTCCATGTCGGTTTGGCTCATGACGCCCTCCACCACGTTGCCGTGGATCATGAAGGGGGGGATGCAGTAGGTGAAGCCCTTGCCGATCATGAAATCCCGGCCGTAGGCCAGCACGGACTCGTGGAGCCGGGCGATGTCGCCCAGCAGATAGTAGAAGCCGTTGCCGGAAACCCGGCCGGCGGCGTCCATGTCGATGCCGTCGAAGCTCTCCATGATCTCGGTGTGGTAGGGGATGGGGAAGTCGGGCACCCTGGCCTCGCCGAACCGCTCCACCTCCACGTTGCAGGAGTCATCGGGGCCCAGAGGCACGGAATCGTCGATGATCTGGGGGATTACCAGCATGATCTTGTGAACCTGCTGGTCCAGCTGGGCCTCCAGCTTCTCCAGCTCCGCCAGGCGGTCGGCGTCGGCCTTCACCTGGGCCTTCACGGCCTCGGCCTCCTCCAGCTTGGAGGGATCCTTTTTGGCCTGGCCCATCAGCATGCCCACCTGCTTGCTGAGGCGGTTGCGGTCGGCGCGCAGCTGGTCGGCCTCCACGATGGCGGCGCGGCGCTGGGCGTCCAGCTCGATGACCTGGTCCACCAGGGGCAGCTTGGCATCCTGATACTTTTTGCGAATGTTCTCCTTGACAAGTTCCGGGTTCTCCCGGAGGAATTTCATGTCCAGCATGATTCCTTCTCCTTCAATGTTGTTGATTGGGTATCTGATTCCGCCGCCGGGGCGGGAATTCTCGGGAAATGTTTTGACTGCTTCGCGTGTTTCACGTGAAACGTCGTCGCCGCAAGCTCCATATCCCTCAATCCGCCGCTTGCGGCGGAGCTCACTCATTTCGCTGCGGCTCCTCTCCGCTTGAAACCCGTTTTGCTGGGCTTTCAAGCGGTTGGGGACGGGGCTTGGCTCAATCGGCCTGGGCCTCGATGGCCTCCTTCAGCTGCAGGTACCGCTGGGCGGGCGGGGTGATGCCGCTCTGGGCGGTGATTTCGCTCAGTACGGTTACCTGGCCGCTGCTTTCCATGAGCCGCAGGATCGCCTGGCAGGTGTCAAAATCCCGGGCGCTGTAGGCCTGCTGCAGGGAGTAGAGGTTGGTGAGGGCGTCAATCTGCCGCCGCTGGGCGTCGATCTGCTTTTGCTGGGCCTCCCGCTCCTGGGCGGTGGACTGTTCCAGCGCTTCCAGCTCCTCCTCCTTCTGCCGGAGGGCGTCCTGGACCTCGATGATTTTCTCCTGGGTCCGCTGGGTCTCCTGAATGGCGTTGACGGAGCTTTGCAGCTGGGTCATGGCCTCGGTGTTGCTGCGCTGGTGCATGGCAAAGGACATGGCCATCAGCAGAAACGCCACAATGAACAGAATGAGAATGTAGGTCAGCACCGGCTTCTTCCGGCCGGCGGGGACCTCCTCCGGCTGCTGGGAGACCTCCGTCTCCTCACCGGCTGCGTTCTGCTCCTCCAGCTCTTCTTCCGTAAAGCCGGCGGTGCGCTTTTCAATTTTCAATGCTATCGTTCCTTTCTGCCTGCCTGTCCGGCCGCCGGGACCGCAGCAGCGCCAGAGCCTCCAGCAGATCGTTCAGATCGTCCAGACCGTAATACTCCAGCTCCACCCGGCCCTTTTTCCTGCCGGTGACGATTTTCACGCCCCGGCCCAGCTGCTCGGCCAGCTCTTTCTGGGCCACGGCGGCGTAATCCACCTGATCCGGGTCCTTGGGCGGCGCGGGCTTTTTCTCCGTGGTCAGCTTCTTCACCAGGGCCTCCGTCTGCCGGACGGACAGCCCGCCGGAGAGAATGGACCGGGCGGCGTTTTCCTGCATGGCGGGGGAGAGGGACAGCAGCGCCCGGGCGTGGCCGGCAGACAGTTCTCCCTTTTCCACCATGGCACGCACCGCGGGACACAGGGCCAGCAGCCGCATGGCGTTGGCCACGGCGCTGCGGGACTTGCCCACCCGCTGGGCGGCCTCCTCCTGGGTCATGTGATAGTTTTCAATGAGGGACTGGTATCCGGCGGCCTCCTCCATGGGATTCAGGTCCTCCCGCTGGAGGTTTTCGATCATGGCCAGTTCGGCGGCCTTCCGGTCGTCGGCCTCCATGACGATCACCGGCACCTCCGCCAGACCCGCCATCCGGGCCGCCCGCCACCGCCGCTCGCCGGCGATGATCTGGTAGTACCCGGAGGACAGCTTCCGCACCGTCAGCGGCTGGATGATGCCGTGCTCCCGGATGGAGTCCGCCAGATCCGCCAGCGCCGCCTCGTCGAAATACTTCCGGGGCTGGGAGGAACAGCTCTCCACCATGGAAATGGGCACGGACAGGGAGCCGGTGGTTTCGGTTTTCAGCACATCGTCGCCCAGCAGGGCGCCCAGGCCCCGGCCCAGGCCCGAAGGCTTCTTACTTGCCATAAGTCAGGTCCTCCTTTCAGCTTCCGTTCTTGCTGAGAAACTCCCTGGCGAAGGCACCGTAGGCCTCGGCGCCCCGGGAGGAGCGGTCGTACGTAAAAATGGGTTTTCCGTGGCTGGGTGCCTCGCTGAGCCGCACGTTCCGGGGAATCACGGTGGCGTACACCTTGCCGGGGAAGTAGTGCTTCACTTCCTCCGCCACCTGCAGCGCCAGGTTGGTGCGGCCGTCGAACATGGTCAGCAGCACGCCCTCCAGCCCCAGCCGGGGATTCAGGGACCGGCGGACAATGCGCACCGTGTTCATCAGGTCGCTGAGGCCCTCCAGCGCGTAGTATTCCCCCTGCACCGGCACCAGAATGGAGTCGGCGGCGCACAGGGCGTTGAGGGTCAGCAGCTCCAGGGAAGGGGGGCAGTCAATGAGAATGAAATCGTAGCTGTCCGCCACCTTCCGCAAAGCGTCCCGCAGCAGAAACTCCCGGGATTCCATGGAGATCAGCTCGATGCCGGCGCCGGCCAGCGCCTTGTTGGAGGGCAGCACGTCGCCGAATCTGGTTTTCACGATGGCGTCTGCCGTCTCGGCCTCGCCGATCATCACGTCGTAAACCCCCAGGGAAACGGTTTTGTCCACGCCCATGCCGGAGGTGGAGTTGGCCTGCGGATCGAAGTCGCACAGCAGCACCCGCTTTCCCAGCTCCTGCAGCCCGGCGGCCAGATTGACGCAGGTGGTGGTTTTTCCCACCCCGCCTTTTTGGTTGACGATGGCCACGATTTTTGCCAAAAGAACACCTGCTTTCCTGTGAATTTGCGGAATTACAGGGCCTGGAACACACAATACCCCATAATCTCTAATATTATAGCAACAGTACAAATCACTTGCAAGAAAAAACCGCAAAAAGTGCCGGAAGTTTGTCAAAAAAATCACCGGAGGGGAAGCCGCCGACGGAGTGTTTCACGTGAAACAACGGGGAAGAGGGCCTTGGAACCGGAACCGGCGCAAAAAAACCGGAGACGCGTTGGCGTCTCCGGTTTTTTCATTGCAGCAGCATGCCGCTTCTGGGGGCCAGCGTCAGGGAGATGCGCTCCCCGGCGGCGGGATGGGCTTGCCCCGTCAGCAGGTCTGTCATTGAGGCGGCGGAGCAGGGGAGGGTCAGGGTGACCTCCGTGTCTCCGGCGTTGAGCACCGCCGTCAGGGATTCTGACTCCGCGGCCCGGCGGAAGGCCAGACACCGTCCCTCCGCATACAGCCACTGGAGGTCTCCCTCCTGCAGCGCCGGGTGGGAAGAGCGCAGGCTGCCCAGCAGGGTGAACCAGTCCTTCAGGTCCCGGTCCTCCCGGCCCCAGGGATAGGTGCCCCGGTTCAGGGGGTCCTCAAAGCCCTGCATGCCCGCCTCGTCGCCGTAAAACACGGTGGGACTGCCGGGGAAGCAGTACAGCAGCACCACCGCCAGCTTCAGCAGCTCCGCGCCCCGGCGGTACTCGTCGGGGCTGAGGCGATAGGGCGCCCGGTCATCCTTGGACTGGGGCGCCTCCCGGGCGCCCAGCAGCGTCAGGATGCGGGGAGTGTCATGAGTGGACAGGAAGTTCATGGCGGAATAGAACGCCGGGGCGGGGTAGTGCTCCCGGATCTCCTCCATGGCCCGGCAAAAGTCCGCCGCGTCGCCGCCCTGCAGGTAGTTGAGGGCCGCCGTGCGGAAGGGGTAGTTCATGAGGCCGTGGGTCTCCCGGCCCAGCAGATATTTCCGCCGCTGGGAGTAGGAGATTTTGTTGCTGCCGTCCTCCCACACCTCGCCGATCACCAGGGCGCCGGGCTTCGTCTCGTCCACCGCGGCGCGCAGCTTTTCAATGAACCAGTCCGGCAGCTCGTCCGCCACGTCCAGCCGCCAGCCGTCGGCTCCGGCCCGGAGCCAGCGGCGCACCACGGAGTCCCGGTTTTCGATGATGTAATCCACGTAGGAGGGGGTGCTCTCCTCCACCGCCGGCAGCGTCCGGATACCCCACCAGGCGTCATAGTCCGTGGGCCATCTGGAGAAGCGGAACCAGTCATAGTAGGGGGAGTCCTGGCTCTGAGCCGCCCCCACCGTGGGGTAGAAGCCGTCGGCGTTGAAGTAGACGCTCTGGGAGCCGGTGTGGTTGAACACGCCGTCCAGCAGCACCCGCATGCCCCGCTTGTGGGCCTCGTCGCACAGGGTGCGGAAGTCCTCCTCGCTGCCCAGCATGGGGTCAATGCGGCAGTAGTCCGCCGTGTTGTAGCGGTGGTTGGAGGCGGACTCAAAAATGGGGCAGAAATAGAGGGTGGTGACGGACAGGGCCTTCAGCTGGTCCAGCTTGGAGGTAATGCCCGCCAGGGAGCCGCCGAAAAAGTCCCGGTTCCGCACCTCGCCGTCAGGGTCCGGCTTCCAGACCGGCGTGTCCTCCCAGTTTTCGTGAACCCACCGGTCACCGATCATCCCCGCCGGGTCCGGCGTCTCCAGCCGGCAGAACCGGTCCGGGAAAATCTGATAGGTAATTCCTTTCCCGAACCAGTCCGGGGTCTTCAGGGCGGAATCGTACACCGTCAGCTGCCAGGCGCTGAGGTTTTCGCCGCTGTCGTGATATCCGTTTTTGTCCAGGTACCGGACGGTGCCGTCGGCACGGCGGAACCGGAACCAGTACCACACCAGCTCCGGCGTCTCCGGAGCGGAAAAGGTGAGGGAGAAGCGACGGCGGTCACCGTCCGCTCCCTGCCGCACCAGGGCCGTCTCCAGCTGCTCCCCGGCGAATTCATGGAGCCGGACCAGGGCGCAGTCCGTAAAGCCCTCCGCCTCCAGCGGGCGGACCCGCAGGGACACGGCGGTGCCCAGCGGCACCGCGCCATAGGGCGTTTTGCAGGCGTCGCAGCGGGGGTCAAACACAAAAGGCTCGCTCATGGCAGAAAATCCTTTCCATTTATTGGGAATTCTCAGGGCAGCAGAACGGATTCGCCCTGAATGGCGGCGCCGGACTCGTCGGCGGTAAAGTAAGCGTTGAGAATCTCCACGGCGGTGGAGGCCAGGGCGCTGCCGGAGCCGCCCTTCTCAATGACGATGGCCACGGCGATTTTCGGGTCGTCATAGGGGGCGAAGCAGACGAACACGCCGTTGTTCTCCACGTCCTTGGTGATCTGGGCGGTGCCGGTTTTGGCGCCGGCGGACACAACGCAGTTCTGGAAGTAGCCGGAGAGGCTGCCGGTGGAGGTGAGGGCCAGCATGCCCTCCTTCACGGCCTTCAGGGTGGAGTCGGACATCTCCACGGTGTTCAGGGGGGTGTCCGGCTCGGTGTACACCACGGCGGTGTTGTCGTAGGTTTTGACCTCCTTGAGAAGGTGGGCCTTGCAGTGCTGGCCGCCGCCGGCCAGGGTGGCGATGTAGTTGGCCAGCTGCAGCGGGGTGAACAGGTTGTAGGACTGGCCGATGGCGGCGGAGATGGTCTGGCCGTCGGTCCAGGTCTTGCCGGTGCGCTCGCAGTACTCCGGCCCCGCCAGCACGCCGGCGCTGTCGCCGATCTCCACGCCGGTGCTCTCGCCCAGGCCGAAGGCCCTGGCGTACTTGTTCAGGGTCTCGATGCCGGTGAGGCGGCCCACCTCATAGAAGAAGTAGTTGCAGGAGTGAGTGATGGCCTGGGACACGTTGATCTTCCCGTGGGAGCCGGGGTAAATCCAGCACTTGGGCTGGTAGGTGGGGGCGTAGTAGGTGTAGCGGCCCTTGTCCTGAATGGTGGTGCTGGGGGTGATGACTCCGGATTCCAGCGCCGCCACGGCGGTGAGGGGCTTGAAGGTGGAGCCGGGGGGATAGCGGCCCTGGGTGGCCCGGTTGAACAGGGGCTGGGCCGGGTCCTGGCTGAGGGCGGTGTAGTCCTGGCGGTAGGTGGACAGCTGATAGGTGGGATAGGAGGCCAGGGACAGAATGTCGCCGGTGCCGATCTCCACCACCGCCGCGCCGGCGCCCCGGCTGACGCCGTCCTCGCCGGTCATTTTGGACACGGTGGCCGCCAGGGCGTCCTCCGTGGCCTGCTGCAGCTCCAGATCGATGGTGAGGGCCACGGTGCTGCCGGGCTGGGGCTCGGTTTTGTAGTACTCGCCGGTGATCTTTCCCGCGCTGTTGGTGGATACCACCCGCCGGCCGTTGGTGCCCTTGAGATACTCCTCGAAGGCCAGCTCCGCGCCGGACTTGCCTACGGTGGCGTCCATGGCGTAGCCCTGATCCTTGAGCTGGGCGTACTCCTCCGGGCTGATGTCCCCCACGGTGCCCAGAATGTGGGCGGCGTAGTCGGTTTTGTACTCCCGGGTGGCGGCGCTGACCACCTTGGCCCCCAGGTAGCTGCCGTCATTGATGAGGGCCACCAGGGAGGAGTCCACGTCCTCCACCATCACGTAGGAGGAGGTGTTGATCAGCTCCCGCACGGAAAGCTCGTACAGCACCCCCAGCACGTCCCGGGCGTCCTGATCGTTCCAGGCGGAGGGAATGTCAAACTCCTCCCGCATGGTGCGGATCAGCAGATTGGCGGACAGGCCCGCGGTGTTCAGCATGGCGGCGGTCAGGTCCTCGTCCTTCAGGTCGGCGGACACCAGCTTCATCCGCTTCTGGAGGAAGGTGTTGAACCGGCTGCGGGTGACGGAGCCGGCCTCGTCCAGCGTGTAGACATAGGGCGCCTCCCGGCTGACGGGCAGGCCGTCCTGCCAGGTGAGGCCCTGGTCCCGGCACAGCCGGATCAGCCGCAGCACGGCCTCGTTCCGGTCATCCTCCTTCCCCAGCAGGGAGGGGGAAAAGGTCAGGTTGTAGGTCTGGCGGTTGGCCACCAGCTCCCGGCCGTTTCGGTCGGTGAGAATGCCCCGGGAGGCCTCGATGGTCTCCGTGCGGGTGATGGTCCGCACCGACTGCTCCAGATAGTACTGGCCCTTGTTGTACTGGGTGTCCAGCAGCACGCCGGTGTAGACGGTGAGCACCGCCAGCAGGAAGCCGGCCAGCAGGTACAGCCGCCGGGGGCGGGTTTGCTTGTTTTCGGAATCGGGCATGGGGTACCTCCGTCAGTTGTCCAGATGGCACTTGCGGTAGATGGGGCGGAACAGCAACACCGCCGCCGGGGAGAAGCACAGGGTCAGGCAGATCTCGGCGGCGGCCGTGGTGAGGGCGGCGGTGCAGAATTCGCCGCGGAAAGCCAGCAGCAGGCAATGGAAGGCGTCCGTCAGCAAGAAGGCCACGGCGGAGGCCGCCAGACAGCAGGCAAACCCGGCGGGCAGCCAGTTCCGGGCCATCAGCCCGGCGCAAAGCCCCGCCAGGGGAAACACCAGCGTGTAAAAGCAGGGGATGGGCCCCGGCAGCAGCAGGTCGCACACCACCCCCAGCACCAGGGAGTACACCGTTCCGGCGAAGGCCCCCTCGTACATGGACAGCGCGGCCGCCATGACGGGGTAGAGGAAGGGCAGAACCCCCAGCAGCCGCAGATCCTGCAGCAGATCCTGGAGGATGAACAGCGCGGCGGTGGCCAGCGCGTACAGCAGCCACTTGATATAGATTTCCGAACGGCCGATCATGGGCGGCTCCTTTCCGTAAGGGGAGGATCAGTTGACAATCTCAAAGGACTTGACCACGAACACCTGGGACAGGGCGTCAAAATCGGCGGAGGGCGCCACAACGGCGTACTGGGTGGCGCCGGAGTCGTCCAGCCGCACCTCCTCCACCGTGCCGATCACCAGCCCGGAGGGGTAGTAGCCCCCCAGGCCGGAGGTGGTCACCAGGTCGCCGTTGAGCAGCGTGCAGCCGGCGGGGAGGTAGCTGAGCTTCAGCCGCCCCTGGCTCATGAGGGAGAAATCGCCCTCCGCCACGCCGATGTCCTCCGTGCGGAACACCTGGGCGCCCAGGGAGGTGTCGGTGTCGGTGACCGTCAGCACGGTGCACCAGTTGAGCCCCACCTCCGACACCACGCCCACCAGATACCCCTCCTCGGTGATGACGCAGTCATTCACCGCCACGTCATGCTCCGTGCCCTGGTCCAGCGTCAGAGAGGAGGTCCAGTTGGAGGTGGAGTGCTCCAGAATGCGGGCAGGCTCCAGGTCCCCCAGGTCCCGCTTCTTCTCCCGCAGGTTCAGCAGCTCCCGCAGCCGGGCGTTTTCCTCGCTGTCGGACCGGGCCTGCCGCAGCTCCTGCTCCATCTGGGCGATCTGGTTTTTCAGCTCCTGGTTTTCCGCTTTCAGCGCCGCGTTGTCGGCGAAATAGTTCTGCTTGTCCCGCGCCCACCCGGCCACGGCGGCATGGGCCGACCGGAAGGGGGAGGAGAGGATGCCCGCCAGATTCACCAGCGGCGAGGAGGTGGTGGAGAAAAAGGACATCAGCGACAGCGCCACCGCCACCACCGCGGCGGCGAACAGAACCCACAGACCGTGTTGTTTCAGAAATTGTTTCAAAGCAGACCTCCACGCGCCCGCCGGCGCTCAACAAGGGAATTTCAGTCGAAAAAGGACACGCCGAACCGGCCCAGCATCCGGGACAGCCGCAGCACCGGCAGGCCCATGACGTTGAAAAAGTCGCCGTTGAGCTTCTCCACCAGCAGCGCGCCCTTGCCCTGGACGCCGTAGGCGCCGGCCTTGTCCATCGGCTCGCCGGTGCGGATGTAGCCCAGCAGCTCCGCCTCCGAAGCGGGGCGGAAGGTGACCTCCGTGGCCTCGCTCTCCGTCTCCATCCGGTCTCCCCGGCACACGGTGACGCCGGTGCAGACGGTGTGGCAGCGGCCCTGGAGGGCCGTCAGCATCCGCAGGGCCTCCGCCTCGTCCCGGGGCTTGCCCAGCCGCTGGTGGTCCAGAAACACCATGGTGTCGGCGGTGATGAAGATCTCGTCGGGGACGCACAGCGCCCGGGCGGCCTGCGCCTTTTCCCGGGAGATGTACTCCACCGTCTCCCGGGGCGTCAGCCCGGCGGGGAAGGATTCCTCTACCTCCGGAACCCGGATGTCAAAGTTTTCAATGCCGATGCGCCGCAGCAGCTCCTGCCGCCTGGGCGAGGCGGAACACAATACGATTTTAGCCATAATCTCTGTCCTTTATCTCTGGTTTTGCGCCGGTCCGGGCGGGGGATGCCGGCCATCGTCGGCGGGATGATGCACCGATTTCGGTGCGGGGGTGCCGGCTTTGCCGGCGGAATGCGCCCCCACGTTTCTTTTGTCGCGTCCCAAGTAAAGTCGCCGCGCCCGGGGGGAAAGTAAAACGCTAAG
>NZ_JAXEBZ010000008.1:0-6789 GCF_034093755.1 Dysosmobacter sp. | reverse complement strand
GCTGAACATCATGGTCAACGGGTACTGAGGCTGTCGAAAAAGTGGCTTTGCCACTTTTTCGGGAAGGCAGCAGCCTGCGGCGCGCACGTCGTCGGGGCAAACGTCGCTCCATTCGGAGCGCCCTGCGGCGGAGGGCGTCCTCATGCCGCTCCGTTGCCCCTCCTCTCCCCACCGCAACCGCTTCGCTGGGTTGCAGTGGGGAACCCCATAAGCGGACAACTCGCACACTTGCAGGCTGAGAAGTGTTTTTCCCGCCGTACACGCCGCCGGGAAAAACGAATTTCATTTTTTTCGCACCTGCGGGTGCGAACTCTGCGAGGCTTTTTGACAAGCTGAAGGACCTCCGCGGCACCGCCGCGGAGGTCCTCTTTTGCATTCTTATTCCCAGACGAGGGTGGCGAAGTAGTCCTCCGGCGTCTCGGCCCGGCGGATCAGCTTCACGGAGCCGTCCTCCTGCAGCAGCAGCTCGGCGGAGCGGAGCTTGCCGTTGTAGTTGTAGCCCATGGAGAAGCCGTGGGCGCCGGTATCATGAATCACCAGCAGGTCACCCATGTCGATCTTCGGCAGCATCCGGTCAATGGCGAACTTGTCGTTGTTCTCGCACAGGCCGCCCACTACGTCATACTTGTGGTCGCAGGGGGCGTCCTCCTTGCCCATGACGGTGATGTGGTGGTAGGAGCCGTACATGGCGGGACGCATCAGGTTGCAGGCGCAGGCGTCCACGCCGATGTATTCCTTATAGATGTGCTTTTCGTGGCAGGCGGTGGTCACCAGGTGGCCGTAGGGGGCCAGCATGAACCGGCCCAGCTCCGTGTAGATGGCCACGTCGCCCATGCCGGCAGGCTCCAGCACCTCCTCATAGGCCTTCCGGACCCCCTCGCCGATGACGGCGATGTCATTGGCAGGCTGGTCCGGGTGGTAGGGAATGCCCACGCCGCCGGACAGGTTGATGAAGGAGATGCGGCAGCCGGTCTCCTGATGCAGCTCCACCGCCAGCTGGAACAGAATCCGGGCCAGGGCGGGGTAGTAGTCATTGGACAGCGTGTTGGAGGCCAGGAAGGCGTGGATGCCGAACTCCTTGGCGCCCTTGGCCGCCAGAATGCGGTAGGCCTCCGCGATCTGCTGGCGGGTCATGCCGTACTTGGCGTCACCGGGGTTGTCCATCACCTGGAAGCCCTCTCCGGTGGCGCCCAGGGTGAAGGTGCCGCCGGGGTTGAAGCGGCAGCAGATCTTCTCCGGAATATAGCCCAGGGTCTGCTCCAGCTCGTCGATGAGGGTGATGTCATCCAGATTGATGATGGCGCCCAGCTCCGCGGCCTTCCGGAACTCCTCCGCCGGGGTCTCGTTGGAGGAGAACATGATGCCCTCGCCGGTGGTGCCGATCTTTTCCGCCAGCATCAGCTCCGTCATGGAGGAGCAGTCGCAGCCGCAGCCCTCCTCCTGCAGGACCTTCAGAATGCCGGGGGTGGGGGTGGCCTTCACGGCGAAATACTCCCGGTAGCCGGGATTCCAGGCGAAGGCGGCCTTCAGGCGGCGGGCGTTCTCCCGGATGCCCTTTTCATCGTAGATGTGGAAGGGGGTGGGATACCGGGCGGTGATGGCTTCCAGCTGCTGCTGGGATACAAACGGTTTCTTATTCATGAAAATGCCTCTTTTCAGCATAAATATCTCTGCTATTTTAACGGTTTAATGTCTTGGTGTCAAGGAAAACAGGGGAAAACCGTCAGAAACTGTCTGCCGATATTCTATTGAAAAAACAACCATTGATTTTCAGGGCGGCTGAGGCTATAGTAGAGAGCAGGAAAATACCGCCGCTGCGGCGGAAAACGGAGGAATGAAGCATGAGTACGATTCTTGTGGAAGCCCGGGGCGACCAGTGCCCCATTCCGGTGGTAAAGGCCACCCGCGCCCTGCGGGAGATGACGGAGCCCGGCGTGCTGGAGGTCCATGTGGACAATGACATCGCCGTGCAGAATCTCAGCCGCATGGCCGCCGGCCACCATCTGAAGGCGGAGAGCCGTCAGGAGGAGGAGAAGCATTTTGTGGTCACCGTGGCGGTGGACCATCTGCCGGAGACGGTGGAGGACGCGCCTGCTGTCTGCGCCCCCGCCGCCGGCGGCAGTCTGGTGGTGGCGGTGGACACCGACTCCATGGGCCGCGGCAATGACGAGCTGGGCAAGGTGCTGATCAAGGGCTTTTTATATGCCGTCAGCCAGCTGCCCCAGCTGCCCCGGACCATCCTGTTCTACAACGGCGGCGCGAAGCTCACCACCGAGGGCTCCGACTCCCTGGAGGACCTGAAAAACATGGAGGCGCAGGGGGTGGAGATCCTCACCTGCGGCACCTGCCTCAATTACTACGGCCTGACGGAGAAGCTGGCGGTGGGCGGCGTCAGCAATATGTACACCATTGTGGAGAAGCTGGCAGGCGCCGGCAAGGTGATCAAGCCGTGATCTACCTGGACAACGCCGCCACCACCCTCCGCAAGCCTCCCTGTGTGGCGCAGGCGGTGGCGGCGGCCCTGGACAGCTTCGGCAACAGCGGCCGGGGCGCCCATGATGACTCCCTGACGGCTTCCCGGACCATCTACGATACCCGGGAGCGGCTGGCCCGGCTGTTTCACGGCCGTCCGGAGCGGGTGTGCTTCACCTGCAACTCCACCGAGGCGCTGAACATCGCCATCTCCGGCCTGCTGGGGCCGGGGGACCACGTCATCTCCACGGACTGGGAGCACAACTCCGTGCTGCGCCCCCTGTACCGGCTTCGGGAGGCGGGGATGGAGCTGGACTTTCTGCCGGCGGATCGCCGGGGGCGGCTGGATCTCAGCGCCCTGCCGGGACTGCTGCGGAAGAACACCCGGGCGGTGGTCTGCACCCATGCCTCCAACCTCACCGGCGACGTGATGGACATTGCCGCCGTGGGAGCCTTTGCCCGGGCCAACGGCCTGCTGTTCATTCTGGACGCCTCCCAGTCCGCCGGGGTGCTGCCGGTGGACATGGAGCGGGACGGGGTGGACGTGGTGTGCTTCACCGGCCACAAGAGCCTGCTGGGCCCCCAGGGCACCGGCGGCCTGTGCGTCCGGGAGGGGGTTGAGATTCGCCCTTGGAAGGTGGGGGGCACCGGCGTCCAGAGCTATCTGGAGCGCCAGCCGGAGGAGTACCCCACCCGGCTGGAGGCCGGGACCCTCAACGGCCACGGCATCGCCGGGCTGCAGGCGTCCCTGGGCTTTCTGGAGGAGACGGGGCAGGAGCGGGTCTATGCCCATGAGTACGCCCTGGCCCGCCGGTTTTACGAGGCGGTCCGGAATCTGCCCGGCGTGACGGTGTACGGAAACTGGGACGATCCCGTCCACGCGCCGGTGGCGGCGCTGAACATCGGCGATCTGGACTCTGGAGAGGTGTCCGACGAGCTGGCGGAGCGGTGGGGCATCGCCACCCGACCCGGCGCCCACTGCGCCCCCCGGATGCACCGGGCGCTGGGCACGGAGGAGCAGGGGGCGGTGCGGTTCTCCTGGTCCTGGTTCAACACGGAGGAAGAGACGGACGCGGCGGCGGAGGCCGTTGCCGTCCTGGCAAAGGAGTGGCAGGTGTGAGAGAGAAGCAGCCCAGGTTTGTGGTCACCTTCCGCACCACGGCGGAGGCCATGGCCATGGAGAAGCGCTGCCGGGACTCCGGCGTGCCGGGGCGTCTGATTCCCCTGCCCCGGGCTATCAGCGCCGGATGCGGCATGTGCTGGTCCGCGCCCGACGGCAGCCGGGAGGCTGTGGAGGAGCTGCTGATGACCAGCGGCTTCCGGGTGGACGGGTTGTATGATATGCTGCTTTGACGCGGCGGAGAGGAGATTACAGTGACCAACTGCGAGGAGTGCCTCCACTACGATTATGACGAGGAAGAGGACGTTTGCTTCTGCAATATGGACCTGGATGAGGACGAGATGGAGCGGTTCCTCCGGGGAGACAGCCGCAGCTGTCCCTTCTATCACCGGGGCGACGACTACTCCACCGCCCGGCGGCAGTGAGCGTGAAAAAGAAAACGACCAGCTCTGATCCGGAGAAATTCTCACGGACAGGGCTGGTCCTGTTTTTCCGGGGCAGGGGGGCCGTTTTCGATGAGCCGCAGCTTTTCCGCCCGGGTCAGGCGCTTGATGGCTATCTCCCGGCGGAGGGCCGCCGGCCTGTCCGGCTGCTCCTCCCGGTAAACCACTGTCAGCGGCAGGCGGGAGCGGGTGTACTTGGCCCCCTTGCCGCTGCGGTGAACGGCCAGGCGGCGGTCCACGTCCCGGGCTATGCCGGTGTACAGGGAGCCGTCGCCGCAGCGGAGAATATAGACCCAGCAGGACGCCATGGCGCCGCCTCCTTCGGATGATCTGCCGCTTCAGCATACCACGGCGGAGAGAAATTTGCAACGCCTTGACGGTGCCCGCGGCATCGTGGTACGATAGCCGCAGCACATCCGCCGGAGACGGCGAATGGCGGAGGGCGCCGCAGATGAAACCTGTGACACCGTGCGGGAAAACGCGGAGAGGGAGGGGCCTATGGAGAATTTCGACTACCTGATTCTGCGCCAGTCGCTCCACCGTCTGTATCTGCGGATGATGGAGCCGGTGCTGGAGCGGTTCGGCCTGACGCAGATGGAGGAGGACATCCTGCTGTTTCTGGCCAACAATCCCGGCCATGACACGGCGGCGGAGCTGGTGAGCCTGCGCTCCCTGGCCAAGTCCCAGGTGTCCACCTCAGTGGAGCGGCTGGTGCGGCGGGGGTATCTCCAGCGCCGCCCGGAGGGGCGGAAAATCCACCTGCGGCTGCTGCCTGCGGCGGCGGAGGCCGTCCGGCAGGGGCAGGACAGCCAGAAGCGGTTCGGCGAGGCCATCGCCCGGGACTTCTCACCGGAGGAACAGACTCTGCTTTACGGCATTCTGACCCGGATGACGGAGAATGCCCGCCGCGCCTGCCGGGAACTGACAGAGGAATAGCCGCGTAAAAAGGAGCGCCGGTCCGGCGCTCCTTTTTTGCCGTTCCGTATAAGGGACCGGCCCGGCCGCATAGGCTGGCCTGAGGGGGGATGTTATGCTGAGTGCGGCATTGCTGCTGTTTGCCAACAGCTTACTGCTGACGCTGCGGCTGTCCGGCGGCGGCTCGTTTCCGCGGCCGCTGTCTGCGGCGGAGGAGCGGGAGTGCCTGCGGCGCTGCGCCGAAGGTGACCAGGAGGCCCGGGACCGGCTGATTGAGCACAATCTCCGGCTGGTGGCCCATGTGGTGAAGAAGTACTACACCCAGTCAGGGGACCAGGAGGACCTGATCTCCATCGGCACCATCGGGCTGATCAAGGCGGTGGCCAGCTTCGACGGCTCAAAGGGGACCCGCCTGGCCACCTACGCCGCCCGGTGCATTGAAAATGCTATACTATCGCAACAGAACAATCGGCGGTTGAGGTGGAAAACCATGAACCTTTTGGGGCAAAATGGTCTATGTTCTGCCGCCTGGAAGTCCGCAGCTATGTATTGGCTGCGAATGTTGCAGGTACATTAAAAGTTGCGCCGCTTCAAATTCTCAAGTTTCCGGTCGTCCTTCCACATAAGTTTTTGGATGCCGAGAAGTTCAATCTGCGGTTTTCGGACGCATCCGAGATCACGGAAATTGCGGACAAGCTGCGGTGGCATCGCTATCAAAAAGGACTTCGTCAGCGTGATGCGGCGGACTATGCGGGCATCGACCGCAGTACCTACATCCATTACGAAGAGGCAGGGCGGGACTTTTATCCGAAGGAGCATATGGAGAAGCTGGCGGAGCTGTTTGAAGTGCCGCTGGAGGATTTGCTGGATGACTATAACCTGTTTCTGCTGCGAGGTCAGGGAGCGCAGATCAAAGCCATACGCCAGCGGCTCGGCTTGACGCAGAAGGCATATGCAGCGCAGCTTGGCGTCCCGCTGCAAAAGTTCAAGCGATGGGAACAGGGTAACGTGCAGATTTTCAAATCTACATGGGAGAAGTATTTCAAGCAGACGTGATCAGTGCAGTAAAACGAGCAGACCGGCGTTGAATGCCGGTCTGCTCGTTTGCTATGTATTATTGCTGCGCTTTCAGATGCTTCACCGCTGCGTCCACCAGTTCCAGCTTCTGCTCCGTGGAGCAGGGCAGCTTCTGGATGGATTTCAGCGCCTGCTCGGACTGGAACTTCGCCAGCTCTTGCCCAAGCTCCTGCTGCGCCTGCTTTGATTTCGGGAAGATCAGAAATACTTCCATGGCTGCCCTCCTTTCCAGAGCGTTTTCTTCTTCAATCTATGCGTGTGTTCCGGCTGCTATGTAGACAAATAGAATTCGATTTTGCGGCTGCGAGGGAAATCGTATTGCCGTGCGGCTTTGGCGGTGCGCGGAGGCTTGCAATTCAAGGGCTTTTCGCCCCCAAATTGTCTACACCAGACCGCCGTTTGCGGGCGGATTTCGCCTTCTGTCGGCGGTGAACCTCCTTGGCGCAGGCGGGGCAGTATTTTGTCCTGCCAGAGCGGGCGAGAATGCCTGTGCCGCAGACTTCGCAGCGGCGGAGTTTTTTCGGGCTGAGAATGGCCTGTTCCAGCTTGGGCTGCTGGGGCAGCACGGCGCGGCGGAACCACCGGCAGATCAGGCTGCGGGAGATAAATTGCGGGCAAGCGCCGTCCAGCAGCAGGCAGTCGCCATCCAAGAAGTTACAGCAGCGCCTTGTAAGGCCGCGCACGCTGCGGAGCTGTCCTGGCGTCAAGCGGAAGAGCGTGCCATCCGGCAGCCGCTCGATGGGGTCAAGCTTGTGCATCTTC
>NZ_JAXEBZ010000007.1:0-43800 GCF_034093755.1 Dysosmobacter sp. | reverse complement strand
TGCCGAAGTCCAGGTAGCTGCTGCCGCTCCGGATGGAGAAGGAGCCGCCGTCCCTGGTGCCGTCCGCCCGGACGGTGCCGTAGTCATTCAGGTCGATGGTCAGGATGGGCTTGGCCGTAAAGGCGGCGGTGAACACGGTGTTGCCGTTGACGGTGAATGCCTTGGATTTCTCACCGTTGGCGCGGTTGTTGACGCCGGTGTCGCCGTTGATGCTCTCCACCACGTAGCCCGGATTGGGCGACGCGGTGACGGCGGCCACGGTGCCGGCGTAGACGTAGCCGTTGGCAGAGGGCTCCGCGGGCTCGCCCTTCAGCTGATAGGAGACAGAAACGGAGCCGTTCCCGATCCTGCTGTCCACGCTGACCCGCGGCTTCTTCTGAACCGTTGCCGTCACGCTGACGTCGGCGTTCAGGGAGGAAATGGTGTAGGTATGGGTCGTGCCGTCGGAGGAGGCCGTACCCTGCGCGCCGGTCACATTCCAGCCCGCGAATTCATAGGCTTCGGCTTCCTCGTAGGTGAAAACGAGGGAGGAGTAAGCGACGCAGGAGCTGCCGGAGGCAATCTCCGTGCCGCCGGTGCAGGCGGTGAGGGTGCCGGCCTTGTCGGTGCCGTCACTGTTGGGGCTGCCGCCCTGGAAGCCGTAGCTCACCGTGTAGCTGGCGGAGCTTGTCCGGACCACCGCCCGGATCCGCAGATGGCCCTGGAGGCTGTAGATCGTGAACTCCGGCGTGCTTTCGGCCCTGACCTCCCAGTCGCCGCCGTTGGTGCTGACCTCCCAGCGCTGGATGGCGGTGCCGGGCCGGACGTCGGCGGTCAGTCTGACGGCGGAGCCCTTGGGGGCATCGCCGTTTTCGTCCAGACCGTCGGCGGCAATGGTTACCAGACCGTCGGCGGAATTGCCGCTTTCGTCCACGGCGCTGTACGTCACGTGGAACTGCTGGCCGTAGATGAACTGCACATAGACGCTGATGTCGGCGTCCATGCTGTCCAGAGTCAGGGTGGTGCCGGTGTAATCGGTGCCGTCGGGGTTCTTCTGCCGCTCCGGGGACCCGCCGCCGCGGGAGACGTTCCAGCAGAGGATCACTTTGCCCTCGTCGGGCGCGGCGGTCAGGGTGACAGAGCTGCCCTCCACCACGGCGGACGGGCTGCTGAGAGCCGTGCTTCCCTGGACGGCGGTGACGCTGCCGCCGTCGGAGCCGGAGAAGCTGAGGGTATGGAGCACATTGGAGAACTCCGCCTTCACCTCCATGCTCTGCCGGACGCCGCTGACCTGCAGCCGGTTGTCACCGTCCACGGACACGGTGCCGTACTTGGCAAAGACGCCGGCGTCCATGGCTTCCCGGGTGACGGTTACGCCGTCAATGGTCCACCTGGAGACAGCGAAGCCGGCCGTTGCGGAGGAGGGGACGAAGAGCACGGTGCTGCCCCTGGAGACGGAGTGGGGAGACGTGATAACGGCGGTGGTGGAATCTCCCAGCTCGTAGCCGGTCACGGTGCCGTTCTCCCCGGCGGAGAAGCGGATGTCCACCGCCTCGGCGTTGACGGCGAGGATGCTCTTCTGGAAGGCGGGGGAGTACCACGCCCGGAAGCTGTTCAGAATGGCGGTATCACTGCCGGAGCTGTTATAGGCCACGGAGATGTCATATTTGCCGCTGACCGGGTATGCGGGGACGCCGGACAGCGTGAACAGCTCCATAAAGGCGTCCGCCAGCGGATATTCCGTCGCCCCGTCGGCCTCCGTGACCATGATTTCATCCACATAGTCCTTCAGGTCCACGGGTGTTCCCTCGGAAATGGGGCCGATCTGCGGCGCGGAGATGATGATGGGCCGCTTGCTGACCGTGAACACCCTCTGGGCCGCCACTTCGTCATTCACAAGGGCGTCTGCCCGGTACTGGCCGGGCGTCAGAATGTAGTTCTGGTACCATGCGGACGGGACGGGTTGGAACTCCGTGCCGTTGTGCCGGTACAGTTTGAACACGGCGGACGAGACGTCGGTGGAGGCGCCGGTGGAGGACCACTGCCGCAGGGAGGGGACAATGGAGTTGCCGTACAGCAGCTCGCCCCTGAGCAGGATCTCGTAGCAGGAGACGGCCGTCTCCGACGCCAGCGCGTAATAGGAGGCGGTGTCGCTGGAGGAGGGCTGCATGGTGTCGCTGCCGGAGTACACGGCTTTGATGGAGTACACAGCCGCGGCGGAGGGCGTCCAGGTGACGGAGGCCCTGCCGGCGGAATCCGTGTCATCCGTCAGGGTGGTGACGGCACCGGTGGCGGTGTTGGTGATCTGGAAGGTCACCCTGCCGCTGCCGGGCGTGTTGTTGACCGTGGTGACCGCGGCGGTCAGGGTGAGCGGCTCGCCGGAGACGGGGGTGTAGTACGGCTCCTCAAAAATCTTCGTCTCGGTCACAACCGGACCGGCCTGCACCATGCTGGAAACGGTCCTGTCGGCTCCGCTTCCCGCGGCAAGGCCGTACAGGCCGGAGGTGCCGTAAAAGTCGTCGGCGGCAGTGTAGCCGCTTTCGCCCTTGGTGAAGAACGTGCCGTCCTTTCCATAAATCCTGCTGCCGTCGGAGAAAAGGGTGTAGACATTGTAGGCGGCATAGACGGGAACGGTGATGGGATTGCCGTTTTCGTCGGTTCCCGGGATGGTGGTGCCGGTGTCCGCGATCTCGGTCACCGGAATGTCGGAGTCCACAGGGCGGAGGGAGCCGCTCAGGTAATAGGTGCCTGCCGGTGTGGAGCTGTCAACAGCGTCGGCCGCCGTCAGCGGCTGGGAGTCCAGAATGATCCGGCCGCCGCTTTCGGTACCGGGATAATAGCTGGAATTGTATGCATACAGTGTTTGCGCAACCGGGCCGCTGACCGTGTTTCCGCCTTCGCCGTCGGCCGCGGTCACGGAATACACGTCGGCCGTGAAGACCCTGCACTCCGCGGACTCAGAGGCTTCAGCGGAAGGGAAGACCTCCGCCGTCTCCTGCTCCATGGCGCGCGCGGCGACGACAGTGCCGGCTTCATCTGTCACCCAATCACCCAGGGCGGTCAGGGGAGTCAGGTCCGTGCCGTCGTACAGATAGCAGGCTTCCGTATTCGCCCGGTACACATACGGGATCGTGCCGCTGGTACGGCTGTAAATGTTGTTGTATTTGGTGTAGGTCGTGCTGTCCACCGTCACGGTGGCGTCCACTTCCCGGTACACCTGGTTTTTGTTTTCCCGGGTGTGATCCGCGCTGCCGCTGGCGGAGGACAGAGTCAGCTGCGTCGCGGTGCCGTATTTGCCCACCGACAGCGTGGCGGTACTGGTGTAGACAAAGGAGGGATTCTCGCCGCCTCCCAGCTCGGAGATCATGCAGCGGTACTGGGTGCCGTCCATGTCCTCATCCACATTGGACAGGGTCAGGCTTCTGCTCTCCGCACCCTCAATGGTTGTCCACGGGCTCCGGCTGTTTTCCCGGGACTGCCAGGTATAGCCGATATTGCCGTTGCTGGCGGCGGGAATGGCGTTTGTGGAGAAGGTGGCCTTTTCCCCCACGGGGACGCTCTGATCCCTGGGCTGGGTCAGAATCTGGGGCAGCCCCTGCTCAGAGCTGGTGGTCACCATCACCGGATTGGCGTATCTGGAGCACAGCCCGTTTTCGCCAACGGCGCGGATGGAGAAGTAATAGCGGGTGGCGGGGTTCAGCCCCTCGCAGGTGAAGGAAGTCGCGGTGCCGTCCACGGTGCCCACCAGATAATACTGCTTGGCGGTATCGTCCGGGATGTAGCGGTAGATCTCGTACTTGACGGCGGAGGCGTAGCCGGGCTGCCAGTCCAAAGTCACGCTGGTGGTGTAGGGCGTGGCGGTCAGGTCCACGGGAACGCTGGGGGGCTGGTGGGCCTCGGGAACCAGATAGCCCATGACGGGAACGGTGTACTGGTTCTTTCCCTCGCCGATGGTGATGTCCCAGGTGGCAAACTGCCAGGTCAGGCTGTAATCCTTGTTCCCGGCGGGGATGTTGGCCACGGAGCCGGAACGGGTGACGCTGCTGGTGTTGGTGACGCTGGTGCCGCTGGTCCAGCTGTGGCCGTAGGTGCCGCCCACCTTGAAGCCGAGGACGCCGCCGCCGGCCTTGGCATCAATGCTGTGGGAGTACTCCTGGGTGACGGTGGTGCCTTCCCCCTGTTCGATGGACTGCCCCACGATGGCGTTGCCGTAGCCGGCGGTGACGGTGCTGCCGGTGGTGGCGAAGGTGCCGCTGACGCAGTCGATCTCCATCGCGGACTTGGGATAGCTGAGGGGCTGGCCCGGCTCGATGCCGGTGACGCTGCTGTTGTCGATGATGGCCTTGTCCAGCCGCTCCGCGATCTCGTTGTAGTCCTCCAGGGGCATGATGGAATAGCTGGGCTTCTGCGCCACGCTGATGTCCATGGGGGTGAGGGAGCTGCCGTTCTGGCCCAGGATGCTGTAATGGTACACGATGACCGGGGTGCAGATCATGACCACCTGATTGCTGCCGCTGCCCGCCTCGTATTCAATGGACGTCTCGTAAGAGGTGGTCATCTCCACGGAATTGGACCACTCGTACTCGTAGGCGGTCTCCATCTCCACGGAGGCCACGTCCACCAGGCCGAAGGCGGAGATGTCCTGCTCAAAGGACACATAGGCGCCGGCCCGGTTGCTGGCGCCGCTGGAAACGGCGGTCTCGGTGCCGGTGGCCTTGCCGAAGCCGGTGGCGCCCAGGTTTTCGTACTCGTCATACAGGTCCTCGAAATAGGGCGTGGCCAGCAGAACCGCCATGACCTCAGGGTCCACAAATTCGTAGGTCTTGCTCTCAAACCGCGCGACCATGCCGTCGTTGGTGTCGGCGTCGGCGGCGGTCAGCGCCACGCGGCCGGCGTTGGAGCCGCTGGTGGAGTATGTCCGGCTGGACAGGCTCAGCGAGCCGTCGGACCGGCTGTTATAGTAGCAGCCGATGGTGGGGGTGCCGGTGCCGGTGGCCATTACGAAGAGCACCTGCTCCTGGCCTCTGTTGTTGCCGTCGAAGTTTCCGACGATGGGCTGGCGGACGATCTTCTGGCTGCCCATCATGCCGGTGCTGGCATCGTACCAGTCATAGGTGCCGCCGTTGTACTGATAGATTTCGCCGCGGACAAAGAGATAGGGCGTGGTGCCGATGCCGTTGAACCGCACCAGACCCACGGAGAGGGGCGCCATATACTCCACGGTGTCTTTTTCCCGGTCTGTGGTTTTCCGCGTCAGGGTGCAGCTCCCCCACTGGGACAGGGAGCCGTTGGAGTATTTCATGAGGATGCAGTAATAGTCGCCGAATTCATAATCGTCGTTGTCCTCATGGTCATTGGAGCCGACGCCCACGGTGAGAATCTCGTTGGTTCCGTCGCCGTCGATGTCGCCCACCACGCTGGCCGCCGAGCGCAGGACCTTGCTGCTGCCCACGCTGTCAAACTGCCGGCTGCTCTTCTGGGACCAGCCGGAGCCGCTGCGCTCCAGAACCAGGACTCTGGAGCCGCGGTTCCAGGTGCCGCCCTCTTTGTACATGTCGCCCAGAGAGACGGTGACCACCAGCTCGTCGGCGCCGTCGCCGTCAAGGTCGCCTGCCGCCAGATGGATGGAGGGGGTGTTGCGGGCCTTTTTGTTTTTGTCGCTGCCGCTGTCCAGATTCTGGATCGTGTTGAGGGTTCCCTTGCTGTAGGAGACATTGTTGCCGATATCGTAGTAGGAGAGATAATCCAGGCCGTACCCCTCTTTAATGTTATACTCCCGCAGACAGAGCTTCGTGTACTCCGGGTCCAGCAGAACCACGGTCTCCCTGCCGTCGCCGTCAAAGTCGCCGGCGGCGATGGGGAGGTAGCCTTCCGCGTTGTACGGACGAGCCTCCGTCATCCACGAATAGGCGTATTCGTTGCCGGAGGACGCGGACAGGTTCCTGGTGTATACCTGGCCCGCACTGCCGTTCTCGTAGCTGCGGTCCTGCATGGAAATGATGTTGGTGTTGCCCTGGACCGGACCGTAACAGAACACATGGTCATCCCGCCCGGAGCCGGTGGGGTCATAGGCCACGCCGTTCACATACAGGAACCTGTCGGAGCCGGACGAGGAGGAGAACAGGGTCGTGCTCATGTTGTCCAGGATCCGGGTGTAGTTGTTGGACCCGTCAGCCTCCGTGATGCCGATCTCCCTGACCGGCATCAGGTTGACCCGGTCATCGGAGCCCTGGCTGCCGAAGGGATGGGCGCCGTCATCGGGATCGAAGCTGTCCGGCACATCGGTTTTAAAGCCGAATTCGTTGGTGCCGGAGGACGACGCGCCGCCTGCCGCCTGCGCCGTGGGGACCAGCGCGGCGGGCAGCAGGGACAGCACCATCGCCAGGACGAGGACCGAGCTCAGCAGTTTTTTCGCGGTCTGTTTCATGGGGTTGCTCCTTTCTGGGAAAAAGATTTTACTTTGGAAAAGGCGGCGGGGCGTCCCGCGGCCCACGGCGAGGGGACCTCGCCGGAATTGGTTCTGTTCATCCGGTCTCCGGGGCATCGGTCACGGTCCGGACCGTCTGCCGGGAGATGGGGTTCTTCGCGCGGCCATCCGTCAAAAAAAGCAGTGCCGCGCTGCGGAGCACTGCCGGACGGATCGCGGCCCGCTTTTCCTGCGGCATAAAGTTTCCCAATCGGTCACCTCCCCGCTCCGATACCGAACTGCGATTCGTTTTTTGTAATTATGCGCCGCGGGAAACGGGGATGTCAATCAACCGTGTCTGAAACGACATTTAACCGGTGCGAATGACAGATTCCCGCCTTTTCCGGCGCCTGCCGTTTTCGGAAAACAGGACGCGTCCCGCCCTTGCTTTCTGCCGGGATTGTGATACAATGAATAAAAATTCATCAAACGTGCAAAAGGAGACTCCCATTGCAAGCGTCAAAAAGCATCACCATCATCTCCAACAGAAAAAGGATCGTGCTGGGCGTCAGCACGATCCTCTATGTCCTGTCGCTGGGAAGGAAAACGGAAATCCACGTTTCCAGCGGCAGGGTATATGAGACAAAGGCCACCCTCAGCGAGCTGGAACGCGACCTGGGCGACAGCTTCATCAAGGTGCACCGGGGCTGCCTTGTCTCCGTCATGGCCATCCACGACATTACCGACGCCATCGATCTCATCAACGGCGAGACGCTGGAGTACACCAAGCGGAAGAAAAAAGAGATCATGGACCAGTTCCGCGCAAAGCAGCAGCACATGCTCCGCGTCTTTGAGCGGGACAGCGCCCGCATGACAGCGGCGGATTACCACGACCATTACCGCTGCTTCGACAGCCTCCCCTTCGCCTTCGCGGACATTGAAATGATCTTTGACGAGGAACGGCACGCCGTGGACTGGATCTTCCGGTACGGCAATCCCGCGCTGTCAGCCCTGGAGAAGATCCCGCTGGAGCGGCTGATCGGCAGCTCCTTCGGGAGCCTGTTCAGCAATATGGATTCCAAGTGGCTGCGCAGCTATGAGCGCGCCGCGCTTTACGGCGAGATGCTGGAGATCATCGATTACAGCCCCGAGATCGATACCTATTTAAAAATCGTCTGCTTTCCCACGTTCCGGGGCCACTGCGGCTGCATCCTGTTCAATATCGCGGAGGTGGAATTCGCGGAGAACAGCGGCGACACCGAAAAGGCGCTGCTGTTCTATCTCGGGAAACTGACGGCAAGGGAGCGGGGCGTTCCCGGGCAGGCGCGGCCGGAAAGCACCGCGGACTGCGATCCCTGAATCCGTTGGCGTCCGGGAGTTCAGGCTTCTTCAGGTATACTGAAAAGGAAGACACGACGCAAGTCGTGTCTTCCTTTTTCAGCTTGTCAAAAAACCTCTGCCTGGAGAAAAAGGGCTCCGTTTCGCCGGGGGAGTCCGCGGGGGCGGGAGCCCCCTCGTGTGGAATCGAATGCCTGCAAAAAGCTTGCGTAGCGCAGCGGCAGCTTTTTGGACTGCGCGGCAGGCAAAAAGCGAGGCATTTTGGGTTCCGCGCTGCCTGGCGGCTGTCAGGGTGCTGACTTATTTGCTGAATCTGGCGAAAAGCGTCACAATGATCGTGATGAGTCCCATCACGGCGAAAATACCCAGCATCCCCTGCCACATGATGGTCAGAGAGGCTCCGAGAGCAGTCATTTCAAAATCCTCCTTATCACAGAAGCTGCGGGACAAGGTTCAGAAGCATACCGCCCGCAAGGACACTGGCGATCTGCCCGGCCACGTTGGCGCCGACGGCGTGCATGAGCAGGTGGTTCTGCGGGTCGGCCTCGAAGCCCATCTTCTCAATGACCCGGGCGGACATGGGGAAGGCTGAGATTCCCGCCGCGCCCACCATCGGATTGACCTTGTTTTTGCAGAAAAGGTTGAGGAGCTTGGCGAACATCACGCCGGCGATGGAGTCGAACACGAAGGCGACCAGGCCGAGGCCCATGATGATGATCGTGTCGAGGTTGACGAAGGCTTCGGCGCGCATGGAAAAGGAGATCGTGATGCCCAGCAGCAGCGTGATGAGGTTTGCCAGCGCGTTCTGAGCGGTCTCGCTCAGGCGGTCGAGCCGGCCGCACTCCCGCAGGAGGTTGCCGAACATCAGAAAGCCGACGAGGGAGACGGACATCGGCGCGATGAAGCCCGCGATGATGGTGACGAGGATCGGGAAGCAGATGCGCAGGGAACGGGAGACGTTCCTGGGACTATAGGGCATACGGACGCGGCGGTCTTTTTTGGTTGTGACCAGCCTGATGGCCACCGGCTGAATAATCGGCACAAGCGCCATGTAGGAATACGCCGCCACCGCGATGGGGCCGATGTACTTCGAGTGCAGCGTCTGGGAGACCAGAATGGAGGTGGGGCCGTCGGCCGCACCGATGATGCCGATGGAGGCGGCGTCGGCAAGGTCAAAGCCCAGCAGCACTGCGGCGGTCATGGCGAAGAAGATGCCGAACTGCGCGGCGGCGCCGAAGAGAAACATCTTCGGGTTGGAGAGCAGCGGGCCGAAGTCGATCATGGCGCCGATGCCGATGAACAGCAGCAGCGGCAGTGCCTCGCTGGCCTCAATCGTGATTTCAAACAGCCACTGGATGATGCCCTGGCTCTCGCCCACGCCCGCCACCATCTGGTTCAGAACGCCGGAGAAGGGCAGGTTCACGAGGATCGCGCCGAAGCCCATGGGCAGCAGCAGAGCGGGTTCATAGTCTTTCTGAATGGCAAGCCAGATCAGTGCGAAACCTACGAGGTACATTACGCATTGCTGCCATGTAACCGCGCGGAAACTATCAAACAGGAAACTCATATCCGCACCTCACTATGCCCACCAGCCAATGTTCGCGGCAATGAAGACGGCGTTGAAGAAGTCAATGAACATACCGCCGACCATGGGGATGGCAAAGTAGGCCACCGGCGACGGGCCGTACTTTCTGGTCACGACCTGCATATTGGCCATCGCGTTGGAGGTGGCGCCCATGCCAAAGCCCACGAAGCCGGCGGTCATGACCGCCGCGTCATAGTTGCGGCCCATGACATTGAACACCACAAAGTAGGTAAACAGGAACATGATGACGCACTGGAGCAGCAGGCAGACGATCATCGGCAGAGCAAGATCGATCAGCTCCCAGAGCTTCAGCCCTGCCAGGGCCATGGCGAGGAAGATGGAGAGGAACATATTGCCCATGGTGTCGATTTCCTCGGCGGGGTACTCGACCTGCATGCTGTCCATTGCGTTGCGGACAACCACGGCGACCAGCATGGCACCGATGTACGCTGGGAACGTCAGTCCGGTCAGGGCCTTGAGCCAAACGCTGACCTGGCTGCCGACGCCCACCGCCAGCAAAAGCAGCATGAAGCCCTTGATAAAGCGGGGGCTGTCGGTGAGGAAGCTCTCGTCCTCGCCTGCGGCCTCGGCGGCAAGGCCGGCGCCCGGTGCGCTGCCGGCCACAGCCGCCGCGGGGCGCAAGTCATACTTTTCAATGAGGCGCCGCGCCGTCGGACCGCCGATCAGCGAACCGGCCACAAGGCCGAAGGTGGCCGCCGCGATGGAAACAACGCTGCCGCCAACCGCGCCTGCCGCCTCGAGATCCGGCCCGAATGCCGCCGCGGTGCCGGGGCCGCCGATGAGCGCGATGGAGCCGCAGCCGATGCCCAGCAGAGGATCCTGTCCAAACAGCTGCATCACGCCGCCGCCGAGAAAATTCTGCAGCGGGATCATCACAATGGAGACGAGCAGGCACAGGATCACGGCCTTGCCGCCCTTGAGCAGGGTGGGAATGCTGACTGTGAAGCCGACCGTGGTGAAGAACATGATCATAAAGACGGTCTGCAGCGTGGCATCAAAGGAGATGGAGGCAATGCCGGCAGAATAGAGAATACAGTTGAGAATGGAGAAGCACAATCCGCCCACCAGCGGAGCAGGAATACAGTAGCGATTGAGCAGCGATACCTTGTCGGTGATCATGCCGCCCAGCCAGAACAGGAACGCCCCCAGGGCGACGCCATGGTACATATTGAGTTCAACGGTTAGCATAACAGATCCTCCTTTTCATGATTCTCTGCGGGGAACGGCCGCATACTTTCTCGCCGTACCCTTTCTGCGTTCAGTCTAATACGCGCCCGGCACCGCATTTGTCAAATTATATCGAACGTTTCATTTTTCACACTTTCCACGAAAAAACATTTTGGAAATATCTGTTTTGACCGTTTATTTCCCGTTAAGTTTTGCGAAAAATTGCAAATTTGTTCAGATTGCGTAAAGATTCCGCCCGGCGGCGGCAGGCGGACTTCCGCTCTGCCAAAAAAGAAAGGACACGACTTGCGTCGTGTCCTTTTTCTGCGTTTGCGGCGGTCAGCCCTGCAGCTCCCGGATCAGGGCGTTGAGTTCCATGCGGATCTTGGTGCGCTGGATGCCGTCATAGCCGCTGCGCTCCGCCTTGCGCAGCAGGTGTTCCTTGCAGGCCATCACCAGCTCCGGCCGGCGCAGCTCCAGCATCAGGAACGGCGCGGCGGTGCAGACCAGCAGGGCGATGCCGCTTTCGTTGACAAACAGGTTGTACTCCGGCGGAACGCTTTCCAGGATGGGCAGGAAAACGTAGTTCTCATAGGTGTCCATCAGCCGCAGAATGTTCTTCAGATGAAGGACGTATGTCTCTGGCGTGTAGCGGGGATGGCCCGGATAAGTGGCGTTGGGAGAGCCTACAAAAACCTGGCCGCTCCGGATCTCCGCCGGGGTGGACAGCCGCGCCATGTCGATGAAGGGACCCTGGCGCAGCCGCTCCTCAAACCGGGGAATCTCCTGGAGATACGTGCGGAACACAGACTCCCACCCAGGATTTCCGGCGTCCCGGATGCTGCGCTCCAGCAGGAGGCGGGGAGCGGAGCTGATGGACAGGGGATTCACCATCTGAACGGTGAGGCCCGGGGCGGAGAAGAATTTCAGAAACTGCGGCATGGACGCCCCGGGGTCCGTGTGGGCCATCAGCGCCGGACGGCACAGGGCCAGGTGATCCTGAAACAGCTCCGTATAGGCCTGTACCACCTCCGGGTCCGTGGAAAAGAGGGTGATGCCGCCGCCCTTCATGCCGATGCTGGTGGAGAACTGGACACAGCGGCCGGGGATGACGGTGGTGGAGAGAAGGTACAGATTGTCCCGCAGGCGGGGGTAGTAGTGGACGTGGATTTTCCCGGTGTTGTACAGCGGCAGCCAGAACTGCAGCGCCTCAGTGTACCGGGCGGTGAAGTTCATGGCGGGCATGATCTGGTGGAAGGTGAAGCCCGCTTCAATGATCCGGATCAGTTCCGCCTGAACCTGCAGGGTCAGGGAGTAGTCAGACAGCAGCCAGTCCAGATTTTCGTCGGAAGCCACCAGAAAGGAGCCGGGAGCGTCCATTTCCCGCGTGGTTTCCAGTACCCGGCGCATGGCCTCCCGGCGGCCGGCCTCGCCGTAAAAGAATTCGGTTTTGCCGGAGGAGGGCGGGGAAATGTCCCGGGACCTCCGGACCCCGGCGTGGACGGACTGGCCGGCCATGCTGTCCATCATCTGCACCACAATGTCAGGCTCGTTGGTGAGCCACTTTTCCAGATGCTCCGCCAGCACCTCCGGCGGCATGTCGGAGCGGAGGGACGATTGCCCCAGCATTTCGGACAGGGCGTGGCGCTGAAACTCCGCCGTGCAGCGGCGGGCGAAAAACAGGGCCATCTTTTTCACCAGGTCCCGCTTCCGGGGCAGGCCCCGCTTGCCGTTGCGCAGCAGGCTGATGAGGGAGCGGTCCACGGACAGCTCCGCCGCCAGTTCCTTGTTGGTGGTCTGGGTGATCTGCATGAGAAAATTCAGCTTGTCAGATAGCTGCATCCGCCTGTCCCCGCTTTCTGCAGACAGTATGCTGCCTGCATCAATAGATTAACATAGATTAACAGAAAAATGCAATAGAGGGGTCATAAAAAATGACGGCCTGGCTGTAAAAAGTTGTCGGAATACCGGGGAGGAAGCCGGCTGTTCCGGAAAACTGGGAAATTCCCGTCACAGAAAATGAGAGACTGCGTTCTTTTTCGGGCGGCGCGGCGGACGTGAAAAAGCCTCTTCCCGGAGGAAGAGGCCCGATTCAGCGGAGCCGGAGCTGGTAGAAGGCCACGGCGCTGGCAGCGGCCACGTTGAGGGAGTCCACCCCCCGCTCCATGGGGATGCGGACGGTGTAGTCGCAGTCCGCGATGGTGCGGCGGGCAAGGCCGTCGCCCTCGGTGCCCAGCACCACTGCCAGACGCTCCTCGCCCCGCAGCCGGGGGTCGTCCATGGGCACGGAATCGTCGCTGAGGGCCATGGCGGCGGTGCGGAAGCCCAGGGCCCGGAGCCGGGCCAGGCCCGCCTCCGGCCAGTCGGCGGGGGAATCGCCGATGACGGTCCAGGGGATCTGGAACACAGTGCCCATGCTGACCCGCACCGCCCGGCGGTACAGCGGGTCGCAGCAGGTGGGGGTCACCAGCACGGCGTCCATGCCCAGGGCCGCCGCGGAGCGGAAGATGGCCCCCACGTTGGTGGGGTCCACAATGTTCTCCAGCACCGCCACCCGCCGCCCCGGGGCGCACAGCTCCTCCACCGTGGGCAGCCGGCGCCGCCGCATGGCGCACAGCACGCCCCGGGTCAGGGGGTAGCCGGTGAGGGCGGAGAGGAGCTCATCGTCGGCGGTGTACACTGGCGTGTCCGGGCAGCGGGCCAGAACGGAAGCCCCCTGCCCGGTGAGATGCTTGCGGCCCATCAGCAGCGACACCGGCTGGTATCCCGCGTCCAGCGCCCGGTGGATGACCTTGGGGCTTTCGGCGATGAAAATGCCCTTTTCCGGCTCCAGACGGCTGCGCAGCTGCGCCTCCGTCAGCCGGGCGAACACATCCAGCCGGGGGTCGGACAGGTCCGTGATCTCAATGGCGCCGCGGCTCACAGGGCCGCCACCGCTTCAATTTCGCACAGCAGGCCCTTGGGCAGCGTCCGGACGGCCACGCAGGACCGGGCGGGGTTGTTGACAAAGTATTTTGCGTACACGGCGTTGAAGGCGGCGAAATCGTTCATGTCCGCCAGGAAGCAGGTGGTTTTTACCACCCGGTCAAAGCCGATGCCGTTGGCCTCCAGAATGGCCTGCACGTTGCGGCAGGCCTGCTCCGCCTGGGCCTCGATGGTGTCGCCGGCCGCGGCGCCGGTTTCGGGGATCAGGCCGATCTGGCCGGAGGTGAACAGGAAGCCGTTGGCTGCCACGGCCTGGGAATAGGGGCCGATAGCCGCCGGGGCGTTGGGGGTGGAAGTGACGTTCAGCATCATGAGTTCCTCCTTTTTCAAAAGCGGCGGACGCTCCGCCGGAACCGTTGGTTCTATGGTATATATACCACACCGGAACCGGCATGGCAAGGCCGCCTGTCTGCGGGAAACGGTGTTTTTCCGCTTGCGCGGCGGCAGCGGCGGTGATAAAATGGTCCGGAAACGCAATTTGTCGAAACCGGGGAGGAAACGGAATGGAAACAATCATGGGCGTGCTGACGGTGGCGGCGCCGATCTTTACCGCCATTGTGCTGGGGGCGTATGCCCGGCGGCGCCAGCTGATCAGCAGGGAGGGAAACGAGGGCCTGCGGCAGTTCGTGATGAAGTTCGGCCTGCCCTGCGTGCTGTTCAACTCCTGCCTGACGGCGGACTTCGGAGCGGAATCCGTGCTGTCCATGGCGCTGGTGCTGCCGCCGCTGTGCCTCAGCACGCTGTGGGCCTACCGGGCCCGGCGGAAGCGCTTCCCCTATCACAATCTGCCCATGCTGTTTGCCGCCCAGGAGACGGGAATGCTGGGCATCCCCCTGTTTGTGACGCTGTTCGGGGCGGGGGAGGCCTACCGGGTGGGCATTCTGAATGTGGCCCAGGCGCCTCTGGCCATTTCCACCATCGCCATTCTGGCGGCGCCGCCCATGGAGAAGCCCTCCCGCTCCGCCATTGCGGGGCAGGTGGTCCGCTCACCGCTGCTGGTGATGGCGCTGCTGGGCCTGGGGCTGAACCTCACCGGCGCCGCCGCCGCGCTGGACCGGGTGGGGGCGCTGAGCATTCTCACCGCCGTCACGGGTTTTCTGGCCCAGCCGGTCAGCGCCGTGATCCTCTTCAGCGTGGGCTACAGCTTCTCCCTGGGGGCGGAGGCCCGGCAGGCGGTGGCCCGGATCAGCGTCATTCACTTCGTCCTGTTCAGCGTGTACTGTCTGGTGATTCAGGGGGTGCTGTGCCTGCTGCCCTCCGTGGAGGCCCTGACTCGCTGGGCGATGCTGCTGTACTGCTTCCTGCCCGGCAGCTTCGTGGCCCCCGGCCTGGGCCGGACGGAGGAGGACGCCGCCATGGCCTCCGGCGTCTGCTCCGTGCTGACGGTGATCAGTCTGCTGATGTTCTGCGTCATTGCCGCCCTGACGGCGTAAAAACAGTCTCAAGCCTCCCGGAAGCTTTTGCTTCCGGGAGGCTTTTTGCCTATTCCACCGTGGTGGTCCAGTCCTCCCGGACGGAGCTGGCATATTGCCGGGGGGACATGTGCATCACCTGGCTGAACCGTTTGGAGAAATATTGGGGCGAACTGAAGCCCAGGCAGTCGGAGATCTGGGAGACGGTCATGGACCCCTGCCGCAGCAGGAACTTCGCCTCGTTCAGCTTCAGCTGGGTGTAGCAGTCCATGATGCTGCGGCCGTAGACCCGCTGAAACACATTGGAGAGGTATGTTTTTCCGTAGCCCATGGCGGCGGTGACGTCCGACAGGGTCAGCCGGCGGTACACGTTCTCCTTCAGCAGCGCCATCACCCGGCCGGCGATGTCGTCGTCATACCGGGCCTTGGCGGCACTGCTGCGGTGGGAGGCGTCCTGCCGCAGCAGCAGCAGAATCAGCAGCTCCTCCAGCCGCAGCCGCAGCAGCTGCTCCCCGCCGAAGGGGGCGTCCGGCAGCCGCTGGAGCCGCCGGCGGTCCGCCCGGGTCATGGGCAGGAGGAAGGTGGCCTCCCCCAGCCGGAGAATGTCCCGGATCAGGTCCCGCGCGGCGGCGGTGAGCCGCAGGATCCGCCCGCCCAGCGGCGCCAGGGCGCCGTTCTCCTCGCTGAAGGACACGATGAACATGTTGGAGGGTGTGTCCGCCACGGTGTGCAGATCGTGAAACACGTTGGGCGGCAGCAGAATCAGCTCTCCCCGGGACAGCAGGTGGGCCTGCTCGCCGCAGGTCACCCGGACGCTTCCCCGGTCCATGTACATGATCTCCCAGAAATCGTGGCGCTCGCCGGGGTAGACATAGGTGCGGCCGTATTCAAAGTAGTGGATGGTCACCAGCTCCGTCACGGACACCTGGTTCTGCAGCCGGCAGCGGAAATAAGGGGCGTCAGGCATCGGGGCACCTCCTGTGAACAAAATGACAAGTATAATATAACATATTCCATTCAGAAACCGCCACCGTTGATTTATAATGCGGCAGTAAGAATTTCTGCGGAGGTGACATCTGTGAATCGGTCCCTGACATTCCGGTATTCCCTGCATCAGATGGCCTACTGGGCGGCGGTGGCGGGGGTGGTGAGCTTTGCCAGCGCCTACCTGCTGGCCAAGGGCTTTTCCGCCGGCCAGGTGGGGGTGCTGCTGGCCGCCGGAAATCTGCTGTCCTGCACCGCCCAGCCCCTGCTGGCGGCCCGGGCGGACCACGGCCGCGGAAGGACGGTGTTCCGCATGACGCTGGGGCTGACGCTCTCGGCGGCGGTGTGCTTCGCGGTGCCGGAGCTGCTGGCGCTGCCCCGGTGGGCCTTCGGGGCGCTGTATCTGCTGGGGGTGTTCGCCACCGACGCCATGATCCCCCTGATGAACGCCATCAGCGTGGCCTGCAACGCCGCCGGCCGGCCGGTGAATTACGGCTTCGGCCGGGGCATGGGCTCCCTGGCCTTTTCCGGGGCGGCGCTGGCGGTGGGCGGCGCCATGTCCCGCCTGGGCGCCGGCTGGATGATCTGGATCTCTGTGGTGCTGCTGGCGCTCAACGCCCTGATCGTGGCGGGCTACCCGCCGGTGGAGGCCGCAGCGGCGGAGCGGCAGCGGACGGAGAGCTGCTCGTTGGGGGTGTTCGTCCGGCGCTACCGGTGGTACTGCGTGTCCCTGACGGGCGTGACGCTGCTGGCCATGTTCCACGCCATGACGGAGAACTACCTCATTGAGGTGGTGCGGCCCCTGGGAGGCGACAGCGGCAGCGTGGGCGTGGCGCTGTTCATCGCCACCTGGGTGGAGCTGCCGGTGCTGCTGTGGTTCGACCGGCTGCACCGCCGCCTGGGGGACGTCCGGCTGCTGAAAACGGCGGCGGTGAGCTTTGTGGTCAAGGCGGTACTGCTGCTTCTGGCGCCCAGCGTTCCCGCCATCTACGCCATCGAGCTGCTGCAGGCCACCACCTACGCCTTCCTGTCCCCCACCCAGCTGTACTATGCCAATGCCCGGGTGGGCCGGGAGGACATGGTGAAGGGCCAGGCCTTCATCACCGCCGCCTATACCCTGGGCTGCGCGGCGGGCAACTTCGCCGGCGGGCAGCTGCTGCAGTACTTCGGCGTGAGAACCATGCTGGCCTCCGGCGTGGGCATGGCCCTGGCGGGGGCGGTAATCCTGTTCCTGACGGTGAACCGGCGGGACAGCTGACAAAACCCGGCGGATGCTCCGCCGGGTTTGCTTTTTCCGCCGGGATGGGCTATGATGAGGGCAGAAACCAATGGGGAAAGGAGCGGGAACAATGAAACCCATCAAAGTGGAAATCTGCTGCGGCTCGGCGGACGACGTGTTCGAGGCCAGAGCCGCCGGCGCGGACCGGGTGGAGCTGAACGCCGCCATGTTTCTGGGGGGACTGACCCCCACGCTGGGGGAGGTGCTGGTGGCCAGGGAGGCGGGCATCCCCATCATGGCCATGGTGCGGCCCCGGGAGGGAGGCTTCTGCTACACGGCGCGGGAGTTCGCCGGCATGGTGAAGGACGTGGAGGCGCTGGTGAACGCCGGCGCGGCAGGTGTGGTGTTCGGCGTGCTGCACCCCGACGGCACCGTGGACGCGGAGCGCTGCCGCATTCTGAAGGAGGCCGCCGGGGGCGCCGAGACGGTGTTCCACCGGGCCATGGACGTGACCCCCGACTGGCGGGAGGCCCTGGACACCCTGATGGAGCTGGGCATCACCCGGGTTCTCACCAGCGGACAGGCCCCCTCCGCCCTGCTGGGGGCGGAGACCCTGCGGGAGATGGTGGAGCGGGCGGGGGACCGCATCCAGATTCTGGCCGGCGGCGGCATCCGCCCCAACAACGCCGCCAGGGTGGCGGCCCTGACGGGCTGCACCCAGATTCACGGCTCGGCGGGCCGGAAGTGCGCCGACCCCTCCTGCCGGAACAATCCGGACATCCACTTCGGCAGCCCCCTGTACCTGCCGGAGGACCAGTTCTCCATGACGGACCCGGAGCGGGTCCGGGGACTGCTGGCGGCCCTGGGCCGATAACGAAAAAGAAGGACGGCCCCCGGGGCCGTCCTTCTTTTCAGATATACAGGGTTCCGAACACGCTGAGGGCGATTTCGCCTCCCAGCACCAGCTCCCGGATTCCCTCCTGCCAGTCCACGGACACCGTCAGCTCCCCGCCGGGCTGGCGGATGGCCAGACCCTCCACGGAGCCGCCCTGCCGGTGGGCGATGGCGGCGGCCAGGGCGGAGGAGCCGGAGCCGCAGCTGTTTTCCCACACCAGGGTGCGGGGCTCCTCCACATACACCAGCGGCCGCAGGAAGCGGTCCGCCTCGTCGTAGTACATCAGCCCGAAGGCCTCCGGCACCGGGCCGAACCGGGCCAGAAATTCCTTGGCCCGCTCCACGTCCTCCTCCCGGTGTTCCCGGCTCCACAGCACCAGATGGCTGATGCCGGGGAAGATCACCAGACTGTAATTCCCGAACCACCCGTCCTCGCCGGTGAGGATGCGCTCCGGCAGGGGCATGGCCACGGAGACATAGCAGGCGTTGTCCCGGCCCAGACTGCGGACGTGAGCCGTCAGGGGTTCCTCCGCGCCGGAGACCCGGATCACCCGGTCCGCCTGGGCGGGGGTGAAGTCCCGGGGCTCCCCGCCGCCGGGGCACAGCTGCAGCCAGGCGGCGAAGCTGCGGGAGGCGTTGCCGCAGAACTCTCCGCCGGCCATCTCCATGCGGTATCCGCCGGCCGGGTCCGGGAAGATGAAGCCCACCTGCTCGGCGGTGACGCTGCCGTGGGCCATGACGGCGGCGGCCACGGCGGAGCGCCGCGCCCGGGGCACCGGGTCCAGAATGAAAATGGTGGTGTTTCCGCAGGGATTGGCTTTTACAAAACGAAGCTTCATGGCAGTCCTCTTTCCAAATCTGTGAGAAATGGGGAGCGAAGCCCCCGGTGAATCCAGTGTAAGGGGCGGCGGGGAAAAAGTCAAGGAGGGCTTGCGGCGGGCCGCCGGGTGTGGTAAGGTGAAAAATAATGCGAAAAAACAGGACAGGAGGGCGGAAATATGAATGACAAGCTGCGCCGGGACGGCCGGCGGATTGTGGACCGGGCCATTGGGGCGGTGCTGCCGGACGAGGCGGTGCGCCGGGCGCTGGAGGGCCGGGAATTCTCCGGCAGGGTGGTGCTGGTGGCCGCCGGCAAGGCGGCGTGGCAGATGGCCCGCACGGCGGCGGAGTGCGTCCGCGTCAGCGGCGGCGTGGTGGTGACCAAGTACGGCCACGGAAAGGGCGACATCCCCGGCCTTGTGTGCTATGAGGCGGGCCATCCGGTGCCGGATGAGAACTCCTTCCGGGCCACGGAGGCCGCCATTGACGCGGTGACGGGCCTGACGGCGGAGGACACGGTGCTGTTTCTCCTGTCCGGCGGCGGCAGCGCCCTGTTTGAGCGGCCTCTGCTGCCGCCGGAGGAGCTGCAGGACATCACGGGCCAGCTGCTGGCCTCCGGGGCGGACATTGTGGAGATGAACACCATCCGCAAGCGGCTCTCCGCCGTGAAGGGCGGCCGGTTCGCCCAGCTGTGCCGGCCGGCCCATGTGGTGTCCATCGTCCTCAGCGACATTCTGGGGGACCCGCTGGACATGATCGCCTCCGGCCCCGCCTGCGCCGACCGCTCCACCTGCGCGGAGGCGAAGGCGGTGGCGGAGAAGTACGGCCTGCGGCTCAGCCCCCTGGCCCGGGAGCTGCTGGCCCGGGAGACCCCCAAGCAGGCGGACAACGTGGAGAGCGTCATCACCGGCAGCGTCCGGGAGCTGTGCGCCGCCGCGGCGGAGGAGTGCCGCGCCCTGGGTTACGAGCCGCTGATGCTGACGGACCGGCTGTGCTGTCAGGCCCGGGAGGCCGGGTCCTTCCTGGCCTCCATGGTCCGCACCCACGCCGGACAGGGCCGCCGCCTGGCGTTTCTGGCCGGCGGCGAGACGGTGGTGCGGCTCACCGGCAGCGGCAAGGGCGGCCGGACTCAGGAGCTGGCCCTGGCGGCGGCGGAGGGCATTGAGGGGCTGGACGCCCTGGTGCTTTCCGTAGGCTCCGACGGCACCGACGGCCCCACCGACGCCGCCGGCGGCATGGTGGACGGAGACACCGCCGGGGAGCTGCGGCGGCAGGGCCTCCGGATTTACGACGTACTGCAGGACAACGATGCCTACCACGCCCTGGAAAAGGCGGAGGGCCTGATCATCACCGGCCCCACCGGCACCAACGTCAATGACGTGGCGGTGGCCCTGGTGAACGGATGAAATAACCGCCCCATCCCGGCAGGGATGGGGCGGCTTTCTGCTCAGTCCTTCAGGGCGGAGAATTCCCACTTGTGGCCCCGGTAGCGGACCACCAGGAAGGTGGTCCGGAACACCCAGTCCACGAACATGGCGCCCCAGATACCCAGCACGCCCAGCTGCAGTCCCCGGGCGAAATACACGCCCAGCATCACCCGGAACGCCCACATGGAGAAGGTGGAGGTCAGCATGGTGAACCGGGTGTCTCCGGCGGCCCGGAGGGTCTGGGGCAGCTGGAAGGAGGGAACCCAGAGGAGGACGCCCACCAGGCCGTGGGCGGTGATGATCAGAAAGGCGTAGCGGGTGGCCTCGGGGGACAGGCCGTAAACCTGCAGAATGGGCCCCAGCGCCAGCTGGATGACCGCCGTGGTGGCCAGCAGGGATACATAGCCCCAGAGAATCAGCTTGCGGGTGTAGGCCCGGACCCGCCGGAAGTCCCCGGCGCCCACGCACCGGGACACCACCGTCACCATGCCCAGGCCGATGGACTGGGGCGCCAGCACCTGAAAGGAGCAGATGGTGTTGCCCACGGCGTTGGCGGCCACGGCGGCGGTGCCGAAGGGGGTCACCACCGACAGCAGCAGGATTTTGCCCAGCTGGAACATGCTGCCCTCGATGCCGTTGGGCACGCCTACGTACAGAATGTTGCGGATCATGGCCTTTTCATGGCGGAAGGAGAAGGGCCGCTCCAGGTGCAGCGTCAGCGACCGGTCCCGCAGCACCGCGATGATCAGCACGGCGGCCACCGCCTTGGACACCAGAGTGGGGATGGCCACGCCGGCCACGCCCATGCGGAAGCCGAAAATCAGCACCGCGTTGCCCGCCACGTTGATCAGGTTCATGACCATGGAGATCTTCATGGAGGTGCGGGCGTTGCCCATCACCCGCAGCAGCGCCGCGCCGGCGCTGTACACCGACAGAAAGACGTTGGAGGCCTCCACAATGAGGAAATAGGTGTTGGCGTAGGCCGCCACATCCTCCGCGATGCTGCCGAACACCACGTGGAGAATGAAGGGGCGGATGAGGTACAGCACCGCCGTCAGCACCAGGGACAGCTCCGCCATGAACAGCAGCAGCTGCTGGGCGGAGCGGTTGGCCTTTTCCATCTCCCGGCGGCCCAGATACTGCCCCGCCACCACGGCGCCGCCGGTGGCCAGAGAGGCGAAGGCGTTTACCAGCAGCACGTTCACCGAGTCCACCAGGGACACGGCGGACACGGCGGCCTCTCCCACCTGGGCCACCATCAGGGAGTCCGCCAGGCCCACGGTGATGGCCAGCAGCTGCTCAATGATCAGGGGAACGATCAGGCGCGTTAAGTCCCGGTTGGAGAAATCAATCGACGTGGGCGTCATGAAACAAGGACCTCTTTTCCCCCCGGCTGTAAAACTCCCGGGGACTGGTGTGAAATGTGTTCCGGAACGCCCGGAGAAAGGTGGAATAATCCTGAAAGCCCGCCAGCTCCGCCGCCTTCATCACCGGCTGCCCGCTGCGGATCAGCTCTCCGGCCCGCAGCAGCCGCTTCTGGGTGATATACTGGTGGAGGGTGTAGCCGGTGACGGCCTTGAACCGGTGCATCAGGTAGTAGCGGGACAGATAGAACCGGCGGGACAGGGCGTCCACGTCCAGCGGCTCGGACAGGTGCCGGCCGATGTAGCGCAGCACCTCTTCAATCTTGGGGTCGCAGCGGTAGGAGTCGGTCTGCTCCGCCGTGCGGTCCCGGCCCACGTCCCGGTTCACCTGAATCAGCAGCTGCTGGCAAAGCGTGTCCGCCAGCAGGCCGCTGCCGAACTCCCGGGACCGGAGGGACTCCTCCAGGGGCTGCAGCAGCCGCATATAGGTGAGCCGCTGCTCCGGCGTGAACCGCAGCAGGTGGAAGTTCCGCTCCCGGGTCCGGTCGAAGCAGGCGGCCAGGGGCGCGTCCTCCGTGCTGCGCCGGGCCAGCCAGTCCCGGCCCAGCCACAGCACAATCCGCTCGTAGGGCTCCGCCGGGTCGATGGACACCCGGTGAATCAGGCCGTGCTGCACCAGCAGCAGGTCCCAGGGCCGGAGGAAGTAGGTGACGCCCTCCACCACGTAGGTGACCCGGCCCCCCAGGCACAGCGTCAGCTTGTCAAACTCGTGATAGTGCTCCCGCAGGGTCTGGCCCCGGCTGTCCTTCAGGTGGAACACCCGGAAATCCTCCCACAGATATCCCCGCTTGTCAGCCTCCGTATCCGCCATGGCGCGCCGCCTCCCTTCCCGGATCAACTCGCGGAGACCATTTTACCGCACTTTCCGGAAAGTAGCAACAGAACGTTCCGGAAAAACGACTGAAAAAGTGCGGGCCGGGCCTGGGTTTTCCGTCAAAGCGGGAGATTCGTCTGTCTGAGGGTCGTTTGAGATTGAAATTCGCCAGAAGGTCTGCTATACTTACCCTCGGTTTACAAAAGACAGCACGCCTGCCAGCGGCTAAAATCAACGCTGGCGGCGTCATCGTCCTTGGTGGGCGCCAGCCCACCTGCGTCCTCTTTCTTGCCAGCGCCGATTTTTTCTCGCTGACAGGTCCTGCGGAGTTTTTCAGGAGCAGATTTGGTGGCTGGCAAGGCTTTTGAGGCAGCCGGGCTGCCGCCCGGCAACGAAAATAACGCAGTCAGCCGCCCAAGATACCCTGAAAAACCGCACTGCCTTTTGTGCACCGAGGGTACCAACCGAAAGACAATCCAATGATAAAGGAGCTGCTGTATGAGCCGTGCTGACGAGATTTTCATTCAGAACTGCCGGGACATTCTGACCAACGGCGTGTGGGACACCGACCGGGAAGTCCGGCCCCACTGGGCCGACGGCACCCCGGCCCACACCGTCAAGAAATTCGGCATTGTCAACCGCTATGACCTGCGGGAGGAATTCCCCATCCTCACCATCCGCCGCACCTACTGGAAAACGGCAATCGACGAGCTGCTGTGGATCTGGCAGAAGAAGTCCAACAACGTCCATGATCTGAACGCCAAGATCTGGGACGAGTGGGCCGACGAGACTGGCTCCATCGGCAAGGCCTACGGCTACCAGCTGGGGGTGAAGCACCACTATCCCGAGGGCGACATGGACCAGGTGGACCGGGTGCTCTACGATCTGAAGCACAATCCCGCCTCCCGCCGCATCCTCACCAATATCTACAACTTCGCGGACCTCAGCGAGATGCACCTGTACCCCTGCGCCTACTCCATGACCTTCAACGTCTCCGGCAATACCCTCAACGGCATCCTGAACCAGCGGTCCCAGGACATGCTGGCGGCCAACAACTGGAACGTGGTGCAGTATTCCGTGCTGCTGAAGATGTTTGCCCAGGTCTCCGGGCTGGAGGCGGGGGAGCTGGTCCACGTCATCGCCGACGCCCACATCTATGACCGCCACGTCCCCATTGTGGAGAACATGCTCTCCGCGCCCCAAAGCGCCGCGCCCACCTTCACCGTGGACCCCAATGTGACGGATTTCTATCAGTTCACCCGGGACAGCTTCCGCCTGGAGGGCTACACGCCCGCCCCCTTCGCGGAGGAGATCCCCATCGCCATCTGAGGAGGAAAAGCCAATGAACGCCATTGTTGCTGTGGATGCCAACTGGGGCATCGGCCGGGGAAACGAACTGCTGTTCACCCTGCGGGGGGACCTGAAGCGGTTCCGGGAAATCACCACCGGCGGCACCATCCTGCTGGGCCGCAAGACCCTGGAGACCTTCCCCGGCGGACGGCCGCTGCCCAAACGGCGGAACGTGGTGCTGACCAAGAGCACCCATCTGGAGCTGGAGGGGGCCACGGTGGTCCACACCATCGACGAGCTGCTGGACAGCGTGAAGGACGAGGACCCGAATTCCGTGTTCGTGGTGGGCGGCGGCACCGTCTACACCGCCCTGCTGCCCTACTGCAAGCGGGTGTACATGACCCGGGTGGACGCCACCGCCGGCGAGCCGGACACCTATTTCCCCAACCTGGACAAGCTGCCCGGCTGGGAGGTGGAAAAAGAGGAGCCTCCCATCGAGGAAAACGGCATCACCTACCGGTTTGTGGACTATATTAATAAAAATATCTGATATAGTGATCAAAACACCTCTGTCCGAAGGGAAAGAGGTGTTTTTTTCTGACGGCCCGGCGACACAAAAGGGCTTCCCAAAGCCGCCGCCGGCGGGTATAATGGGAGAAAAAGCTTCCGGGAAGGAGGAGACGGACATGGCGGACCTGTACACCGACGTGCGGTATATCAAGGGCATCGGGGAGCAGCGGGCCAAGGCCCTGGACAAGCTGGGCATCCGGACGCTGCGGGACCTGATCGCCTACTTTCCCCGGCGGTATGAGGACCGGCGGGAGAGCCGCCGGATTGTGGAGCTGGTGCCGGGAGAGAGCGCCTGCGTCACGGTGATCGCGGCGTCAGAGCCCACAGTGAGCCACATCCGCCGGGGGCTGGACCTGGTGAAGATCCGGATGGCCGACGAGACCGCCGTCCTGGACGTCACCTTCTTCAACCAGGCGTGGCTGCAGCGGGAGCTGCGCCAGGGGGAGGAGTACGTCCTCTATGGAAAGGTGGAGGAGGGCGGCAGCCTGTTCCGCCGCCGCATGGCCAGTCCCGTGGTGGAGCGGCCGGACCGGCGGGAGGTGACAGGCCGCATCATCCCCGTCTATCCCCTGACGGCGGGGGTCAGCCAGCGGCAGCTTCACCGGGCGGTGCGCCAGGGGCTGGACGCGTGCGGCGACATTCTGCCGGAGCTGCTGCCGGACCAGCTGCGGCAGCGGCATCAGCTGTGCCGGGTGGGCTATGCCTACGAGAACATCCACTTTCCGGAAAATGACGAGGCCCTGGCTGTGGCCCGGCGGCGGCTGGCCTTTGAGGAGCTGTTTCTGTTCACCATCGGCCTGAAGGGGCTGCGGCGGAGAAGGGAGGACCTGTCGGTGCCGCCCTGCCGGGAGGTGGACATGACCCCCTTTTATAAAAGCCTGCCCTTCACCCTGACGGACGCCCAGCGGCGCTGCGTGGAGGAGGCCGTGGGGGACATGACCTCCGGACGGCCCATGAATCGCCTGTGCCAGGGCGACGTAGGCTCCGGCAAAACCATGGTGGCGGCGGCCTGCGTGTACTTCATGGTGAAAAACGGCCGCCAGGCGGCGCTGATGGCCCCCACGGAGATTCTGGCCCGGCAGCATTTCGCCGGCCTTGCCCCCCTGCTGGAGAAGCTGGGGGTCCGCTGCGCCGTCCTCACCGGCTCCACGCCTGCCAGAGAGAAACGGGCGGTGCAGGCCGCCCTGGCCGACGGCACCGTGGACTTCGCCGTGGGCACCCACGCCCTGCTGTCGGAGGGGGTGGAGTTCGCGGACCTGGGGCTGGTGGTCACCGACGAGCAGCACCGCTTCGGCGTTGCCCAGCGGGGAGCGCTGGCCGCCAAGGGCAACTCCCCCCACACCCTGGTTATGTCCGCCACCCCCATCCCCCGGACCCTGGCGCTGATTCTCTACGGCGATCTGGAGGTGTCGGTGATCGATCAGCTGCCGCCGGGGCGGCAGCCCATTGACACCTTCGCCGTCCCCGGCAGCTACCATGAGCGGCTGTACGCCTTCATCCGCAAGCTGGCGGCGGAGGGCCGCCAGGCCTATATCGTCTGCCCCCAGGTGGAGGAGACGGAGGACGGCCAGGACGAGCGGAAGGCGGTGACGGAGTACGCGGAAAAGCTGCGCTCCGGCCCGCTGTCGGACCTGCGGGTGGCGGTGGTCCACGGCAAGATGAAGGCGAAGGAAAAGGACGCGGTGATGACCGCCTTCGCCGCCCACGAGACGGATGTGCTGGTGGCCACCACCGTCATCGAGGTGGGGGTGGACGTGCCCAACGCGGCGGTGATGGTCATCGAGAACGCGGAGCGGTTCGGCCTCAGCCAGCTGCACCAGCTGCGGGGCCGGGTGGGCCGCGGAAAGCACAAGTCCTACTGCGTGCTGGTGTCGGACAACCGGAACGAGGAGACCCGCCAGCGGCTGCGGGTGATGACCCGGACCAACGACGGCTTCCGCATCGCGGAGGAGGATCTGCGGCTGCGGGGCCCCGGCGACTTTTTCGGCCAGCGGCAGCACGGACTGCCGGGACTGAAGGTGGCGGACCTGGGCTGCGACACCCAGCTGCTGCGGGAGGCCCAGACGGCGGCGGAGGAGCTGCTGGCCCGGGACCCGGAGCTGGAGACCTGCCCCGCCGTGGCCCGGCGGGTGGAGGAGCTGTTCGCCCGGGCGGCGGATACCCTGAACTGACAGAACCCGGCCGGATGGGAGGAACGTCCCATCCGGCCGGGTTTTTGTTATCATTCGAAGCTGGAGTGGAGGCCGCCGGAGGAGCGGTAGGGCCGGAGAATGAAGTGGTCCTTGCCGGTGCTCTTGGCCTGATACATGGCGGAGTCCGCCTGCTGGAACATGGTGTCAAAGCTGACGCGGCGGCCGTCGGCCAGCACGCCGCCGATGCTGCAGGTGACGGGAACGTCGCACACCGCGGCGGTGGCCTCCCGGAGCCGCCGCTGCAGCAGGCGGCACTTCTCCTCCATCAGCGCCGGGTCGGCGGCGTCCCGCACCAGCACCACAAATTCGTCGCCGCCGAAACGGCCCACAATGTCCGTGGAGCGGAAGGACTCCGTCAGCACGTTGCCGATGGTCCGCAGCAGGGTGTCGCCGGTGAGGTGCCCCACGCTGTCGTTGACGGTTTTGAAATCGTCGATGTCCAGAATCAGCAGCGTGCAGGTGGCCAGCGCCTGCTCCTGCATGCAGGCCTCCATGGCGCTGACGCAGGCGCTTTTGTTGAGTATGCCGGACAGGCCGTCCTGCCGGCTGATCTCCCAGTACTTGGTCCGGACAAAATACTCCCGCAGGTGGAGCTGCAGGGTGATGTGGGAGATGATCAGGGAGATGACGATTCCCACAATGGAGTTCAGAATGTCCTGCTGTGCCACCAGGCCGCTTTTGTACCGCAGGATGAAAAATACGTAGACCGCCTCGTACAGCAGAATCAGGGCGTACTGGGCGGACAGGGGAATCAGAAACAGGCAGGGCAGCGCCACATAGAGAAAGGGAATGAAGGTGGCGGGCACGTTGGCATAGGGGGGCAGGTCCACGCCGCCCACCAGCAGCAGAACCACCAGCTCAAACAGCAGGCAGGAAACGGTGACCAGACGACAGCTCACCTGCTGGCGGCGGCGGAGCAAAGCGGCGTAAACGCCGAAGATCAGGGCTGCGGGGAGAATCACCACATGACGGGGGGTAATCACCCAGTCGCTGATGATCAGGGGCGTGATGAGCACGAACAGCAGCAGGCTCCCGCCCACGGCAATGCTGACAGCCAGCAGCATCCCCAGGTTGCACTGGGCGATCTCCTCTTTTCCCTTTTTGAAGTAGATCAGCTTTCGCTGCCGGTCCTGACGGAACAGCTGGCGGATACGATTCATAGGGGCCTCCTTGGAACGGCCGGGTCGGCGGAGTGGTTCCTGGATAGTTGGCTATCATTATACTCCGGAAAAGCAGGCCCGTAAAGAAAAAACGGGAAAAGCGTCAAAAACAGAATCCGTTCTGCTGTTTTAAGGCCCGAAAAACAGCCGCACGGTGAGGGCCGAGGCGGCGAAACCCGCCAGGTCCGCCGCCAGGGCGGCGGGGATGGCGTACCGGGTGCGGAGGATGCCCGCCGCGCCGAAGTACACGGCCACGGTGTAAAAGGTGGTCTCCGTGCTGCCCAGCATCACCGCCGCCACCCGGCCGGGATAGCTGTCCGGCCCGCAGGACTGAATGAGGTCGCTGCCCACCGCCAGGGCGCCGCCGCCGGAGATGGGGCGGATGAGCATCAGGGGCATCAGCTCCGGCGGGATGCCCAGCCCTTCCAGCGCCGGGGCGCACAGGGCGGTGAGCCACTCCAGGGCGCCGGAGGCCCGGAACATGGACACGGCAGTCATCAGACCCAGCAGCGCCGGGAAAATCTGCGCCGTCACCCGCAGGCCCTGGGCGGCGCCGGCGCACAGGGCGCCGTACACGTCCACCCGCCGGGCCGTTCCCCACACCGCCACCGCTGCCAGCAGTCCCGGAATCACCAGGGAGGTCAGATTCATGGCCGGCCCCTCCACACCCGGGCCAGGAGCCGGGCTGCCAGCAGTCCCGCCGCCACCGAGAGGAGGGACGTGACCCATACGGCGGGCAGAATGTCGAAGGGGGCGGCGGCGCCCGCCGCGGCCCGGACCCCTGCCACCGTGGCGGGAATCAGCTGAATGGAGGCGGTGTTCAGCACCACCAGCAGACACAGCTCGTCGGAGGCCACGCCGCCGCAGCCCTCCGCCATGCGGCAGGCGGCCCGGATGCCCAGGGGCGTGGCGGCGTTGCCCAGCCCCAGCAGGTTGGCGGACACGTTGGCGCTGACGGCGGCCATGGTCTCGCTGTCCCGGGCGGCCCGGGGCAGCAGCCGGGCCAGCACCGGCCGGAACAGCCGGGCCAGCCCCTCCGACAGCCCCGTCCGGCCCATGATTTCCATGACGCCGCTCCAGAGGCACATGACCCCGGCCATGGAGAGGCTCAGCGTGACGGCGGAGTTAGCCCCCTCCAGTGCGGCGGCGGACACGGCGTCCAGATTTCCGCAGGCCCCGCCGAACACCAGGGACAGCACCACCATGCCGACCCAGACCACAGAAATTGCCATTTTTCGGCCTCCTTTGCAATTCCCGCCGGAACAAAGCGGGGGTAAGATGTCAAAATTGTGAATAAATTACAAAATCTTGCCAAAATCTGTTGACGGAACTGGTGGGATATGGTACGGTATTACCAGTTCGAAAATGGAAAATACAGGGAGAGCAGACCCCCGGGCGCCCGGGGCGCCCGCGAATGTTTGAAAGGAGAAACAGAATGAAATCCACAGGTATTGTGAGAAAAGTGGACGAATTGGGCCGCATCGTGCTTCCCATTGAGATGCGCCGGACGCTGGACATCGCGGAGAAGGACGCACTGGAAATCTATGTGGACGGTTCGTCGGTTATTCTGAAAAAGTACAATCCCAGCTGCATTTTCTGCGACAACACCAAAAACGTGACCAACTTCAAGGGAAAGAACATCTGCCCCAAGTGCCTGAAAGAGCTGCAGGGCCTGTAAGGAACGCAGGGAGAAGAGTGAGAGACGCGGTGAGTAGCTGCGTCTCTTTTGCTTTTCCGAAAGAAAAACCGCGGCACAGCCGGAAAGGCTGTGCCGCGGTTGGCTCTATGTACTCAGAACTCCAGGTTCTTGCCCTCTGCGTCAAACAGGTGGCAGACGTTGCCGCCGAAGGTGAAGTGAATCTCGTCGCCGTGGACGAAGGTGCCCTGATGGTTGCCGTTGGCGTCCATGGTGGGGACGATGATCACCACGTCCTTGCCGTCGGCATTGGCGTGGAGGTGGACCTCGCTGCCCATCATCTCGGACACGTCCACCACGGCCTTGTTGCCGTTGGTGCCGTTGTTCAGCAGAATGTGGTTGGGACGGACGCCCAGGGTGATGTCCTGAGGCTCCACGCCCTTGGCGGCCAGGTTGGCCTGCTTGTCAGCGCCCAGCTCGGCCCGGATGTTGCCCAGAATGGCCACGTACTTGCCGTTCTCCTTCTCCAGACGGGCGTTGAAGAAGTTCATCTGCGGCATGCCGATGAAGCCGGCCACGAACAGGTTGGCGGGATGGTCGAACACCTCCTGGGGAGTGCCGATCTGCTGGATGAAGCCGTCCTTCATGATGACGATGCGGTCGCCCAGGGTCATGGCCTCGGTCTGGTCATGGGTGACGTACAGGAAGGTGGTGTTGATCTTCTCCCGGAGCTTGATGATCTCAGCGCGCATCTGGTTGCGGAGCTTGGCGTCCAGGTTGGACAGGGGCTCGTCCATCAGCAGCACCTTGGGCTCCCGGACGATGGCGCGGCCGATGGCCACCCGCTGGCGCTGGCCGCCGGACAGGGCCTTGGGCTTGCGCTCCAGGTACTGGGTGATGTCCAGAATCTCGGCGGCCTCGCGGACCCGCTTGTCAATCTCCTCCTTGGACATCTTCCGCAGCTTCAGGGGGAAGGCCATATTCTCATAAACCGTCATGTGGGGGTACAGGGCGTAGCTCTGGAACACCATGGCGATATCCCGGTCCTTGGGCTCCACGTCGTTCATCACCTTGCCGTCGATAAGCAGCTCGCCCTCGGAAATCTCCTCCAGACCGGCCACCATCCGCAGCGTGGTGGACTTGCCGCAGCCGGAGGGACCAACCAGAACGATGAACTCCTTGTCCGCCACGTCCAGGTTGAACTGCTGGACGGCGATGACGCCCCGTTCCGTGACCTGGAGGTTGGTTTTCTTCTCCTCGGTCTTGCCCTTCCTGGGCTTCTTCTGGTCGCTGCTGTGGGGGTAGATCTTCATGATGTTTTTCAGGGTCAGACTTGCCATGGCACGCGACTTTGACGAACCGGCCTCCGCCAGGGTCCGCCTCGTCCGGGGAAGGCGATGCTTCCGGGGACATTACGGCAGGTCTCCACACTGCCGCACCGCAAGTCGAAGCGGTGGTGTTCTTCCTCCTTTTTGTCAGGCCCCGGGCTATTGGAATGGAGTAGCCGGGGGTCCTGCAGTCTTGAAATGGCCGCACCGGACCATTTTCTTCATTGTACAGGACCGGCAGACAAAGCGCAAGAGGAATTTGTGCGTTTTGGCGGATTGTTCCGGAGCAGAGCGGTAAAGAAACGGAAGAATGCCGAAAAAAGCGGACGATTGTGCAAATGTTTTCGCCAATCGTAGTGGAAAGGCATGGCGGAATGTGGTAAAATAGAGCTGCAAACAAACGCGGAGCCGGACAGGCGTCCGGCGGGAACGATGAAGATTGTGAGGAGATGTGTCATGAACAGATTTGGCATCAATGTGGAACTGAAGAACGTGCCCTCTCTCGATCCGGAATTCATGCCCATGCTGCGGTTCAACCGCGCCTTCCTGGAAGGGGCGGAGAAGCCCGTTTCCGTGGCGGTGGAGCGGGCGGACGGCCAGATGGCCACCTGCCATACGTTGATCCACGGCACGGCGGAGATGGCGGAGGCCGACTGCTACTACATCGAGCGTCTGGTCAAGACCATTCTGTGGATGAAGGGCGGCTTCCGGGTCTACGTGGACGACAGGGCCATGTATGACCACCTCAGCGCCGCCTACGCCGCGGGCGGCCAGCAGGACTTCGACCAGGACTTCATGGGCAACATTTTCGAGCACGCCTTCGAGGTGGTGCTGACCGACGCTGTGCCGGAGACCAAGGACTCCCCCAAGGCCATGGGCGGCCATCTGGAGGGCTGCCGCATCGGCTTCGACGCCGGCGGAAGCGACCGGAAGGTGTCCGCCGTGGTGGACGGCGAGACCGTCTACTCCGAGGAAGTGGTGTGGTTCCCCAAGGTCACCGCTGACCCCGACTACCACTATGACGGCATCGTGGCCGCCCTGAAGTCCGCCGCCGCGCATATGCCCCGGGTGGACGCGGTGGGCGTGTCCTCCGCCGGCGTGTACATCAACAACCGCACCATGAGCGCCTCGCTGTTCCTGGCAGTGCCCAGGGAACTGCAGGAGCAGAAGGTCCGGGATATCTACATCCGCGCCATCACCGACACCTTCGGCGACGTGCCCTACAGCGTCATCAACGACGGCGACGTGTCCGCCCTGGCCGGCGCCATGAGCCTGGATGACACCAGCGTTCTGGGCATCGCCATGGGCACCAGCGAGGCCGTGGGCTTCGTGGATGAGCAGGGCCGGGTCACCGGCTGGCTCAACGAGCTGGCCTTCGTGCCGGTGGACGCCGCCCCCGACGCCATGCGGGACGAGTGGTCCGGCGACATCGGCTGCGGCGTGAAGTACTTCTCCCAGGACTCCGTCATCAAGCTGGCCCCCCGGGCCGGCATTGAGCTGGAGGAGAGCCTGTCTCCCGCCGAGAAGCTGAAGGTGGTCCAGAAGCTGATGGCGGAGGACGATCCCCGGGCTGCCGCCATCTATGAGAACATCGGCATCTATCTGGGCCACACCCTGGCCTACTACTTCGACCTGTACGGCTGCCGCAACGTGCTGCTGCTGGGCCGGGTCATGAGCGGCAAGGGCGGCGACCTGATTCTGGAGAAGGCCAAGGCCGTGCTGGCCGACGAGTATCCCGACGTGGCGGAGAAGCTGACCCCCGCCCTGCCGGACGAGAAGTTCCGCCGGGTGGGCCAGTCCATGGCTGCCGCCAGCCTGCCGGAGCTGAAGAAGTAAGGAGGAACCCGCCATGCTCATCAAAAACGCCAGCGTGTTTGTGGGCCGTTCCTTCCAGAAGGCGGACCTGCGCTTCGAGGGGGACACCATCACCGCCATCGGCCATCTGGATGGCCCGGCGGACCTGGACGCGGAGGGCTGCTGCCTGATCCCCGGCCTGGTGGACGTCCACACCCACGGCGCCGTGGGAGAGGACTTCTCCGACGCCAACGCCGCCGGGCTGCAGCCCATGGCGGACTACTACGCCGCCCACGGCGTCACCTCCTTCCTGGCTACCACCATGACCCTGAAGGAGGAGGTTCTGACCCCCGCCATGCACACCCTGCGGGATTACAAGCGCACCGGCGGCGCCAAGTGCGCCGGCATCCACCTGGAGGGCCCCTTCCTCAGCTACGCCAAGCGGGGCGCCCAGGCCGCCGAGAACCTGCACCTGCCGGACGCGGCGCTGTTTGACCGGCTCAACGAGGCCAGCGGCGGCCAGGTGAAGATGGTGACCGTGGCCTGCGAGGAAGAGGGGGCCATGGACTTCATCACCCACGTGTCCAGGTACGCCACCGTATCTCTGGGCCACACCTCCTGCACCTATGACCAGGCCATGGAGGCCTTTGCCCACGGCGCCTCCCACGCCACCCACCTGTTCAACGGCATGGAGGGCCTCCACCACCGGAAGCCCGGCATCATCGCCGCCGCCATGGACGCCGGCGCCAGCGTGGAGCTGATCTGCGACGGCCTCCACATCCATCCCGCCGTCATCCGGCTGGTCCATAAGCTGTACGGCGACAAGCTGAACCTGATCTCCGACTCCCTCCGCTGCGCGGGCATGCCCGACGGCGACTACATGCTGGGCGGCCAGCCCATCACCATGAAAAACGGCAAGGCCACCCTCACCGGCACCGATACCCTGGCCGGCTCCTCCATCTCCCTGCTGGACGCGGTGCGGAACGTGGTGTCCTTTGGTCTGCCCCTGGCAGACGCGGTGTACGCCGCCTCCACCGCCCCCGCCCTGGCCGTGGGCCTGACGGATGTGGGCACGCTGCAGACGGGGAAGAAGGCGGACCTGCTGGTGCTGGACAGGGATCTGGCGCTGAAGGCCGTGTTTGTGGACGGCCGGCGCCAGGCGTAACCGCCATTACAGAAAGAAAAGAAGGATTGCATCATGAAAATCTACGCCGCGAATGATTATAAGCAGATGAGCCGCCAGGCGGCCAACATCCTGTCCGCCCATGTGATTCTGAAGCCCGACTGCGTGCTGGGCCTGGCCACCGGCTCCACCCCCATCGGCATGTACAAGCAGCTGGTGGACTGGTACAACAAGGGCGACCTGGATTTCAGCCAGGTGAAGTCCGTGAACCTGGACGAGTATGTGGGCCTGGCCCCCACCCATGACCAGAGCTACCGCTATTTCATGCAGACCAACCTGTTTGACCATGTGAACATCGACCCCGCCAACACCAACGTGCCCAACGGCCTGGCGGAGGACCCGGAGGCGGAGTGCCGCCGGTACAACCAGGTGATCCGGGACCTGGGCGGCATCGACGTGCAGGTGCTGGGCATGGGCCACAACGGCCACATCGGCTTCAACGAGCCGGAGGAGGCCTTTGAGCTGGAGACCCATGTGGTGAACCTGACGGAGAGCACCATCAGGGCCAACGCCCGCTTCTTCGCCTCTGAGGACGAGGTGCCCAAGAAGGCCATGACCATGGGCATCAAGTCCATCATGCAGGCCCGCCAGATTCTGGTGGTGGTCAGCGGCGAGGACAAGGCGGACATTGTGAAGCGCGCCTTCACCGGCCCTGTGACCCCCAACGTGCCCGCCTCCATTCTGCAGATGCACCCCAATGTGGTGCTGGTGGGCGACAAGGCTGCCCTGAGCAAGCTGTAATTTTCACGGAAGCACCGTGGGGCGGCGCCCTGCGGTGCTTTCCGCTTTTGCCGGGACCCCGGCGGGGAAACAGGCGAAGCGCCGCCAGCGGCGGAAGCAGCGAGGGCTGTTTCGAGGAAGCGGCACGATTGGCGGCCCCAACGGGGCCGGGAATCGTAATGCCGCGACGGTGGATTGCGCCCGTCCGGGTGCCGGGGATGCAGCGAAGACTGCGGCTTTGCACCGATTTCAGCGCGGGGGTGCCGGCTTTGCCGGCGGAATGCGCCCCCACTTTTCTTTGGACGCGTCAAAACAAAAGTCGCCGCGCCCGGTGGAAAAGAAAAACGCTGGGCGTGACCTTTGCTGCGCAAAGGTCAGACCGGGGGTCTTCTCAATCGGCCGGGTGGAAGCGTTCGGCCCCTGCCGGGTGCGCTATACACCGGTGCGGATTTGGGACTGCTCCGCCGCAAGTTGTGGGAGTCCAGTGGTCATTGCGGTGGAAAACCGAAAGGACTGTTCTTCTCTGCCCGCGCGTTACGCGCATACCCGGGCAATTGCGGAGGAAAACGCAACGGAACGCCCCCTTAACCACCCCGGTAGGGCGTAGCGCAGCGGAACGCCCGGGGCCAACACGCAGCGGCCTTTCGATCTTGCACCCCGTTGACCGCCCAGACCCCAACTTGCGGCGGCAGGTTTTCAATCTTCATTCAATGTTCGGCGCACCCGGCAGAAGGCTGCCGGGTTTCCCGGGCAGCGTCTGAGGAGACCCCCAGTCTACCCATTGGCGGAGCCAAAGGGTACGAAAGCGCCTTTTTCTTCCACCGTGCACGGCGCATTCTTTTTCGGCAAGACGAAAAAGAATGGGGGGTGCATCCCCGCCAGGGTCCTGGTGTTTCCCGTACCGAAAGCGGTGCAAAAGCCCCCGGCGATGGCCGGGAAAGCCTGCGATCTTCATTGCACTCCCCGGCCTTCGCCGGCATCTCCGCGCCGGAACCGGCGCAGAAAGGAACCACAGACATGGCTTATTTGCCCATTGTCCCCCAGCGCCTCATCGAAATCACCCAGCTGTTCTCCGTCCACTACTTTGAGTACACCAGCAGCTACCGCTTCTCCGGCGAGAGCCACGACTTCTGGGAGCTGCTGTATGTGGACAACGGCGTGGTGCAGGTGGTGGCAGGGGAGGAAACCCATAACCTGTCCCGGGGCCAGATGATTTTCCACCAGCCCGGGGAGTTCCACGCCCTGTCCGCCAACGGCGCGGTGGCCCCCAATCTGGTGGTGGTCAGCTTCCAGTGCCGCAGCCCCGCCATGGACTTCTTCCGCCGCCGCATCCTGTTCGCCGGCGCGGTGGAGCGGACGCTGCTGGCCCGGGTGGTGGAGGAGAGCGGCGCGGCCTTTTCCACGCCCCTCAACGACCCCAACACCCAGACCCTCACCCGCCGCAGCGGCGGCCCGGAGGGAAGCGAGCAGCTGCTGACCATGGCCCTGGAGGAGCTGCTGATCCGGCTGATCCGCCAGGGTGAGAGCCTGCCGGACCCCCGCCGCAGCCGCCTGTCCCAGGTGGACGGCCTGCCTGCCGCCATCGCCGAGTATCTGGAGCAGCGGCTGGACCAGCCCCTGACGGTGGAGCAGGTCTGCCGGGACAACATGATCGGCCGCAGCCAGCTGCAGAAGCTGTTCCACCAGCAGACCGGCGGCGGAGTCATGGAGTATTTCAGCCGCATGAAAATCAAGGCCGCCCGCCAGATGATCCGGGATGGCCACCTGAACTTCACCCAGATCGCCGAAAAGCTGGGCTTCCAGTCCGTCCACTATTTCTCCCGCCGGTTCCGGGCCATCACCGGCATGTCCCCCAGCGAGTATGCCGACAGCGTCAAGATGCTGGCGGAGGCCTCCCAATCCCTGTCGGATAATCGTACAAATAATGTATAGAATCCTCTAATTGCATTTGGAAATACCCTGTATTATAATCAAGGGGAAAACAACAGCAGAAAGGTGTGTTGAACATGTCTGTTTTAGTCAGCGGCGGCGCCGGTTACATCGGCAGCCACACCTGCGTGGAGCTGCTCCAGGCGGGTTATGAGATCATTGCGGTGGACAATCTGTGCAATTCCAGCGAGGAGTCCCTCCGCCGGGTGGAGAAGATCACCGGCAAGAAGGTGCCCTTCATCCAGGCGGACCTGTGCGATCCCGCCGCCACGGAGGCCATTTTCGCCCAGCATCCTGAGATCGACTCCGTCATCCACTTCGCCGGACTGAAGGCCGTGGGTGAGAGCGTCCGCAAGCCCCTGGAGTATTACAGCAACAACCTGATCAGCACCCTGGTACTGCTGAACGCCATGCGGAACCACGGCGTGAAGAACTTCGTGTTCTCCTCCTCCGCCACGGTGTACGGCGACCCCGCCAGCGTGCCCATCCGGGAGGATTTCCCCACCGGCGGCACCACCAATCCCTACGGCACCACCAAGCTGTTCCTGGAGCGGGTGCTCAGCGACTACTGCAAGGCCGACCCCACCCTGAACGTGGCCCTGCTGCGGTACTTCAACCCCATCGGCGCCCATGAGAGCGGCCTCATCGGCGAGGACCCCAACGGCATCCCCAACAACCTGGTGCCCTACATCGCCCAGGTGGCCGTGGGCAAGCTGGAGAAGCTCCACGTCTACGGCGATGACTATCCCACCCCCGACGGTACCGGCGTCCGGGACTACATCCATGTGGTGGACCTGGCCAGGGGCCATGTGGCGGCGCTGAAGAAGCTGGCCACCGGCTGCGGCCTGTTCATCTGCAACCTGGGCACCGGCAAGGGCTACAGCGTGATGGACGTGCTCCACGCCTACGAGAAGGCCTGCGGCAAGACCCTGCCCTACGTGGTGGATCCCCGCCGCCCCGGCGACATTGCCGAGTGCTACGCCGACCCGAAGAAGGCCCTGGAGGAGATGGGCTGGAGCGCCCAGCTGGGCATTGAGGAGATGTGCGCTTCCAGCTGGAAGTGGCAGTCCATGAACCCCAACGGCTACAAGAGCTGAAAGAGAGTGGGAGGAACGAAGGATATGAACAGGAAACCCGTTCTGATCGTCATGGCCGCCGGCATGGGCAGCCGTTACGGCGGACTGAAGCAGATCGACCCCGTGGGCAATCACGGCCAGCTGATCATCGACTATTCCATCTATGACGCCAAGCGCGCCGGCTTTGAGACGGTGGTGTTTGTCATCAAGCACGAGATTGAGGACTCCTTCAAGCAGGCCATCGGCGACCGCCTCAGCAAGGTGATGGACGTGAAGTACGCCTATCAGCAGCTGACGGATCTGCCGGAGGGCTACGCCGTCCCCGAGGGCCGCAGCAAGCCCTGGGGCACCTGCCACGCCATCCTGGCCGCCCGGGAGCTGGTGGACGGTCCCTTCGCCGTCATCAACGCCGACGATTACTACGGCCCCGAGGCCTTCAAGACCATCTACGACTACCTGAGTGAGAATCCCGACCGGCCCGGCTGCTATGAGTTCGCCATGGTGGGCTACCTGCTGGGCAATACCGTTACCGAGAACGGCCACGTGGCCCGGGGCGTCTGCGTGGAGGACGAGGACCACTTCCTGCAGACCGTCACCGAGCGCACCCACATTGAAAAGGACGGCGACAACGCCCGCTTCACCGAGGATGACGGCGCCACCTGGACCGAGCTGCCCAGCAGCACCATCGTGTCCATGAACCTGTGGGGCCTGACCAACAGCTTCTTCAGCGAGGCGTGGGACCGGTTCCCCGCCTTCCTGGACAACGCCCTCAAAACCAACCCCCTGAAGGGTGAGTACTTCCTGCCCAGCGTCATCAGCCAGCTGATTCAGGAGGGCAAGGCCCGGGCCAAGGTGCTGCGCAGCGCCGACAAGTGGTACGGCGTCACCTATCAGGCGGACAAACCCGTGGTGGTGGCCGCCATTGCTGAAAAGACCGCGTCCGGCCTGTATCCGGACAATCTGTGGGAGGAAGTCTGATGTCTGCTGCGGAAAAGACTTTGGCGGAGGCTCTGGCCGCCTATGATTTCGGCGCGCCGGTGGTGGGCGCCATGCGGTATGGCTGCGGCCATATCAACGATACCTTCTGCGTCCATACCCAGCCGGTGGATGACTGCTGCAATTGCTACATTCTGCAGCGGATGAGCGCCGCCGCCTTCAAGCACCCGGATCAGCTGATGGCCAACATTGTGGGCGTCACCGACTATCTGGGCGAGAAGATCACTGCCGCCGGCGGCGACCGGAGCCGGGAGGCCATGGAGGTGATCCGCACCCGGGAGGGCAAGAGCTACTTCACCGACAGCGAGGACGGCGCCTGGCGGGTGTTCCCCTTCGTGAAGGACATCTACTGCTATCAGACCGCCGAGACGCCGGAGCTGTTTGCCGCCTCCGGCCGGGCCTTCGGCCGGTTCCAGCGGATGCTGGACGGCTACCCCGCCGAGACCCTGTATGAGACCATCCCTCATTTCCATGACACGGAGGACCGCCTGGCCAAGCTGAAGGCCGCCATCGCCGCCGACGCCATGGGCCGGGTGGGAGAGTGCGGCGACGAGATCGCCTTCGTCATGGCCCGGGAGGCCGACTGCTCCGTGGCCCTGCAGGCCCAGCGGGACGGCGTGCTGCCCCTGCGGGTCACCCATAACGACACCAAGCTGAACAACGTGCTCATCGACCGCAGAACCGGCGAGGGCATGTGCGTCATCGACCTGGATACCGTGATGCCGGGCCTGTCCATCAACGACTTCGGCGACTCCATCCGCTTCGGCGCCAACCACTCCGCCGAGGACGAGAAGGACCTGTCCAGGGTGAATCTGGACCTGGATCTGTACGCCGTCTACGCCAAGGCTTTCCTGGAGGGCGCCGGCGGCACCCTCACCGACGCGGAGATCGAGTACATGCCCTGGGGCGCCAAGCTGATGACCCTGGAGTGCGGCATCCGCTTCCTCACCGACTATCTGGAGGGCGACCACTACTTCCACACCCAGCGGGAGGGCCAGAACCTGGACCGCTGCCGCACCCAGTTCAAGCTGGTGGCGGACATGGAGGCCCACTGGGCTGAGATGCAGAGCATCGTCAACCGGTTCCGCAAGGGCTGAGAAAACCGTACACACGAAAGACACCCCTCTGCCGGATGGCAGAGGGGTGTCTTTTTGCTGTTTCGGAAAAAACCCGGCGCCGCCGGAAGGCGGCGCCGGGCGGGGATCGGAAACTGTCAGGCGGAAGGGGCTCAGCCCTTGACGCCGCCGGAGGTCAGACCGCTGACCAGGTGCTTTTCGATGGACATGAACAGGATGACGACGGGAACGATGGCGAACACGGAGGCGGCGAACAGGTACTGCCACTCGATCATGTTGTAGCCGTTGAAGATGTTGATACCAACGGTCAGCGGCTTGAAGGTATCGGTGGAGATGAGGCACAGGGCCACGGTGTACTCGTTCCAGGCGTTGATGAAGATGAAGATCAGGGTGGTGACGATGCCGGGGGCGGCCACAGGCAGCAGCACCCGCAGCATGGCCTGCACCCGGTTGCAGCCGTCGATGGTGGCGGCCTGCTCCATGTCGGGGGAGATGCTCATAAACGTACCCCGCAGCAGCCAAATGGTGAAGGCCTGATTGAAGGCGGCGTTGATGAACACCAGGCCCCAGATGCTGTTGGTCAGGCCGATGGTCTGCATGACCTTGTAAATACCGATCAGCAGCACCACGGGAGCAAACATCTGGGAGACGATGATGAAGCCCAGGAAGGCGGTCTGGCCCTTGAACTTCATGCGGGACAGGGCGTAGGCGGCGGGAATGCCGCACAGCATGGCGATGATGGTGGAGCCGGCAGCCACCTTGATGGAGTTGAGCATGTAGCTGGCCATGGGCGCCATGGTCCAGATGTCAGCGAAGTTGGACCACATTGCCTCAATGGGCAGGATGGTGCCGTTGATGGAGAAGATCTCCGCACGGCTCTTCAGAGCGGTGCAGAACATGACGAAGTAAGGATAGAGGATCAGCATGCAGATGTCGAACACCACGAAATACAGCAGCATCCGGGAAATCAGCTTGCCGAGAGGCATGGACTTCTTACCGCTCATGATCAGTCGTCTCCTTTCTTCAGGGTGGAGTACATGTAAATGCTGGCGCAGATCAGCAGGATGGTGAAGCCGATGACGGAGACGGCGGCGGCCTGTCCCTGCTTGCCGTTGTAGAAGGCCAGCTTATACAGGTAAGTCACCAGGGTGTCGGTGCGGTTGGCGGGGTCGCCCTTGGTGATGGTCCACACGATGGGGAAGGAGTTGAACACGTAGATGATGTTCAGCACCGTGGCCACCGTCAGGCTGGGCTTCACCAGCGGCAGGGTGATGGTAAACAGCTTCTGCCAGTAGTTGGCGCCGTCCACCGTGGCGGCCTCGTACAGGGAGCTGTCAATGCTCTGGAGGCCGGACAGGGTGGTGAAGCAGACGAAGGGGATGGTAACGAAGATACCGCAGGCGATTTCCCAGGCGAAATAGGCTTCCGGGGTGGGTGTCCAGTTGACGTTGGCGGAGATGATGCCCAGGGTTTTCAGCAGGGTGTTCAGGGCGCCGTAGTCGGTGTTGATGATGAAGCTCCAGACGCTGGCCTGGATGACCAGGGTGGTGGCCCAGGGGAACACCACAATGGCACGGGCGATTTTGCGGCCCTTGAACTCATTGTTCAGCAGCAGCGCCAGAATGAAGCCCAGCACCGTGGACAGAACCACCACGAAGACGGTCCACACGATGGTGTTCTTCAGCACGATGGCGAAAGCGGGGGAGCTGATGACGCTCTGGAAGTTCTCCAGGCCGTTAAAGCCCTTGATCAGGCCGGCCTTGGTGATCTTGCTCACCGACATCCGGAACACGAACACGATGGGGATCAGGATGAAAATGGCCATGAGGACGATGCTGGGCAGAATCCAGAGGTAGGGTTCCGCCTTGCGGAGGACGCTCTTTTTCACAATTATACCTCCCTAATATCACGGTGGGGGCCTTTCCCTGCAGCCGTTTGCAAAAGGCGGCCGGCCGCCGTCCTTTGTAAGCGGCTGCAGACAAAATGGGCCGGGCCTTGCGGACCCGGCCCATCGTCATGCGTTGCTTAAAGCCGTCGGCGAAGAAAGCCTTCCGGGGGATCAGCCGGCGATCTCAGCCTGCAGAGCATCCAGCAGCTCCTGGACGTTACCGCCCAGCAGAGCGTTCTGCTCCACGTTGATGACGCCCTGCTTCACGTCGGCCCACTCAGCCTTCGCGGTGGGATAGAACTTGGAAGAACCAACGATGTCAATCCAGGCAGCCTGGCTGGGATCAGCAGCGGCCATGATCTCACCGCCGGCGGAGGTGGCGGGCAGGAAGCCTTCCATCAGAACCCAGTCAGAGTAACGGCTGTCCTCATAGAAGAAGTCGAAGAAGGTGGTGACAGCGGCCAGCTCCTCATCGGTGTAGTCGTTGTCGAAGCACATGAAGCGGTCCATAACGCCCTGGGACACGGACACGCCGGTGTTGGTGGGGATGGAGGCAACGCCGTAGTTCACGGTGTAGCCGCCCTCGGCGCAGTAGGTGGGGATGGAGTTGGGACCGATCATCATGGCCACCTTGCCGGCGCCGAACATATCCTGGTTGGCGTAACGGGTCTCAGTGGCGGGATCGGAGTTGGTGTAGCCCTTGTTCACCATGTCGATGATGAACTCGATGGCCTCCACGTTCTCGGGGCTGTTGAGGGTCCAGTTGCCGTCAGCGTCGGTGAAGTCGCCGCCGTTGTTCCAGATGTAGTAGGCGAAGCAGGCCTGGCCTTCGTCGGTGGTCATGTCAACGCCCCAGGGATAGACATCGCCGTTGTAGTGGTCGATGATCTTCTGGCAGACATCGGTCAGCTCATCCCAGGTGGTGGGAACTTCCACGCCGACCTCGGCCAGGATGTCCTTGTTGTAGTACATGGCACGGGCGGAAGCCAGATCGGGGATGGCCCAGACGGTGCCGTCGATGACGGACTGATCCAGGAAGGAGGGATAGAACTTGGCGTAGGTCTCGTCGGAGACATAGTCCTTGGCGGGCAGCAGCAGGTCGTCAGCCTGATAGTCGGCGAACACGTCGATGTTCAGGATGTCGGGAGCCTCGCCGTTGGCGATGCGGGTGTTGACCACGGTGTAGATGTCGTTCCAGGACACCACGTCCACGGTCAGGTTGATGCCCTCGTTGGCCGCGTTGAACTCCTTGACGAAGTTGGCCCACCAGTCGGCGGTCTTGGTGCCGTACTGGGCTGCAATGACGTTCAACTCAACCTTCTCAGCGGCGGGGGCGGCGCTGCCGGCGGAGGCGGCGGGAGCCGCGGTACCGGAGCCGGAGCTGGAGCTGCCGCCGCCGCAGCCGGCCAACAGGCCAACGGTCATGACGGCAGCAACTGCAAGAGACAGAATGCGCTTCATTTTCATTATACGTTCCTCCTGACTTGTTACATTTGAACGGGCGCACCGGAGATGATACACCTATTCAAATTGCTGAATTCAGTATAGCAGATTCGGGCGATACTGTCAATCACGGCAGGGAGATGGATTGAACTGTTTGTATATCTTGACGAAAAATAGGGAAATGCGAAACGCAAGATTTGCAAAAAAATTTTCTGGAAACGTTTCCAGAATGGCCTAAGTTGGCCCGCCGCGTCTGGATGACTTTTCCAAGTTAAACGGTTTTTCGCCGGGATTCACCGGAACAGCGCGGTACATCCGGAAACCCGCGTCCGGAAAAGGTGTCGGAAAAGCCGGACAGGGCCTATTCCGCCGGGGTTTCCGCGGCAATTTCTGCCCGCCGCTCCCGGTGGGCGCGGAGGATGGCGGTCCCGTCGATGACCAGAATCACGGAGTCGCTGATGGCGGTGGAGAAGTCCAGAATCAGGAAGGAGTACACCACCCAGAACAGCACGTTGACAAAAATGCTGTACTTCGTGCCCAGGACGCTGCGGACCCGGTAGGAGCAGATGGTGTATTCCGCCGTGGCGATCACCGGCAGCAGCCCCACGGCGCCCCGGGTGTTGATCAGCAGACCGCCCACCACCGCCGCCAGGAAGAAGAATACCGTCAGGGAGCGGGTCAGCTTCCCCCGGGAGGTGATGAGGTTCCGGGCGGCGGACAGGGCCATGGTGAGGGCGCCGGACAGGGAGCCGAACACCACGGAGGAAACGGCCAGAATGGCGCACTCCATGAACTGGCAGAAAAACACCCGCCGGTTGTCTTTGGCCAGGCAGCTGGCGGCCATGAAGCACGCCGCCGCCAGGGAGATGAGATTGCCCAGGATGATGGTTCCCATGGAGATGCCTCCTTTCGCGGGGTTTCGGCAGCCGCACCATCGTAGCACTTCCCCGGGGAAAAAGCAAGGCGGCGGGAGTTTTTGCGCCGGCCAAAAATGCGCCAGATCGCCGCCGGGCAGCTTGCGCCATTGGCGGCCCCCCCGCGTGGG
>NZ_JAXEBZ010000006.1:0-3555 GCF_034093755.1 Dysosmobacter sp. | reverse complement strand
GCGAGACCGTGGAGACCCTGGACGGCACTGCCCGGGCTCTGACCGAGTCCATGCTGGTCATCGCCGACGAGAAAAAGCCGGTGGCTGTAGCCGGCGTCATGGGCGGCGGCAACTCCGAGATCACCGACAAAACCGTGGACGTGTTCTTCGAGTCCGCCAACTTCAACGGCGTCTCCATCCGCAAGACCGCCATGGCCCTGGGCATGCGCACCGAGGCCTCCGCCAAGTTCGAGAAGGGTCTGGACATCCTCAACACCCTGCCCGCCGTCAACCGGGCCTGCGAGCTGGTGGAGCTGCTGGGCGCCGGCGAAGTGGTGGACGGCGTCATTGACATTCTGAACTATGTGCCCCAGCCCCGGGTGCTGAAGCTGGAGCCGGAGAAGATCAACGCCCTGCTGGGCACCGACGTGCCCGCCGACGAGATGGTCCGCATTCTGGAGAAGCTGAGCTTTACCGTGGAGGGCGATCAGGTGACCGTTCCTTCCTGGCGCGGCGACGTGGAGGCCATGGCGGACCTGGCGGAGGAAGTGGCCCGGTTCCACGGCTACAACAACATCCCCTGCACGCTGATGCGGGGCCAGACCACCCTGGGCGGCTACTCTGAGGAGCAGAAGCTGGAGCAGCTGCTGGGCCGGGTGTGCCGGACCTGCGGCTATGACGAGATCATCACCTACTCCTTCATCTCCCCCACCTACTACGACAAGATCCGCTGGCCCGAGGACGATCCCCGCCGTCAGAGCTTCAGAATCCTGAACCCCCTGGGCGAGGACACCTCCATCATGCGCACCACCGTGCTGCCCTCCATGCTGGAGATTCTGACCCGGAACTACAACTACCGCAACAAGGCCGCCAAGCTGTACGAGGTGGGCCGCATCTACCTGCCCGGCGGCGAAAACGGCCTGGCTGTCGAGTCCCGGCTGCTGTCCGTGGGCGCCTACGGCCCCGACATGGACTTCTTCGCCATGAAGGGCGTCATTGAGGCCGTCCTGAAGGAAATTCGGGCCGCCGACGTCCGCTTCGAGCCCTGCGCCGACAACCCCTCCTACCATCCCGGCCGCTGCGCCGCCGTCTGGTGCGGCAGCCGGCGCATCGGCGTGTTCGGCCAGATTCACCCGCTGGTGGCCCGGAACTACGGCGTGGACGCGGAGTTCTGCTGCGCCGAGCTGTCCTTCGACGCGCTGATGAGCGCCCGGGGTGCTGACGCCCAGTACGTGCCCCTGCCCAAGTTCCCCGCCGTCACCCGGGACATCGCCGTGGTCTGCGACAAGGCTGTCACCGTGGGCGCGCTGGAGGAGTGCATCCGCCGGGGCGCCAGGGGGCTGCTGAAGGACGTCTCCCTGTTTGACATCTACACCGGCGCCGGCATCCCCGAGGGCAAGAAGAGCGTGGCCTTCAACCTGACCCTCCGGGCCGATGACCGCAACCTGACCTCCGAAGAGGCGGACGCCGATGTGAAGAGCATTCTGGAGCTGCTCGCCGCCGAACTGAACGCCGTCCTCCGCTGAGCACCCATTTTCTCCGGCCGGAACACCGGCCGGAGAAAATTTTTGCGGTATTGCTTTACAGGTGCGGAAAAAAGGAGTATACTGACATTAATTATTTGGATCGAAAAGGTGGTGTCTGTATGGATGATTTTACCCGCAAGTTCAGTATCGCCCGGGATAAGGATGAGGAAATCCACATGATCCTGTCCTCTGTCTACCGGTCGCTGGAGGAAAAGGGCTACAACCCCATCAATCAGATCGTGGGGTATATTCTCTCCGAAGATCCCACCTATATCACCAACCACAACAACGCCCGGACTCTGATCCGCAAAATCGACCGGGACGAGCTGCTGCAGGTGCTGGTCCGCCACTACCTGAACCAGTAACAAACTGTAACTATTTTTTCCGGTTTTTTTGCCGTGCCTGACGGGAAATTGGGAGTTTTATCCTCCCCACTCCCGGCAGGCACGGTTCTTTTTCGGCATTTTGTCAAAAACACCCAGGATTTTCCGTCAGAAAAACCCATTGACAATGTTGACAGAACGGAAAAAATCTGTTACAATTTGGTTACAAAATTTTCAAAGGAGCATATTATGGCTGAAGCAAAAACCACCAAGGCCGAAGGCCTTGTTTACCGGGGTCATCCCCTCCGCCGTGTTGACAACCTGATTTACTACGGCATGATGTCCGACAAATATATCATCATGATGCAGGTGCTGGACACCAAGACCGTGCAGGACCTGAAAGTCGCCACCCGCGTCTCCGTTCAGCTCCAGCTGACCGATCCCGACCTGAAGTTCCGGGACCGCGTGGTCAGAAAGAGCGAGAAGGACAGCCTGTACGCCGCCATGGACATCGGCGCCATCTGGCTGGAGCGGGCTCTGGCCGGCAAGGAGAAGTAATCCCTTCCCGTTCCCCCTTTAACAAAAGAGAAACGAAAGGAAGCGTACCCCATGAGATTTTTCGCAGGCAAGGCCAGCAAGTTCTTGGTTCTCTCCGCCGCAGCCGCGCTGCTGCTGACCGCCGGCGCCTTTGCCGCCGAGCAGGCGGTGGGCGTGGGCGCCACCACCGGCTCCTCCGTGCGGCTCCGGGCCGAGGCCTCCACTTCCTCCTCCATCCTCACCACGCTGGACAAGGGAACGGCCATGGCCATCCTCAGCCCCGCCGCCGACGGCTGGTACCGCGTGGCCTTCAACGGCAGCACCGGTTTCATCTCCGCCGACTATGTGGTGGAGGATCAGGACGGTGTGTTTGAGGCCAACGGCCGGGTCAACAGCGACGGCGTCAACGTCCGTGCCGCTGCCACCACCGATTCCGAGGTGCTGGCCTCCGTCTCCACCAACGCCCCTGTCACCGTCACCGGCTTTGCCGACGGCTGGTTCGCCGTCACCTGCCAGTATGGCACGGAGGGCTATATCCGCAGCGATTTCGTGGATCTGACCAACGCGGCCGGAACCGGTTCCGGCGGCAGCGGTCTGGTCTCCTCCGCCATGCAGCACCTGGGCACCCGCTATGTTTACGGCGGCGCCTCCCCCAGCGGATTTGACTGCTCCGGCTTTACCATGTACATCTACAATCAGTACGGCGTGTCCCTCCCCCACACCGCCAGCGGCCAGTGGCAGTCCGGCAAGGGGGCCAAGATCTGGTCCGTCGGCGAGCTGCAGCCCGGCGACCTGGTGTTCTTCAACGATCCCAGCCGGAACGCCGGAAAGGCCTGCTCCCACGCCGGCATCTACATCGGCGGCGGTGAGTTCATCCACGCCTCCTCCGCCAACAGCGGCGGCGTTGTCATCAGCAATCTGACCAGCGGCTACTACAACACCTATTTTGTGGGCGGCCTGCGGATTCTCTGATTCGATACGATTTGCAAAGCTCCCGCGCGGTTTTACCGCGCGGGAGCTTTTTTAGCAAAGGCTATGTCACAACAAATGGTTGATTTTTGACGAGAAATAGCGTATAATAATAGTAAGAAACAGTACCACCGAAGGAGGTAATTGGATATGCCTACTATCAAAGACGCATTAGATATTATCGGTAAGTTGACTGTCGCAGAGCAGGAAAGCCTTAAAAC
>NZ_JAXEBZ010000005.1:0-21869 GCF_034093755.1 Dysosmobacter sp. | reverse complement strand
TGCTCTACGTCCCCGCCCTTCAGCTGGACCTGGTGAGCAAATACATCGGCAGCGGGGACGACCCGGACCGCCGCCGTCTGTCCAGGCTGGGGGGCGGCGAGTGGGAGCGTTCCAAGACCAAGGCCAAAAAGGCCGCCAAGGACATGGCCAAGGGCCTCATCCAGCTTTACGCCCAGCGCCAGCGGCTGGCAGGCTATGCCTTCGCCCCGGACTCTCCCTGGCAGCGGGACTTTGAAGCCCTTTTCCCCTACCCCGAGACCGAGGATCAGCTCCGGGCAGCGGCGGAGATCAAGGGGGACATGGAAAAGCCCGTGCCCATGGACCGGCTCCTCTGCGGGGACGTGGGCTACGGCAAAACCGAGGTGGCCTTCCGGGCCATCATGAAGTGCGTGCTGGAGGGCAAGCAGGCCGCCATGCTGGTGCCCACCACCGTGCTGGCCCAGCAGCACTACATGACCGCCCTCAAGCGGTTTTCCCAGTTCCCTGTGGACTTTGAGATGATCTCCCGCTTCCGCACCCCCGGCCAGACCCGGGAGATTCTGCGGAAAACCGCCCAGGGGGAGGTGGACCTGCTCATCGGCACCCACAAGCTGCTGGGGAAGGATATTCAGTTCAAGGACTTAGGGCTTCTGGTGGTGGACGAGGAGCAGCGCTTCGGCGTGGGCCACAAGGAAAAGCTCAAGAAGCTGGCCAAGCAGGTGGATGTGCTCACCCTGTCGGCCACCCCTATCCCCCGGACCCTGAACATGGCCCTGTCGGGCCTGCGGGACATGTCCACCCTGGAGGAGCCGCCCCGGGACCGACAGCCGGTGCAGACCTACGTCATGGAGCATGACTGGGCCATCATTGAGGACGCCATCCGCAAGGAGCTGGGCCGGGGCGGCCAGGTGTACTACCTCCACAACCGGGTGGACACCATCGACCTCACCGCCGCCCGGCTGCAGAAGCTGCTGGGGCCGGAGGCGCGCATCGTCACCGGCCACGGCAAAATGGGGGAGAAGGAGCTGTCCGGCGTGATGCAGGCCATGGTGGACGGCCAGGCGGACATTCTCGTCTGCACCACCATCATTGAGACCGGCATCGATATCCCCAACGTCAACACCCTCATCATCGAGGGGGCGGACCGGATGGGCCTGGCCCAGCTTCACCAGATCCGGGGCCGCATCGGCCGCAGCGCCCGCCGGGCCTACGCCTACCTCACCTATCAGCGGGGCAAGGTGCTGCAGGAGGCTGCCGCCAAGCGTCTGGCGGCCATCCGGGAGTACGTGGAGTTCGGCTCCGGCTTCCGCATCGCCATGCGGGACCTGGAGATCCGGGGCGCCGGCAACCTGCTGGGGCCGGAGCAGTCCGGCTATCTCATGAGCGTGGGCTACGATCTCTATCTGAAGCTGCTGGAGGAGGCGGTGCTGGAGGAGAAGGGAGAGGCGAAGAGCATCGTCCCCGAGTGCTCCGCCGACCTGACGGTGAACGCCAACATCCCGGAGCGGTACGTGGCCTCCGCCGAGCAGCGGATGGACCTGTACCGCCGCATTGCCGCCATCCGCTCCAACGAGGACAGCGCCGACGTGCTGGATGAGCTGATCGACCGCTACGGCGAGCCGCCGAAAAGCGTGCTGGCCCTGCTGGACGTGGCGCTGCTGCGGGCCGCCGCCGTGAAGGCCGGCGTGTCCGACATCACCCAGAAGGGCGGCCTGCTGAAGCTGACTCTGGGGGCCTTCCGCCCCGAGGCGCTGGTGCAGGTGGTGAGCCTGGCCAGGTACAAGGGCCGGCTGACCCTCTCCGCCGGGGAGATTCCCATGCTGACGCTGAAGCTGAAGCCCGGCGGCGACGTGCTGGAAGAGGCGCTGGAGCTGGTGGAGGAGCTGCGGCAGCGGCAGGGCGAGGGAGCGTGACGGCGCCCTCCGGACCGGGGAGGGAGTGCGCCGGAAAATATGGCTCGTCAGAGATTTAACAATCTTGGGCGGAAACAAAAGGAACTTGTCAATAAATTGCTGAATCTTGCGGAGACTGCTGAAAAGCGGGCGAGAGACTTTTAGTCAAACTATCCAAATGTGGGACTGAATTGTGAAAGGTTTAACGAATTTTCGAAAAGTGTGAAATAGCCATTGACGGGAGGGAAAAAAGCACCTATAATCAAAATCAGCAAAAGAATTCCCCTTGTGGAATTGCTACAAAAATAACATATTTGTTTGATTTTTGACAATTTCGCAGGCTTTTCTGATGCGCAAGATTCTCTGGAAAACGACATTGAAATTTTTTGAAAAACGGAGGAACATCATGAAGGATCTTTATATTGTGAATTGCTGCAGAACTGCCATCGGCTCTTTCGGCGGCTCCCTGAAGAACACCCCCGCTGCTGATCTGGGCGCAATCGTGGTCAAGGAAGCCCTGAACCGCGCCGGCGTGAAGCCCGAGCAGGTGGACGAGCTGATGTTCGGCTGCATCCTGACCGCCGGCCAGGGCCAGAACGTTGCCCGCCAGGTCTCTGTGAAGGCCGGCATCCCCTATTCCGTTCCCGCTTACACCGTGGGCATGGTCTGCGGCTCCGGTATGAAGTCCGTCATTGAGGCCGCCCGCTCCATCCTGGCCGGCGACTCCGACATCGTGGTCTGCGGCGGCACCGAGAACATGAGCGCCGCTCCCTACACCATTCCCGACGCCCGCTGGGGTGCCCGCATGCTGGACAAGAAGATCGTGGACGAGATGGTGAAGGACGGCCTGTGGGATGCCTTCAACAACTATCACATGGGCACCACCGCCGAGAACATCAACGACATCTGGGGCATCACCCGCAAGGAGCAGGACGAGTTCGCCGCCGCCTCCCAGCAGAAGGCCTGCGCCGCCCGTGACGCCGGCCGCTTCGACGACGAGATCGTTCCCGTCCCCGTGAAGGTCAAGAAGGAGACCGTGGAGTTCAAGCGCGACGAGTATCCCAAGGCCGGCGTCACTCCCGAGTCCATCGCCAAGCTGCGGGGCGCCTTCCCCGTGGGTCCCGAGTCCCCCGCTCCCCAGGTTGTCCATACCTTTGAGCCCACCGGCCTCCAGGATGCCGATGACAAGGGCACTCAGCGCGTCACCGCCGCCAACGCCTCCGGCATCAACGACGGCGCTGCCGCCATCGTGCTGGCCTCCGGCGAGGCTGTGGAGAAGTACGGTCTGAAGCCCATGGCCAAGCTGATCGGCTGGGGCCAGGGCGGCGTCGATCCCAAGATCATGGGCGTCGGCCCCGTGGTGGCCTCCCGCGCCGCCATGGCCAAGGCCGGTGTCACCGTCGAGGATCTGGACCTGGTCGAGGCCAACGAGGCCTTTGCCGCCCAGTCCATCGCCGTGGCCCGTGAGCTGGGCTTCGACATGAGCAAGGTCAACGTCAACGGCGGCGCCATCGCTCTGGGCCACCCCGTCGGCGCTTCCGGCGCCCGTATCATCGTCACCCTGGTCCACGAGCTGCTGAAGCGGCCCGAGGCCAAGAAGGGCCTGGCCACCCTGTGCATCGGCGGCGGCATGGGCACCGCTGTTGTGGTGGAGAAGTGCTGAGCTTCTGACAGTCAGATCGACAAAACATTCAAAACCAGGCCGTCCGGTTCGCCGGACGGCCTGGTTTTTGCAGGAATATCGTTCCAGACACGCAAAAAGTCAAGTGTGCGATTTCACAAATTATGACGGACAAAACTGGAATTAATTACAAAATGTTTGCAAACCGCAAAAAAGTGGTTGTCAGACAAGGACAGGTGTGGTATATTTCGTTATGTAATTCACAAGGGCGTGAGTCTGGTACTTCGCGCCCTTTTGCATTACAAATCTTTGGCGGCAGATTGCCGTAATCGAATGGAAGAGGAGAATATTATGAAAAAGAGGATTTTTGCACTTTTGCTCTCCACCGCAATGCTGGCAACCATGCTGGCCGGCTGCGGCGGCTCCGGCTCCAGCTCCGGCGGCAGCGCCGCCGCCCCTGCCGGCAGCGCCCCTGCTGCTCCCTCCGGCAAGACCCAGATCCTGACCATCGGCACCGCCGACTCCACCGGCACCATGTATCCCGTGGGCGCCGCCGTGGCTTCCGTCATCAATGACAACGTCCCCGGCTTCAAGGTGAACGTGGAGACCTCCAAGGGCTCTCCCGCCAACTGCGTGAACATCCAGTCCGGTGAAGTCCAGCTGGCCACCATCGCCGGCGATACCGCTGCCCAGGCCGTCAAGGGCGAGGGCAAGTTCGAAGGCCAGGCCTGCTCCGACCTGCGGGCCATCTGCGCCGTGTACACCTCCCTGTCCAACTGGATCGCCCTGAAGAGCAGCGGCCTGACCATGGTCAATGAGCTGGGCGGCAAGAACGTGGCCATCGGCCCCGAGGCCTCCACCACCGAGATCGCCGGTCTGGCCGGCCTGGCCGCCGCCGGCGTGGAGCCCGCTGAGAAGGTCAACCTGGGCCTGGGCGACGGCGCCAACGAAGTGGGCGACGGTGTGCGTGACGCCTCCCACGGCTTCGCCGGTATCCCCATCGGCGGCCAGCTGAGCGTTGCCCAGACCAAGGACTGCGTGTTCCTGGGCTACACCGATGCCGAGCTGGACAAGGTTGTTGAGGCCAACCCCTCCTACTACAAGACCGTCATCCCCGCCGGCACCTATCCCGGCCAGGACGCTGACGTCCCCACCTTCGGCGTGAAGTGCCTGATCGTTGCCAACGCCAGCCTGGACGATGACACCGCCTACGCCTTCGCCGAGGCCCTGGCCACCCACGTCTCCGACCTGGTTGCCGGCCACGCCTCCATGAAGTCCATGGAAGATCCCAGCTTCATCTGCAACGATCTGCCCATCGAGCTGCATCCCGGCGCCGCCAAGTACTATCAGGAGGCCGGCATGCTGAAGTAAGCGGCTTCCCGCCTGTACATCCATGAAGGAACTGACCGTACTGCCGTTTGGGCCCCGCCCAAACGGCAGTACGGGGTAATACCCGGATACTTAACGACATCTTAACCTGAAGAGGAGGGAAATTTCCCTATGGCAAAGGAAAAACAGGTAAAAGAGATCGACGTGGAAAGCCTCGACAGTGAGCTTGCCGCCGCCCGAACTCTGGAAGAGGGCAAGGGATCTCCGTTTGTAAAGGCCGCCGCCGTGGTGGCGTTCTGCATGACGCTGTTCCACATCGCCACAGGCTTCCTGGGCCAGCTGCCCTATGCCCAGCAGCGTGGCTTCCATCTGGCCTTCGGCATCACCATCGTGCTGCTGACCATGCCCCTGCATGACCATTTCTTCGGCAAGAAGTTTGCCGGCTCCAAGGGCTTCCGCGTGCTGTGCCGCGTCATTGACGTGGGCCTGATCGTGGCCATCTGGGCGGCGGTGCTCATCGCTCAGGACGAGATCGCCCACATCTCCGACCGCCTGGGCGTGGTGACTCCCATGGCCACCCTGGCCGGCGCGCTGCTGCTGATCATCGTGCTGGAGGCCACCCGCCGCGCCCTGGGCTGGATCATGCCCATCCTGGCGCTGTTCTTCATCGCCTACGCCCTGGCCGGCCCCTATCTGCCCATGTCCATCGCCCACAGAGGCTACAGTCTGGAGCGCATCTGCAAGTTCCTGGCCACCGACCTGGACGGCATTTTCGGCACCACCATGAGCGTGTCCGCAACCGTGATTTTCATGTTCGTCATGTTCGGCGCCTTCCTGGAGCGGTCCGGCTGCAGCCAGTTCATCAATGACCTGGCCTTCTCCCTCACCGGCAAAATCCGCTCCGGCCCCGCTCTGGCCGCTGTGGTGGCCTCCGCTCTGATGGGCACCATCAACGGCTCCGCCGTGGCCAACGTGGTGGGCACCGGCACCTTTACCATCCCCCTGATGAAGTCCCGCGGCTACAAGCCCCCCTTCGCCGCGGGCGTGGAGGCCGTGGCATCCACCGGCGGTCAGATTCTGCCCCCGGTCATGGGCTCCGGCGCGTTTTTGATGGTGGCGTTCACCAACGAGCCCTACATCGCCATCGTTGTCTGCGCCGTGGTTCCCGCCCTGCTGTACTTCATCGGCGCCGCCACCGCCGTGGTCTCCCAGTCTGAGATCGCGGAGATCGAGCTGGTGGACCCCAAGGACATCCCCAAGACCAAGGACGTCCTGAAGGAAGGCTGGATCTATCTGGTCATCATCGGCGTGCTGATCTACAGCCTGCTGATCGCCCAGTTCTCCCCCCTGCGTTCCGCCCTGTTCGCCACCGTCAGCGTGCCTCTGGTCATGCTGCTGGATAAGAAGAAGCGGTTTACCCCCAAGGACATCGCTCCCTCTATGGTGAAGTCCGGCTTCAGCTCCATGACCATCGTCATGGGCTGCGCCTGCGCCGGCATCGTGGTGGCCATGACCGCCCTGACCGGTATCGGCGTGGTGTTCGGCGACATGATGATCAAGGCCGCCGGCGGCAACCTGTTCCTGTCCCTGGTGTTTACCGCCATCGCCTGCGTCATTCTGGGCATGGGGCTGCCCACCACCTCCGCTTACGTCATCGCGGCCTCCATTCTGGCTCCCTCTCTGGTGAAGCTGGGTCTGCCGCTGCTGACCGCCCACCTGTTTGTGTTCTACTTCGCCTGCCTGTCCGCCATTACGCCTCCCGTGGCTCTGGCGGCCTACGCCGGCGCCGGCCTGGCCAAGTGCAATCCCATGAATACGGCTGTGGAGGCGTGCAAGCTGGGCTTCGCGGGCTTCATCGCACCCTTCGCCTTCTGCTACAGCCCGGCGCTGATGCTCAAGGGCGAGCCGCTGGAGATCGTCTCCGTGTGCATCTCCGCCCTCATCGGCACCATCATCATCTCCATGGGCTTCCAGGGCTGGCTGCTGTGGAAGCTGAATCCCCTGGAGCGGCTGCTGTTTGTGGGCGGCGGTATGCTGATGTTCATCCCCGGCACCCTGACGGACATCATCGGCATCGCCATCGCCGTCGTGCTGATCCTCATCAACGTGAAGAAGTGGAAGAAGCACGGCAAGGCCGCCAAGGCACAAACCTGACGGTTCCTGTGATTCATCAGAAAAGACCTGCCGCGAGGCAGGTCTTTTCTTGTGCGTTTTTCCGGAAAAGTGCAACCCTTTTCCCGGCTTTTGCGTATAGTCAGGTGTAAGGACCAACGGAAGACAGGGAGGGACGGAGCATGGACAGGGACTGGGCGGAGCGGCTGCGGCGGGACGATCCCGCGGCGCTGGAGGAGATCATGGACGCCTACGGCGCCTATGCCGCCAGAATCATCGCGGCCTTTCTGGGCCGGACGCTTCCGCCGGAGGACATGGAGGAGGTGCTGTCCGACGTGTTCGTAAACCTGTGGAACAGCCGGAAACGGCTGCGGGGGGAAGTGAAGCCCTATCTGGCGGCCATCGCCCGGAACGCCGCCCGGCAGCGGCTGCGGCAGTACCGGGCGGAGGCTCCCCTGCCGGAGGATGAGACGCTGCCGGACCCCGCCCCGCTGCCGGAGCAGGCGGCGGAGCGCCGGGAGCGGGACCGGGCGGTGCGGTCGGCGGTGGAGGAGCTGGACCCGGCGGACCGGGAGCTGTTCCTGCGGTTTTACTACCTGGGCCAGACGGTGGAGGAGATCGCCGCCGTCACCGGCCGGAACCCGTCCACCCTGAAAAGCCGGCTGCGGCGGGGCCGGGAAAAGCTGAAGCGGGATCTGACGGAAAAGGGGGTGTGCTGAATGGAGAAGCTGCGGTTTCCCGATGAGGAGCAACTGGAGGAATTGCTGCGGGAGCAGCCGGAATTCGATCTGGCGGCGGTGAAGCGCCGCACCATGGAGCGCATCGCCGTTCCGGCCCGCCGCCGTCCGCCGCTGCTGCGGGGCCTGCTGGCGGCGGTTCTGATCTGCGCCATGTCCGCCAGCGCCCTGGCGGCGGCGGATCTGGCCACCAACGGCCGGGTGACGGCGGCGCTGGGCCTGCGGCCCGCCCCGGCGGCGCAGGCGGAGATTCCCGTCCCGGCAGAGGTCCCGGAGCCGGAGGAGATTCCGGAGCTGCCGCCGGTAAAGCCGGAGCCTGTTCCGCAGCCGGAACCGGAGCCGGAGCCGCCGGTGATGGACACCCGGGTGCGGGAGGCGCTGCAGCTGACGGAGGAGCAGGCGGAGCGGCTGCGGCCTGCCGTGCAGCAGGTGGACGGGACTTCCACCTGTCAGGACATCACCATGACGGTGGAGCAGATGACGGGGGACCGGAACCTAATTTACATCCAGCTGCGGTTCGACTTCCCGGAGGAGCTGCCCATGAGCCGGGAGCTGAAATTCCGGCACATGGATTTCGGCCTGGACAGCCTCAGCTGGAACTGCAGGGCCATCCACCGGACAGACCGGTCCGTCACCTGTCTGCTGACCCTGCGGCCCGACGGGGACCTGGCGGGCCGGTCCGTGACGCTGACGGTGGAGGACTTCGGCTACGAGGTGGACCGGGGCATTGAGGGCTTCCGCGTCACTCTGCGGGAGGGGATTGCCACCTGCGCCACGGTGGATGGCGAGGGCAGCCTGACCATTGAAAATGAGAATCTGCAGGTGCCGGAGGACCTGGAATGGGAGAACGGTTACGCCTCCGCGGCGCTGCCCGACGGCCGGCGGCAGCTGTGGTACGACGGCAGCCGGGGAAAGCAGATTCTATATCTTTCCGGCGGGGACTTTACCACCGCCGACGGCCAGTACTCCGACTTTGAGGTGCTGGTGCCGGGAACCTGGAGCCACACCTGGACCGTGGCGTATCAGGACCTGTCGGTGGGCTGGTCCGGCGAGGCGAAGGCCTGCGGCGGCAGGGCCATATTGCGGAGCTTCCGCATCTCGCCCCTGTCCTGGGAGATGACCGCGGAGGGGGACGTGGGATTGATGATGGAGGAGCTGCACAGGCCCTTCCCCGTCACGCTGGTGTACGCCGACGGCCGCGTGGCGGAGGTGACCCTGAACGGCCGCGGCACCTCTGGCGGCGCCTCCTATGAGGCTCCGCCGGGGGCGGAGGACGGCTGGTACGTCATGACCACCTCCGGCAGCTTTGAAACCATGCCGGACCTCACCGGCGTCACCGCCGTCATCTATGAGGGCCAGACGCTGGCGCTGCAATAAAAACAGGGGAACCGGACACGGTTCCCCTGCTTTTTACGGTTCCGTGAACAACTCTGTCAGCAGCGCCATGGCCTCGTCCAGCTGCCGGGGGTCCAGCCCGGCGTAGTTCACCACCAGGGTGTGGTCCATGTCCGGCGTGGGGTCCACGGCGTACTCCGACAGGAACCCCGCCCGGATGCCCAGTTCCGCCCCCCGCTCCCGCAGCTCCCCGTCGGAGCGGCGGGTGTCCAGCTTCAGCAGGAAGTGAAGCCCCGCGCCGTTTTCCGTGATGGTGATGCGGCCGGCGAAGGGGCTGGAGCGGAAGGCCTCCAGCACGGCGGAGCGGCGGGCGCGGTACTCGATGCGCATCCGGGACAGGTGCTGCTCGTAGTGACCGGAGGACAGGAACCGGGCCAGCACCGCCTGCTCCAGCGCCGGGACGGTGCAGGCGTAGAAGCCCGCCGCCGCCTGCCAGCGGTCCAGCAGCCGGGGCGGCAGCACCAGAAAGCCGATGCGCATGGAGGGGGCGATGGTCTGGGAGAAGGTGTTCATGTAAATCACCCGGCCCTGGCGGTCGATGCTCTGCAGCGGCGGGATGGGGCGGCCTGTAAAGCGGAACTCGCTGTCATAGTCATCCTCAATGATGAGACCGTCGGTCTCCTCCGCCCACCGCAGCAGGGCCTGGCGCCGCTGGATGGGCATGGTCAGTCCCGTGGGATAGTGGTGGGAGGGAGAGATGTGGGCCGCCGCCGCGCCGCTGCGGCGCTGGGCGTCCAGCCGGATGCCCTGGCGGTCCAGCGGCACCGGCACACACCGCAGGCCGCTGCTGCGGTACACCTGTCCCACCTTGGGGTACCCCGGGTCCTCCAGGGCCAGCACCGTGTCCCGGCCCAGCAGCTGGGCCAGCAGCAGATACAGGTACTCCGCGCCGGAGCCGATGACGATCTGCTCCGGGGAGACGGTCATGCCCCGGTAATCCCGCAGGTCATCGGCAATGGCCTGCCGCAGGTCCGGCAGCCCCGGGTGGGGCATGGGGGACAGCAGGGCCGTGCCCTGCTCGCTGAGCACCTGCCGGGTCAGCTTGGCCCACAGGGAAAAGGGAAAGCGGGAGGCGTCGATGCGGTTGGTTTTCAGGTCCAGCCGCCAGACCTTTTCCGGCGGAGGCACCGGCACCGCCGCCGGAGCGGCGGGGGCGGCGGGGGAGTGGTCCACCTGGGCGGCGAAGTACCCCAGCCGGGGCCGGCTCTCCAGATAGCCCTCCGCCGCCAGCTGGGCGTAGGCCGTCTCCACCGTCATCACCGACAAGCGCAGGTGCTCCGCCAGCGCCCGCTTGGAGGGCAGCCGGGTGCCGGCAGGCAGCGCCCCGGAGAGAATGTCCTCCCGGACGCGGCGGTACAGGTATTCGTACAGGGGCAGCCCGCCCCGGTCCTCCATGGGATAGGTCAGCAGGGAAACCCCTCCTTTCTGGCATGGTTACAAATATCGGAATTGGCTATTTTTATCATGCCATATGTGGGATAAAATAGCAACCATCAAATGCAACAAGGAGTGACCCCCATGCAAGATAAGACGACAAAGCTGCTGCGGCTGGTGATGACCGGCGTGCTGATGGCCCTGGCCTGCGTGGCCACCATGGTGATCCAGATTCCCTCTCCCACCCACGGCTACATGAACCTGGGCGACTGCGTGGTGCTGCTGTCCGGCTGCCTGCTGGGGCCGGTGTACGGCGCCGTGGCCGGCGGCGTGGGCTCCGCGCTGGCGGACCTGCTGTCGGGCTACGCGGTGTACGTGCCCGGCACGCTGGTGATCAAGGCCGTCATGGCGGCGCTGGCCGGCGGGCTGTACCGCCGGAGCCGGAAGCTGCTGCCGGTGGGCGCGGCGCTGGCGGAGCTGGTGATGATTGTGGGCTACTGGCTCTACGACGGCGTGCTGATGGGCAGCCTGGCGGGCAGCGCCGCGGGCATCCCCTCCAACATCATCCAGGGAGTGTTCGGCGGCGTGTGCGGCGCGGCGCTGGTGGCGGCGCTGAGCCGGGTGCCCCAGGTCCGCAAGTGGTTCCCCGGCTTCTGAGCTTCTCCTTATTAATAAAAAAGAGGTCCCGGCGCTGTGCGCCGGGACCTCTTAGTTTGTTGAAAAGCCTCGCAGAGTTCGCACCCGCAGTTTTAGTAGCCGCCCAGATTGTCGGGGCCGTGATCCCAGCCGGGGCGGCCGGACTGGCCGGGCTGGACGCCGGTGTTGGCCACGGCGGCCTCGTAGCACCCGGCCACGGCGGTGTGGTACCGGGGCAGGTAGAGCACGCCGATGAAGATGGGGAACAGCAGCTGCAGCGTCAGGGACAGCGGCTCATTGATGGCCGGCACGGCCTGGTCCAGCGCGGCCGCCAGGTTCATCATCAGCACGGCGGAAGTGGGCAGGTAGCTGAGAATCATCCAGCCCGCGAAGCGCAGGTCCAGCAGCAGGAGGTGGCCCTTGCAGCCGAAGGTCTGGAGCTTGCTGAGGCGGATGGCTTCCATGGGGCTCAGGTCCGGCCGCTCGCACAGGTTGTAAACGGCGAAGCGGTAGCGGTACAGGGCCATCACCGGCGGCACCAGCAGCAGAGGCATCAGGAAAGAGGACAGGAGCATATCATTCCCGTAGAGCACCAGCATGGTGCTGCCGAACAGGCTGGCGGGCAGGGACCACAGGAAAATGAACAGGTACTTGGTCAGGTAGAGCAGAATTACCCGCCCCACAAAGGAGAAGCCGTCAAACAGCGTCAGGTATTCCACCCGCTCCCCCCGGCGGATGCCCAGGCAGTACATCACGCACCCGGCCTCCAGCACCAGGCTCAGCAGGTTCACCAGAATGGTGACGAACAGGCCCACGGGGTTGGACAGGGAGACGAGGCTGTCGGTGAGATTGGCAAAGTAGTTTGCCAGGCGCATCAGACCGTCCATTGCCAGGAACAGGGCGAAGAAGCGGCGGGGAGACACCTGGGCGTCCCGCAGGATGCGGTCGGTCTCCCGCAGAAGCTGTCTGCGGTCAATATTCTGTACCATGAAATACCTCCGGATCCGGGTCAGTGAACAGAAACGTTCTTTATGAAGCACAGTGTAGCACACACCGCGCCAAAAGGCAAGACGGGGCACATTTTCCTGCAGAAAACCCGGGCAAACCAGTCAGAAAAAGGATTGATTGGACGGAAAGAGGAAAAAACTTGTCAAAAGGAAAACAATTTTATCAGATTTAAGGCCTTTCCGGACTGGACAACCGCCCGGTATCGGTGTAAAATAAAACGCAGTATGTGATAGACATTCTGCTCGGGATGCTATCCAGGAGAAAAATGAGGTGAAGACAATGGCACAAGCTTTCTTTGGCGGCGTTCATCCCCATGATATGAAAGCCGCGACCAATGAAAAGGCCATCGAGCAGCTGAAACCCCCGGCTGAGGTGGTCATCCCCATGTCGATGCACTTCGGCGCACCGTGCACGCCCCTGGTCAAAGCGGGCGACCACGTGAAGGTGGGCCAGAAGATCGGCGAGTTCCGGGGCCTGGGCGCCCCCATCCATGCCAGCGTTTCCGGCACGGTGAAGGTTGTGGAGCCCCGTCCCTACTCCATGGGCGGCAACATGACCTCCGTGGTCATCGAAAACGACTTCCAGGATGAGCTGAGCGAGGAAGTGCAGGCCCCCGCGGATCCCGACGCCCTGACGGTGGAGCAGATGATCGAGGCCGTCAAGAACGCCGGTATCGTGGGCATGGGCGGCGCGACCTTCCCCACCCATGTGAAGATCTCCGGCGGCATCGGCGCGGTGGACACCGTCATCATCAACGGTGCCGAGTGCGAGCCCTACATCACCGGCGACCACCGCACCATGCTGGAGCGTCCCGAGGAGATCATCGGCGGCTGTACATACCTGGCCAAGATGTTCGGTGTGGACAAGGTGGTCATCGGCGTTGAGGACAACAAGCAGAACGGTATCGACGCCATGAACAAGGTCATCGCCGAGAAGAAGGCCCCCGTGGTGGTGGAGCCCCTGCGCTGCCGTTACCCCCAGGGTGGTGAGAAGCAGCTGTGCCAGGCCATCACCGGCAAGCAGGTGCCTCCCGGCGGCCTGCCCTCCAACATCGGCTGCGCCGTGTTCAACATCAACACCACCTGCGCCATCTACCGGGCCATCACCCAGGGCATGCCCGTGGTGCGGAAGATCGTCACCGTGTCCGGTTCCGGCGTGAAGGAGCCCAAGAACCTGGAGTGCCCCATCGGCACCCCCGTGTCCTGCCTGTTTGACGCCTGCGGCGGACTGGATGAAAAGACCTACAAGATCATCGCCGGCGGACCGATGATGGGCATGGCCCAGTACACCGCCGACATCCCCGTGGCCAAGGGCACCGGCGCCATTCTGGCCTTCTGCGCCGACGAGGAGCAGACTGTGGAGAACCCCCAGTGCATCCGCTGCGGCAAGTGCGTGGCCGCCTGCCCCGTCCATCTGGAGCCGCTGTTCATGTATCAGTACGCCGCCAAGAAGATGGTGGATGAGCTGAACGAAGCTCACATTATGGACTGCATGGAGTGCGGCGCCTGCGCTTACGCCTGCCCCGCCCGTATGCACCTGACCCATATGTTCAAATACGGCAAGCAGCTGGTGAAGGACAAGGCCGCCGCCGACCGGGCAGCCGCCGAGGCCAAGAAGGCTGCCGAACAGAAGAAGGAGGCGTAAACCATGACTGATTACAAGAATCTGAAGCTCATCGCCACTTCTTCTCCCCACATCCGCGGCAGTGAGACCACCCGCTCCATCATGCTGGACGTGATCATCGCCCTGCTGCCGGCTCTGGCCTTCTCCGTGTGGAATTTCGGCATTGAGGCCCTGGTCCTCACCGCCATCTCCGTGGTGGGCTGCGTGTTTTTCGAGTGGCTGTACCGCAAGCTGATGCACAAGCCCCAGTCCGTGGGCGACCTGTCCGCCGTGGTTACCGGCATGCTGCTGGCCATGACCTGCCCCGTCACCCTGGAGTGGTGGGCCATCCTCATCGGCGACTTCTTTGCCATCGTGTTCGTCAAGCAGCTGTTCGGCGGCATCGGCAAGAACTTCATCAACCCCGCCCTGGCCGGCCGCGCCATGCTGGTGGCCAGCTATGCCGGCTCCATGACCCGCTGGTTTGACCCTGCCTCCGGCAGCGCGCCCCTCTTCGGCGGCGTGGACGTCACCACCGCCGCTACCCCCCTGTCCTATCTGAAGAACATGGATATGGAGGGCCTGAAGGCCGCCTACTCCGTCAAGGACGTGTTCATGGGCTTCATCGGCGGCTCCCTGGGCGAGGTTTCCGCCCTGATGCTGCTCATCGGCGGCATCTACCTGATCTGGCGCAAGGTCATCAACTGGCAGACCCCCGTGGCCTACATCGGCACCGTGGCCGTGCTGTCCTTCCTGTTTCCCAAGACCGGCTCCGGCCTGGAGTTCATGCTCTACAGCGTGTTCAGCGGCGGTCTGATGCTGGGTGCCTTCTTCATGGCCACCGACTATGCCACCTCCCCCGTCACCAAGAAGGGTCAGCTGATCTTCGGCATCGGCTGCGGCCTGTTCACCGTGTTCATCCGGTACTTCGGCTCCTATAACGAGGGCGTGTGCTACTCCATCATGGTCATGAACTGCTGCACCGCTCTCATCGACAAGTACACCAAGCCGACTCGCTTTGGCGTCGTGAAATCCGATAAGAAGGAGGCGTCTGCGAAATGAGCAATGAAGCAAAAACCAAGGTCGATATGGACCCCAAGTACCTCGTGAAGCTGACGGTCACCCTGTTTGTCACCTGCGTGATCGTGGCGGGCCTGCTGGGCTTCGTCAACAAGCTGACCCTGCCCAACATCACCGCCGCCAACGAGCGCAAGACCGCGGCGGCTATCCAGGAAGTCCTGCCTGAGATGGAAGGCTCCCCCACTGTTGTGGAACCGACGGAAGAGATGATCGCCGCCGCTTCCGGCGCCGGCGCCACCCTCACTAAGGCCTATGAGGCCCAGGCCGGCGGCAGCGTCATCGGCCACGCGCTGAAGATTGTGGCCTCCGGCTCCCAGGGCAACATCGTCATGATGGTGGGCCTGGACGCTGAGGGCGCCGTCACCGGCGTGTCCATCGTCAGCAACTCCGAGACCTCCGGCATCGGCTCCAAGGTCATGAACAACGAGCCGCTGACCAGCGGCACCGGCGTTCTGGACCAGTTCATCGGCAGAAGTGCCGCTGACGGCGAGCTGACCGTGGGCAAGAACGTGGACGCCATCTCCGGCGCCACCGTGTCCAGCAAGGGCGTCACCACCGGCGTCAACGCGGCGCTGGCCGTGGCCGGCGTGCTGGGCTGAGAAAGGAGGAGCAGTCGATTATGAATCTGAAAAAGCAGTTTATGGAAGGCCTCCTGACCCAGAACCCCGTTCTGGTGCAGGTGCTGGGTATGTGCTCCACCATGGCCATCACCACCTCCTTCTTCAACGGCCTGGGCATGGGCATCGCCGTTCTGGTGATCCTGACTCTGTCCAACGTCATCATCTCCCTGATCCGCAAGATCGTCCCCGATAAGATCCGTATCGCCATGTTCATCGTGGTCATCGCCGGCTTCGTCACCATGGTGGACCTGCTGCTGCAGGCCTTCGTCCCGGCCCTGTCCGCGTCCCTGGGCGTGTTCATCCCCCTGATCGTGGTGAACTGCATCATCCTGGGCCGTGCCGAGTCCTTCTCCTACAAGAACGGCGTCGCCGCCTCCTTCTTTGACGGTGTGTTCCAGGGCTTCGGCTACACCGTGGTGCTGCTGGTGATGTGCATCATCCGCGAGTTCCTGGGCGCCGGCACCTTCGGCGGCGGCATCCTGGCCGGCGGCAAGGGCATCCAGATCTTCCCCGATACCTACGCTGTGAAGATGCTGACCCTGCCGGTGGGCGGCTTCCTGGTGCTGGGCTGCCTCATCGCCGCCATGCAGTGGGCGCTGTCCCGGTCTAAGAAATAAGGAGGAGAGAACATGGATCAGATTTACGAACTCCTGGCCATTGCGCTGGGCGCCATTCTGGCGAACAACTTCATCTTCTCCCAGTTCCTGGGCATCTGCCCCTTCCTGGGCGTCTCCAAGAAAGTGGATACCGCCGTGGGCATGGGCATCGCCGTGACCTTCGTCATGGGACTGGCCTCCGCCATCACCTGGGTGGTGTACAACGCCCTGCTGGTGCCGCTGGACCTGACCTACATGCAGACCGTGGCCTTCATCCTGGTCATCGCCGCGCTGGTGCAGTTCATTGAGATGTTCCTGCAGAAGGCGATGCCCTCCCTGTACACCGCCCTGGGCGTGTACCTGCCCCTGATCACCACCAACTGCGCGGTGCTGGGCGTGGCTCTGCTGAACATCCAGAACAACTACAACTTCATCGAGTCCGTGTTTTACGGCATTACCGGCGGTCTGGGCTTCCTGCTGGCCATCGTGCTGTTCGCCAGCATCCGGGAGCGTCTGGTGTTTGCCGACTATCCCAAGGCCTTCGACGGCTTCCCCATCGCGCTGGTCACCGCCGGTCTCATGGCTCTGGCCTTCATGGGCTTCTCCGGCCTGAAGGTCTGGTAAGGAGGCAAAAGGAATATGACGAACGTTATTTATGCCATTGCCGTTCTCGGCATCCTGGGCGCCGTGTTCGGCCTGCTGCTGGCCGTGGCTTCCAAAGTCTTTGAGGTGAAGAAGGACCCCCGCGAGGAGGCCATTCTCAGCCATCTGGCCGGCGCCAACTGCGGCGGCTGCGGCTATCCCGGCTGCGCCGGCTGCGCCGCCGCCATCCTGGCCGGCAATGCTCCTGTCACCGCCTGCGCCCCCGCCGGCGCGGAGAACGCCGCCGCCATCGCCCAGATCATGGGCATGGAGGCTCCCTCCGGGGAGCGCCAGGTGGCCTTCGTCCGCTGCAAGGGCGGCACCAACGCCAAGAAGCGCTTTGAGTATGTGGGCGTGCAGGACTGCATGGCCGCCACCAAGGTGGCCGCCGGCCCCCTGGAGTGCCAGTTCGGCTGCCTGGGCTTCGGCTCCTGCGTCAACGCCTGCCAGTTCGGCGCCATGTCCATCGGCCCCAACGGCTCCGCCGTGGTGGACCCCGACAAGTGCACCGCCTGCATGGCCTGCGCCAAGGCCTGCCCCCGGAAGCTGATCGTCTCCGTCCCCGCCTCCAAGAAGGTCCACGTGGCCTGCGCCAACCAGGACAAGGGCAAGGCCGCCATGAGCGTCTGCTCCGCCTCCTGCATCGGCTGCGGCCTGTGCCAGAAGGAGTGCAAAAAGGACGCCATTCACGTGGTGAACGGCGTGGCCGTCATCGACTATGACAAGTGCGTGGGCTGCAAGCTCTGCACCAAGGTCTGCCCCCGGGATGCCATCCTTCCCGTTGCCACCGCTGAGGAGAAGGAAAAGTACAAGGCCATCAAGAAGGCCCAGGCCGAAAAGGCCAAGGCCGCTGCTGAGGCCAAGGCCGCCGCGGCTGCCGCCGCCGGCGAGACCACCAAGGCCTGATCCCGCTTCCGCGTCTGAAAATCCCTCCGGACTTTCCGTCCGGAGGGATTTTTTCGCGCCGGGTGGGGGGAAGCTTTCCTCCTGCGGAAACAGGAAAAAATTGTTTTTATTTTTTTCCGAGTTTATTCACAAATTGTTTATATCCGCGCATTGACAACGTTGGAGCGGGGTGGTAAACTCACGTTAGCACTCAGGGGAAAGGAGTGCTAAACCGCAGAGAGGTGTGTGAAATGGAACTGACGGATCGGAAAAAGCAGATCCTGAAGGCCGTTGTGGAGGATTACATCCGCACGGCGGAGCCGGTGGGCTCCAAGGCCATTGCCGCCGAAATGGGCGGCAGCGTCAGTTCCGCCACCATCCGCAACGAGCTGGCGGACCTGGTGGAAATGGGCTACCTGGAGCAGCCCCATACCTCCGCCGGCCGCGTTCCCTCCCCCAAGGGCTACCGCCTGTACGTCAACGAGCTGATGGAGCAGCAGCGGCTGAGCGTGGCGGAGACGGAGCGCATCAACCAGTCCCTGCAGCTGAAGATGGAGGAGCTGGACCGGGTGATTTCCCAGGCGGGCCGGGCGGTGGCTTCCTTTGTGAATTACCCCACCTACATGGCCGCTACCCGCAAAAGCACCCTCACCGCCCGGCACTTTGAGCTGCTGCCGGTGGATGACAAGAGCTGCATCGTGGTGATGATGATGGGCAACAACCGGGTGAAAAGCCAGCTGCTGCGGCTGCAGCTGCGGGTGGATCAGTCCAAGATGCCCATGCTGTCCGGCCTTCTGAACCAGCATTTCACCGGCGTCTCCGCCGATGAGATGAATGTCAAGCTGATGGACCTGTCGGACCAGCTGCCGCCCCAGCTGTTTCTGCTGCTGAGCCAGACCGTGAGCTACGCGGCGGATGTGCTGGACGAGGCGGGCCGGAAGGAGATCTACACCACCGGCGCCACCCAACTTCTGAAGCTGCCGGAGTTCCGGGACGCCGACAAGGCTCACGACCTGATGAGCTTCCTGACGGACGGGAAGGAGAACCTGCCCATCCCGGAGGACAACAGTCCCATGAAGATTCTCATCGGACCGGAGAACGTCAGTGAGGAGCTGCGGGACACCAGCGTGGTGGTGGCCAGCTATGATATCGGAGACGACATGCGGGGCCTGATCGGTGTGGTGGGCCCCACCAGAATGGATTACGCGGCGGTGGCCGCCCGGCTGTCCGGCTTTGCCGACGGGCTGACACGGCTGTTTGGAAAACGGGATCTGCCCCCCAAGGAGGATATGGAAGAATGAGCGAAGAGACGAAGCAGCCGACTCCCGACGAGGAGAAGGAGACGCAGGCCCCTGAGGCGGCGGAGCAAGCGCCGCAGCAGGAGCCGGAGAAGCAGGAGAAGGCGGAAAAGAAAGAGAAAAAAGAGAAGAAAAAGACCTACACCCTGACCCAGGAGCAGATGGAGGCCGCCGAGCTGGCCGCCCGGCAGCTGGAAGCCGCCAAGGATCAGTACACCCGGCTGGCCGCCGAGTATGACAACTACCGCAAGCGGACCACCAAGGAAAAGGAAACCATCTATCAGGACGCCAAGCTGGACACCATCAAGGCGTTCCTGGCAGTGTATGATAATCTGGAGCGGGCCATGGCCACCGAGGGCGGCGAGGACTCCCCCCACAAAAAGGGCCTGGAGATGATCTTCAACCAGTACAAGAAGATTCTGGAGGACCTGGGCGTCACGGAGATCGAGGCCAGGGGCCAGACCTTCGACCCCAACCGCCACAACGCTGTGATGCACATCGAGGATGAGCAGTACGGCGAGAGCGAGGTGGTGCAGGTGTTCCAGACCGGCTTCATGCTGGGCGACAAGGTCCTGCGCTACGCCTTCGTGCAGGTGGCGAACTAAAGAGGGAACTGCGTACACCGTCGTGCCGATGCGATTCCCGGCCCTGTTCGGGCCGCCAATCGCGGCACTTCCTCGAAAGCGGCTCGCTGTATCCGCCGCTGGCGGCGCTTCGCCGCTTTCCCCCCTTTTAGATTCCCCCCACCAGTCTGCGGACGGGTGTGTGCGCCCCAGGGGCGCACAGGTCGGGGTATTTTCGCCACGCCGCAGCGTTCAGAAAACATGCCGGTGGCATGTTTTCAGCGTAGGCCGCAGCGGCTGTGCCGCGAGGAGACGCATTCCGTGCCGCGGCGAAAATGATTCCAATTGCGTTTGGCCTTCGGCCAAATTTGAAACTGTCAATAAATTCTTTCGATATATTAGGAGGAAAAAGATTATGTCTAAGGTTATCGGTATTGATCTGGGTACTACAAACTCCTGCGTGGCTGTGATGGAGGGCGGCGAGGCCGTCGTCATCCCCAACGCCGAAGGCAACCGCACCACCCCCTCTGTGGTGGCATTCTCCAAAACCGGCGAGCGTATGGTGGGCCAGGTGGCAAAGCGCCAGGCCATCACCAACCCCGACCGCACCATCTCTTCCATCAAGCGTGAGATGGGCAGCGACTACAAGGTCACCGTGGACGGCAAGGCCTACACCCCCCAGGAAATCAGCGCCATGATTCTGCAGAAGCTGAAGGCGGACGCCGAGGCCTATCTGGGCCAGACCGTCACCGAGGCGGTGATCACCGTCCCCGCTTACTTCACCGACTCCCAGCGCCAGGCCACCAAGGACGCCGGCCGCATCGCCGGTCTGGACGTGAAGCGCATCATCAACGAGCCCACCGCCGCGGCTCTGGCCTACGGTGTGGATAAGGAGAACGCCCAGAAGATCATGGTCTATGACCTGGGCGGCGGTACCTTCGATGTCTCCATCCTGGAGATCGATGACGGCGTCATCGAGGTTCTGGCCACCGCCGGCAACAACCGTCTGGGCGGCGACGACTTCGACGAGTGCATCATGAAGTACCTTGTGAACGAGTTCAGGCGCTCTGACGGCGTGGATTTGTCCTCCGACAAGGTTGCCATGCAGCGGCTGAAGGAGGCCGCCGAGAAGGCCAAGATCGAGCTGTCCGGCGTCACCACCTCCAACATCAACCTGCCCTATATCACCGCCGACGCCACCGGTCCCAAGCACCTGGACGTGACCCTCACCCGGGCCAAGTTCAACGAGCTGACCGCCCACCTGGTGGAGGCCACCATGGGCCCCGTCCATCAGGCCATGTCCGATGCCGGCCTGAAGCCCTCCGACCTGAGCAAGGTCCTGCTGGTGGGCGGCTCCAGCCGTATCCCCGCCGTGCAGGAGGCCGTGAAGAAGTACACCGGCAGCGAGCCCTTCAAGGGCATCAACCCCGACGAGTGCGTGGCCATGGGCGCCGCCCTGCAGGCCGGCGTGCTGACCGGCGACGTGAAGGGTCTGCTGCTGCTGGATGTCACCCCCCTGTCCCTGGGCATTGAAACCATGGGCGGCGTGTGCACCAAGCTGATTGACCGCAACACCACCATCCCCGTGAAGAAGAGCCAGATCTTCTCCACCGCCGCCGACAACCAGACCTCCGTGGAGGTCAACGTGCTGCAGGGCGAGCGGGAGATGGCCGCCGCCAACAAGTCCCTGGGCCGCTTCCACCTGGACGGCATCGCTCCCGCCCGCCGGGGCGTGCCTCAGATTGAGGTGACCTTCGACATCGACGCCAACGGCATCGTCAACGTCTCCGCCAAGGACCTGGGCACCGGCAAGGAGCAGCACATCACCATCACCTCCTCCTCCAACATGTCCAAGGAGGACATTGAGAAGGCCGTCAAGGAAGCCGAGCAGTACGCGGCCCAGGATGCCAAGCTGAAGGAGGAAGTGGAGGTCCGCAACCAGGCCGACCAGATGGTCTACCAGTCCGAGAAGACTCTTAACGAGATGGGCGACAAGATCCCCGCCGACGAGAAGGCCAAGGTTCAGTCCGCCCTGGATAAGCTGAAGGAGACCCTGAAGGGTCAGGACACCGCTGCCATCAAGGCCGCCACCGAGGAGCTGACCCAGCAGTTCTACGCCGTCAGCGAGAAGCTGTATCAGCAGGCCAATCCCCAGGGCGGCGCCCAGCAGCCCGGCCCCGACGCCGGCGCCGGCGCCCAGCAGGGTCAGTACTACGACGCTGACTACAAGGTGGTCGACGAGGACGACAAGAACCAGTAAGCGACCCTCTCATAAAACGTATCAGGGACAGAGCGGATCGGCCTGTCCCTGATACGGCGTTTCGGAATGAGGAGTTTTCATATGGCAGAGCAGAAACGAGATTATTACGAAGTCCTGGGCATCTCCAAAGGGGCCTCTGAGGACGAGATCAAAAAAGCATACAAGAAGATGGCCCGGAAGTACCATCCCGACCTGAACCCCGGCGACAAGGAGGCTGAGGAGAAGTTCAAAGAGGCTGCA
>NZ_JAXEBZ010000004.1:0-14475 GCF_034093755.1 Dysosmobacter sp. | reverse complement strand
TTCCCACAGCTTTTACTCCCTTGCGGACTTCGAAAAGCAGCTTGCCATCCATAACCGCCGTTCCAACAACTTTCCCATGAGGCCTCTTGGCTGGCTATCTCCTTTTGAGTTCTCTGTCCAATATGTTTGACAATCCTACAGGACGGCCCACAAGCCGTCCGGTTTTTTGATGGTCTCCCCTCGACCGGGAGGCGGGGGCGCGCCCATCCGGGCACAGGAAGTGCGGCGAAGGCCGCGGGCTTCCCGGAACCACCGTCGCGGCGATACGATTCCGCCTGCGACGCGCCGAAGTGGACCCCCGGCTGGGCTTCCCGGAACCACCGTCGCGGCGATACGATTCCCGGCCCCGTTGGGGCCGCCAATCGTGCCGCTTCCTCGAAACAGCCCTCGCTGTTTCCGCCGCTGGCGGCGCTTCGCCTGTTTCCCCCATTTTCTTTGCTCGTGCAAAGAAAAGTCGCCGCCGGAGCGGTGGAAAAGAAACACGGTTTGTGGTCTTTCGGCTATGCCGAAAGACCAGACCGGGGGTCTCCTCAGACACTGCCGACTAAGTCCGGCAGCCTTCTGCCGGATGCGCCGAACATTGAATGAAGATTGAAAACCTGCCGCCGCAAGTCGGGGTCTGGGCGGTCAGCGGGGTGCAGAACCGAAAGGCCCCTACGGTTTGGCCTCGGGCGTTCCGCTTCGCTACGCCCTACCGGGGTGGTTGATGGGGCGCTCCGTTTCGTTTCCCTCCGCAACCGCCTGGCTATGCGCGTAGCGACTGGACAGCCGTTGGCGGCGTTGCCGCCATACGGATGTCGCGTCCCCCGTGCGGGGAAGCGGCACGCGCGGGCGTAGAAGGACAGTCCTTTCGGTTTTCCAGCCCGACAATCGCCGCACTCCCGCAACTTGCGGCGGAGCAGTTCCAAATCCGCACAATGTCCGACGCAGCCGGCAGGAGACTTCTGGGCACGGGAAGCACCGTCTGAGAAATCTCCCGTCGGCCTTTGTGTACAAAGGCAAAAAAGCCCCTTTCTTTTGGACCGTGCACGGCCCATTTTCTTTGGGCAAGACCCAAAGAAAATGGGGGACACAGGCGAAGCGCCGCCAGCGGCGGAAACAGCAAGCCTGTTTCGAGGAAGCGGCACGATTGGCGGCCCCAACGGGGCCGGGAATCGTACTGCCGCGACGGTGGTTTGCAATCCCGCCGACGATGGTCGGCACCCCGGGCACCCGGATAGGTGCATCCCCGCCGGGGTCCCGGCAATTTCCAGCACCGAAACCGGCGCAATTCCCCCGGCAATGGCCGCAAAAGCCCGCGGCCTGCGCCCCCCTCCCCTGACCGGGGAGGTTCTTTTTTCCCTCCCTCCCGCATAGGGTCTGTCCAAAGGAGGTGGGACGACCATGGACAAGGCCGTTTTTCATCAGCGTCTCCGCTCGGCCCGGCGGCGGCTGCTGGCCCTGACGGCGGCGGGGGCCACGCTATGGCTGGCGGCGGTGACGGCGGGGGCACAGACCTTCTCCGCCGCGGCCTCCGCCGCCTGGGAAGCGCTGCCGCTGTCGGTGCTGCGGTGGGAGCTGGGCGACCTGCGGCGGGAGGAGGACCCCATGTCCGCCGCCGCCATGCTGGCCATCAGCCAGTCGCCGCTGCTGCTCAGCGCGAAGGAGGAGGTTGCGGACCTGTGGACCCGGGAGGAGGGGGACCGCCCCGCCCCGGAGAACACGGAGCCGGAGCCGCCCATCGTCACCCGCCCGGTGACGGAGACCCCGGTGGAGACGCCTCTGCCGGAGACGGACAACGGCGTCCCCGCCCGGACGCTGGTGCCCGGCGGACCGTCGGGCTACACGGTGGCGGGGAAGGTGTACATCAGCAACGCCACCGGCTGCGGCCTTTCCCTGCAGGAGCTGACGGAGCCTCCCGCCGCCGTGCTGGGAAGCGGCAGCGGCGAGCCGCAGATTCTCATTGTCCACACCCACGGCAGCGAGTGCTACACCCCGCCGGAGGGGACGGACATCACCTACACCGGCGACCACCGCACCACCGACACCCGCTGCGGCGTGGTGCGGGTGGGGGACGAGATGGCCCAGGCCTTTGCCGACGCCGGCATCCCCGTGCTCCACGACCGCAGCATGTACGACTACCCCGCCTACTCCGGCGCCTATGACCGGTCCCTGGAATCGGTGGAGCGGTACCTGGAGGAGTACCCCTCCATCCGCTTCGTGCTGGACGTTCACCGGGACGCGGTGGAGGACGCTGAGGGGAACCAGTACAAGGTGGTGTCGGTGGTGGAGGAGGGCACGGCGGCCCAGCTGACGCTGGTGGTGGGCAGCGACGGCTCCGGCCTCACCCACCCCAACTGGCGGGAGAACCTGAAGCTGGCGGTGCAATTGCAGGCAGATGTGCTGGAGCAGTACCCCACCCTGATGCGGCCCATTCTGCTGCGCAACTCCCGGTACAACCAGCACGTGACCCCCGGCGCGCTGCTGCTGGAGGTGGGCGCCGCCGGCAACTCCCCCGACGAGGCGGTGCTGGCGGGGCGGCTGTTCGCCCGGTCCATGGCGGAGACGCTGAAAAAGGGCGCATGAAAAGGCTGCCGAAAAAGTCCGGCGGACTTTTTCGGCAGCCTTTGGGCGGTTCGGTTCTTCCTGCCGCGGCCTTTACGCAAAGGCCCGGTACATAAACGCGGCAATCTGGGCGCGGGTACAGGTGGCATTGGGGGAGAAGGTGGTGGCGGTGGTGCCGGAGGTGACGCCCTTGTCCAGCGCCCAGGCCACGGCCTGGGCATAGGAGGCGCCGGCCTTCACATCGGTAAAGGGCAGCTTGGAGACGTCATAATAGGGGCTTCCCGCGGCTCTCCACATAAACTCCACCGTGGCCGCCCGGGTACAGGGGCTGTTGGGGTAGAATTTACCGGAATTGGGGACGATCTGATTCTGGACCGCCCAGCGGACGGCGCTGTAGAACCAGTCTCCATCCGCCACATCGTCGATCTGCTCCACCATATAGAGCGCGTCGTCATCGGCGGCCCGCCAGAGGAAGGTGATGATCTGGGCCCGGGTGCAGGGGTTGTTGGGGGAGAAGGTGGTGACGGTGGTGCCGGTGGTGATGTGATTGTCCACCGCCCACTGCACCGGATCGTAGTAGTAGGCGCCTGCGGGCACATCCGTAAAGGGCAGGGCGCCCTCCTCCAGGATGGGGCTGGCGGTGAGTCCGGCGGGAATCCAGGACAGGACCTGGTGGACGGATTTGCCATCGCCCAGCTCACAGCAGTAGCTCTGGCCGCAGCCCACCATAGTGCCGTCGGTTTTCAGCGCCAGGGTGTGGAGGTAGCCGCCGGCGACGGAGGCCACGCCGCTGAGGGTCTTTTTGGGTGTGGCGACGCAGATGGGGTCCATGGAGCCCTGGCCCATCTCGCCGTGGTAGTTCCAGCCCATGCTCCACAGGGTGTTGTCCGTCTTGATCACATGGGTGGTGTAGTAGCCGCACTCCACGCTCTTCACGCCGGTCATCACCGGAACGGGCGTGCTCACCGTTCTGTAGGTCGTGAAATCACGGCCCAGCTGGCCGCAGCCGTTGTAGCCCCAGCCGTACAGGGTGCCGTCCGCCTTCAGGGCCATGGTGTAGCTGCAGCCGGCGCTGACGCTGTCCGCGCCGCTGAACACCTGGATAAAGGTGGGGCTGAAGCCGCTGGTGACGCCGTTGCCCAGCGCTCCGCCATAGGCGCAGCCCATGGTCCAGACGGTGCCGTCCTGTTTCAGAGCCACGATATGCTCTCCGCCGCCGTCCACAGCCTTCACATCGGACAGGGCCTTCACGGGAGACGGCTCATAGCAGAGCTGGGCATTCATGGCATTCTGCTGCATCAGCAGGCCGCACCAGTAGAGGTCGCCGTTATCGGTGATGAAGATGCTGGCGGTGGCGGTGCAGGCCACGTCCCGCACGCCGCCCATGATGAACTGCATGCCGTGGTGCTGCTGGCGGTCCCCCTTGCCCAGCTGGCCGCAGTAATTGTCGCCCATGCCGTAGAGATCGCCGTTTTTCATCAGGATCAGAATATGGCTGCCGGCGGCAATGCTGCCCTGGGCCTGGGAGGAGGGCGCCTTGGAGGCGGCCACCTTTTCCACACCCTCCGCGATCTTCTGGGGACGGGTCACGAGGTAGCCGCCGGGTCCGGATAGCTCAGTCATGGTCACGCCGGTTCCCAGGGGATAACTCTCCGGGTAAGCATGGCCGCCGGAAAAGTTGCTGCCGCAGCCGTACAGATCGCCGCCGTTGGTCACCATCAGGGAAAGCAGATATCCGGCCTCCACCTGCTTGATGGAGTTGTCCTTGGCGGCGGCGGGAACCGCCAGGGCGGCGCAGAGCATCAGGGCCAGCATCAGAGAGAGTACGCGTTTTTTCATGGCACTTACCTCATTCCGGTCGTATTTCCGTATTCTGAAACGGGGTTTCCATTATTTTACTCTTTCGGAGCCGGGGTTGTCAAGGCGGCCGGAAGCGGCATTTCCATGGTGAAAAGGAACGGCGCGGCTTCCGCCGCGCCGTGTGTCTTCACTTCCATTCCAGCTCCAGTCCCACGCCCACTTCGCCGATGTCCATGGTGCGTGCCATCTCCGCGCGGACCCGGAAGCCGGTGCAGTGGCAGGGCCACAGCTCTCCCACGGCCTCCCGCTCCAGATACTCCAGGGCGCGGCGGCTGCGCCGGTCCCGCTCCAGCAGGTGGAAGCCGCCCAGAATCCCGGCCACCCGCCGCTGGCCCGTCACCTGCTTGGCGTACTCGGCGATGTTGCAGATGCCGCTGTGGGAGCAGCCGGTGACGATATAGACGCCGTTTTCCCCCCGGTAGGCCAGGGCCGAGTCGTCCAGGCACCGGTCCGGCGATCCGTCGGACAGGGTGCCCACCGGCATCCGCGGCTCCGCCAGCTCCGGGATTTCCCCCAGAAACACCAGCCGCTCCGTCAGCCACACCGGCTCCGCCGACAGCCGCAGGTCGAACCGCTCGGACAGCTCCTCCGCCGTCACGGGGCTGCCCACCGGCTCCCCGCCGTCGAATTTCGACTCAAACACCGCCGGATGGGCCACCAGCGCGGAGCGCCGGTCCCCCATGGCCGCCATCAGGGGGCGCAGGCCGCCGGTGTGGTCATTGTGGCCGTGGGACAGCACCACAAAGTCGCTGTCCGCCGCCGGCAGGCCCAGCTTCCCGGCGTTTTTCAGAAACACATCGGAGTAGCCGGTGTCCAGCAGCACCCGCCTGCCGCCGGTTTCCAGGAAGCAGGAAAAGGCGGGCTCCCCCAGAAAATAGCGGTCGATATAGGTGTTGTTGTCCGTCAGAACCGTCAGCTTCATATCAGTCGGCAATGTATTCCCGGACGCGGTAGACGGCGCCGATCTCGTCCTCGCAGATGCGGCGGCAGTTTTCAATCTCCTCGGGGGGGATGGTGTCCACCACGGTCATCATCACCGTGGGCACGTACTTGCGCACCTCTTTGGTGAATTCCTTCATGGCCTCGTAGGCGTCGGGGTAGATGGGGTGGCAGATGGCGTTGTACTTCTCCGCCGTGTCATTGTTCAGGGAGACGGACACCATGTCGAACCGGCCGGCAAAGTCGGGGGCGATGTCCCGGCCGTGGATCAACGAGCCGGTGCCGTTGGTGTCCATGCGGGTGAAGATTTTGGTGCCGTGCTCCTTCATCCGGTCGATGACCCAGCAGATGTCCTCCATGCGGTAGCTGGGCTCGCCGAAGCCCACAAACACCAGCTGTTTGTACCTGCTCAGGTCATGGCTCTCAATGGACTCCAGCAGCTCCTCCTTGGTAGGCTCCCGCTTCAGCCAGAGGTTGTGGGTGTAGATGCTGCCGCCGGAGCCCTGGTTGTGCCGCAGGCAGAACTCGCAGTTGAAGTCGCAGCGGTTAGTGGGGTTCACGTACAGATTGTCCCCGTATTCATAGGTGATGGTAAAGCCTTTTTCCATGATTCAGACCTCGATTCTGAACAGTCGTTTTCCGTTTTCCCAGGTAATGCGCTCCATCTCGGCGGGGGTGACGCCCTTCCACTCCGCCAGTTTTTCCACCACGTAGGGCAGGTTGGCGGAATCGTTCCGCTTGCCCCGGAAGGGGACGGGGGAGAGGTAGGGGGCGTCCGTCTCAATGAGGATGCGGTCCAGAGGGGTGATGGCCGCCACCTCCGGCGCCCGGCGGGCGTTCTTGTAGGTGATGGGGCCGTCAAAGCCCAGGTACCAGCCCCAGTTCAGCAGCTCCTCCGCCATCTCCGGGCTGCCGGAGAAGCAGTGGAACACCCCCCGCAGCGCCGGGTAGTCCCGGATCACCGCCATGGTGTCGCCGTGGGCCTCCCGGTCGTGGATGATCACCGGCAGGTCCAGCTCCAGCGCCAGCTCCAGCTGGCGGCGCAGCACCTGCTGCTGGAATTCCCTGGGCGGGTTGCTGTCCCAGTAGTAGTCCAGGCCGATCTCCCCCACGGCCACCACCTTTTCGCGGCCGCACAGCTCCCGCAGGGCGGCGTAGCTCTCCTCGTCCGTCCCGGCGCAGTCGCTGGGGTGGATGCCCACGGCGGCGTAGACGTGGGGGTATTGCTCCGCCAGGGCGATGGCCGCCCGGGAGCTGGGGAGGTCGCACCCCGGGTCCACCACCAGTCCCACGCCCCGCTCCGGCAGGGAGGACAGGACCGCGTGGCGGTCGGCGTTGAAGCCGTTGGAGTCATAATGGGCATGGGTGTCGAAGATCATGGCGGTGCCTCCCGGTGGTTTGATAGGAGTTATTATAGACGGTTGCGCCGGCAAATGCAACACTGCACATTTTTTACAAATGGCTTATGAAGGGATGCACCCACCCGGGTGCCGGGGGGCGGCGAAGGCCGCGGCTTTGCACCGGAGCCGGTGCGGGGGTCGCGGGTTCCCCGCGGGGGATGCGCCCCCACTTTTCTTTTGACGCGTCAAAAGAAAAGTCGCCGCGCCCGGTGGAAAAGAAAAACGCCGGGCGTACCCTTTGGCTCCGCAAAGGTCAGACCGGGAGTCTTCTCAGACCCTGCGGTGGAAACTTGCGGGTCTCCTGCCGGCTGCGCTATACACCGGTGCTCGTCGAAAGTCTGCCGCCGCAAATTGGGGCCTGGATGGTCAACGGGGTGCAGAATCGGAAGGCCCCTGCGTATTGGCCCCGGGCGTTCCGCTTCGCTACGCCCTACCGGGGTGGTTGACGGGGCTGCTCCGTTCCGCATTCCTCCGCAACTGCCCGGGTATGCGCGTAGCGACTGGACAGCCGTTGGCGGCTTTGCCGCCTTACGGATGTCGCGTCCCCCTTGCGGGGAAGCGGAACGCGCGGGCAGAGAAGGACAGTCCTTTCGGTTTTCCACCGCGACGACCACCGAACTCCCGCAACTTGCGGCGGAGCAGTATCGAATTTGCACTGTGTATAGCGCAGCCGGCAGAAGATTTCCCCAGGGCTCCCACCGCAAACCAGCGAAGCGTTTGCGGTGGGAAAAGGAGGAGCAAGGGAGCGACACGTGAGAAGCCCTTTCACGCAGGGCTTTTCACGTAAAGCGGACTTTGCGACGACGCCGTCGGCACCGTCTGAGGAATCTCCCGTCAGCCTTTGTGTACAAAGGCGAAAAAAGCGCCTTTCTTTTGGACCGTGCACGGCCCGTTTTCTTTGGGCAAGACCCAAAGAAAATGGGGGGTGCAAAGCAGTGACCTTCGTCACATTTCCGCACCGAAAGCGGTGCAACATTCCCCGGCAATAGCCGGAAAGCCTGCAGCCTTCGCTGCATCCCGCCGGGTCCGGCGCAAAAAACAGCCCCCGCCAGGTCATCCCGGCAGGGGCTGTATGTCATATCATCAGCAGAGCTTGGCGCCGGCGGGGATGGCGTCATCCACCATGATCAGGTTCAGCTTCTCCTCGCCCTTTTCGGTGTGGACGGCGGAGATCAGCATGCCGCAGGAGTCCAGGCCCATCATCTTCCGGGGCGGCAGGTTCACGATGGCCACCAGGGTCTTGCCCACCAGGTCCTCCGGCTTATACCACTTGGCGATGCCGGAGAGGATCTGGCGGTCGGTGCCGGTGCCGTCGTCCAGGGTGAAGCGCAGCAGCTTGGCGCTCTTTTTCACCGGCTGGCAGTCCTTCACCTTCACGGCCCGGAAGTCGCACTTGCAGAAGGTGTCGAAGTCCACCTTCTCCTCCAGCTGGGGCTCCACCTCCACGTCGGGGAGGGCGGCCTTTTTGGCGGCCTCCTCGGCGGCGGCCAGAGCCTCCAGGGCCTTGTCCACGTCGATGCGGGGGAACAGGTTCTCGCCCTTGGTGGTGGGGGCGGTCTCCGGACGGCTGCCCCACACGGCGGCGGACTCCCAGGTCTGGCACCCGGCGCCGGCGCCGATCTGCACAAACAGCTTCCCGCAGCTCTCCGGCATGAAGGGGCTCAGCAGGATGCCGCAGACGCGGGTGGCCTCCAGCAGGTTGTACAGCACGTGGGCCAGCCGCTTGCCGTTGGCGTCCATGTCCTTGGCCAGGGCCCAGGGGGCAGTCTCGTCGATATACTTGTTGGCCCGCTGGATGACCTTGAACACCTCCGCCAGGGCGTTGTGGGGGGCGTAGGCTTCCATCTGGGCCTCATAGGCATTCCGCAGGGCGGAGGCCATAGCGATGAGGTCGGTGTCGCAGGCCTCGGGGGCATCCCATTTGGAGCAGCCCTCCGGCAGAGCGCCGCCGAAGTACTTGCCCACCATGGCGGTGGTGCGGGACACCAGGTTGCCCAGGTCGTTGGCCAGGTCCACGTTGATGGTCTGGATCAGCAGCTCGTTGGAGAAGTTGCCGTCGGAGCCGAAGGGGAAGGTGCGCATCAGGAAGAACCGCAGGGCGTCCACGCCGAACTGCTCCGCCAGGATATAGGGGTCCACCACGTTGCCCTTGGACTTGGACATCTTGCCGCCGTCCAGCAGCAGCCAGCCGTGGCCGAACACGTGCTTGGGCAGGGGCATGCCCATGCTCATCAGCATGGCGGGCCAGATGATGGAGTGGAACCGGACGATCTCCTTGCCCACGAAGTGGACGTCGGCGGGCCAGTATTTATCGTAATCATGGTACTCATCGTTCAGGAAGCCCAGGGCGGTGGTGTAGTTGAACAGGGCGTCCACCCACACATAGACCACATGGCCCGGGTCGAAGTCCACGGGAATGCCCCAGGTGAAGCTGGTGCGGGAGACGCACAGGTCCTCCAGACCGGGGTCGATGAAGTTTTTCACCATCTCGTTGACCCGGCTGCGGGGCTGCAGGAAGTCGGTGTTCACCAGCAGGTCCCGGACCCGGTCGGCATACTTGCTCAGGCGGAAGAAGTAGGCCTCCTCCTCCGCGTCCTGCACCTCCCGGCCGCAGTCGGGGCACTTGCCGTCCACCAGCTGGCTCTCGGTCCAGAAGGACTCGCAGGGCTTGCAGTACTTGCCCTTGTAGGTGCCCTTGTAGATGTCGCCGTTGTCATACATCTTTTTGAAGATCTTCTGGATGGACGCCACATGGTAGTCATCTGTGGTGCGGATGAAGCGGTCATTGGAGATGTTCATCAGCTTCCACAGGTCCTTGACACCCCGGGGACCCTCCACGATGCCGTCCACGAATTCCTTGGGGGACACGCCGGCCTCCCGGGCCTTGTCCTCAATCTTCTGGCCGTGCTCGTCGGTGCCGGTGAGGAACATGACGTCATACCCGGCCAGGCGCTTGTAGCGGGCCATGGCGTCGGTGGCCACGGTGCAGTAGGTATGGCCGATGTGGAGCTTGTCGGAGGGATAGTAGATGGGGGTGGTGATGTAAAACTTTTTCTTTTCCATGGGTGTTCTCCTTTTTCACGGCGGCTCCGAATGAAAGAGCGCCGGTATTCTCACGTAATTAAATATTCTACTCCGTTTTTCCTGAAATTACAACGGTTCCGCCGGATTTTCCTCCGTGGGCAGGGCGTGGCGGGTCCAGCGGCCGGACAGGAAGTTCACCGACGCCATCACCAGGCCCACCACCCAGCCGGGGATGAAGCCGAAGAACATGGCGCCCGCGCCGAAGCGGGCGGCGATCCAGTAGACGCAGGGAATCCGCAGCACGATCATGGAGATGATGGTGGTCACCATGGGGAACACGCTCTCGCCGGTGCCCCGGAGGGCGGCGTTGAGGACGAACATGCCGGCAAACACGGGGTAGCCCCACATGATGGCCAGCAGGTAGCAGCTGCCGGCGTAGATGACCTTGGGATCGGGGCTGAAAATGGCCACCAGCTGGCTGCGGAAGGGGATGATGAGCACCATGGTCACCAGGCACCAGGCGATGGACATACCCACCGCCGCCCGGATGCCCCGGCGCACCCGGTCCATCTTTCGGGCGCCCATGTTCTGGCCCACGAAGGCGGTGACGGCGGCGGAGACGCTCTGGATGAACAGGAACGTGACGGTGTCGATCTTGCCGCCCACGTTGTAGCCGGCCATGAACTCCTTGCCGTAGCTGTTGGCCTTGCCCATCACCACCATGACGCCCAGGGACACCATGGCCATCTGGACGCCGGCGGGGAGGCCGATTTTCATCACCTGGCCGAACAGCTGCCGGTCGAACCGGAAGCAGAAGGGGTGGATGGCGATGTCCCGGTACTTCCGGTTGATATACACCAGGCTGAACAGCCACGAGGCGGTCTGGGCGATGATGGTGGCCAGGGCCACGCCCATCACCCCCATGCCGAAGGACAGCACGAACACCAGGTCCAGCACCGTGTTGATGACGGCGGCTACGGCCAGAAACAGCAGCGTGCTGCGGGAGTTGCCCAGGCCCCCCAGAATGCCGGCAGTGATGTTATAGCCGATGTTGCCTGTCAGCCCCGCGCAGATGATGGAGAGATACAGGCAGGTCTCCTGAACGGCGCTGTCCTCCACCTGCATGAAGGTCACCACCGGCCGAACCATCAGCAGGGCGAACACCGTCAGGGGGACGGCGGCGGTGATGAAGGCGGTGTAGATGCTGTCCACCGTCTGGCGGACCTTGTCCATGCGTCCGGCGCCGAAAAACTGGGCAATGACCACCGTGCCGCCGTTGCCGATGCCGATGAACAACGCCGTGAACATGGTCATCACCGGGAAGGCCATGCCCACCGCCGCCAGGGCGCCGCTGCCCACATAGTTGCCCACCACCCAGGAGTCCACCATATTATAAAGCTGCTGGAGCAGGCTGCCCGCCACCAGGGGCAGGGCAAAGGCCAGGATATGCCCCGCGGGGCTGCCGGTTGTCATGTTTCTGGTTCCGCTGCTTTTCTCTGACATACACATTTACCTCTGATTCTCTCTGATTCTTGGATTCGCCTCTTACTCTACCTCTTTTCCCGGAAAAGAGCAAGGTTGTTTTCCCGCCGGGTTTGGGGTAAAATCAGATCAACCCAAAGAAAGAGAGGAATCATGCCTTATGCGACTGGTTTCCTGGAACGTCAACGGCCTGCGCTCCTGCCTGGGAAAGGGATTTCTGGACTTCTGCGCCTTTGCCGACGCCGACGTCATCTGCCTGCAGGAGACGAAGATGCGGCCGGAGCAGGCGGAGTTCGACCTGCCCGGCTACACCCGCTTCTGGAACAGCGCCGACAAGGCCGGCTACTCCGGCACCGCCGTGTTCACCCGGCGGGAGCCGCTGTCGGTAACCTATGACTTCGGCATCGACGAGCACCGCCACGAGGGGCGGGTCATCACCGCCGAGTTTGAGGACTTCTATCTGGTGTGCTGCTACACCCCCAACTCCAAGGACCAGCTGGCCCGGCTGGACTACCGCATGGCTTGGGAGGACGACATCCGGGCGTATCTGCAGGAGCTGGACGAAAAGAAGCCGGTGGTGTACTGTGGCGATCTGAACGTGGCCCATGAGGAGATCGACATCAAGAACCCCAAGAGCAACCGCCGCAACCCCGGCTTCACCGACGAGGAGCGGGAGAAGATGACCCGGCTGCTCTCCTCCGGCTTTACCGACACCTTCCGCTATCTCTACCCCGACAAAACCGACGCCTACTCCTGGTGGAGCTACCGCTTCAACGCCCGGAAGAACAACGCCGGCTGGCGCATTGACTACTTTATCGTCTCCGACCGGCTGCGCGGCCGGATCAAAAACGCCGACATCTGGAGCGAGGTGATGGGCAGCGACCACTGCCCCGTGGTGCTGGATTTGGAAGACTGACTGTCTTTTGCAGTCTTTTCCGGAGACCGGAGGCTCTCCGGCCATTGCCGGAGGATAATGCACCGCTTTCGGTGCGGAAAATGCCGGGACCCCGGCGGGGATGCACCCGTCCGGGTGCAGGGAGGTGCAGCGAAGGCTGCGGCTTTGCACCCCCCATTCTTTTTCGTCTTGCCGAAAAAGAACCCTCCAGAGGGGCTTCTCTTGCCGCTTTGCGGCAATTCACCTTCTGCGCCGTGCACGGTGGAAGAAAAAAGCGCTGGGCGTACCCTTTGGCGCCGCCAATGGGTAGACCGGGGGTCTCCTCAGACGCTGCCGACAGAATCCGGAAATCTTCTGCCGGGTGCGCTATACACCGGTGCTCATCGAAAGTCTGCCGCCGCAAGTTGCGTGAGTGCGGTGGTCGTCGTGGTGGAAAACCGAAAGGACTGTCCTTCTCTGCCCGCGCGTTCCGCTTCGCTACGCGCATCCCCGGAGTGGTTATCGTTTATTGCCCAGGTAGGGCGTAGCGACTGGACAGCCGTTGGCGGCTTTGCCGCCTTACGGATGTCGCGTCCTCCTTGCGGGGAAGCGGAACGCCCGGGGCCAACACGCAGGGGCCTTTCGATCTTGCACCCCGTTGACCACCCAGGCCCCGACTTGCGGCGGAGCAGTCCCAAATCTGCACAATGTCCGACGCACCCGGTAGGAGGCTTCCGGACTTAGTCGGCAGCGTCTGAGGAGACCCCCGGTCTGGGCTTCCGGCTGTGCCGGAAGCCCACGAAACGTGTTTCTTTTCCACCGCTCCGGCGGCGACTTTTCTTTGCACGAGCAAAGAAAAGTGGGGGCCGGAAGCCCGCGCTGCTCAGCGCATCCCCCGGTGATTACCGGAATTCCCCGCACCGGGACCGGTGCATCAGCTCAGCAGCGCTGTGATCTCCTCAATCTCCAGCTCCTGCAGCGCCCAGTTAATGGCGTACCCCACCACCTTGGCAAGGTCCCGCACCTGGGCGTCGATGTCCCGGGTGGTGACGGTCATCTCCCCGCCGCCGGTGCGCAGCCGGGCGGGGTCAAAGTCCGGGATGCCCGCCTCCTCCAGCAGGTCCGCCGCCAGGGTGGAGGCCTCCACCACCGTGGGCACGCCGATGGCAATCACCGGCACCCCCAATGTCTCCCGGCTGAGGGCCGCCCGGTGGTTCCCCACCCCGGAGCCGGGGGTGATGCCCGCGTCGCTGAGCTGCACCGTGTTGCACACCCGGCCCATCCGCCGGGCCGCCAGGGCGTCCACGGCGATAACGCAGCCGGGCTTCGTCTCTCCCACCAGCGCCCGCACCGCCTCGGCGGACTCCACGCCGGTGGTGCCCAGCACGCCGGCGGCAAAGGCCGCCACCGGGCGGAACCCGGCAAACTGCTTCGGCAGGGAGGCGATGAGATGCCGGGTCACCAGCAGGTGGCGCAGCGTCTCCGGCCCGATGGCGTCCGGGGTCATGGCATCGTTGCCCAGGCCCACCACCAGCACCGCTCCCTCCGGCGCCAGCAGCTCCCGCAGCTCCGTCCCCACCGTCCGCACCGCCCGGGGAAAAAAGTCCGGCCGCCGCTGCCAGAAGCCCGCCAGATCCACGGTGCGGTAGGACCCCACCGGCTTGCCCAGAGCCTCCGCGCCTCTTTCGTCCAGCACCCGCACCTCCGTGACGGTGTACCCCTCCTGCTTCCGCTTCACCGCCTTCACCCCGGGCAGCCGGGAGGTGCGCTCCGCCGACTCCCGCCACAGCTCCTGGGCCTCCAGCGCCAGGTCCGTGCGCTTTTTGAACATGGTTTTTGCTCCTTCCGCCACAAAATCTTGTGTTTGGAAGGTATGTTTTACGGTTTTCAGCACAATATGCAATTTTTGTTGAAAAATTGCAAAAAAATCCTTGCTTTTTGGGAAGATAACTGCTAAAATATCATTCTGCACGGGAGATCGTGTATCTCCCTTACTATTTTGCCTAAGGAGGTGTTTGGTTTGCCGAATATCAAGTCTGCCAAAAAGCGCGTTCTGATCGCCGAAGCGAGAAACGCCCGCAATAAGGCTGAGAAGTCCGCTCTCAAGACCGCCATCAAGAAGTTCGAGGTCGCTGCCGCAGAAGGCAATCGCACCGAGGCCGATGGCGCTTACAAGGTTGCAGTGAAGAAAGTCGATCAGGCGGTTGCCAAGGGCGTTCTGCACAAGAACACGGCTGCTCATCGCAAGAGCGCCATGACCCTGAAGCTGAACCAGATCGGCTAATCGTGTCGAGCCAAAAGGACATCCGCCCGGATGTCCTTTTATTTTTACCTCTGACCGGATGGAATTGT
>NZ_JAXEBZ010000003.1:0-16226 GCF_034093755.1 Dysosmobacter sp. | reverse complement strand
CACCCCGGTGGGGATGCACCGGTCCGGGTGCCGGGAGTGCGCTGATGCTCACAGGCTTTGAACCCCCCATTTCCTTGGGGTCTTGCCCAATTAAAACGGGCCGTGCACGGTCCAAAAGAAAAGCGCTTTGTTCGCCTTTGTACACAAAGGCTGACGGGAGAGTCCTCAGACGGTACCGACCAGACCCGGGAGTCTTCAGCCGGCTGCGCCGGACATTGTGCGGATTTGGAACTGCTCCGCCGCAAGTCAGGGCTTGGGTGGTCAACGGGGTGCAGGGCCGAAAGGCCCCTGCGTGTTGGCCCCGGGCGTTCCGCTCCGCTACGCCCTGCCGGGGTGGTTGATGGGGCGCTCCGTTTCGCTGCTCTCCGCTACTGTTCGGGTATGCGCGTAACGCGCGGGAAGAGAAGGACAGTCCTTTCGGTCTTCCACCATAACAACTGCCAGACTCCCGCGACTTGCGGTGGAAAGCTGCCAAACAGCAACAGGTACTCCGCAACCGGCAGAGGCTGAAAGTTTCCGCCCGGCCGATTGAGGAGACCCCCGGTCTGACCTTTGCGGAGCAAAGGTCACGCTTAGCGTTTTTCTTTTCCACCGGGCGCGGCGACTTTTCTTTTGACGCTTCAAAAGAAAAGTGGGGGCGCATCCCCCGCGGGGAACCCGCGACCGCCGCACCGGGACCGGTGCAAAGCCCGCGATCTTCATCGCACTCCCGGCGCCCGGACGGGCGCATCCCCCGCGCCGGAACCGGCGCAATTCCGCCGGCAAAGCCGGCACTCACAGGGCCGCCGCGGCCCCATGTTGCGATCAACCATACCGACAGAAAGACAACGAGGTGACTTCATGGCGGAACTGACCCCCATGATGAAGCAGTATCTGGAAATCAAAAAGGACAACCCGGACTCCATCCTGTTTTTCCGCCTGGGCGACTTTTACGAGATGTTCGCCGACGACGCCAGAACCGCGTCCCGGGAGCTGGACCTGACCCTCACCAGCCGGGACAAGGCCAAGGACAAGGACCCGGAGGACCGCATCCCCATGTGCGGCATCCCCTACCACGCCAGCGACGCCTACATCGCCCGGCTCATCGCCAAGGGCTATAAGGTGGCCATCTGCGAGCAGATGGAGGATCCCGCCGCCGCCAAGGGGCTGGTGAAGCGGGACATCATCCGGGTGGTGACCCCCGGCACCGTCATCGACGCCGCCTGCCTGGAGGACAAGAACAGCAACTTCCTCTGCGGCATCTATCTGGATTCCCGCTGCGCCGGCGTCAGCTTCTGCGACATCTCCACCGGCCGCACCCACGCCACCGCCTTCACCGGCCGGGACCGGCTGGAGCACGTGATCAACGAACTGGGCCGCTTTTCCCCGGCGGAGGCGGTGCTCAGCAGCGGCGCCTTCGCGGAGGAGACGCTGCTGACGCTGCTGCGGGAGCGGCTCCACTGCCGGGTGGAAAACGGCGGGGAGCGGCGCTTCCAGCTTGCGGCGGCGGAGAAGAACATCCGCGCCCAGTACGGCGACGAGGCCTTCGCGCGCCTGCCCGCCGGAAACCCCGCTGCGGCCATGGCCCTGGGGGGACTGCTGGATTACCTCTACGAGACTCAGAAAACGGATCTCTCCTATATCAATGATCTGGACTACTATGAGCAGGGCCGGTTCATGGAGCTGGACCTGGCGGCCCGGCGGAACCTGGAGCTGACGGAGACGCTGCAGCGCCGGGAGAAGAAGGGAAGCCTGCTGTGGGTGCTGGACCGCACCCGCACCCCCATGGGCGGGCGGATGCTCCGGTCCTGGCTGGAGCGGCCGCTGCTGAGCGTCACCGCCATCGTCCGGCGGAACAGCGCCGTGGCGGCGCTGGTGGAGGACACCATCCGCCGGGAGGAGCTGATCGCTGCCATGACGGGGCTGGGGGACATGGAGCGGCTCATCGGCCGCATTGTCTACGGCACCGCCGGCGGCCGGGACCTGGTGAGCCTCCGGGGGGCCATCGAGAAGCTGCCCGCCATCAAAGAGCAGCTGTCCGCCCTGCCGGACCGGCGGCTGAAGGAGCTGGCGGAGGAGCTGGACACCCTGGAGGACATCGGCTCCGCCATTGCCGACACAATCTGCGACGACCCGCCCTTCTCCGTGCGGGAGGGGGGCTTCATCCGGGAGGGCTGCAGCGACGAGGTGGACCGCCTGCGCCACATCCTCACCGGCGGCAAGGGCATCATCGCCGAGATGGAGGCCCGGGAGAAGGAACGCACCGGCATCCGCACCCTGAAAATCGGCTACAACAAGGTGTTCGGCTATTATATCGAGGTGTCCAAGGCCTTCACGGACCAGGTGCCGGACACCTACATCCGCAAGCAGACCCTGGTGAACGGCGAGCGGTACATCACCCAGGAGCTGAAGGAGCTGGAAAACTCCATCCTCACCGCCTCCGAGCGGGTGGTGGCCCTGGAATACCAGCTGTTTACCCAGCTGCGGGAGCACATCGCCCAGCAGGCCCAGCGGGTGCAGACCGCCGCCGCCGTGGTGGCGGAGACCGACGCCCTGTGCTCCTTTGCCGCCGTGGCGGTGCGGAACAACTACTGCCGGCCCGACATGGACGAGTCCGGCGCCATTGAGATTCACGGCGGCCGCCACCCGGTGGTGGAGCAGATGCTCAAGGACTCCCTGTTCGTCCCCAACGATACGTTCATGGGGGAGAAGGAGAACCGGGTGGCCATCATCACCGGCCCCAACATGGCGGGCAAGTCCACCTACATGCGCCAGGTGGCCCTCATTGTGCTGATGGCCCAGATCGGGTCCTTCGTGCCGGCCGCCTCCGCCCGCATCGGCGTGGTGGACCGCATCTTCACCCGCATCGGCGCCAGCGACGACCTGTCTGCCGGCCAGTCCACCTTCATGGTGGAGATGAGCGAGGTGTCGGACATCCTGCGCCACGCCACCAGGGACAGCCTGCTGATTCTGGACGAGATCGGCCGGGGCACCTCCACCTTTGACGGCATGTCCATCGCCCGGGCGGTGGTGGAGTACTGCGCCGACGGCCGGCTGCTGGGGGCCAAGACCCTGTTCGCCACCCACTACCACGAACTGACGGAGCTGGAGAACACCCTCCCCGGCGCCGTGAACTACAGCATTGCCGTCAAGACCCGGGGGGAGGACATCATCTTCCTGCGGAAGATTCTGCCCGGCGGCGCCGACCGCAGCTACGGCATCGAGGTAGCCAAGCTGGCGGGCCTGCCGCCGAAGGTGCTGAGCCGCGCCCGGCAGATTCTGACGGAGCTGGAGGCGGAGAGCGGCCGCCCGGCGGCCCCCGCCCCGGCGGAGGAGGACCAGGTGTCCCTCACCGCCGTGGGGGAGGGGGAGGTGCTGGAGGCGCTGCGCCGCTGCCAGCCGGACACCCTGACGCCCATTGAGGCGATGCAGCTGCTGTACGAGCTGAAACAGAAGCTTTCCTGAGAGAGTTGAAGGAGACAGATCATGGCCAAGAAAAAAAGCGGCGGAGAATACCTGACGCCGGGGGAGCAGATCGCGGGCACCGTGCTGCTGGCGCTGTACCTGCTGGTGCTGCCGGCGGTGCGGGAGCCGCTGTTCGACCTGGCGGAGCGGCTGACGGGGGCCAATCTCTCCCCGGCGCTGCGGAGCGCGGTGTACTACTACGCGCTGCTGGCGGCGGTGGCGGTGATTTTCCACCGCTTCCTGAGCCGCACCTCCCGGAATTTCGCGGACAATCTGGGCGTCGCCTGCGAGGCGGCGCTGACGGGCCTGGTGGCGCTGTACGGCCTCAATGAGCTGGTGTGCCGGCTGGGCCGGCTGCTGGTGGGGGGCCTTGCCAACCTGAACGACACCCTCATCGCCGCCCCGGTGCCGGACGCCCCCCGCACCACCTTTCTCATCGCGGTGCTGGTGGTGCCCATCGCGGAGGAGACGCTGTTCCGGGGGCTGGTGTTCGGCGGGCTGCGGGGAAAGAGCCGCTGGATCGCCTACGCCGCCTCCTGCTGCCTGTTCGCCCTGAGCCAGGTGTGGCAGCTGGCGTCGGCGGGGCTGTCGCCGCTGGCGCTGGCCCGGCTGCTGCAGTATCTGGTGCCGGGGGCGGTGCTGTGCCGGACCTATGAGCGGTCCGGGTCGCTGTGGTCCGCCGCGGCGGTCCACGCCGCCGCCAACGCCCTGTGCCTGTGGACGGGCTGAAAGGAGATGGCGCAATGACCACCGGAAAACTGATTCTGAAGGCGGAGGGCGGCTGGAAGCGCACCGCCCTGGTGTGGCTGGCGTCCTTTGCCGTGACGCTGGCCATCCTGGTGCCCATGGCCGCCCTGGTGCCCCTGGAGGGCCTTACCCGGGGCGCCCTGCTTGCCGTCGCCGCCTATGTGCTGATGCGCTGCGCCTACCGGCTGTTTGTCACCCTGCTGCCCCAGCGGGAGACGGAGCGCACCGTGACGTGGACCGTGACGGAGGACGCCCTGACGCTGAACGGGAAAACCATCCCCCGCGGCGCCATCCGCAACGTCCACTGCTGGCCCAACCGGGACTCTCTGGGCTTTTCCGTCCCCGGCTGGACGGTGAATATTGAGACGGACGGCAAAAACGAGCTGCTGCGGAGCCTTACCGAGGGAAGCCCGGCGGAGACCTCCGCCGCGCTGCTGCGGAAGCTGGTGGTGGCTCTGGGCTATGGCCGCAATTGGCCGGAGAGCTGAACAGGAGGAATACGCATATGCCACACATTGCACAGCTGCCCGGCCACGTGGCGGACCTGATCGCCGCCGGCGAGGTGGTGGAGCGTCCCGCCAGCGTGGTGAAGGAGCTGGTGGAAAACGCCATTGACGCCGGCGCCTCCGCCGTGGTGGTGGAGATCCGCCGGGGCGGCATGGGCCTCATCCGGGTGACGGACAACGGCTGCGGCATCGCGCCGGAGGAGCTGCCCACCGCCTTTTTGCGCCACGCCACCTCCAAGCTCCGCTCGGAGCGGGACCTGGCCGCCATCGGCACCCTGGGCTTCCGGGGGGAGGCCCTGGCCGCCATCTCCGCCGTCTCCCGGCTGGACATCGACACCCGCCAGACCGGGGCCGACGCGGGGGCGTCCCTCCACCTGGAGGGGGGCGTTCCCGGGGAGGTGGTGCCGGCAGGCGTGCCGGAGGGCACCACCATCCGGGTGCAGGACCTGTTTTACAACACCCCCGCCCGGTTAAAATTCATGAAAAAGGACAGCGCGGAAACCGCCGCCGTCAATGGCCTGATGCAGCATCTGTCCCTGTCCCACCCGGACGTGTCCTTCAAATTCATCAAGGACGGCGCCGAGGCCCTCCACACCCCCGGCGACGGGAAGCTGGAGTCCGCCGTGTACGCCGCCCTGGGCCGGGACTTCGCCAAAAGCCTTCTGCCGGTGGCGGGACGGGGCGGCGACATCGCCGTCTCCGGCTTTGTCACCCGGCCGCTGCTGTGCCGGGGCTCCCGGGGCATGCAGATTTTCTTCGTCAACGGCCGGTTCATCAAGTCCCAGCTGCTGACCGCCGCCCTGGAGGAGAGCTACCGCAACCAGCTGATGAAGGGGAAGTTCCCCGGCTGCGTGGTGGCCGTCACCATGCCGGTGGAGGCGGTGGACGTGAACGTCCACCCCGCCAAGACCCAGGTGAAGTTCGCCCGGGAGCGGGAGGTGTTTGACGCGGTGTACCACACCGTGCTGGACGCCCTCAACGACACCGGCGGCCCCGTGCAGCCGGCGGTGCGCCCCGCGGCGGAGACCGTGAACCCCCGGGGGGACTTTTTCCGGACCATGGACGCGGCCTCCTTCCGCCAGAAGGCGGCGGAGAACAGCCGCCCCGCCGCCCCCCGCCGCCCGGCGTGGGACACGGAGTGGCGGAGCACCGCCAAGGTGGCGGACGCCGGCGGCAGCGCCCCGGTCTATCAGACCAGATACACCCCGCCGGCAAAGCCCGCTCCGGCGCCGGAAACTCCGGCGGCAAAGCTCACTTCCGCCCCGAAGCCCGCGGCGGCGGCAGCGCCTGCCCCGGTGAAGTCCGCCCCCGCGGCGGAGCCTCCGGCGGGTCCCGCCGTCCCGAAAACGGAGGAGAAGCCGAAGCGCCCCTTCGTCCCCGCCATCCCGGAGATGCGGGAGGAGCCGGCGCAGCAGACCCTGGAGCCGGCGGGGGAGACCCCCTGGCGCATCGCCGGCGAGGTGCTGAACACCTACATTGTCTGCGAGTCGGAGGGCGGCGACGTGTGGCTCATCGACAAGCATGCCGCCCACGAGCGGGTGAATTTTGACCGCCTGATGGCCGCGGCGGAGCCGCCCATGAGCCAGCAGCTGCTGATTCCCGCCGCCGTCCAGCTGGGCCGGGAGGACACGGCGCTGCTGCTGGAAAACCTGCCGCTGCTGGAGGAGCTGGGCTTCGGCTGCGAGGACTTCGGCGGCGACACGGTGCTGGTGCGCCGCATCCCGGCGGACGTGGATGCGGCGGACGTCACCGCCACGCTGGAGGAATTCGCCGAAAAGCTGCGGACGGGCCGCTCCCCGGCGGAGCGGCGGGAGCAGCTGCTCCACACCATAGCCTGCAAGTCCGCCATCAAGGCGGGAATGCACTCCGACCAGCGGGAGCTGCGGACCCTGGTGGACCGGGTCCAGTCCGGCGAAATCCGCTACTGCCCCCACGGCCGCCCCGTGGCGGCGAAGCTGTCCCGCTACGAGCTGGAGAAGCTGTTCAAGCGGGCCTGAGACATGTGATCCCCGGGCGGGCCGCCCGTCCGACAAACCCCACCCATATAAAGGAGGAGTATACGATGTTGCTTTTTGTTGACTGCTGTATCAGCTACCGGGGAGACGACTCCCGCAGCCATGCCCTGTGCGAGGCGTTTCTGGAGACCTACCGCAAAACCCATCCCGGCGAGGAGATTGAGGTGGTGAACCTGCAGCGCATGGGCCTGGAGCCTTTCGACCAGTTCAGCACCGACGACCGCAACCGCCTGCGGAGCGTGAAGGCCTTTGATTCTCCCATTTTCAAGCTGGCCCGCCAGTTCAAGCGGGCGGACCGCATCGTCATCGGCGCGCCCCTCCGGGACCTGACCTTCCCCGCCATGCTGCGGATTTACATTGAGTACATCTGCGTCCGGGAAGTGACCTACCACTATGAAAACGGCCAGTGCAAGGGCGACTGCATGGCCACCAAGCTGGCCTATCTGAACGTCAGCGGCGGCCCGGAGTCGGAGGGGAACCTGGGCGTGGAGTACTGGCGGCAGCTGAGCGAGCGCTTCGGCATCCGGGAGTTCTTCCATGTGGACGCCTACGGCCTGGACATTGAGCCGGAGAAGAGCGAGATCATCATGGCGGCGGCCTGCGACAAGGCCCGGGAGCTGGCCAAAGCTTTCTGAGAATCTGCCCGTTCCGGGGAAAGGGGGGACCGCCATGGCGAAGGTCCTTTGCGTGGTGGGTCCCACCGCCACGGGAAAAACGAAAATGGGGGTTCTGCTGGCCCGGAAATGCGGCGGGGAAGTGGTGTCCGTGGACTCCATGCAGATTTACCGGGGCATGACCATCGGCACCGCCGCCCCCACGCCGGAGGAGATGGAAAACATCCCCCACCACATGATCGCCGTGGCGGACCCGGCGGAGCAGTGGTCCGCCGCCCGCTACGCCGCTGAGGCCACCGCCGTCATCGACGGTATTCTGGCCCGGGGAAAGCTGCCCGTTCTGGTGGGCGGCACCGGGCTGTGGCTGGACGCGGTGATCCGTGGCCACGGCTTTGCCGGCGGCTGCGCCGGCGGCGAGGTGCGGGCGCGGCTGCAGCGGGAGCTGGAGGCGGGGGGCATGGAACCCCTGCTGGCGGAGCTGCGCCGGGTGGACCCGGACAGCGCCCGGAAGCTCCACCCCGCCGACACCAAGCGAATCCTCCGGGCGCTGGAGGTGTGGCGGGAGACGGGAAAGACCATCTCCCAACACAACGCCGAGACGAAGGCCGTCCCGCCCCGGTATGACGCGGTGTATCTGGGCTTTCAGTTCCGGGACCGGGAGGACATGCGCCGGCTCATTGACCTGCGGGTGGACAAAATGGTGGAGGAGGGCCTCCTGGAGGAGGTCCGGACCCTGCTGACCTCCGGCATTCCGCCCACGGCCACGGCGCTGCAGGCCATCGGCTACAAGGAGTTTCTGGGGGTGCTCACCGGGGAGCGCAGCGAGGCGGAGGCCATCGCGGAGGTGAAGCTCCGCTCCCGGCAGTACGCCAAGCGGCAGCTGACGTGGCTGCGGCGAAATCCGGACATCCATTGGTTCTGGTGGGAAAAAGAACGGGATTTTGCCCGCGCCCTCCAGTTTTCGACGGAAATCCTGTCCGCGGAAGGCTTATGCTGAAGCCGGAGCGGACCTGCAACCTCCGCTCCGAAACAGAAAGAAGGAGCGGACAGCTATGCAGACAAAAGCGAATTTGCAGGACATTTTTCTCACAAAGGCCCGCCGGGACCGGGTCCCGGTCACCATGTTTCTGATGAACGGCTTCCAGCTGCGGGGCACCATTACCGGCTTCGACGCCTTTGTGGTGGTGCTGGATTCCGACGGCCGCCAGCAGGTGATTTACAAGCATGCGATCTCGACCATCGCGCCCACCCGGAACGTGGACCTGACCGCCGGGTAAAGGCCGCTGCCCGCCGCGGAAAAGGGACAAGCCCGGTACACAAGGAGTTTTTTCATGAAATCATTGGGAACCAAACTGCTGATGGCCGCCGTCTGCCTGACGGTGCTGGCCTATTTCGGCCTGCAGGGCTACCGCTATCTGGACGCCCCCTATACCACGGTGCTGGCCTACGCCTATCAGCAGGAGGAGAGCGCCGCCGTGTCCGGCTGGGTGATCCGGGAGGAGCAGGTGCTGCCGGACGACACCACGGGACTGCTGCGGCTGACCCGGTCCGAGGGGGAGAAGGTGGCCAAGGGCGGCAAACTGGCGGTGGTGTACGCCGACGAAGCGTCGCTGCAGCGCCAGAGCGACCTGGACGCCCTCCAGACCCGCATCGACCAGCTGCACTACGCCCGGGACGCCGCCCTCAGCAGCGAGGCGGGGCTGAAGCTGGACACCCAGATTCTCCGGCAGATTCTGGACTTCCGCGGCGACGTGGCCGCCGACCAGCTCTCCGACGCCGAAGACCACATGAGCCAGCTGCGGAGCCTGGTGCTGAAGCGGGACTATACCTACACCGACAGCGGCGATCTGGACGCCGCGCTGCAGCAGCTGGAGAGCCAGCTCTCCGCCCTGAAATCCCAGTCCGCCGCCACCACCCGCGCCGTAACGGCGCCGGTGTCCGGTGTCTGGTCCGCCGTCACCGACGGCTATGAGGGCGTCCTCACCCCCGCCGTGCTGGACACCCTGACCCCCGACACCATCAACCGCTTTGAAGCCGACGGGGAGACCTCCCAGCTGGGCCGCCTCATCACCGGGGACACCTGGTACTACGCCGCCTCCATGGACGCGGCGGCCGCCCAGCGGCTCACCGTGGGCAAAACGGTGACGCTGCGGTTCGTGAAGGGCAGCGGCCGGGACCTGCAGGTGAAGGTCCGGTCCGTCAGTGAGGAGCAGGGGGGCCGCGTGGTGGCGGTGTTCTCCAGCCGGCAGTACCTGTCGGAGCTGACGCTGCTGCGCCGCCAGAGCGCCGACGTGATCACCGACTCCATTTCGGGCATCCGGGTTCCCTCCAACGCTCTGCGGGTGATGGAGGACGGCGCCGCCGGCGTGTACTGCGTGGTGGGCATGAACGCCCGGTTCAAGCCGGTGGAGGTGCTGTACACCGACGAGAGCGGCTACGCCCTGGTGAAGCCGCTGGAGACGGAGAGCGGAAAGACCGTCCTCCGGGCAGGGGACGAAGTGCTGGTCACCGCCCGGGAGCTGTATGACGGCATGATTGTGGAATAACCGAACACCCGACGGCGGCGTGTCCGCCGGCACAGACAGAAAGGAAGCATCGCCATGTCCATCGCACAGAACATTCAGACCGTCCGGCAGCAGATGGCGGAGGCCGCCCGCGCCGCGGGCCGGGACCCCGGGGAGATTTTGCTGGTGGGCGCCAGCAAAATGAACGACGCGGCGGCCTGCAAGGAGGCCGTGGCCGGCGGCATCGACGCCCTGGGGGAGAACCGGGTGCAGGAGCTGCTGGCCAAGTACGCCGAGGACGCCTACGCGGGAGCGCCGCTGCACTTCATCGGCCACCTGCAGCGCAACAAGGTCCGCCAGATCGTGGGAAAGGTGGACCTGATCCAGTCCGTAGGCTCCCTGGAGCTGCTGGAGGAGATTGAAAAGTGGGCGGCGAAGCTGGAGCTGGTGCAGTCCGTGCTGCTGGAGGTGAACATCGGCGGCGAGGAGAGCAAGAGCGGCTTTGCCCCGGAGGCGCTGGAGGCCGCGGCGGAGGCCGCCCTGACCCATCCCCACATCCGGGTGCAGGGGCTGATGACCATCCCCCCCGTGGAGACGGAAAGCGGCGGAAATGTGCCGTATTTCGAAAAAGTGCGGGACCTCTATGTTGACATCAACAGGAAATTGTTCCATAATGAATTCAAATACCTGTCCATGGGCATGAGCGGCGATTTCGCGGAGGCCATCCGCTGCGGCGCCACCATGGTCCGCGTGGGCACCGCCATCTTCGGCGCGCGGAACTACGGCTGAGAAAGATTACGGGCGCGGCCCGGTGGGAGGCTTTCATGAGCATTCTGGACGAACTGAAAAAATGGACCCATCCCTACGAGGAAGAGGACGAGGATTACGACGATTTTGAGGAACCGGCCCGCAAGGAGCCGGCCTTTGAGGACCGCCGCGCCCGGGAACGGAGCGAGGACCGGCGGAACAAGGTGGTGAACATCCACGCCACCACCCAGCTGAAGGTGGTGCTGGTGAAGCCGGAGCGGTTTGAAAACGCCTCCGAGATCGCCGACCATCTGAAGGACAAGCGGACGGTGGTCATCAACCTGGAGTCCACCAACAAGGACGTGGCCCGCCGCCTGGTGGACTTCCTGTCCGGCGTGGCCTACGCCGGCGAGGGGAAGATCAAGAAGGTGGCTGCCAACACCTACATCATCACGCCCTATCACGTGGACATTGAGGGCGATCTCATTGACGAGCTGGAAAACAACGGCCTTTATTTTTGAGCGGGGGGAGTATTGAACCATGCTGACACCACAGGAAGTTTCCAGTCACGCCTTCACCCGGGCGCCCTTCGGCGGGTACAACATGACCGCCGTGGACGAGTTTCTGGATGAGCTGACGGACGATTATACGGCGCTGTACAAGGAAAACGCGGCCCTGAAGGCCAAGCTGAAGGTGCTGGTGGAGAAGGTGGACGACTACCGCGCCACCGAGGACTCCATGCGGGCCACGCTGCTCACCGCCCAGCGCATGGCGGACTCCATCGTCAAGGAGGCGGAGGCCAAGCGGGAGGCGCTGATGGCCCAGGCGGAGGCTGACGCCCGCCAGAAGATCGGCGCCATGCAGGCGGAGGTGACCGCCACCCAGGAGCGGCTGAAAGCCGGCCGCCAGGACCTGCGGAGCTTCATCGCCTCTGTCCGGGAGGTCTGCAACCAGGAGCTGGCGCTGCTGGAGCAGCTGCCGGAGCTGCCGGTGGAGACGGCGGCCCCCGCCCCGGAGCCTGCGGCCCAGGAGGCCGCGGCGGCGGAGGAGATCGAGCAGAGCGTGTTTGCCGCCATGGAGGCGGAGGACGACGCGGCGGCGGAAGCGGCCGGGAGCGGGGAGGAGCCCGCGCCCGACTATCCCGAGGGCAACCCCTTTGAGACGGAGAGCGTGGATGAGCCCACCCGCCGCATCGACCTGAAGGACCTGAAATTCGGCCGCAACTACTCCAGCGAATGAGAACATGACCAGAAAGCGGCCTGAAAAGGCCGCTTTCTGCGTATTCGGAGGTCAATTATGGAAAACCGTCCCGTCGTCGCCATTCTCTACGATTTTGACAAGACCCTCTGCACCACGGATATGCAGAACTACGCCTTCATCCCCTCCCTGGGCATGACGCCGGGGGAGTTCTGGGCGGAGGCCAACGGCTTCGGCCAGTCCAACCGAATGGACGGCATCCTGGCGTATATGTATACCATGCTCCGGGAGGCGGAGCGGCGCAGCCGGCCCATCACCCGCCGGAGTCTGGTGGAGCAGGGGCGGGGCGTGGTGCTCTACCCCGGCGTGGAGGAGTGGTTCGGCCGCATCAACGCCTTCGGCGACACCCAGGGGGTGACGGTGGAGCACTACATCATCTCCTCCGGCCTGCGGGAGATCATCGAAGGCTCCGCCATCAGCGGGGAGTTCAAAGAGATCTACGCCAGCGAGTTCTATTATGACGAGACGGGCCGCCCGGTGTGGCCCAAGCTGGCGGTGAACTTCACCGCCAAGACCCAGTTTGTCTACCGCATCAACAAGGGCGTGCTGGACGTGTCCGATGACAAGACCCTCAATGACTCCATGCCCGATGACAGCAAGCGGGTGCCCTTCACCAACATGATCTACGTGGGGGACGGCCTCTCCGACGTGCCCTGCATGAAGATGATGCGGGCCTACGGCGGCCAGGCCATCGCGGTGTATCAGGAGGGGAACCGCACCGGCGTGGAGGACCTGCTGGCCAAGGGCCGGGTGGACTATATGTTCCCGGCGGACTACCGCCCCGGCACCGCCCTGGACCAGACGGTGCGGGATATCATCTGCCGCATGGCCATCTCCGACCGGCTGTGGGAGGAGAATGCCCGGCAGAAGCGGGCCATCGGGCGGGGGGAGCTGCCAAATCAGGCCAGTCTGTTCTGATGGCGCCTGCCCGGCGCGGGGGGGCCGGTGATCACCGGGCGCCGGGGGAGCGCAGCGAAGGCTGCGGGCTTTCCGGCCATTGCCGGGGGATGATGCACCGATTTCGGTACGGAAAACACCGGGACCCCGGTGGGGATGCACCCCCATTCTTTTTCGTCTTGCCGAAAAAGAACCCTCCAGAGGGGCTTCTCTTGCCGCTTCGCGGCAATTCACCTTCTGCGCCGTGCACGGTGGAAGAAAAAGGCGCTGGGCGTGACCTTTGCTCCGCAAAGGTCAGACCGGGAGTCTTCTCAGACCCTGCGGTGGAAACTTGCGGGTCTCCTGCCGGCTGCGCTACGCATTGTACCTAAACCGATACTGCTCCGCCGCAAATTGGGGCCTGGTTGGTCAACGGGGTGCAGAACCGAAAGGCCCCTGCGTGTTGGCCCCGGGCGTTCCGCTCCGCTACGCCCTACTGCGGCAGTGGACGTTTACAACCCGGGTATGCGCGTAGCGACTGGACAGCCGTTGGCGGCTTTGCCGCCTTACGGATGTCGCGTCCCCCTTGCGGGGAAGCGGAACGCGCGGGAAAAGAAGGACAGTCCTTTCGGTTTTCCACCCCGACTACCACCGCACTCCCGCGACTTGCGGCGGAGCAGTATCGAATTTGTGCTGTGTATAGCGCAGCCGGCAGAAGATTTCCGGACCTGGTCGGCAGTGTCTGAGGAATCTCCCGTCAGCCTTTGTGTACAAAGGCGAAAAGGCGCCTTTCTTTTGGACCGTGCACGGCCCGTTTTCTTTGGGCAAGACCCAAAGAAAATGGGGGAAACAGGCGAAGCGCCGCCAGCGGCGGAAACAGCGAGCCTGTTTCGAGGAAGCGGCACGATTGGCGGCCCCAACGGGGCCGGGAATCGTACTGCCGCGACGGTGGTTTGCAATCCCGCCGGCAAAGCCGGCACCCCCGCACCCGGGCGGGTGCAAAGCCGTGACCTTCGTCACAAATCAATCTCCATTCCGGTGGAAATCCCCCGCAGGCGATCCCCCAGAATGTCCCGCAGGGCGCCGAAGGCGTACTCCCCGGTGCAGTGGCCGGTATAGTACACCGTCTCCCCCGGCAGCAGCGCCCGGCCGATGGACTGCAGCAGCTTTCCGGAGCTCTCTTTCTCCGGGTCCAGCTGGAACAGGTGGAATCCGCCCACCACCGCGTCCGCGGCGCGGCCCGTCAGGCGCTCCGCCGTGTGGCAGATGTTCACGATGCCCCGGTGGGCGCAGCCCGCCACCAGCACCGTCTTTCCCTCCGCGGAGATCAGCAGGTCCTGCTCGTGGCCGAAGGTGTCGGGCACCAGGTCCCCCGCCGGGTTCTTCCACCGCAGCCGGGTGTCGGTGTCGGCGGTGGGAAAATCCCCCGCCGCCGGGAACAGGGTCAGCTCCTCGTCAATGGCGTACACACCCTCCACCGCCACAAACCGGTCCCGGTATGCCTCCAGCGCCGGGTCCAGGCCGATGTAGCCGGTGCCGGTGGGCCGGCAGGCGTAGTAGCCCTCCCAGACGGCGGGGCGGACATACACCTTCGCCCGGTCGTTCCGGGCGAAAAACGCCGGCAGGCCGTCGCTGTGGTCGCTGTGGCCGTGGGACAGCACGGCGATGTCCACCTGGGACAAATCCACGCCCAGCGCATCCGCGTTGGCCGCCATGTCGCCGTTGGGGCCGGCGTCAAACAGAATTTTGTGCTTCGGCGTCTCAAAATACAGGCTCAGGCCGTGGGCGCACCGCAGCTCCGGGGCGCAGGCCGTGTTTTCCATCAGTACAGTCATTTTCATGGCGTTTCCTCCTCAGTCGGCAGCCTCGCCGTACAGTGCCCAGGTGTTGCTGCCGGTAATCTTCACATCCACGAACCGGCCCAGCAGGTCCTCCCCGCCCTTCAGCCGCACCAGGCGGTTGCCCTCCGTCCGGGAGGCCAGGGGATACTCCGGATCGTCGGAGGGGCCATCCACCAGCACCCGCACCGTTTTGCCGATGTATCCGGCGTGGAGCCTGGCGGACATGGCGTTCTGGACCTCCAGCAGCCGGTCAAACCACTTCTGCTTCTCCTCCCGGCCGGCGGGGTCCGGCATGGACGCCGCCTTCGTGCCGGGGCGGGGGGAGTAGATGAAGGTGAACAGGGCGTCATAGCCCACCTCCTCCACCAACGACACGGTGTCCATGGCCTCCGCCTCCGTCTCGCCGGGGAAGCCGATGATCACGTCGCTGGTCAGCACCAGGCCGGGCATGACGGACTTGGCGTAGTTCACCAGCTCCAGATACTGCGCCCGGGTGTAGCGGCGGTTCATTTCTTTCAGCACCCGGTCATTGCCGGACTGCACCGGCAGGTGCAGCTGCTTTGCCACGTGGGGGCAGCGGGCCATGGTGTCGAAGAGCTTTTTCGTGGCGTCCTTGGGGTGGCTGGACATGAAGCGGATGAGGTACTCGCCGGGGATTTTGTCAATGTCCGCCAGCAGGTCCGCGAAGTCATAGTTCAGGTCCAGATCGCTGCCGTAGGAGTTGACGTTCTGGCCCAGCAGGGTGATGTCCTTGTATCCGGCGGCCACCAGCGCCCGGACCTCCTCCAGCACCCGCTGGGGGTCCCGGCTCCGCTCCCGGCCCCGGACGTAGGGGACGATGCAGTAGGAGCAGAAGTTGTTGCAGCCGTACATGATGGAGACCCACGCCTTGATGTCCCCCTCCCGGCGGATGGGCAGGCCCTCGGCAATGGAGCCGTGCTCGTCGGCCACGGAGAATACCCGCCTGCGCTTCTCGTACACCTGCCACAGAAGCTCCGGGAACTTCCACAGGGCATGGGGGCCGAACACCAGGTTCACATGGGGATAGGACCGCTTCACCCGCTCCGACACCCGGGGCTCCTGGGCCATGCAGCCGCACAGGCAGATGACCTGCTCCGGGTTGGCCTTTTTCGTGTGGGTCAGGGCGCCCAGATTGCCGAACACCCGGTCCTCCGCGTGCTCCCGGACGGCGCAGGTGTTGAGAATCACCACGTCCGCCTCCTTGGGGTCATCGGTGAAGCCGAAGCCCATGGCCTCCAGCATACCCTGGAGCATCTGGCCGTCCGCCACGTTCTGCTGGCAGCCGAAGGTGTCCACGCAGGCCAGGGGATGGGCCTCCCGGGCGGCGAACATGGCCCTGATGCTTGCTTCAAAGTCCCGCTGGCGGTCCAGGTCCGCGGCGGAGACCAGTACGTCTTTCCGTTCCAAGTGTCGATTCCTCCGAAGGATGAAAATTGTTGCGTTCTGAATTGATTGATTATAGCATAAAAGGGCGAAAAGTACAAGATCGGACGGCCCACAAGCCGTCCGGTTTTTGTAGGATTACAATACATGTTGGACAAGTAAATAAAAAGGATGAAGGATAGGGCCTTATCGGTTAAAGTTGAGTTACCACACCACAACTTAACGAAAGGGGGCCATATCCTTCATGAGCAAGAGTATAACACAGGACATG
>NZ_JAXEBZ010000002.1:0-27424 GCF_034093755.1 Dysosmobacter sp. | reverse complement strand
TTTTTTTTGTTGTTTGTTTGGTGGGGGTTTTTATAATTTGCACTTTGGGGGTGCGCCGGGTACTGCGCCGTGTCGGGGGGGGGGGGTTTGTCCCCCCCCCCCCGGCCCCGTCTGTGGGTTCCGAAGAAAGAGGGGCGCGGTATGATGAAAGGCAGCCCCGGCTTTGCCGGGGCTGCCTGGGACTGTCGAAAAGCCTCTGCTTTGGGAAAAAGGGTTTCGTTTTGCAGGGGGAGTACGAGGGGGAAAGCGGTGAAGCGCCGCCGGCGGCGGAGAAAGCGAACCGCTTTCGAGGAAGCGGCACGATCGTCGGACCCGGCGGGGCCGGGGATCGTATTGCCGCGACGGTGTCCGGTAGCCCCCTCGTGTGAAATTGAATGCCTGCAAAAAGCTTGCGCAGCAAGCGTTTGCGCCACGCAGCGGCAGCTTTTTGGGCTGCTCAGCAGACAAAAAAGCGAGGCATTTTTCGGTTAGGCGTTACGCCTGCTGCTCCGCCCGCAGGGCCACCGCACGCTCCAGGGCGGCGTCAATGTTGGGCTGGAAGTTGTCGGCGCCCACCTCGTCCAGCAGGCCGGACTTTTTGAACACAGACATGGGCTGCTCGTTCACGTGGGAGAACACCACCTGGATGCCCTGGCGGCTGCACTCCTCCCACAGGCGGCGCAGGCCCTTCAGGGCGGTGATGTCCAGCGCCGGAACCGCCCGCATCCGCAGGATCAGCACGCTCTTGTCGGTCTCCCGGTCCATGTGGGGAATCTTGTCGGCGGCACCGAAGAACATGGGCCCGGTGATCTCAAACACCATCACGTGGGCGGGGACGGGCTTCAGCCGGCCCTGGTCGTCCTGGGTGTCCTCCACGTACTCCCACTCCTTGACGGAGGACACGTTGGCCATCCGGGTCATGAACAGCAGGCAGGCCAGGGACAGGCCCACGGCGATGGCCACCACCAGGTCAAACACCACGGTGAGGAAGAAGGTCAGCAGCAGCACGGCGGTATCGCTCTTGGGGGAGTGCTTCACCACCTGGAGGAAGGTGCGCCAGCCGCTCATGTTGTAGGCCACCTGGAAGAGGATGGCGGCGATGCAGGGCATGGGAATCAGGGCGGCGTAGGGCATCAGCAGCACCAGCACCAGCAGAAGCACCACGGCGTGGACCATGCCGGCGATGGGGGAGACGCCGCCGTTTTTGATGTTGGCCGCCGTCCGGGCAATGGCGCCGGTGGCGGGAATGCCGCCGAACATGGCGGAGGCCGCGTTTCCTACGCCCTGGGCCACCAGCTCCATGTTGGAGTTATGGCGGGCGCCGATCATCTCGTCCGCTACCACCGCCGACAGCAGGGACTCGATGGCTGCCAGAATGGCGATGGTGAAGGCGTCGGGCAGCACCGCCGCCACGGTGGCGTAGGACAATGCGGGGAGACGGAAGGAGGGGGCGGCGCTGGAGATGGTGTACAGGTCGCCGATGGTGTTCACCGGCAGGCCCAGCAGCGCCACCGCTCCGGCGGTGACGATGACCGCCACCAAAGAGGCGGGAATTCTGGCGGACACCCGGGGCCAGAGAATGAGGATGGCCAGAGCCAGGGCGCCCACCGCCAGGGCCGGCAGCCGCAGCGTGCCGATGCAGGAGATCACCTGCTCCAGCTTCTCCATAGTCTCAATGGGGGACTTCTCAAAGGTCAGGCCCAGAAAGTCCTTGATCTGGCCGATGAAGATGGTGACGGCGATGCCGGCGGTGAAGCCGGTGGTGATGGTGTAGGGGATGAACTTGATCATGCTGCCCATCCGCAGCAGGCCCATCAGAACCAGGATGATGCCCGCCAGAATGGTGGCGGTGGCCAGACCGTCCATGCCGCTTTTGGCCACGATGCCCGCCACGATGGTGGCGAAGGCCGCCGTGGGGCCGGCGATCTGGACCTTGCTGCCGCCTAGGGCGGAGATGAGGAAACCGGCCACAATGGCGGTGTACAGGCCCTGCTCCGGGGACACGCCGGAGGCCAGGGCCAGGGCGATGGACAGAGGCAGGGCAATGATGGCGACGATGACGCCGGCCACCAGGTCTTTCAGGAATTTTTCCCTGCTGTAATCCTTCAGGGACAGTAGGAGCTGGGGTTTCAGGTCGTTCATGGGCGGGCTCTCCTTTATTTCTGGAAAAAGTACGGAAAAAGTGCTGGAATGCGGAAAAAAACGTCCGCATTAGATCATAAGGGATGGAACTGGATTTTTCAAGGAATTTTTCCGGATTTTGGAGGAAAATCTGCTGCCTCCGCAAAAACGCTGCCCGGACCGGCGTCCGGGCAGCGCCGGGGAAGGGGCTTATCAAACCTCCGGCAGAATGCGGAAGGCCACCTCGTGGCCGTCAATGAGCTGAGACTTCCGGGCGAAGAACACCCGGCCGGTGCAGTCGGACCGCAGGTGCTCCAGCACCTCCCCGGTGCAGGGGTCCAGGATGTCCGCCAGAATCTGGCCGGACTTCACCACGTCTCCCGGCTCCCGGCTGCGCAGCAGCAGCCCGCCGGCGCCGGAGAGGATGTTGTGCAGGCCGCACTCCTGAAAGACCTCCGGCGTCACGCCGGAGGGGGGCACGTCCCGGAGGGACAGGCCGCCGGCGTGGAGGAACCGCAGCACCGCCTGCACCGCCCGGCGGGCGTCATCGGGGTCGATGCACTCCGTCTCCGTGGTGTAGAGGGAGAAGGTGCGGGTCTCCCAGATCTGCCAGTTGTAGTTCAGGGTGGTGGTGTCATAGGGCTGGGGCTGGCGCACCACCACGTAGGGCAGGCCGAAGGCCAGGCCCTCCTCCGCCCGCTCATAGCCGGTGTCCATGATGCGGATGTGGGGCAGGTGGTCGCCGGGCAGGTAGAAGCTGGTGAGGTGAATGCCCCATCGGAAGCCCTGCAGGGCGGAGAAGAGCCGCCCGGCGATGCGCTGGGTGGTCTCGCCCTCCTCGTAGCCGGGGAACATCCGGTTGATGTCCGTGTTGTCGGCGGCCCAGAAGCGCCGCCCCACGTTCATGGAGAACTGGTTGGCGCAGGGAACCACCAGAATCCCGGCGTCAGGGGCCAGCAGGCCCTCCCTTTCCAGCTCCGCCAGAGACTGAATCAGCAGCGAGCAGACGTACATCTGCTGAATCTCGTTGCCCCGCAGGGCACCTACAACGGCCAGACTCTTTTTCTCAGGGGCGCCGAAGGCCCAGCCCCGTACCGGCAGGGGCCGGCGGTAGGGGGTGTCCACCGTGAACAATTCCAATTCCCGCATCTCACGCACCTCCCAGAATCCGGGCAATCAGGGAGCCCTCGTAGACCACCGGGTACTCCCGCAGGGTGAACAGCAGCCCGGCGGCGGGGCTTTTCAGCGTCTCCCGGACCTCCCCGGTGAGAGGCTCCACAATGTGGCCGATGGGCTGGCCCGCCTCCACCCGGGCGTCATGGGCCACGGCGGGGACGAAGATGCCCGCCGCGGCGGCGTTGACGAAAAAGACGCTGCCGTCGGAGCTGATGATGGGCGGCGCCACCGGCGCCACCGGGGCGTCCCACATGCCCAGATGACTCATCAGGGACAGCAGGCCGTTGACCATCCGGTCGCCGTAGGACCGGGTCAGCCGCATGCCCACGCCCATCTCCACCACCAGGGTGGGGGTGTCCAGGGCATTGAGGCTGTGGGCCAGGGTGGACTCCAGCACGGTGGCGGCGGCGTGGACCCAGATGAAGTCCATGCCCAGGTGTCTGGCCAGGGGCACCAGCCGCTCCACCGTGTTCTCGTTGATGCGCACCTGGGGAATCTCCCGGAGGAAGATGTTGCTGGCGTGAATGTCCACGCACACGTCGGCCCCCTGCAGGTCCGCAATCAGCCGGGCGGCCACGAACTCGGACATGGAGCCGCCCTCACTGCCGGGGAAGGTGCGGTTCATGTCCAGATCGCACAGGGGAATGCCCCGGGTGATGGTGCTGATGCCCAGGGGGTTCAGGGCCGGGTAGATGTCCACGGTGCCGTGGAGATGCTCCGGGTGGTCGCTGAGCACCCGGTTCAGCTTCCAGGCCACATATTGCCCCTCCAGCTCGTCGCCGTGGGTGCCGGTGACAACGCACAGCCGCTTTCCGCCGCTGCCGACCCGGTTTTTCGGGATCACAAGGTCCTCTCCCACGGCCAGGGGGACCCGCACAACTTCCTGTATCATAAATGAAACGCCTTTCCTGCCGCGGGGCGGGAAAGACGTCTCTCACACCCGCTCCATTGCGGCGAATTCTGTGGTTTTCAAGGATGGATTATTGAGGCCGGACCCGCATGAACACCGTCTGTGACTGGGTGGTGAGTCCCAGAAACACGCCCCGCTCCATGGGGCAGTCCCCGAAGTCCCGGCCCACGCTGAAGCGCAGGTAGTCCTCACCGGTCCAGCGGCCACGGGTGGGGTCGATGCCGGTCCAGACGCCGTCCAGCCACACCTCGCACCAGGCATGGCTGGCGCCCTCCCCCTCCGGGAGACCGTTGACATACCGGGCGGTAAGCCCCGCCCTACGGGCCAGGGCCAGATAGATGTGGGCAAAGTCCTGACACACCCCCTGCCCCGCGGCGAAGGCCTCCGCGGCGGTGGTGCGGACGCTGGTGACGCCGGGGAGGTAGGTCATCCGCCCGCCTACGGCGGCGGCCAGGGCCCAGGCCCGCTCCCGGGGGTCCGGCGGCAGCGTTAGCTGCCGGAGCCAGTCCTCCATGGCTTCGTCCGTGCCGGTGAAGGGGGAGGGGTAGCGGAACACGGGGTGGGGGGCCTCCCGCACCCGGCGGCTCAGGTCCAGCCGGGCGGTGCCCTGGACGGTGTAGCGGAAGCGGTCGTGGTGGCCCTCCACCCGTCCCGCCTCCAGCAGATTGCCGAAGCCGTCATGCTGGAAGGCCACGCTCACCGCCGGGTCCAGGGCCAGGGAGACGGTGAGCACCTCCTGGCCGGGGAAGGAGGGGGGAACGCACCGCAGCACAAAGGCGTGGCTCCGCACCGGCTCCCCGAAGGTCAGGAGAATGTCATAGTAAAAGGACAGCGTCCGGCTCATACCAGGAACAGCCCTTCCACGCTGGCCAGCAGCCGGCAGCGGTCCACCTCACCGCCGCCCATGGCCTTCCGGGTCACCACTTCCAGGGCCTCCTGGCTGGCCGTCAGGTCCGTTTTGTACAGCCGGTTCAGCAGCTTCTGCAGCTCCCGGCACAGCGCGGCGTCATCCGCCGTGTCCAGCCGCAGCATGAGACTGATGCGCTCCACGCTGCTGCCGCACTTGGTGATGTTCCGGGCGGTCTCCGTGTCCACGGAGTCATCGAAGCTGCCCCGGAAGGCCATGATGTCATCCTGCACCCACTGCAGCTCCAGCCGGGGGCTGTCGCTCTTTTCCGCCAGCTCCATGGCGCTGTAAGCCATCTGGAGGTAGGCCAGGGTGGGGGTGGAGATGGTCTCCCGCAGCACCATGCCGTTGCCCAGCATGTTGTCCACGCTGGAGATGACGGACCCGGGGTCCGTCCGGTCAAAGAGATAGCGTCGGCAGAAGTCCTCGCTGTCGGTGTAGGGGCAGGGGATGCCCAGAGTGCGGCAGACGGCGGGGTAGTCCACCTCCTTGCCGTCAATGATCCGGTCATACAGCTCACTGAGGAACTGAATGGTGGTGTAGACCCGTTCCGTGTACCGGCCCAGCCAGAACAGGCGGTTCTGTTTGCTCAGCGTGACAGTACCCATGTGTCCTTGAAGCCTCCTCCCTGAGAAGAATTGACGATAAAGCTGTCGGGGTTCCGGGAGAACCGGGTCAGGCCGCTGGGCCAGACCACCGTGTCCTCCGCGCCGGAGAGCACGAAGGCCCGCAGGTCCGCCTTCCGCTCCACCTGCTGCCCGCCGTCCATGATGGGCAGGTCCTGAAAGTCGATGACCTCCTGGGCGATGAACCGGCGGGGCTCCGCCAGAATGGTGTCCCGGATGGACGCGAGCTGCTCACGGGTCAGCTTGCTGCCGAACATCACGCCGTAGCCGCCGGCCTCCGCCACGTCCTTGATCACCAGGCGGTCCAGGTGCTCCAGCACGTACTTCCGGTCCTCCTCGTAGAAGGGCAGGTAGGTGGGGGCGTTGTTCAGAATGGGCTCCTCCCCCAGGTAGTAGCGGATCATCTTCGGGACGAAATAGTAGATGCCCTTGTCATCGGCGGCGCCGTTGCCGAAGGCGTTGAGCACCGCCACATTGCCGGCACGGTAGGCAGTCATCAGGTTGGGAATGCCGATGAGGGAGTCCGGCTCAAAGGCCAGGGGGTCCATGTACTCATCGGACACCCGGCGGTAAACGGCGCCCACCCGCCGGTCGCCCTGGGTGGAGCGGTAGTAGAGGACGCTGTCCCGGACGTACAGGTCGCCGGATTCCGCCAGCACCGAGCCGGTTTTCTCCGCCAGATAGGAGTGCTCAAAGTAGGCGGCGTTGTACCGCCCCGGCGTGAACACCACGTTGATGCCGCCGGTGCTGACGCTGTCCATGGCCTTTTTCAGCAGCTCCCCGTAGTTCCGGTTGTCCAGGATGTCATTGCTGCGGAACGTGGCGGGGCTGCAGCGGCGGCACAGGTCCCGGGCAATGAGGGGATAGGACGCGCCGGAGGGAATGCGGAGGTTGTCCTCCAGAATGTACCACACGCCGTCCTTGCCCTTCACCAGGTCAATGCCGGAGATGTGGCTGTACACCCCCTTCACCGGGCGGATGCCCTCGCACTGGGGCAGGTAGCCCGGGGAGCGGAACACAAAATCCTCCGGCAGCGTGCCGTCGGCGATGATCTTCTTGTCGCCGTACACGTCCGCCAGAAAGAGGTTCAGCGCCCGGACTCTCTGAATCAGGCCCTTCTCCAGCACCGACCACTCCTGGGCGGTGATGACGCGGGGGATCGTGTCAAAGGGGAAAAGCCGCTCCTGGAACGTCCCGTCTTTATAAATGCCGAATTTGACACCGTAGCGGGCCAACTGCTGGTTGATCTGCTGCTCATGCCGGATCAGCGCATCCATGTTCCTCACCCTCCTTAAAAAAGGGCAAGGCAGCGGCGCCGTACCGGCGTCACTGCCTTGCTTTAAATTGCTGTCATTATAGCGAATGATGCTCCGCCTGTCAAGGACAGGAAGGCCGCCCGGCGGCGCAGAGGGGCGAAATTGATCGAAAACGCCGAAAAACGGGACCTGCCGGGGTGGCGGCTTATCCACATTTCCGGCGGCGGAGCGCTCAGCTGCCGCCGGCCATCCGGTCCAGCCGGATCTGCTCCGCGTCGGAGAAGTAGCGGAACAGCAGCTCCAGAAACAGCTTGGAGTAGTGGGACAGGTACCGGTCCTTGTGGCGGATGAGGGACAGACGCTGGGTTAGGGGCACCCCCTGGCGGAACAGGGGGAAGATGTTGATGTCCTCCGGAATCTGGCTGCGCTGGGTCACCAGATTCATCTGGGAGACGAAGCAGGCCGCCAGGCGCTGGAAGCAGATGGAGGTACTGATCTGGGTGTATGTACTGGTAAGGTAAGCCCGGGGCGTCACCCCCGCCTCGTTGAAGCAGTCCTGAATCTGCCGGCCCATGCGGTTGGACAGCAGGCAGAAGGGGAGGCGGTCAAACTCCTTCAGGTTAGCGCCGTGGATGGCCCGCTCCTTCAGCGCGGCGGCGTCCGCCCCGTAATACTGCTCCAGCAGGGAGTCCGCCACGCACAGATACACCTGGTCGTTCATCAGGGGAAAGTCCAGAATTTTCGGGTTGGCCTCATCGGGGATCACGATGGCGAAGTCCAGCTGCCCCTCCAGCACCATGGGCTCCAGCCTGGAGGAGATGGTGTCGGTGATGCGGATCTCCACGTGGGGGTATCGGGCGGAGAACTCCGGCAGAATGGCGGGCAGGCAGGCGTTCATCCGCAGGGTGCTGGCGCCGAAGCGCAGCACGCCCCGCTCCTGCTGCTCCACATCGGAGAGAATATCCTTCAGGTTCAGCTCCTCCCGGCTCACCGTCTCGGCAAAGGCCAGCACAAACTCCCCGGCGCAGGTCAGCGCCAGCGTGGGCTTCCGGTGGAGCAGCTGCACGCCGTAGTATTCCTCCAGCCGCTGGATGTGGTTGCTGAGGGTCTGCTGGGAGATGAACAGGCGGTTGGCGGTGCGGGTCATGTGCAGGTCTTTGGCCAGCTCGGAGAAGTAGTAGAGACTGGTGACGTCCATGAAAATCCCCCTTCACAAAATATCTTTGTGAATTTCTCAAAATATCGCTGTTTGATTTATGAATAAGGTCATATTACTATAAAACTGTCAAATGTGCAAGCTTGCAGCAAAATCCAACAGCTTATTTTGGAGGTTTTATATGAAAATCGGATTTCTCGGTTTTGGCGAGGCTGATTCCTCTATCTGCCGCGGCCTGCACGAAAACGGCGTCACCGGTATGTGGGGCTATGATCTGATTCTGAACGTGCCCGAAAAGAAGGACAAGATGCTGGCGAAGATGGCAGAGTGCGGTGCCGCTGTGGCCGCCGGTCCTGAGGAGCTGGCAAAGGACGCCGACATCATCATCACCGCCATTCCCTCTCAGTTCTCCGTGAGCACCTGCGAGAGCATTGTGAATTATCTGGAGCCCAAGACCATCTATCTGGACGTCTCCACCGCTTCCCCCCTGGATAAGCAGAAGATCTGCTCCATGGTGGAGGGAAAGGGCGCCAGGATGGTGGACGGCGCTATGCTGGGTGCTCTGCTGCAGTACAAGCACAAGGTGCCCATGCTGCTGGCCGGCCCCGCCGCCCAGGAGTGCAAGGATATGATGGAGCCTCTGGGCATGGACATGACCGTTGTGGAGGGCAAGCCCGGCACCGCCACCAGCATCAAGTTCCTGCGCAGCGTCGTGGCCAAGGGCCTGATGACCCTGCTGTTCGAGTGCCTGCAGGCCGCCCAGTATTTCGGCGTGGAGGATACCATTGTGGACAGCCTGCTGGAGACCTACGGCGCTGACTTCGAGAAGAAGATCAATTCCTATGTCACCGGCACCAGCATCCATGCCGGCCGCCGCCAGCATGAGATGGAGAACGTGCTGGATATGCTGAAGGAAGCCAACCTGCCCTGTGAGATGACAGAGGCCTGCATTACCTGGATGAAGCGTATTGACGAGGCGAACATTCCTGCCCGCTTCCCCAACGAGGAAGTGCCCAAGAAGTGGAAGGACGTTCTGGCAGGTTGGGGCCTCAACGACAAGCAGTAATTACTTAGGAGGAAAAAACAATGTCGGTCGGTAAGAGAATTTATCTGAAGCGCGAAATGCCCGATCCGGAGATCATGGAGCAGTTCAGAACCATCCCCGCCTCCAACACCGCGGACGTCATGGGCCGCAGCTGCGCCATGAACCCCCGCATCCGCCTGGTCAGCAGCCCCTCTGCACAGATGATGGTGGGCCCCGCCTACACCGTCAAGTGCCGGGCCGGCGACAACCTGACCCTCCACGCGGCCCTGAACTTCTGCAATGAGGGCGACGTGCTGGTGGTGTCCAACGAGGAGGACGACACCCGCGCCCTGATGGGCGAGGTGATGATGGCCTACCTGCGCTACACCAAGAAGATCGCCGGCATCATTCTGGACGGCCCCATCCGGGACATTGACGAGATCGGCAAGTGGGACTTCCCCGTCTACTGCACCGGCACCACCCCCGGCGGCCCCTACAAGGAGGGTCCCGGCGAGATCAACGTGCCCGTCTCCTGCGGCGGCATCAGCGTCAACCCCGGCGACATCATCCTGGCAGACCCCGACGGCGTGATCTGCATCCCCCGGAAGGACGCCGCGGTGATTCTGGAGGACGCCAAAAAGTTCCAGGCCGCCGACGAGGCCAAGCTGGCAGCCGCCAAAAACGGTACCGCCAACCGGGCCTGGGTGGAAAAGTCCCTGGCCGACAAGGGCTTCGAAATCATCGACGAGGTCTACCGTCCCTGAGCGCTGAACATGCGGCTGTTCCCTTCCCCGCAGAAATGACCGTATCGGTACGGCAACAATTTTAAAGGAGAATATGATTATGAAGAAGTTTTTTGCAGCTCTGCTGACCCTGGCCATGACCGCCGCTCTGCTGGCCGGCTGCGGCAGCTCCGGCTCCGCCGGCTCCACCGCCGCTCCCGCCGCTTCCGGCTCTGCCGCCGCTTCCGACATCGACTGGCCCAAGGAGAACATCACCCTGGTGGTGCCCTACTCCGCCGGCGGCGATACCGACACCTATGCCCGCCAGCTGGCGCAGGGCCTGAGCAAGGAGCTGGGCACCAACGTGGTGGTGGTGAACACCACCGGCGGTTCCGGCGTGGTGGCTTCCTCCTCCGTAATGACCGCCAAGCCCGACGGCTACACCGCCCTGTTCCATCACACCGGCGTGATGCTGACCCAGGAAGCCGCCGGCAGCAACGAGTTCTCCTTCTTTGACGACTTCGAGGTGGTGGGCACCGCCGCCCGGGATGACACCTACGCCCTGATCGTCCGCAAGGACAGCGCCTACAAGACCACGGAGGAGTTCGTCGCCTATGCCAAGGCCAACCCCGGCCAGGTCCGCTACTCCGTGACCTACTACGGCGCCACCCACGCTGTGGCCGAGGCCATGCAGCGGGAGATGGGCATTGAGATGAACTGCATCGACGTGGGCTCCTCCACTGCCGACCGTCTGACCGCCTTCATGGCTGACCAGTGCGACGTGCTGGTGGTGAACTACATGAACATTGCCGACTATGTGGAGAACGGCGACTTCATCGTCCTGGGCATCTGCGCCGAGGAGCGTCTGCCCGGCCTGGAGGACGTCCCCACTCTGAAGGAGCAGGGCTACAACGTGATCCAGCCCAAGCAGTATGAGGTCCGCATGCCCAAGGGCACCGATCCCGCCATTGTGGAGAAGATGAGCGCCGCCATGGAAACCGTGGTCAGCAGCGACGCCTTCGCCGAGGTTCTGTCCACCTACTACGCCACTCCCTTCTACCGCAACGCCGCCGACACCATTGAGCAGGACAAGGCCACCGTTGCCGAGCTGCAGGAGTTCTTCGCCGAGTAATTTACCCGGGCGGCATCGTTCCGGCCTGTGATTCCCCTTTCCGCAGAGAGCCGGAGGTTCTCGAAACCTCCGGCTCTTTCGCCAAACAGAGTGTTTCCATTTCAGTTTTGATTTGAAGGGATGATATTATGTCTGAGAAGAAAAAGAATCTCGTGACTTCCATCGTGTTCCTTCTCTTCGGCGTGTTTGTGTATGTCCAGTCCCTGGGCATCAAGCACATGATGAAAAACGATGTGGGCTCTGCCTTCTTCCCGAAGGTCATCTCCGTCGCCATGATCATTTTCGGCGTGATCTGCCTGGTGCAGTCGCTGCGCGCGGAGGAGAAGGAATCCAAGAAGACGGACAGCGACAAAAAGGGCGGCTGGCTGACGGTGCTGCTGATCGCGGGCTATGTGCTGATCTTCGAGCCGGTGGGCTTCCTGATCTCCACCATGATCTACCTGTTCCTGCAGATTCTGGTCCTGACTCCCGCCGAAAAGCGGAAGTGGCCTGTGATCATCGCCATCTCCGTCATCGCGCCCCTGGCCATCTACACCCTGTTCGTGTATGTGATCAGCACCCCGCTCACCAAGGGTATTTTCTACTTCTAAGGAGGGTATGATATGGTTTCTCAAGCAATTCATCTGGTGCTGCTGAACCCTGTCTGCCTGGGCCTGATCCTGGTGGGCGTCATCATCGGCATCATCTTCGGTTCCATCCCCGGCCTCAGCTCCTCCATGGCGCTGATCCTGTTCCTGCCCATGTCCTTCGGCATGGAGCCCATGAACGGCATCGCACTGCTGGTGGGCCTGTACCTGGGCGGCATCTCCGGCGGCCTGATCTCCGCCATCCTGCTGAAGATCCCCGGCACCGCTTCTTCCATTGCCACCGTGTTCGACGGCGGCCCCATGGCGGAGAAGGGTGAGGCCGGCCGCGCCCTGGGCGTGGGCATTCTCACCAGCTTCGTGGGCGGCCTGATCTCCATCTTCGCCCTGATGTTCATCTCCCCCTATCTGGCCAAGGTGACCCTGGCCTTCACCAGCGCCGAGTATTTCTCCATCGCCGTGTTTGCCCTGACCATCATCTCCAGCCTCTCCGGCGACTCTCTGATCAAGGGCATTCTGGCGGGCCTGTTCGGCATCTCCCTGTCCCTGGTGGGCATCGCCCCTGTGGACGGCGCCATCCGCTTCACCTTCGGCAAGAGCCAGCTGTACGGCGGCTTCACCACCGTGGTGCTGCTCATCGGCCTGTACGCCGTCACCGACATCATCCGCACCGGCTTTGAGCGCCGGCACATCATCAACAGCCAGACCAAGTACACCTACAACCTGAAGGGCTACGGCATCGGCCCCAAAGAGTACCTGGCCCACTGGCGCAACATCATCCAGTCCGCCCTCATCGGCCTGGGCATCGGCATCCTGCCGGGCATCGGCGGTTCCACCTCCAGCCTGCTGGCCTACACCGCCGCCAAGAGCACTTCCAAGTATCCCGAGAAGTTCGGCACTGGCATCGTGGACGGCCTCATCGCCTCCGAGACGGCCAACAACGCCCTGATCGGCGGCTCCCTGATTCCCCTGATCACCATGGGCATCCCCGGCAACGTGGCTACCGCCATCTTCCTGGGCGGCCTCACCATCCACGGCATCTCTCCCGGCCCCCTGGTGTTCACCAAGAGCGGCCAGTACATCTACGGCATCTTCATCGCCCTGCTGGTGGCCAACGTGTTCATGCTGATCTGCGAGCGGGCCGGCCTGCGGATGTTCGTCAAGCTGCTGGACATCCCCAAGTACTTCCTGCTGCCTGTGGTGATGGTGTGCTGCGTGGTGGGTGCCTACTGCGCCAACTTCTCCATCTTTGACGTGTGGTGCGTGGCGGTGTTCGGCCTCATCGGCCTGGGCTTCAAGTACCTGAAGGTGCCCTCCACCCCCATGATCATCGGCTTCATTCTGGGACCCATGACGGAGGAGAACTTCCGTCAGGCCCTGATGCAGACCGGCGGCAGCCCCTCCATCTTCTTCACCCGCCCCATCTCCCTGATCTTCCTGCTGATCGCCGCGGCCTCCGTGGCCATGACCATCCGCAAGCAGGTGAAGGCTGTCCGCAGCAAGTAATATTTCTACCCTCCCTTGAGGTAAGGACCCTGCGGGCAAGCTGCCTGCGGGGTCCTTCCGCCGTTGATCCTGTGTTTCGAGGTGTTGAAAATGGCATTGCTTCTCACCGTCTGCGCGGCGTTTCTGGGCGGGTATCTGGGCCTGCGGTACAGGGTCCCCGCCGGGGCGCTGGTAGGCGCCATGGCCGCTACCATGCTGCTCAATGTGTCCTTCGGGATGGCTTACATGCCTCCGGGCCTGAAATTCTATACCCAGATCGCCACCGGCGCCTACGTGGGCGCGAAGATCTCCCGCAGCGACGCCCGGAATCTGCGGAAGATCCTCCGGCCGGCGGTGATCCTGGCGACGGTGATGCTGGCGTTTGCCGTGGCCGTCGGCCGCCTGCTGTGCATGATTTCTCCCCTCTCCGTGCCCACGGCCCTGTTCTGCATGGCACCGGCGGGGACCACGGACATGACCCTGGCCTCCATGGACTTCCCCGACGCGGAGCCCTCCATGGTGGCGCTGATCCAGACGCTGCGGGTGATGTTTACCATTTTGCTGATGCCTCCCATCATCCGCCGCATTGCACAGAAGCAGCAGGGGGGCGGCGCGGCGGAGGAGCAGCTTCCCCGGGAAAAGCCGGAGGGGAAGGGGAGCCTCCTGCGGCTGACAGTGACGCTGCTCATCGCCCTGCTGTGCGGCGGGGCGGGCCGCGCTCTGGGCATCCCCGGCGGCGCCATCGCCTTCTCCATGGCGGGCTGCGCCCTGTACCACATCCGCACCGGCCGGGCCTGGATGCCCCTGCGCCTGCGGCAGGTGGTTCAGGTCTTTGCCGGGGCGCTGATCGGCACCACCGTGGGCCGGGCCCAGGTGCGGCAGATGCTGGAGCTGTGGGACGTGGTGCTGCTGGCGGTGATCAGCTTCCTGGTCATGGGGCTGCTGGCGGCGGTGATCATCTCCCGGTGCACGGATATGGACCTGGTGACGGCTCTGTTCGCCTGCGCTCCCGGCGGCCTGACGGACATGGCCCTGATCGCCGCTGACCTGGGGGCCGACAGCACCAAGGTGGCGGGAATGCAGATGCTGCGGCTGGTCAGCGTCGTGGCCCTCTATCCCACCATCATCGGGTGGCTGGTGGGGTAGCAGTCAGAAAGGACGCCTTTCCGGTTTCCGGAGAGGCGTCCTTTCTGTATAGGCTCCCGCGCGGAAGAGGAAAGCGCGGGGAAACCGTCTCAGTAAGCGGCGGCCATGGCGCCGTCCCGGCAGGGGCGCGGAAAAACCGTTACGCCTGCTCCGGGTGCTTCTTCAGGTCCACCACCGGGTTCACCAGCGGCGCCATCTCAAAGCCGTCGGGGCCGCAGATGCGGCACTCAGCCACGTCGCCGTCCTGAATGTGGAAGGCCCGGGGGGTGCCGGTGGAGAGAATGTCGCCGGCGTACCAGCCCTGGATGCTGCTGTGGAGGGACACCAGCCGGGCGGGGCGGTGGGTCATGTTGGCCACCACGTTTCTGGCGTAGACTTCACCGTTGCGGACGCTCTGGACCTCCAGGGCCAGCACGTCCGGCACCTCGTCAGGGGTCACCAGCTGGGGGCCGAAGGAGAAGAAGGTGGGGAAGTTCTTCACGATGCACAGGTACCGGGGGTTGCCCTTCACGAAGTCGTTGCCCTTCAGGATGGACTCCTCCGTCATGTCCAGAATGGTGGTGTAGCCCACGATGGCCTCCTGCCAGCTCTCCTCCGGCACATCCCGGCAGTCTTTGCCCATGATGACGCCCAGCTCCGCCTCGGCGGTGGTTTTCTGGGCCTCCTTCAGCATGGGCAGATGGATGTCATCGCCGGGGCCGATGAGGGTGTCGGCCATTTTGAAGAAGCTGCCGGGGAAGCCGGTGGGGGCGGCGGTGCCGATGTCCCCGGCATGGTCCACGTAGTTCAGGCCGATGCCGAAAATGCGCTTCGGGTTCCGGTACAGGGGGCCGTACACCACTTCGGCGGCGGGCACCAGGCCGGGGAGGGTCTCCAGTTCGGCCTTGCCGCCGTGGTTGTACCAGTCGGTGAGGGCGGGAACCTGGCCGGCCTGAATGAGAGGCAGCATCTCCTCTTTCCAGCCGGTGTCTCTGGCGGCGTTCAGGGCGGCGATGGGCAGCACGCCGCCGGCGGTGACAATGCCGGCCACCTCGGCTCCCTTCAGCTTGATGGTTGCAAGACGCATGATACATTCCTCCTTGGTTGGTGTGGTGAATCCTTCAGACCGGCGGGTCAGCCGGGGGTTTTTCCGGGATTCCGCCTGCCGCCTTACAGCGTCAGGCCGTAGGGGCGGCCCAGCTCCGCCAGTTCCTCATATACCGGGTCCGGCAGGTCAATGCCGGTTTCCTGTTTGGCCGCGGCGGACCGGGCGGCCCGCTCGCCGGGCAGCAGAATCTCCTCCGCCCCCGGGGCCTTCCGCAGGCCCTTGATCTCCCGGACCATCTGGGACAGGCCGGACCGGAACGCTGCCGGGTCCAGGAAATGGGACACGTCGATGGCGCCCAGGAAGTGGCCCACCCCCTGGGGGGCGTCGAATTCGTACAGGTCATGGAGGTGGGGGCCGCAGCCCGCGCCGCTGAGGACGCCGCTGAGCACCTCCACCATGATGGCAAGGCCGCTGCCCTTGGGGCCGCCGATGGGGATCAGGGAGCCCTTCCGGCCCTCGGCGGGGTCGGTGGTGGGGTTTCCCTCCCGGTCCAGGGCCCAGCCCAGGGGAATTGGCTGCCCCAGCTTCTGGGCCAGAATCAGCTTCCCCAGGGCCACCACGCTGGGGGTCATGTCCAGCACCAGGGGAATGGTCTCGGAGGGGGCGGCCACGGAGATGGGGTCGGTGCCCATGAAGGGCTCCGCGCTGCCGTAGGGGGCGATCTTCCCGGTGAGGTTGGTGCAGGCGAAGCCCACCATCCCCCGCTCCGCCGCCATCCTCGTGTAGAACGCGGCGGTGCCGAAGTGGTTGGAATTGCGCACCGTGGCAAAGCAGCAGCCGGTTTCGGCGGCCTTGCGGATGCAGGTTTCCATGGCGAACCGGGCGCTGGGAGCGCCCAGGGTGTTGCCGGCGTCGATCACCACGGCGGAGGGGCTCTCCCGCACAATACATATGCGGTTCTCCCGGGATACCAGCCCGGCGTTCAGCCGCTGCAGGTAGATGCCCATGCGGCTGACGCCGTGGGTGCTGACGCCGGTCAGCTCCGCGTCCAGCAGGGACCGGGCCACCGTCCGGGCGCAGCCCTCGTCCACGCCGGAAGCAGTCAGAACGTTTTTGCAATACTCCTCCAGCACCTCGGGACGGAAATTTTTCATATTCAGGCCTCCTTACCGGGGAAATTTCAGTTCTGACCTGAGAATAACACGCTTTTCCGGCACCGTCAAAGACCGGAAGCGGCATCCCGCTATTGTATTTTTGTTATGATGCGCTTTACAGCGTTTTCCCCGGCGGCTATAATGATGCCGAAGAGAGGAGGGGGCTTTCATGCAGGTCAACAAGAATCCGGAGTATTTTCTCACCGTGGCCCGGGAGCGGAGCATCTCCAAGGCGGCGGAAAAGCTGTATGTGTCCCAGCCCTACCTGAGCCAGCATATTATCCGGCTGGAGGAGAGCTTTCACACCCGGTTTTTCAACCGGGAGACCACCCCGCTGACGCTGACCCCCGCCGGGGAGATCTATGCCCGGTATCTGGAGAGCAGCCGCCAGCTCTATCAGAAGCTGCTGCAGGACTTTGACGCCGTGGGCGCCGCCCGGACACAGACGCTGCGGATCGGCTTCAGCAGCTGGCGGGCCAGCACGCTGCTGCCGGAGGTGCTGCCCGCCTTTTCCGACAGGTATCCGGACGTGCGGCTGGAATTTTTCGAGATGCCCACCAGCGAGATGTACCGGCTGCTGGCGGATGACAAGGTGGACCTCATTATTATGAACACCACGCTGGACGTGCCGGGCTACGTGACCATTGAGACCATTCTCTATGAGCGGATTCTGCTGGTGGGGAACCGCCGCAGCCCCGCCGCCCTGGAGCTGCTGCGGCTGCGGGAGGCGGGAAAGCCCCTGGACCTGCGGCTGCTGGAGGAGGAGCGGATGATTCTGCTGCGGCCGGAGCTGACGCTGGCCCGGCGGGTGGACAACTATCTGGACAAGCAGGGGGTGGTGCTGAAAAACTGCGTCTACACCACCAGCGCCGCCACGGCGCTGAACCTGGTGGCCCGGAACTACGGCTTCTGCTTCCTCAACGAAACCGGCGTCCGCTGCGCCCCCAACGCCGGGGAACTGCTGTTTTTTGACATGGACACCGACGACATGGTGCATCCGCTGTGCGTGGGCTACAAGAAAAACAGCTATCTGCTGCCCATCGCCCGGGCGTTTATCGACATGACCATCCGGGTTTACAAGGGAAAGGGGCCGGAGCAGGACGCTCCGGAGGGTTAAGACCGGCCGGAACGGGGAATGCTTCCGGTGAGGTGAGACAGATGCGGTATTTTCACGGGGAGATTCCGCGGGGGCCGTATTTCGAGGACTGGTACTGCAAGTGCCGGACGGCGGCGGGACAGGCCGTGGCCCTGATTCCGGCGTACCACGTGGACAGCGGCGGGCGGCCCGGCGCCTCCCTGCAGGTGATTTCCGGCGGCGGCAGCTGGTGGGTGGACTATCCGGCGCCGGCCTTTGATGCCCTTCCCGCGGTGTTCTGGGTAAAGCTGGGAGAGAACCGGTTCCGGCGGCAGGGACTGCGGCTGCGGGCGGAGACGGAGGGCCTTTCCCTCTCCGGGGAGCTGCGGTTCGGGCCCTTCACGCCGCCGCGACGGGATGTCATGGGCCCCTTCCGCTTCCTGCCGGGGATGGAGTGCGTCCACGGCGTGCTCAGCATGGCCCACCCCCTGGCGGGAAGCCTGACCCTCAACGGGGAGGTGCTGGACTTCACCGGCGGCACCGGCTATCTGGAGACGGACCGGGGCCGGTCCTTTCCCCGGCGGTATCTGTGGGTGCAGTGCAGCTGCCCGGCGGAGGAGGGCAGCCTGATGCTGGCGGCGGCGGAGGTGCCTGTGGGGCCGCTGCGTTTTCCGGGGTGCCTCTGCGTGGTGCGCCATGGCAGCCGGGAGTACCGGCTGGCCACGTATCGGGGCGGCCGGGTGACGGCCTGGTCCGCCGCCGGGGCGGAGGTGCGGCAGGGAGCGTACTGCCTGCAATTGGAGTTTCCGGCGGGGGAGGGCCATCCCCTGCGGGCGCCGCGGCAGGGAGCCATGAGCCGCACCGTCCGGGAGCGGGTGCAGTCGGAGGTCCGCTGCCGGCTGCTGGAGGGGCAGCGGACGGTGCTGGCGTGGACGGACCCCTGCGGCAGCTTTGAGTGTTCGGAAAGTGGGCTGTGAAAAACGAAAGGGGCCGGCTGCTTTTGCAGCCGGCCCCTTTGCCGCCGGAGGACGCGGAAATTTTTCGGGGCGAAAAACCGGTCAAACAGGGGCCTGCCGGGAGAAATCGCATATTCTGTGAACAAATTATTGTTTTTATGTAAACGTTAGCACTCTCACCTTGACAGTGCTAAAAATAGGGGTTATAACGAAGTTGTTCAAAAGGAAAGGGAACCGGAAGCGGTTCCCCGCAGGGCATTCTGCATGGAATGATGAATGGAGGAATGACGTATGATGCCCAGTATTTTCGGTGAGAATTTGTTTGATGACTTTTTCAATGACAGCTTCGGAATGTTCCCGGTGATGAACACCCGGAACGAACTCTACGGCAAGCGGGGCAAGAACCTGATGAAGACCGACGTGCGGGAGACCGCCGACAGCTATGAGCTGGACGTAGACCTGCCGGGCTTCAAGAAGGATGAGGTCCATGTGGACCTGAAGAACGGCTACCTGTCCATCAGCGCCGCCAAGGGCGTGGACAAGAGCCAGCAGGACCAGCAGGGCCGCTACATCCGCCAGGAGCGGTTCGCCGGCGCGTGCAGCCGCAGCTTCTACGTGGGCGACACGGTGGAGCCTATGGATGTGTCCGCCCGGTTTGAGGACGGCATCCTGCGGATCTCCCTGCCCAAGCAGGCCCCCAGACAGCTGCCCCAGACCACAGCCATCGCCATCCAGTAAAGAAACCCAGGGCGCAGGCAATTGCCTGCACCCTGGGTTTTTATCAGCTTAAGCGATCCAGCAGCTCCACAATGATCTGGTTGGAGAGAAGAAAGCCCCGGGGCGTGAGGCGCCAGCTGCCGTCGGGGCGGGAGAGGGCGTAGCCCGCCCGGCGGCACTGCTCCAGGAAGGGCACCAGGGGGGCGAAGTCCCCGCCGTACCGGTCCCGCAGCGTCCGGGGGGAGATGCCCTCCGCCGTCCGCAGGCCCAGCATCAGGTACTCCCCGGCCCGGTCGGCGGGGGACAGCGCCTGCCGCTCCGACAGGGGCGGCTCTCCGGCGGGGGAGAGCCAGGCCTCCAGGTCCCGGGCATAGCCGTACCGGACGCCGCCGAAGTCGGAGTGGGCGCCGGGGCCGAAGCCCAGGTACTCCCCCAGCGCCCAGTATCGCCGGTTGTGGCGGGAGGAGAAGCCGGGGCGGGCAAAGTTGGAGATTTCGTACTGCGCATAGCCCAGCTGACCAAGCCGCTCCACGGTGTACAGGTACATGTCCGCCTGTTCCTCGTCTCCCGGCAGCCCCGCCTCATCCCGGCAGCGGAACAGGGGCGTCCCCTCCTCCACCTTCAGCCCGTAGCAGGACAGGTGCTCCGGGGAAAGGCCGGCGGCGGCTTCCAGATTGGACTGCCAGCGGTCCATGGTCTGGCGGGGCAGGCCGTAGATCAGGTCCAGGGACAGGTTGGCAAAGCCTGCCGTCCGGACGGCGTCCGCCGCCCGGCGGACCTGATCCATGGTGTGAATCCGGCCGATGCGGCGCAGCTCGCCGTCGTCGGCGGACTGCATCCCCAGAGAGACGCGGTTGAAGCCTGCCCCGCGCAGCGCCGCAAGGGCCGCCGGGTCCCCGGCGGAGTCGGGATTGGCCTCCAGGGTGATCTCCGCGCCGCCGTCCACGTCATAGGCGGAAAGGAGGGCCTCCAGCAGTCCCGCCAGCCGGTCCGGCCCCAGCAGGGAGGGGGTGCCGCCGCCAAAATACACCGTGTCCACCCGGTACTCCGCCGCCCGGGGGGCCGCGGCCCGCAGATGCTCCGCCAGACAGCGGCAGTAGCTGTCCATCTGTTCTTCGCCGCGGGGGAGGGAGTAGAAGTCGCAGTAGGCGCATTTGGATTTGCAGAAGGGGATGTGGACGTAAATGCCCAGGGATTTTTTCGCTGCCATGGCCGTCTCCTTTCCCGGTTTGCTCCATCATAGCGCGGTTTTCCGCCGCTGGCAAGGCGCATATTCTTCCGGAAGCGGGACACCATAGGGAAAACGCCTGCCGCGGCAGGAGAAGCGAGGATGCTGTATGGAAATGTCTCCCAAGGAATATCAGGACTATGTCAGGCGGGTTGCCCCGAAGTCGCCGCTGGGCAAGGACGCGGCGCTGGCCTTCCTGGTGGGCGGGGCCATCTGCGCCCTGGGGCAGTTGATTCAGAACGGCTGGGCCGCCGCCGGACTGGGAAAGACCGACGCCGGCACCGCCACTGCCTGCACGCTGGTGCTGCTGTCGGCGCTGCTGACGGGGCTGAACCTGTACAGTAAGATCGCCCGGTTCGGCGGCGCCGGAACGCTGGTGCCCATTACCGGGTTTGCCAACGCGGTGGTGTCCCCGGCCATTGACTACAAAAGCGAGGGCCTGGTGTCCGGCATGGCCGCCAAAATGTTCACCGTGGCCGGGCCCGTGATCGTGTACGGCACGGCGGCAAGCGTGGTGTACGGCGTGATTCTGATGTTATTGCAGAGCTTTTAGAACAATTTTGCCCGCTTCGCAATCGGCGAAGTGGGCGTTTTTTTGTGTGTCTATTGTAACTCATAAGGCCAAATAGAAGCAAAAAGGCTCTGGAACTCCATGAAACGGGGGAGAAAGTTTCTGAGGAAACCTTTATTTAGATGCTCATTCCAGTTTGACCATGGTGCTTGTATGAAATCTTCTGCCTGCAAGGGATAATCGATAAAATGTGATATTATCACGGAACGACCACACAGCATCTGTTATGATACGGCCATAAACAAAAAGAAAGGCGGTCTAAATATGAGACTGAAAGATAAGGTTGCGATTATCACCGGCGGCAGCCGGGGCATCGGTTTTGCTACTGCGGACAAATTTCTGAAAGAAGGCGCTACCGTCATTCTGGCCGCAAGTTCTCAGGCATCCGCTGATAAGGCTGTTGCGAAGCTACAGGAAAAATATCCGGAGGCAACCGTCGCGGGGATCAGCCCCAATCTGTCCAGCTTGGAATCTGTCCGAAATGCGTTCCGTGAAGCCACTGAAAAGTATGGCTGCGTGGATATTCTGGTGAACAATGCCGGCGTGTCTGAAAGCACCCCTTTTACCGAATATACTGAGGAGACCTTTGATAAGGTCATGAATCTGAATGTGAAAGGCGTATTTAACGCCACACGGGCAGCCAGTGAGTGCATGGTGGCCCGGGGCAAGGGCGTTATTCTCTCCACGTCTTCTATGGTCAGTATTTCCGGCCAACCCAGTGGCTTCGCCTATCCCGCGTCCAAGTTCGCAGTCAACGGCTTGACAGTATCCCTGGCTCGTGAGCTTGGTCCCAAGGGCATCCGGGTCAACGCGGTGGCTCCCGGCATCACGGAGACCGACATGATGAAGGCTGTTCCCAAGGAAGTCATCGAGCCGATGATCAAGCAGATTCCCCTGCGCCGTCTGGGCCAGCCAGAGGACATTGCAAATGCATTTGTGTTCCTGGCCTCTGATGAAGCATCCTATATTACAGGCGTGGTATTGAGTGTGGATGGTATGGCAAGAGCCTAAAAAACGAACAAGGCGGCTGACACAGCCGCCTTGTTTTCAAAACACGGAGGAATGACCATGAAGAAAATCATACCCTTTTTGATGGCCCTGCTGCTTTTGGCCGGGTGCGGAGCGCAGTCGGAGGAAAGCACCTACCGCCAGATCAACGCAGAAGAAGCAGCCACTTTGATGGAGAAGGAAAGCAGCTATCTCATTCTGGATGTGCGGACTGCTCAGGAATACAGCGAGAAGCATATCCCCGGTGCCATCAATATTCCCAACGAGACCATCGGTGACCAGGACATCCCGGAGCTGCCGGACAAAGAGCAGCTGATCCTGGTATACTGCCGCAGCGGTAACCGCAGCAAGCAGGCTGCGGAAAAGCTGGTCAAGCTGGGCTACACAAATATCGTGGAGTTCGGCGGCATCCATGACTGGACGGGAGAGACCGTCAGCGGAGAAGCGTGACAATATCACGGAACTTTTAGAAAATTCCGGTTATTATGGAGACATCAAACAAAAGATCACAGGAGGACTTGTATATGTCTGTTACCAATATCAATAAGAATAACTTCCAGAATGAAGTTCTGAATTCTGAGAAACCCGTCCTGCTGGACTTCTGGGCACCTTGGTGCGGTCCCTGCCGGATGGTCAGCCCCATTGTGGATGAGATCGCAGCCGAGCGCGGCGACATCAAAGTTGGCAAGGTCAATGTGGACGAGGAGCCGGAGCTGGCTGGCCAGTTCGGCGTTATGAGCATCCCCACCCTGGTGGTGATGAAGGGCGGCAAGGTCGTCAACAAAACGGTGGGCGCAAGACCCAAAGCACAAATTCTGGCCATGCTGTAAGGAGGGCGCAGGCATGGGATTTTTCGATTTTTTGAAAGGCCCCGACATGAACCAGGGTGTAAAAGATTATCAGGCCACTCCCGGCGCTGTCCTGCTGGATGTCCGAACACCGGAGGAATACCGGGAGGGCCATATCCCCGGCAGCAAGAATGTGCCGCTCCAGTCCCTTGACAAGGTGACCGGCTTGGTCAATAATCAAGATACGCCCGTGTTTGTCTACTGTCACAGCGGAGCCAGAAGCAGCCAGGCAGTCAGTGCGCTCCGGCGCATGGGATATACCAACGTCAAAAATATCGGCGGCATCGCCGCTTATGCAGGAAAGGTGGAACGATAATATGAAAGTTGTCATCGTAGGCGGCGTGGCAGGCGGCGCTACCGCCGCGGCCCGCATCCGCAGATTGGACGAGCAGGCGGAGATCGTGGTGTTTGAGCGGTCCGGGTTCATCTCCTACGCCAACTGCGGCCTGCCCTATTACATCGGTGGAGTCATTGAGGACCCCGAGGAGCTGACCCTCCAGACGCCGGAGAGCTTCTTCTCCCGCTTCCGGGTCGCCATGCGTGTGCGCCACGAGGTCACTGCCATCCACCCCGACAAAAAGACGGTCTCCGTGACAAATCTGGAGACCGGAGAGGCATTCGAGGAAAGCTACGACAAGCTGATCCTCTCTCCCGGCGCCAAGCCCACCCAGCCCCGGCTCCCCGGTGTGGGCCTCAGTAAGCTGTTTACCCTGCGCACCGTGGAGGACACTTTCCGCATCAAGGAATACATTGACCGGAACCACCCCAAGTCCGCCGTGTTGGCGGGCGGCGGCTTCATCAGCCTGGAGCTGGCGGAGAATCTGCGGGAGCTGGGGATGGAGGTCACCATCGTCCAGCGGCCCAAGCAGCTGATGAACCCCTTTGACCCGGACATGGCGTCCTTTATCCACAGTGAAATGCGCAGGCACGGCGTGAAGCTGGCCCTGGGCCACACGGTGGAGGGCTTCGAGGAGAAGAACGGCGGCGTGGATGTGCTTCTGAAAGACGAAGTGCCCCTCCATGCCGACATGGTAGTGCTGGCCATCGGCGTTTCCCCGGACACCCACCTCGCTCAAGAAGCCGGACTGGAGCTGGGCGTCAAGGGCAGTATCGTGGTCAATGACCGGATGGAGACCTCCGTTCCCGACATCTATGCCGTAGGCGACGCGGTTCAGGTGAGGCACTTTGTCACCGGGCAGGATGTTCTGCTCTCTCTGGCTGGCCCCGCCAACAAGCAGGGCCGCATCGCGGCGGACAACATCTGCGGCGGCGACAGCCGTTATACGGGCAGCCAGGGCAGCAGCGTCATCAAGGTCTTTGATATGACAGCGGCTTCCACCGGTGTCAATGAGACCAACGCCAGAAAAGCCGGACTGGATGTAGATACCGTTATCCTGTCTCCCATGAGCCACGCGGGCTATTATCCCGGCGGCAAGGTCATGACCATGAAGGTGGTCTTTGAAAAGGAGACCTACCGCCTGCTGGGTGCCCAGATCGTGGGCTATGAGGGCGTGGACAAGCGCATTGACGTGCTGGCTACCGCCATCCGGGCGGGACTGAAAGCCACCGAGCTGAAAGACCTGGACCTGGCCTATGCTCCGCCCTATTCCTCCGCCAAGGACCCGGTGAATATGGCGGGCTTTATGATCGAAAACATTGCAAACGGCGTCCTGAAGCAGTGGCATCTGGCAGATGCGGACAACCTCCCCCGGGATGGCAGCGTGACGCTGCTGGATACCCGCACCGTAGGAGAATTTGCCGGTGGACACATCGACGGCTTCACCAACATTCCGGTGGACGAGCTGCGGGAGCGGCTGGATGAGCTGGACAAGGGCAAGCCCGTCTATGTCATCTGCCAGAGCGGCCTGCGCAGCTATATCGCCTGCCGCATTCTGGCCGGAAACGACTTCGAGTGCTACAACTTCTCCGGCGGCTTCCGGTTCTACGACGCGGTAATGAACGACCGCTGCCTGATCGAATCGGCCACCGCCTGCGGTATGGACAAATAACAATAACCCCTTCTCATATTCCACAGGAAGTGAGAAGGGGTCATTCTTTAGTAAATGAGAATTCCAAGCGCAGCCGAGGCGATGATCAGCAGGATGGGCGATAGCTTTTCCTTTTTGAGAATACGGTACATCGACATGCAGGCAACCAATAACACCACGATCAACAGTGCCCGGAAGTCCACTTTGGCACCTTGCGCCAGAGGAAAGCAGTTGTGCAGCGTCATATAGACGCCGGTGGCCAGGATAATGCCGACCATGCAGGGCTTCAATCCCTGCAGAACAGCCTGTGCATACTTGCTTTTCAGGATGCCCCTGAGCAGGTTCATGACCAGCAGGATCACAAAGAAGGACGGCAGTACCACTGCCAGGGTGGCGAGGACCGCTCCCCAAAAGCCAGCCTGACTACTGCCCACATAAGTGGCCAGATTTACCATAATGGGGCCAGGGGTGCTCTCGCTGACAGCGATCATATAGCTCAACTCCTCGTCGCTGAGCCAGCCGTAAGACAGCACCACATCCCGGATGAGGGGGATAGCGCTATATGCGCCGCCAAAGGTAAAGCAGCCCACCTTCAAAAAGCCCAGAAGCAGCTCCAGATAGATCATTGCCCCTCACCGCCTCTCTGCGCCGGTGCGCCCTTTGCGGCAAAAACGGAAAGACTGATGATCCCTGCTGCCAGCATCAGAACGACAGAGGAGATCCGCAGGGAGAAGAGGTTGCTCTGCAGCATGATGACAAAGGCACATCCTGCGATGATACGGGGCTGCAGCTTTTTCTTCATCTTCTTCAGCATCGTCAATCCGGCATCTAAAATCAGCAGGCTTACGCCGACTTTGATGCCCCTGCACGCTGCGGCAATCATTTTATATTCCAGAAAGTGCTCCAGAAACATGGAGATGATATAGAGAATCACAAAAGAAGGCAGCACGATACCCAGGGTCGCCAGCACGGCGCCCGTCATGCCTGCCATTTTATAGCCCACGTAAGTAGCGCAGTTGATGGCAATCGGGCCGGGGGTGGATTCGGCCACCACGGTGAGGTCCATCATCTCATCCTGCGTCAGCCACTGCTTTTTCTCCACGCAGGTATCGGTGATCACGGAGATCATGGCGTATCCGCCGCCAAAGGTGAACAGCCCTACTTTCATAAAATTGAAAAAGAGTTGAGAGAGGATCGGCAGCGGCTTACGCATTTTGCAGTTCCTCCAATGCCGCCGCATCCGTGATCTCCACGGTTCCCCGGGCCAGCTTCACCATGCCCTCGCTCTGGAAATACCGCAGCATCCGGGTGACTACCTCACGGGCGGTTCCCAGATGGTTGGCAATGGTCTCATGGGTGAGTTTCAGCACGCTGTCCCCCTCCAGTGCGCTTTCTTCCAGTAAAAACGCAGCCAGTCGTTTGTCAAAGCTCTTCCACATGATCTGCTCCATGAGCCACATGACCTCGGAAAAGCGGGAGGCCATGATCTCATTGGTAAAGTTGGATAGCGGGGCGGATTCCTGCATGATGTTTTGATAAACCTCTGTGGGGACGATCCACAGTTCCGTGTCCTTCTCCGCCTCGATCATCATTTCAAATTGAATGGACCTCATCATGCAGGAGGCGGAGAACAGGCAAATATCCCGGTCAAACAGACGGTAGAGTGTGATCTCCCGTCCCTCGTCAGAGAGGATATAGGAGCGAAGCTGACCATGCTGGATCAGAAGCAGACCCGTACAATCCAGGTTTCCGTTATGAAGAACGGTTCCCGTCTTTACAGTGCGGCTGACCGCGCTGCCTTTGAGTTGCTGCTGCTGTACGGAAGTCAATTTCTCCCAAACAGGAAAATAATCTTGAAACTCCATCGTGCGCCCCCTCTCTTTCAGTGATACTCAGTATAAAGGCATTTACGGCATATGTCAATTATAATAATTGACATATGCCGTAAATGAGCCTATACTGTCTTTATAGAGCAGCGTGCAGAAAGGAGGCATACCCCGTGCCAAGGCCAAAGAAATGCAGGCGCGTGTGTGATTACCCCCAGACACTGGCGTTTTTGCCGGAAGACCACAAAAACAGAGAACAGGCAGTTATCCTGACGGTGGATGAGTACGAGACGATCCGTCTCATCGATAAAGAGGGACTCTCCCAGGAGCAGTGCAGTGATTTCATGCAGGTTGCCCGCACCACCGTGCAGCAGATTTACGCCAGCGCCAGAAAAAAGCTGGCGGATGTGCTGGTGGACGGCCTGCCCCTGCGGATCGAAGGCGGAGACTATCAGCTCTGCAACGGGGGCGACCGGGCCTGCGGATGGAGCAATTGCTATAAACAAAAATTCAACCAACAGTATGCAAAACCAAAAGGAGAAACCATCATGAGAATTGCGGTCACCTACGAAAATGGAGAGATCTTTCAGCACTTTGGCCACACGGAGCAGTTTGGGCTCTACGACGTGGAAGACGGACAAATCGTATCCTCCGAGGTGGTGGATACAGCGGGCAGCGGACACGGCGCACTCGCGGGGATGCTCAGCGCGCTGCATGTGGATGCGCTGATCTGCGGCGGCATCGGCGGCGGCGCACAGCAGGCGCTGGCGGCAGCTGGCATCCGGCTCTATGCCGGCGTAAC
>NZ_JAXEBZ010000001.1:0-5825 GCF_034093755.1 Dysosmobacter sp. | reverse complement strand
GTAATTGACTGAACCCGGATTCCGCAACTTTGGTTATGGTTCCTAAGAACCATCTCCGTCTGGTGCTTTCATTTCGTTACGTTGTTTAATTTACAAGGTACACGCCGTTCTCGGCGGAACGTTACTGATTTTAGCACATCGATCCGTCCTTGTCAAGAACTTTTTTCAGGTTCTTCACCGGACTTTCGACCGATTCGCCGCCGTTCAGCAACTTTTTGAGTCTATCACAACCGGATTGGTTTGTCAAGAACTTTTTTCGATTCTTTTCAAACTTCGCGGTGCCGTCCGGCCGCCGCTCTCGCGTTCTGTCAGACAGCTTGCTTAGAATACCAGACCATCCCCCGTTTGTCAACACCTTTTTTCAAGTTTTTTGTTTTTTCGTTTCCGGTGGTTTTCCCGCCGTTTTATGCTATACTGACTTTATTATAGTATGTCCATACCGGGAGGGATCATTCTGAAATTTCATCGTCTGGCGGCCAATTTCGGCCGGCTGAAACAGCAGACTCTGGAGCTGCAGGACGGCCTGAACATTCTGCAGGCCCCCAACGAGAGCGGCAAGTCCACCTGGTGCGCCTTTCTCACCGCCATGCTTTACGGCATCAGCAGCCGGGAGCGGGACCGGGCAGCGGCCATCGCCGAAAAGAACCGCTACGCCCCCTGGGACGGCAGTCCCATGCAGGGCCGGCTGGACTGCACGGACAGCGGAGGCCGGGAGCTGACGCTGATGCGGGCCACGGTGCGGGACGGGGCGCCCATGGGGGCGTTCCGGGCCCTGTACACCGGCACCGGTGAGCCGGTGCCGGCCCTCACCGGCGCCAACTGCGGCGAGACGCTGCTGGGCGTGCCCCGGGAGGTCTTTGAGCGCAGCGCCTTCATCCGTCAGGCCGGCCTGCCCGTCACCGCCGATCCGGAGCTGGAGCGGCGCATTGCCGCCCTGATTACCTCCGGCGAGGAGGGGGTCTCCTGCTCCGAGGCCTCCGCCGCCCTGAAGCTGCAGCTCCACCGGCGCCGCTTCAATCAGCGGGGAGAGCTGCCTGGCGCGGAGGCCGACCTGGCTGCCCTGCGGGAAAAGCTGGACATCATGGCCCGGCAGCGGCAGACGCTGCTGGAGCTGCGGCAGCAGACGGAGGCGCTGTCCGCCCGGTTGGCGGAAACGGAGGAGCAGCTGACCCGCTGGCAGCGCCGTCACGCCGCCGAGGCCTTGCGGCAGCAAGAGGAGCTGACCCGCCAGCTGCAGCAGGCCCAGGCAGCGGCCGACGCCCTGCGGAGCCGTCTGGAAACAGAACACGTCCCCGAAAACGAGGCCATTTCCCGGCTGCGGGGGGCCATCGTCAACTTGGAGACAGTGCGGAAGAGCGTGGAGAAGGCCCGGGAGGACCGGGACGAGGCCCTGAAGGCCCTTTTGCAGGCGGAGGCCGCCGTCAGCGAAAGTCCCTTTACAGGGCAGACTCCGGAGCAGGCCTGCCGGGAGGCCCAGTCGTCCGCCCCCGGCAGGGTCTCCGGCGGCGTCTCTCTGCGGGAGCTGTCCATCTTTTTCCTGTTCCTTGCGTTGGGGGCGGCAGGGACCTTCTGGGCCATGTCCCGGTGCTCCGGACTGGACAGTCCGCTGTTCCGCCTGCTGCCCTGGACAGTGCTGGCGGTGATGACCGCCGCCGGATGGTACGTCTCCCGGCTGTACCGTCGCCACACGGCTCAGGTCCAGTGGGACGCCGCCCGGCGCAAGCGGTTCGGCGCCGCCGACCCGGCAGCCATCGCCGCCATGGCGGAGACATACGCCCGGCTGTACCAGGCCCGTGAGGAGGCCCGAGCAGAGGCCGACCGCCGCTCCGCCGCCGCGGACAGCCTCTACGCCACCCTGTCCGCCAACGAGCAGGCCATATTGCTGGAGGTCCGCCGCTTCGCCCCCACGGCTTTCACCATCCCCGCCGCCGACCAGCTGCTGCGGAACGCCGCCCGGCAGCGCCGGGAGCTGACGGAGGCGGAGACCGCCGTCCGGGAAGCCCGGCTGCGGCTGGAGCTGACCGGCCGCCGGATTCCTGCCGCTCCCCTGCCCTCCTCCGTCCAGCCGCCCCGGGAAAGCGAGGAGACCCTCACCGCCCGCCGGGAGGAGCTGCAGCGGCAGCTCACCGACCTGCGCCGACAGACGGACCACCTGTCCGGCCAGATTGCCGCTGCCGGCGACCCGGACGTGCTGGCCGCCCGGGCGGAGCAGCTGGAGTGCCGCATCCGGCAGTTGTCCGGCGAATACGACGCCCTGGCCCTGGCGCTGGAGGTGCTGACCGCCGCCAACGCCGACCTGCAGAACCGGTTCTCCCCGGCGCTGGGCCGCCGGGCTGCCGAAATCTTCCGCCAGCTCACCGGCGGCCGCTATACCGGCGTGGCTCTGGACCGGGCTTTCCGCCTCTCCGCCGAGCCTGCCGGGGACACGCTGTACCGGGACGCCCGGCTGCTGTCCGCCGGTGCGCTGGACCAGCTGTACCTGGCGGTGCGCCTGGCGGTGTGCCAGCTGGTGCTGCCGGAGGAAAAGAACATCCCCCTGGTGCTGGATGACGCCCTGGCCAACTTCGATGACGCCCGCTGCGCCGCCGCTCTGGACTGGCTGCGCCGGGAGGCGGAGCACCGCCAGATTCTGCTGTTCACCTGCCACAGCCGGGAGGCCGCCCATTTCCGGGATGACCCGGCGGTGCGCATCGCCCGGTTGGAGTAACGTCTCTTTCGCGTTTTTGTCCTTACATTAATATAATGTATCTCTCCCTCTGATCCGCGGCGCAGGCCACGCGATTCCGTATTGACGGCGGCAGCGGAGAGGTATAGAATACCACTGTGCCAGGACGGCATCTGTCAGAAATAACGCTGAAAAGCGAAAAAAGGAGTTCTATCATGAGCGAATGCACCCATAATTGTTCTACCTGCGGTGAGAGCTGCGGCAGCCGCCAGGAGCCCCAGTCCCTGCTGCAGCAGCCCAACCCCGACAGCCACATCGGCAAGGTCTACGGCGTTGTGTCCGGCAAGGGCGGCGTGGGCAAGTCCATGGTCACCAGCCAGCTGGCGGTCACCATGCGCCGCCGGGGCTATCAGGTGGGCATTCTGGACGCCGACGTCACCGGCCCCTCCATTCCCAAGGCCTTCGGCATCCACGAAAGCGCCACCGGCACCGAGGACTGCCTGCTGCCCTGCAAGTCCTCCACCGGCATTGAGGTCATGTCCACCAACCTGCTGCTGGAGAACGAGACGGACCCGGTGATCTGGCGGGGCCCGGTCATCTCCGGCGTGGTGCAGCAGTTCTGGACCGACGTGCTGTGGAACTGCGACTACCTGTTTGTGGACATGCCTCCGGGAACCGGCGACGTGTCCCTCAGCGTGTTCCAGTCCATTCCCCTGGACGGCATCCTCATTGTGGCTTCCCCCCAGGAGCTGGTGTCCATGGTGGTGGAGAAGGCCGTGAAGATGGCGGAGATGATGAACGTGCCCATCGTGGGTTTGGTGGAGAACATGAGCTATATCACCTGCCCCGACTGCAGCAAAAAGGTGTACCTCTTCGGCGAGGGCAAGACCCGGGAGGCCGCCGAGCGCCACGGCCTGAAGCTGCTGGCCCAGATGCCCATCGATCCCCGGCTGGCCGCCCTCACCGACGCCGGCCGCATTGAGGACTTCGAGGGCGACTGGCTGAAAGGCGCCGCCGACGCCCTGGAGGGCTGAGCAAACATCCCCTGACCGCGCCGCTTTCCCTGCGGCGCGGTCACTTTTTGTTTGATTTGTCCCTCCTGTGCAAAATTTTCTCTGTTTTTCCGGCAGGGAATTTGTTTTTTGTGGGGAAAAACAGTTGCAAAAGCGCAGCGGATACGAGATAATAGGAATCACCCGCGGAGCGCCGCGGAAATGACCACAGACACAGAGTATGAGGGGGATATGCTTCCATGCAGGAGTTAAAGGAGCGCATCATCAAAGAGGGCAAGGTCCTGCCCGGCAACATCATCAAGGTGGACGGGTTCCTGAACCACCGCATCGACACCCAGCTGCTGGACCACATCGCCGTGGAATTCGGCAAGCACTTCAACATGGACGACGTCACCATGATTCTCACCGCCGAGGCCTCCGGCATCGCCCTGGCCTCCATCGTCGCCCTGCACTTCGGCAAGCCCATGATCTTCGCCAAGAAGGCCAAGAGCGACAACATCGAGGGCGGCCTGTATCAGAGCGACATCTTCTCCTATACCTATAAGAAGAAGGTCACCCTGCTGGTGTCCAAGGAGTGGCTGTCCGCCGATGACCGGGTGCTGATCGTGGATGACTTCATGGCCAACGGCGAGGCCATGCGTGGCCTGTGCGACATCGTGGACGCCGCCGGCGCCACCTTGGTGGGCATCGGCTGCGCCGTGGAGAAGGGCTTCCAGGGCGGCGGCGACCGTCTCCGGGCCGCCGGCGTGAATCTGAAGTCCCTGGCCATCATCGAAAGCGCCCAGCCCGGCAACATTGTGTTCCGGGACGACGACTGAATCTGAAATCCCCACCCCCTCCGGCCAGATCCGGAGGGGGTTTTGTCTTTCCGCCCCGCACAAACCCATGAATTTTTTCTTGCAGGAGCGGTCATTTCCGGATATAATAGGCCCAGAGCATAAATACAGAGCGTATCGCAAATCTTTGAAACGAGTTTTTCGGGAGGAATACGAATATGAACAATCAGCGTCCTGAATCCATGGCCCGCATTCAGACCCCCGCCCAGGCGGAGGAGTTCATCGCCCAGCAGGTGGCCGCCGTCCGCCAGCAGGTAGGTGACAGGAAAGTGCTTCTGGCCCTGTCCGGCGGTGTGGACTCCTCTGTGGTGGCCGCGCTGCTGATCAAAGCAATCGGCAAGCAGCTGGTCTGCGTCCACGTGAACCACGGCCTCATGCGCAAGGGAGAGAGCGAGCAGGTCATCGAGGTGTTCCGCAACCAGATGGACGCCAACCTGATCTACGTGGACGCCACGGACCGCTTCCTGGACCTGCTGGCCGGCGTGGACGAGCCGGAGCGCAAGCGCAAGATCATCGGCGGCGAGTTCATCAAGGTGTTTGAGGAGGAGGCCCGGAAGCTGGAGGGCATCTCCTTCCTGGCCCAGGGCACCATCTATCCCGACATTCTGGAGAGCGACGGCGTGAAGGCCCACCACAACGTGGGCGGCCTGCCGGAGGACCTGCAGTTTGAGCTGGTGGAGCCCGTCCGCCTGCTGTTCAAGGACGAGGTCCGGGTGGTGGGCCGCGCCCTGGGTCTGCCCGCCTCCATGGTGGACCGCCAGCCCTTCCCCGGCCCCGGCCTGGGCGTCCGCTGCCTGGGCGCCATCACCCGGGACCGGCTCCACGCCCTGCGGGAGGCCGACGCCATCCTGCGGGAGGAGTTCGACAAGGCCAGCCTCACCGGCAAGGTGTGGCAGTTCTTCACCGTGGTGCCTGATTTCCGCTCCACCGGCGTGCGGGACGGCAAGCGGGCCTATGACTGGCCGGTGATCATCCGCGCCGTCAACACCGTGGACGCCATGACCGCCACCGTGCCGGAGATCGACTGGGCGGTGCTGAAGAAGATCACCGACCGCATCCTCTCCGAGGTTCCCGGCGTCTGCCGCGTGCTGTACGACCTGAGCCCCAAGCCCTCCGCCACCATCGAGTGGGAATAACTGACAAAACCCGCAAAGCCTTGAAAACACTGGGGTCTTAAAGCGTAAACGGGGCATTTGATAGCAAATTGATAGCAGATACCAAAACCGGATTTACTTTGTTCACTCCCGTATAGCGGGTGGCTTGCGGGTAAATCCTCCATATCCTAAGAAAAAGGTCTTGCTGACTTTCACC